>NZ_JBNNWQ010000004.1:0-686837 GCF_050281145.1 Paraburkholderia sp. NPDC080076 | reverse complement strand
TGCGACACCCAAGGCGACACCCAAGGCGACACCCAAGGCGACACCCAAGGCGACACCCAAGGCGACACCCAAGGCGACACCCAAGGCGACACCCAAGGCGACACCCAAGGCGACACCCAAGGCAACACCCAAGGCGGGCATTGGTGCAAGCTGTCGCCTAAAATTTAAGCGTGGCCATGACTTTGATGGAGGCTGCCATGAGCGACTCAATGTTGGCGATTTTGATAGGGACGATCGTGGTTGTGTTTGGCGCAGGGATCTGGGCCGTTTCCGAGAACGAGGAGCGACTATCCCGCTGGTTCCGGGAACATCATCTGCGGGATTTGGTGCGCCACAAGTCCTGATGTACCCATTCAAGGACATTCGCATGGTTGGCGGGTTGTTTGGCGGGTAGAAACGAAAAACGGGCCGAAAGGCCCGTATTCATTGATGTTCTGGCGGAGGCGGTGAGATTCGAACTCACGGAAAGATTGCTCCTTCGCCGGTTTTCAAGACCGGTGCCTTAAACCACTCGGCCACACCTCCAAGCCCTAAATTGTAACCTGAAAAAACCTCGCTGCGGCGCCCGGTCGATCCGCAATCACTGCGGATCTTTCAGAAACAGCTCTTGCAAATCGTTCAGGAACGCCTGGCCGAGCGGCGTCGGTGCAATCTTTTCGTGGTCGCGCGTGATCAGCTTGCGCCGTTCGGCTTCCTGCAAGGCCGGTTCGATCGACGTCATCGACATCCCCGTCCGCTCGATGAACCGATGCACCGGAAACCCTTCCACCAGCCGCAGCGCGTTCAGCATGAACTCGAACGGCAGATCGCGCGGCCCGACTTCATGCTCTTCCTGCACCGCCGTGCCGGCCTTCGCCTGCTCGATGAAGGTGGCGGGATGCTTGTAGCGCGCCTGCCGCAGCACGCGATTCGGAAACGACAGCTTCGTATGCGCGCCCGCGCCGATGCCGAGATAGTCGCCGAAGCGCCAGTAGTTCAGATTGTGCTTGCTCTGCCGATGCGGCTGCGCATACGCCGACACCTCATAGCGCTCGTAACCGGCAGCGGAGGTGCGCTCGTGAATCCAGTCCTGCATATCGGCGGATGCATCGTCGTCGGGCAGGGCGGGCGGAAACTTCGCGAATAGCGTGTTCGGTTCGAGCGTCAGGTGATACAGCGACAAATGAGGCGGCGCGAACGACAACGCTGTCTCGACATCGGCCTGGCATTCGGCGAGCGTCTGCCCCGGCAGCGCGAACATCAGGTCGAGATTAAAGTTATCAAACGTGGTCGAGGCCACTTCGACGGCATGGCGCGCTTGCGCCGAGTCGTGAATGCGGCCGAGCGCCTTCAGATGAGCCTCGTTAAAACTCTGGATGCCCACCGAGAGCCGGTTCACGCCGCTCGCGCGAAACTGCGCGAACTTGGCGGCTTCGAAGGTGCCGGGATTGGCTTCGAGCGTGATTTCCGCGTCGGCGTCGAGCGGTAGCAGCGCGCGCACATCGGACAGCATGCGATCGAGCCCGGCCGCCGAAAGGAGGCTGGGCGTGCCGCCGCCGATGAACACCGTATGCACCTGGCGGCCCCAGACCAGCGGCAGCGCCCTCTCGAGATCGGCGCGCAACGCGTCGAGATATTCGTTCTCGGGGAACGTGTCGCCTTTCCACTCGTGCGAGTTGAAATCGCAATACGGACACTTGCGCACGCACCACGGAAAATGCACGTACAACGCCAGCGGCGGTAGCGATGTCAGCCGGATGCTGCCCGGCGACGTGAAGGCCTTGATGACGCCGTTGCCGATATCGGCGGGCGCCGGTTTGATCGGAATCACGCTTCCTCCGTCAGACGCGCGAGCAGTTGCCGCAACGCAATCGCGCGATGGCTGCTGGCGTTCTTCACCGCCGGTTCGAGTTCGGCGGCGCTCGCATTCAGCGACGGCAGGAAGAAGTACGGGTCGTAGCCGAATCCATGTGCGCCGCGCGGTGCGTCCAGCATTTCGCCATGCCAGCGGCCTTCGGCGATCAGCGGCTCGGGATCGTCCGCGTGACGCACCAAAGCCAGCACGCAGAAGTAGTAGGCGCGGCGATCGGTCTCGCCTTGCAACGCCGAGACGAGGCGCGCGTTATTCGCCGCGTCGCTCTTTTCGCCGCCGGCAAGCTGCGCGTAGCGCGCCGAATAGACGCCCGGCGCGCCGCGCAGCGCGCGCACACAAAGGCCCGAGTCGTCGGCGAGCGCGGGCAGGCCGGTCAGTTTCGACGCATGGCGCGCCTTGGTCAGCGCGTTCTCGACGAAGGTCGGATGCGGCTCTTCGGCTTCCGGCACGTTCAACTCGCCTTGCGGAATCAGTTCGATGCCGGCCGCGCCGAGCAACGCCGCGAACTCGCGCAGCTTGCCGGCGTTGTTCGACGCCAGCACGACTCTCTTCAACGGCGAAGCGGACACGGCCGCGCCATTGTTTTGACTCACCTCATTCACCCTTTTGCTCCAGCGCTGCTTTCTGCTTCGCGATCAGCGTATTGATGCCGTCGCTGGCCAGATCCAGCAGCGCGTTCATTTCGTCGCGCGAGAAGGCCACACCTTCAGCGGTGCCCTGAATTTCCACGAACCCGCCCGCGCCCGTCATCACGACGTTCATATCGGTGTCGCATTGCGAGTCTTCGTCGTAGTCGAGATCCAGCACCGGCAGGCCGTCGTACACGCCCACCGAAATCGCCGCGACATAATCAGCAATCGGCGAGCTTTCGATGCGGCCGGTGGCCAGCAGTTTGGCCACCGCATCGTGTGCCGCCACGAACGCGCCGGTGATGCTGGCCGTGCGCGTGCCGCCGTCGGCCTGGATCACGTCGCAATCGATATGCAGCGTGCGCGCGCCGAGCTTCTCCAGATCGAACACCGAGCGCAGCGCGCGACCGATCAGCCGCTGGATTTCCTGGGTGCGGCCGGTCTGTTTTCCGCGTGCGGCTTCGCGGTCGCTGCGCGTGTGCGTGGCGCGCGGCAACATGCCGTATTCGGCGGTGAGCCAGCCCTGGCCTCGGTCGCGCAGAAACGACGGCACGCTCTCAGCAATGCTCGCGGTGCAGATCACTTTCGTATCGCCGAATTCGACCAGCACCGAGCCCTCCGCGTGCTTCGTGTAGTGGCGCGTGATGCGCACGTCGCGCAGCTGATTGGCCTTGCGGCCGCTGGGGCGTTGGGTGTCGTTGGTCATGTTGGGATCGGTCAGGAAGAAAAGCGGGAGGGAAAGCGCGATTTTACAGCCGATCGGGCGGGGCGGCTGCCCGCATGTGCGTTGGCTCTTCAAGGGGCGCCATCGCGGGGCGGCCTTTCCGCCAAAAATGGGATAATGCCGTTTCCCCGCCCCGCGTCTCGTACACGCCGGGCGATTCGACTCTCAGGCCATCGTCGAGCGCATGGCCGCAATCGCGAGAAATACGATGATCTACAGCATGACTGGCTATGCGAGCGCCACGCGCGAACTCGTCGCGGCCTCGGGCACAGGTGGCGTGAGCGTATCGGTCGAACTGCGCACCGTGAACTCGCGCTTTCTCGATCTGAACTTCCGCATGCCGGAAGACGTGCGCGTGTGCGAACCCACGCTGCGCGAGATGCTGATGAACAAGCTGTCGCGCGGCAAGGTCGATATCCGCATCAACCTGCAACGCAGCGAACAGTCCGCCAACGCGGGTTCGATCAACCACGACGCGCTCACGCAACTCGCGCTGCTCGAACGCACGGTGCTCTCGACGTTTCCGGAAGCAGAGCGGCTGCGCACGGGCGAGATTCTGCGCTGGCCGGGCATTCTGGCCGAAAGCGGCGTAGCGCCTGAAGTGCTGCGCGACGCCGTGCTCGCCTGCGGCAAGCAGGCCATCACGGACCTGATCGACGTGCGCGCCCGCGAAGGCGCGCAACTGGCGACCATGCTGATCGCCAACGTCACCGAGATGGAAGCGATCGTCACGAAGATCACGCCGCTCGTGCCGGAACTGATCGCCAAGCATCAACAGAAGATTGTCGAACGCTTGCAGGAAGCGCTCGGCATCGCCGCGCCGGATACCGCCGCGACGATCGTCTCGCGCGAAGAGATCAACGAGCGGATTCGCCAGGAAGTGACGATGTACGGCATCCGTATCGACATCGCCGAAGAATTGTCGCGTCTCACGGCTCACCTGAACGAAACGCGTCACGTGATCCAGAAGGGCGGCAAGGTCGGCAAGCGCCTCGACTTCATGATGCAGGAGCTCAACCGCGAAGCGAACACGCTCGGTTCCAAGGCCGCCGCAAAGGAACTGGCGGATTCGTCGATGACCCTGAAGCTGCTCATCGAACAGATGCGCGAGCAAGTACAGAATCTGGAATAAGGCTGGAGCACCACGGACATGACCGACCATCACCACCCACGCGAAACGCCGCGCAATCCGTACGCCGGTGCTTACCCCGGCAACCTGTTCATGGTCGTCGCGCCTTCGGGCGCGGGCAAGTCGACGCTCGTAAACGCGCTGCTCGCCGGCGACGACGCGATCCGCCTGTCGATCTCGTACACGACGCGTCCGCCGCGCCCGAAGGAGCAGGACGGCGAGCACTACCACTTCACCACCGTCGACGATTTCATGAAGCGTCACGATGCCGGCGAGTTTCTGGAAAGCGCGGAAGTGCACGGCAACTACTACGGCACCTCGCGCGTGTGGATCGAGGACCAGATGAAAAGCGGCCATGACGTGCTGCTCGAAATCGACTGGCAGGGTGCGCAGCAGGTGAAAAAGCAGTTTCACAACGCGGTCGAAATTTTCATTTTGCCGCCATCGCTCGAAGCGCTCGAAGAGCGTCTGAAGAAGCGCGGCCAGGACGAGCCGAACGTGATCACACGCCGGCTGCTCGCGGCCGGCAGCGAGATGGCGCACGCGGCGGAAGCGGAGTACGTGGTGATCAACGAGAAGTTCGAACGCGCGCTCAGCGAACTGCAATGCCTCGTGGCCGCGACGCGTTCGCGCTTCGCCTCGCAATACGCGCGCCACACGCAGCTTTTCGTGCAGCTCGGCATTCACCTGCCACACGCGTAAGCGCGGCGGTGTACCGAGCACATAAGGTAGAATAAGCAACATACTGAGAAGGAACCCAACATGGCCCGCATTACCGTCGAAGACTGCCTCAAACAGATCCCGAACCGTTTCGAACTCGCGCTTGCCGCAACCTATCGCGCGCGTCAGCTCGCTCAAGGCCACACGCCGAAGATCGAAAGCCGCGACAAGCCCACCGTCGTCGCACTGCGCGAAATCGCAGCCGGCCAGGTTGGCGTCGAAATGCTGAAGAAGGTGCCTGTTTAAGTAAGGCGCACTGCTCCGGTTTCGACTACGCGTTGCCATACCTGTTTGCGACACGCTTTTGCAACATCTTTGCCGCACGTAAGTGCATCAACGTGCAGACCGGCGTCCAACCCTAACCGCTACGGAGGCGAACATGAGTGCTACCCCGCCCACCGCCACGGAAGTGGAACACGACGCTGACTCGCCCTCGTCTGCACGGAAGTACATCGACGCGGTCCTCGAACAGTCGTTTCGCCATCTGTTCGGGCCGACCGCCACGCCGGAGCAACCGCGCCGGCATGACGTCGTCTCCATTGCCAAACTGACGTCCGCCTTGTCCGGCTATCTGCAGCCGGAAGAGATCAAGGACATCAAGTCGGCCTTCCATTTCAGCGACGAAGCCCACCTCGGCCAGTACCGCCAGAGCGGCGAGCCGTACATCACGCATCCTGTCGCCGTCGCGGAAATCTGCGCCGGCTGGAACCTCGACGCCCAGGCGCTCATGGCGGCGCTGCTGCACGACGTGATGGAAGACCAGGGCGTGACCAAGGCCGAACTCGCCGAGCGTTTCGGCGCGAAGGTGGCGGAACTGGTCGACGGCTTGTCGAAGTTGGACAAGATGGAGTTTCGCAATCGCGAGGAAGCGCAGGCGGAAAACTTCCGCAAGATGCTGCTCGCGATGGCGCGCGACGTCCGCGTGATTCTGGTCAAGCTCGCCGACCGGCTGCACAACATGCGCACGCTGGGCGCGGTGCCGCCGGAAAAGCGCCGCCGCGTGGCGCGCGAGACGCTGGATATCTACGCGCCGATCGCTCACCGGCTCGGCCTGAACAATACTTATCGCGAGCTGCAGGACCTGAGCTTCGCGAACTTCAACCCGCACCGGTACGCCACGCTCGAAAAAGCCGTCAAGGCGGCGCGCGGCAACCGGCGCGAAGTGGTCGGCAAGATTCTCGAATCGGTGCAGCGCGCAATTGCCGACGCGAAGCTCGACGCCGAGGTCACCGGCCGCGAGAAAACCATCTTCAGTATCTACAAGAAGATGCGCGACAAGCAGTTGTCGTTCTCGCAAGTGCTCGATGTGTACGGCTTCCGCGTCGTGGTGGACAGCGCGCTGGAGTGCTATACCTGCATCGGCGCGCTGCATGCGCTGTACAAGCCCGTGCCGGGCAAGTTCAAGGATTACATCGCGATCCCGAAGGTGAATGGCTATCAGTCGCTGCACACCACGCTGGTCGGCCCGTTCGGCGCGCCGATCGAGTTTCAGGTGCGCACGCGCAAGATGCACGAGATCGCCGAGGCGGGCGTGGCCGCGCACTGGCTGTACAAGAACGGCGGCGCGGACCTGAACGACGTGCAGAAGCGCGCGCATCAGTGGCTCAAGTCGCTGCTCGATATTCAGAGCGAAGCGGGCGACTCGAGCGAATTCCTCGAACACGTCAAGATCGACCTGTTCCCGGACGCGGTCTACGTGTTTACGCCCAAGTCGAAGATCATGGCGCTGCCGCGCGGCGCCACGGCGCTCGACTTCGCGTATTCGATCCACAGCGACCTGGGCAACCAGTGCGTCGCGGTGAAGATCAACAACGAACTGTTGCCGCTGCGCACCGAGTTGAAGAGCGGCGACATCGTCGAAGTCATCACTGCGCCGTATTCGAAGCCGAATCCGGCGTGGCTCGGTTTTGTCCGTACCGGCAAGGCGCGCTCGGCGATCCGCCATTATCTGAAGACGATGCGGCTGAACGAGTCCGTTCAACTCGGCGAGCGTCTGGTCGACCAGGCGTTGAAGGGTTATGGGCTGGCGCTTTCGGATGTGACGCCGGAAGCGTGGGAGAAGCTCGTGCAATGGACGGGCAACAAGAACCGTCAGGAAATTTTCGCGGACATCGGTCTCGGCCGGCGTGTCGCGGCAGTCATGGCCAAGCGCATCGAAGTGCTGATGAGCGGCCGCGACGCCGACGACGACGGCTCGCGCTCCCACTCCGATTTGCCGCATGCGCCGCCGGTCGTCATTACCGGCACCGAGGGCATGTCGGTGCAACTGTCCGCGTGCTGCCGTCCGATTCCGGGCGACGACATCATGGGCTATATCGGCATCGGCCTCGGCATGGCGATCCACACCACGGATTGCCGCGTCGCGCAACGAATCCACCGGCGCGATCCGGGCCGCTGGATCGACGTCGCCTGGGCACCGCAACCGGGGCGTCTGTTCGACGTCGCCGTGAAGGTGCTGGTCAAGAACACCAAGGGCGTGTTCGCCCGCGTGGCCGCGGATATCACCTCGGCGGATGCCAACATCGTCCACATTGCAATGGACGAAGACCTGTCGCAGGAATCCACGGTGTTGCGCTTCGTGATCCAGGTCAGCGATCGTGTCCATCTGGCCAACGTCATGCGCCGGGTGCGCACGAACCCGGACGTCATGCGCATCGCGCGCGAGCGGCCGAGCGAGGAAGGCCATCACCGTCACGACGGCGGAATGCGCATCGACCGCGAGCGAGCGGATTACTGACCTTTCGTTTGACGCCTTGGGGTGGCCTCAGGGCGCTTCATTTCCCTCTTCAAATCTGAACGCACCGGCTACGCGCGTAGTCTCATCTGAAACTCAGGGAGAATGTTCGTGAACGTATCCGACCTCAACGGCCTGGCACTCGATTACTGGGTCGCCCGCAGCCTGCACGACTTCGTGCGCGAAATCTACTTTACCGACAGCGGCGAAACCGTGGCGGTTCGCGGCAACGACCGCGGACGTCCCTGGGATGGCCGTTTTACGCCTTCTACGTCATGGGAGGCTGCGGCGGCCGTGCTGGAGCGCGCGCAGCGGCTCGAAGTGCGTGAGCGCAGCCACCAGGGCGCGGCTCACTGCATCGCGGAATTCGAAGGCGGCTACCGAACCGTGGAAGGGCGGGGCGACTCGCTGCGGATCGCGCTGCTGCGGGCATTCGTCGAGAGCCGTTATGGCGAAACCGTGGAGAATGTGCTGCATGAAGCACAGGCGCTGGCCGGCGATCGGGCGCAACCTATCGGTGAGCGGGAAATTAGCGGCGAGCAGGCGATGGCGGCTTCGTTCGGCGATGTGCCGAACCCGGATGGGCAAATCGGAGATATTCAGTCGGCGCCGCGATAAAGGGGCGTGTTCGGGTGCCGCCAAGGCCTTCGGGTGCAGCGGAACCCAAGCGAGGCCGGAACCGACGGACAAAAACAAAGGGCCTTCCGATCGGAAGGCCCTTTATAGGTGGTGCGGCTGGCAGGATTCGAACCCACGACCCCTTGGTTCGTAGCCAAGTACTCTATCCAACTGAGCTACAGCCGCACGCTAAACGGTGATGCTTACTGCACTGAAACTGGGGCAAAACGTAAGGGCCTCCCCAGAGGGAGGCCCTCGAATAAGTGGTGCGGCTGGCAGGATTCGAACCCACGACCCCTTGGTTCGTAGCCAAGTACTCTATCCAACTGAGCTACAGCCGCACGCAGAAACGAGATTATAGCAAAGGTTTCGAAAAAGGGAAGCATGTAACTGCGATTTGTCTCATAGTCGTGATCGTGTACCCTTGATAGGCAGTCGTTTGCTGCAGTTACCGGATCATCATGAACAAGGCCTTTGTCAAAGAGTCGAGCGAAGAGAATGACGACGATCTCGACGTCGCCCAGCCGGACGTTCCCGCTGGAACGAAAAACTACATCACGCCCGCCGGCTACCGGCGCATGCGCGATGAACTACTGCATCTGATCGACGTCGATCGGCCGGAAGTGGTCAAACTGGTGTCGTGGGCGGCCTCGAACGGCGATCGCTCCGAAAATGGCGATTACATCTATGGCAAGCGCCGCTTGCGCGAAATCGATCGGCGCATCCGTTTTCTGACCAAACGGCTGGATCTCGCTGAAGTCGTCGACAGCAGCAAGCAGGAGAATGTCGACCAGGTTTTCTTCGGCGCGGCTGTGGAGTATGCGACGGAGGACGGCGAGGAGCATATCGTGACGATCGTCGGCATCGACGAGGTCGATCTGGATATCGGCCACGTGAGCTGGATCTCGCCGATTGCGCGCGCGCTGCTGAAGGCGAAAGTCGGCGATACGGTCACGTTGTACACACCGGCCGGCCCGCAGCCGATCGACATACTCGACGTCAAATATCCGCCGCCTGATACGGGCGGTTAAGTCACGGCTGACAGGCTTCGTCTCGTTCTCGCCGATCATCCCCGCCTCAGGCATGAAAAGGCACAAAAAAAGGCGCCGCGAACGGCGCCTTCGAGACCACGGGTGTAACCCGCAGCTTTAGAAGCGGTGACGCAGACCTGCGGTCACAGCGACTTGCTTGTTGTTGCCCGAAGCGGCCAGACCGTTGATATCGGCATCCACGACTGCGTTTTCGTTGACTTGCTGATACTCGCCTTGCAGGTATACGTCGGTACGCTTGGACAGCGCGTACGCGGTTTGCAGGTTGAACTGGTTCCAGTGCGGACGCGTGCCAGCCAGGCTCGCGCGGGTGTACGTGTACGAACCGGCAATGCTGACCGCGGGCGTCAGCGCATAGCGAGCGTTCGCCTCAAAGTTCTGGAAGTGAGCGCTGTTGTTGCCGAAGGCGATGCCGTTGGTTTGACCCGATGCGCCAGCGCCGATACCGGCCAGGCTCGACAGGTTCGTTTGCGAATACACGAGGCCGACCGTTGCCGGGCCGAACGCGTAGTTAGCACCCGCGCCCCACGTTTGCTGGCGGCCGGCGAAGAACGTGTTGTCGCTCGACACCGCGCCACCCGAATTGAATGCAGCAGCCGCGCCGGTCGCGCCGTTGCTGTTCAGTTGCAGGTAAGCGGCGGCGACGTTCAGGCCACCCCAGTTGTACGACGCACCCGCGCTATAAGCGCGGTTGTTCGCGAAGCCGTCGGCCTGGTTCGAGAAGCCATACAACGCGCCGAACTTGAAGCCGCCGTAGTTGGCGCTCTGGTACTTGACCGAGTTGTTGATGCGGAACGAGTTGTTCAGGTTGTCGTTGTCGAACGGATGCGCGAACTGCGTGCCGCCGTATTGCGTGCCGGTCAGTGCCAGCGGGGCGACGTAGTCGACCATGCTGTCGTATTGACGGCCCAAGGTGACGGCGCCGAACTGATCGCTCGTCAGACCCACGAAGGCTTGACGGCCGAATTCGCGGCCGCCTTGCTTGAGCGTGCCGTCATTGATGCCGAAGCCGTTTTCCAACGTGAAGATGGCCTTGAGACCACCGCCCAGATCTTCAGATCCACGCAGGCCCCAGCGGCTGCCGTTCACCGAACCGCTCGTTTCCTGCCAGTTGCTGTGACCGTGCTGGTTATTGGTATAGGTGATGCCGGCGTCGATCAAGCCGTACAACGTCACGCTGCTTTGCGCATGCGCGGCCGTTGCGAAGACGCCCGTGAGGGCGGCGACCATGAGTGTCTTTTTCATCTTGTAACTCCGAGAGCGAGAGTGGGCGTTGAACCCAGGCTTAGGGAGACCTTTCACGCGGGCGCTGCGAGAGGCGTAATCCGAGTGAGTTGCGCGCTCAACAAAATCGCGCTGGTTTCCGGTTAGGCAGAGTGTAGAGAGACACTTCGCGCAATGGACGTTCCGATTTCCGCAATAAAGTATTACGCGTTCGGAAACGATATGTGAATGCCGGTTAAGCCTTATAAATAAAGGCTTCCAGCGATTTTCAAGAGAGGGGAGCGATGCGAGGAGGGGAGTTGCGTTGCTGATTCGCGACACTAATCGATGCAAAAAAACAACGTAATAAAACGTAAAATGAGATTGTTGTTGTTACTGAAATAGATGATTGTTATTTATGTGAATAATCGAAATGGAGTCGAGCCGGTATACTGAAATTTCTGCTTTCCGAAGCGGACTTTTTCGTTGACGAAAAAGATCTCCAAACCTTTGTCGGCGCGACTTCCCAGTCGCGCTTTTTTTTCGCCTGTGTTCCGCCGATTGACGACGCGGTCAGTGGGCAGGCGCTGCGCCGTCCACTTCGTTCCAGTCGTCCGCTACCGGGACGCTCCAGTCTTCCATGACATAGCGCCGCGCATCCATGGGGGACGACAGCAGGTTCTGCCAATGATCTCCGTGCCACATGGGATCGATTTCGAAGATAGACGGCGTGTCCGCGACCGGTGTGGATTGTTCGGAAGCCGTGTTTGCGTGCGAGTGGGTCAGCCAGTTAAAGAGGCGGCTGATTTGGTTGAACAGCATGGCAATCTCCCTAATGCGCGTTGCTACTACTACTGAATCCGATCATCCTGCCGTGAACGCGGTGCAGCAAGTCGGACAAACACTTACGGAAAACATCTTTTGTTACATATTTTCAGCAACGTGCTGAAAATATTCCCGCTATTGCGCATTTCCGTAGTCAGGTGGGTAATATTGACTTGGTCTGATTATTCGGATGGCAGTGAATCTATGCGGTCGGGATTTTTAAACCAATAAGCGCAGGCTTATCGCATAGCGTGATAAGCGCATATCCAGAATTCGCTTGACGACAATTCTTCATTCCTCGTATAACGGCAATGCTGAATTTCGACCGCCGGATTTGATTGCATGGCGCGGCCGTGATATTCGGCATGAGGGCAATGCCCGATATTGATAAATCCTCGAGGGAAACTGGAAAATGGAAACTGGTATCGTCAAATGGTTCAACGATGCTAAGGGCTTTGGCTTCATCACGTCGGATTCGGGCGGCGAAGATCTCTTCGCGCACTTTTCGGAGATTCGCGCGGAAGGGTTCAAGTCGCTGAAGGAAAACCAGCGCGTCTCGTTCGACGTCAAGGCCGGCCCGAAGGGCAAGCAGGCGGCGAATATCCAGCCGCTGTAAGCCTGTCAACGTGACTCGGCGCTCGGCCGGGCGGTAGAACGAACGAAAGCCTTTGCAAAACGCGAGGGCTTTTTTATGCCGAATTGTTGTTGGCCGCGGCAATCGTTTTTAACCATCTGGTTCGGAATGTTTTGAACGGCCGGCCAAAATCTCCCGAATGACTTCTCTGTCATTTCCCGGTGTCCGCCGTGAAAACATAATGATTTCTGATTTGCGGGAGGCTTGCCGCTCACGCCAAAACAGGAACATGCGCCTGAAGTCAGTTGACGTAATGCGATGCTATCCGGGTACTCGGCCGCCAACTGGTGCATACTTGCCGCAAAGCCACGCGTCCAAAGTCTCCTTTTCCATGTCTGAACAGTTTTTGCCGGAACCGGCCCTGGATGGTCCGATCGTCTTCGTCGACCTTGAAACCACTGGCGGCTCGACTGCCGAGCATCGCATCACCGAAGTCGGTGTGGTCGAAATAGGGCCTGCCGGCGTGTCGCGCTGGAGCAGTCTGGTCGACCCTCAGCAGCCGATTCCCTCATTCATCCAGCAGCTCACCGGCATCACGAATGCGATGGTGCGGGGCGCGCCGACCTTCGACGCGATCGCCCCGGCTCTCTTCGAGCGTCTGAACGGCAAACTGTTCGTCGCGCATAACGCCAGTTTCGATCGCGGTTTTCTGCGCGGCGAGTTTCGCCGGGTGGGGCTGGCGTTCGATCCGGACGTACTGTGCACCGTGCGCCTGTCGCGCGCGCTGTTTCCGGCGGAAAAGCGTCACGGCCTCGACGCTTTGGTCGAGCGTCATGCGCTCGTGCCGTCCGATCGCCACCGCGCGCTCGCCGACGCCGATCTGATCTGGCAGTTCTGGCAACGTCTGCACGGCCTCGTACCGCTAGACGTATTGCGCACGCAGATCGAGCGCACCACGCGGCGCTATCGGCTAGCGGGCGACATCACGGAAGATCTGCTCGACACGGCGCCGGCGGGTTGCGGCGTCTACGCGTTCTATGGAGAAGAGGATTTGCCGCTGTATGTCGGGCGAAGCGTGCGCGTGCGCCAGCGGCTGCGTTCACATTTGACCGGCGAGCGGCGCTCGTCCAAGGATATCCGGCTTGCGCAGCAGGTGCGGCGCGTCGAGTGGCGCGCAACCGGCGGCGAATTGGGCGCCATGCTCGCGGAGGCGCAGTGGATCGCGACGTTGCGCCCCGGCCATAACCGGGTACCGCGTGTCGCCAAGAGCGATCCGGCGGACGCGCCCTGGCCGTTCGAGGGGCCGATCGTGTTCGAGGAGCGCGAGGAGGCGTCGCAGGCTCGTGCGTTTCATGTCGTCGACCGTTGGTGTTACGTGGGCCATGCGGCGTCGCTCGCGCAGGCGGCGGAGTTGCATGCGTCGAGCGCAGCGGGATCGTTCGAGCTGTCGACGTATCGCATCTTGCAGAGCCATCTCGCCCGCGGTTTGCGTGTGATGCCCTTGAGCGTGTCGAGCGGAACGGCGCTGGCGAGTCTTGCCTGACGGCGTTCGTCGGCTCGGCTTTCAGCGGCTTCGTTTTCAGCGGTTTGATGTTCAACCGATAGCCTGCCGTTCAAAGCGGATTCAAGCGCGCGCGCCAACACCGCGGCCAATAATCCCAGCCTGGAACCGTGCGCTTCACCCCACTCCGAACTAACCCGTCGCGCCCACACCGCCCGTTTCGCACACGTGCCCAAGCGCGCGAGTCAACGCGCTCGAATGAGCCGAGTCATAGCGAGTCAGCGATTTCCAGTTAGCCAGCGATTGCGCGACGCGCGACGGACAGTCCTGCGCCGCACGCAACGGCTGCACGCGTGCAAGGCCGGCCACGAGCGATTGCGTCAGTCGGTCCAACTGCGGTCTCGTGCTGGTCGCCAGATCGGGCGCGGGTCCTTGCGGCGCCTGGCCGCCGCGCCATGTGGCGAACAGCGCGTTTTGCACCTCCTTGCTGGCGTCGATCTGATCCTGAAAGAAAGCACGGGCGAACGCCGGGTCGACGTTTGCCGCGACGGCGCGCTTTTCGACATCGGCGAGGAGGGCGTTCTCGCGCGGCGTGTCGGTGATGTCCTGGTGATTGACCCATTTCCAGCGCGCCACGGGTTCCGCGAGCGCGAGGCGTTGGGAGGCCAGCGCGATCAGATTGGTGAGCGCGGTATCGTCACCATCCGCGATGGCGGGAGCGGGCGCCAATGCAAGAGCAGCCAAAAGCGCGAGCGCGCATGACGCGCCGAAGCGGTACGAACGGTTCATGGAAGATGACAGTGGCCGAGCGGCCGCAGGGGAAAAACCAGAAGAATAGACGATGCGCCGAGCGTGCGTCTGCGTTCCGGCGGAAATCTTCGGAAGGACGCTTGAATAGGCGAGCAAAAACACACGCCGGGCCGCACGGCCAGGCGTCGTCCGAATCAGACGGACTCACCCCGCGTCACGACTCGAGCCGAAAACGAGCGGTCAGACGTGTGCATACAACCGCCGCGCGCCGGACGCGCGGACGTCGATGCTGCATCGCGCCACTGCCCCGTTACTTCGAGTCGCACGACTTGCGTTGTTCGTCGAAAAAGGCGCGAACATGCTCCGGCAGTTCTGCACCCAAAAACTCGACGCCAGCGGGTTCCGGATCCGGGCAAAAAACTTTATCCGGGGTCGGAACTTTCGGTGGTTTGGCATCCATGATCTTTCTCCTTTACAAACCGATTATCGGCCTCGGTCCCCGTTTTGCACTAGCGCCTGATGCGGGTCACATGTTGTGTGTTGCTTTAACGGCACAGCCCAACAATGGAACGGAATGTTTGAATAGAATTTATCGGTTGACTGCTAATGCGCTGATTTCGCTTTCATCAGTGCCAGTCAGTCCGATACTTCCCGCTATTCCCTTCCTAGCTTTGTCCCACGGGGTGTTCAGCAACCCGCCCCTCGCTTTTGTGCACTCCCACATTCATATCGGCCGATATCAATCGAATTGCCGTGGATTTTTGTGCACTGCCGCATCGGCAGGATTTTCTTCTTAAGTGGCCGAACGTTCGTTAATTACCGTTCCGTTCAATACGCGCCATTCGGCCCCCTAATCTTTTGTAAACGAACCATTCTCGAATTTCGTTGACGGCTAAAAGCATTTTTTAAGATTTTTTGCCCGAATAAGAAAACCTAACGTTCGGCAGCGACCGCTGGGCATTCGTCAGACGCTATTTCTACGCTGTCGGCACGGGGATTTTCACCGACGCGGAGTACGCAGCCGGTTTATCAGTCACTTCGACCTGTCCGTGAATCCGCGCTTGATGACCGTCTGCAAACATGTAATACGGGAATGGACGGGCCGGTTCCGACACGGCGTCGAGCCGCGCGATCAGTTCCGGCGCCAGCGTGAAGTCGAGCGAGCCGAGCGACTCCTGCAACTGCTCCGGCCGCGTCGCGCCGACGATGATGCTGGACACGCCGCGCTTCTGATGCAGCCAGTTCAGCGCGACTTGCGCCAGCGGCCGGCCGGCAAGATTGGCGACGGACTCCAGTTCCGCCACGATGCGAAAGTTGCGCTCAGTCAGCTTGTCGAATCCCGGTGGCGGCGCGCTGGCCATGTTGGCGAGGCGGCCGTCGCCGGAGAAACCGGCTGCCGCGCCGCTTTGCGAAGGCCGGTACTTGCCGGACAGCACGCCCATGCCGAGCGGACTCCACGGCACGAGCCCCATGCCGAGATTGGCGGCGAGATCGGCGAACTCATTTTCGGCATTGCGTTCGATCATCGAGTATTCGAGCTGCATGGCCGCGACCGGTTCGAAGCCGCGCCAGTCGGCGAGCGTCTGCGCGCGTCCGGCGAACCATGCGGGCGTATCCGACAAGCCGACATAGCGGATCTTGCCGGCGCGCACGGCGTCGTCCATTGCGCGCATGACTTCGTCCACCGGCGTGATGCGATCCCACGTGTGGAGGTAATACAAGTCGATGTAGTCCGTGCCGAGCCGCTTGAGCGAGCCGTCCAGCGCGCGCAGCAGGTTCTTGCGATGGTTGCCGCCCGCGTTCGGGTTGCCGGTCTCGGCGTTGTAGCCGTACTTGGTCGCGATCACGAGCCGCTCGCGCAGGCCGCGCGTCGCGACGAACTTGCCCAGCCATTTTTCGCTGGTGCCTTCCGTGTAGAGGTCCGCGGTGTCGATGAAATTACCGCCGGCATCCACGTACAGATCGAACAGCCGTTGCGCGGACTTTTCCTCGACACCCCAGCCCCATTCGGTGCCGAAAGTCATCGTGCCGAGCGCGATCGGGCTGACGCGCAAGCCTGAGCGGCCGAGCAGGGTATAGCGATTCATCGTCATGTCAGTCTCCTTGGGCGGTGTCGTAGGAAAAATTGAATCCATGGCCTATCGTGCGCCGATTCTTTTCGTGGAAAAATGCCGCTTGTCTGCAAGGATTGTGAAGTCCGGCTTAACAATGGAGGCAACGATGGATCCTGCGCAATTGCCGGCGTTGATGGCGTTCGTGAGCGTGGCACGTCACGGCAGCTTCACGCACGCGGCCGCCGAGACCGGCGTGACGGCGTCGGCGCTGTCGCAAAGCATCCGCTCGCTCGAAACGCAATTGAATGTGCGTCTGTTCAACCGGACGACCCGGCGCGTGGCGCTGACCGAAGCCGGCGCGCACTTTCTCGCTCGCGTGCGACCGGCGCTGGGCGAACTCGAGGCCGCCTTCGAAGCGCTCGACGAAACCCGCGACCAGCCCGCCGGCAATTTGCGCATCAATTTGCCGCGGGTCGCGAGCGAACTGCTGGTGCTGCCGCATCTCGCGGAATTCACGCGCCGCTATCCGCAGATCCGTCTCGACATGACACTGGACGACGGGATGGCCGATGTCGTCGGCGAAGGCTTCGATGCGGGCATCCGGCTCGGCGAACGGGTCGCCCAGGACATGGTGGCGGTGCCGTTGAGCGGCGAGATTCGCATTGCGGTGGCGGGCTCGCCGGGCTATTTCGAGCGCTATGCACCGCCCGCGACGCCAGCCGATCTCGCCGCGCATGACTGCCTGCGCTACCGCTTTGCGTCGAGCGGCGGCATCTATCGATGGGAGTTCGCGCCGCCCGATGATCCGGCGCGCGTGTTCGAAGTCGAGACGCCCGGCGCGCTCGTCACCAATGACTTGCGCACGATGGTGCAAGCGGCGGAGCAGGGTGTGGGTCTGCTGCACGTCATCGAGGACTACGTACGCGAGCAACTCGACGATGGCCGCCTAGTGCGCGTGCTCGACGCATGGTGTCCGAGCTTCCCCGGTTTCTATCTCTACACGGCGAGCCGCGCGCAGATGCCGCTCAAACTGCGCGCGCTGATCGATTTCCTGAAGGAGAAGCGCGGCGCTCGCTAGCGCGCACGCTTATTTCGCCTTCACGCTGCGAGTTGTTGCTGCAGATACTCCGCGGTGCGGCTTTCTTTCACGCGCACGATCTCGGCCGGTGTGCCGCTCGCCACGATCTTGCCGCCGGCGTCGCCGGCGCCCGGTCCGACGTCGATGACCCAGTCGCTTTGCGCGGCCACCCGCATGTCGTGTTCGACCACCACCACGGTATTGCCGGCATCCACGAGTCCCTGGAGTTGCACCATGAGCCGGTCGACGTCGGCGGGATGCAGGCCGGTGGTCGGCTCGTCGAGGATATACAGCGTGTCGCCGCGTTGCGCGCGTTGCAATTCGGTGGCGAGTTTGATGCGTTGGGCTTCGCCGCCGGACAATTCGGTGGCGGGCTGACCGAGCCGCAGATAGCCGAGGCCGATGTCGCGCAACACTTTCAGCGCGCGCATCACGCTGGGCTCGTCGGCGAAGAAATCGCAGGCGGCGTCGACGGTCAGGCCGAGCACCTCGGCGATGTTTTTATCGCGCCATGTGACTTCCAGTGTCTGTGCGTTGTAGCGCGTGCCGTGACAGGTCGAGCAGGGCGCATAGACGCTTGGTAGAAACAGCAGTTCGACGCTGACGAAGCCTTCGCCTTCGCAAGTCGGGCAACGGCCTTGCGCCACGTTGAACGAGAAGCGGCCTGCGCCGTAGCGGCGCTTGCGGGCGAGCGGCGAGTCGGCGAACAGCTTGCGCACGTGGTCGAAGAGGCCCGTGTAGGTAGCGAGGTTGGAGCGCGGCGTGCGGCCGATCGGTTTCTGATCGACGCGTACGAGCCGCCGCAGCGCGACCATGCCCTCGACGATGTGGCCGCCGGTCGGCGCGGTTGCGGCGGCGAGCAACGGGTCTTGTTCGTCGTCGTCCGGATTGTCGAAGACGCGGCCAAGATGGCTTGCGACCAGTTCCGGCAACGCCTGGCTCACGAGGCTCGACTTGCCCGAGCCCGACACGCCCGTGACCGCAGTCAGGCAGCCGAGCGGAAACTCGGCGTCCAGTCCGTGCAGATTATTGCGCGTGATGCCCGCGAGCCGCAGCCAGCCAGCAGGTTCACGCGACGCGCGCTTGACAGGCGCGGGCGGCGCGAACAGATGCCGGCGCGTTTGCGACGCTTCGACCTTCGCGAGACCGGCGGGCGGCCCGCTATAGACCACATGGCCGCCTGCTTCGCCGGCCGCGGGACCGACGTCGACGAGCCAGTCGGCGCGCCGCATCATCTGCAAATCGTGTTCGACGACGAACAGCGAATTGCCCGCCGCCTTCAATCCCTGCAGCGCGCTGAAGAGCGCTTCGCCGTCGGCGGGATGCAGGCCGGCCGATGGCTCGTCGAGCACATACACGACGCCGAACAACTGCGACGACAACTGCGTGGCGAGCCGCAAGCGCTGCAATTCGCCGGATGACAGCGTAGGCGTACTGCGCTCTAGCGCGAGATAGCCCAGACCCAGATCGACCAATGTCGTCAGGCGTTCGAGCAACTCGGCTGCAATGCGCTGCGCGGCGACGCGTTTTTCTTCGGAGAGGTTAGGCGTGCGCCGCACGTCGGGCGAGGCTTTGTGCGCGGAACCACCGGCGGCGATCCGTTTGTCGACGGCATCGCGCATGGCGCTCTTGCTGAGCACGCTGCCTTTGGCGGCGGTTTGGTTTGAGTGCGTGGCATCGGCTTGAGGCCATTCGCCGCGCGCGATCGGTTCGAGCATCTCGGCAAGCGTGGCGAGCGGCAACTGGGCAAACTCGCCGATATCGAGTCCGGCGAATTTCACCGACAGCGCTTCTTTCTTGAGCCGCTTGCCATGACACGTCGGACAGACGCTACCGACCATGAATTGCGACACGCGTTTTTTCATCAACGCGCTTTGAGTGTTCGCGAACGTGTGCAACACGTAGCGGCGCGCGCCGGTGAAGGTGCCCTGGTAGCTCGGCTCGTCGCGGCGCTTGAGCGCGGCGCGGGTTTCCTTAGGCGTGAGGCCGGCGTAGACGGGCGCGGTCGGCTGTTCGTCAGTGAAGAGAATCCAGTCGCGGTCTTTCTTCGGCAAGTCGCGCCACGGCTTATCGATGTCGTAGCCGAGCGTCACCAGAATGTCGCGCAGATTCTGTCCGTGCCAGGCGGGCGGCCATGCGGCGATCGCACGCTCGCGAATGGTCAGCGAGTCGTCGGGCACCATCGATTTTTCGGTGACCTCGTACACGCGGCCGAGTCCGTGGCAAGTCGGGCAGGCGCCTTGCACAGTGTTCGGCGAGAAATCTTCGGCGAACAGCATGGGTTGCTTCGGCGGATAGTCGCCGGTGCGCGAATACAGCATGCGCACGAGGCTCGACAGCGTGGTCACGCTGCCCACCGACGAGCGCGCGCTCGGCGTGCCGCGCTGCTGCTGCAAAGCGACCGCGGGCGGCAGGCCTTCGATGGCGTCGACCTCGGGCACGCCGACCTGCTCGATCAGGCGTCGGGCATACGGCGCGACCGATTCGAAATAGCGCCGCTGTGCCTCGGCGTACAAGGTGCCGAATGCCAGCGACGATTTGCCCGAGCCGGACACGCCGGTGAAGACGACCAGAGCATCACGCGGAATCTGCACGTCGATGTTTTTCAGATTGTGTTCGCGAGCGCCGCGCACACGCACGAAGCCGGTGAACGCGGGGGCGTCGGCAGAGGGCGGTGTCGAGCGAGGTTTGCTGCGGATGGCGTCCATATCGATGAATAACGGATAAGCGCGGCCCGGCGGATCGGGCGAACGCTGGTGAGGTCGCACGGAACATGCCCGACGATGAAGTTGCGATGATGCCATTGACGGCGGCGCGCGCACTGAGTCAATCGAGCAATCGCCGCCTATCATTGAAGCGATTATCCGCGCCCAGAGTGCGTTGGATAACGGACGCGCCACGGCCGGCGCGGAAGATGGCAGTCTTCGCCCTTCAGAGAGTTCGCCATGGAAAACGCTGTGTACTGGAAAGGTCGTCAGGTCGGAATCGAGTGTGACGGCCGGATTTTGTGGTTCTCTTCGGCGCCGCAGGAAGCGGTCGCGGCCTACGGCACTCAGCAGGCAGAGCCGGCGCGCGCGGAAGATTCCGTTGTGGCACGCAACCTCGGCGTGACAGCGCAATTCGATCGGCTGGATTTTCGTGGGTGATCCGCGACACGAGCAGAATCGGAAAAGCACACGCAGAAAAACAAAAAGCCCAGTCGCGAGGACTGGGCTTTTTGCTTGAATCTTGTGGTGCCGGAAAGAGGAATCGAACCCCCGACCTTCGCATTACGAATGCGCTGCTCTACCGTCTGAGCTATTCCGGCATCAGGAGAAACGAGATTATAGGGACTTCTTTATCGGCTTGGCAAGCCCCTGAACTCACTTTTTTGTTTCGAGATGGTAGCGGGTCACGCGGTCCACCTCGTTCTTCGAGCCGAGGAACACCGCCACCCGCTCGTGCAGGCTTTTCGGCTGGATGTCCAGAATGCGCTTCTCGCCGTTGGTCGCGGCACCGCCCGCCTGCTCGACGATGAACGCCATCGGATTCGCTTCGTACATCAGGCGCAGCTTGCCCGGCTTGTCCGGCGTGCGCTTGTCGGCCGGATACATGAAGATGCCGCCGCGATTCAGGATACGGTGCACGTCCGCCACCATCGACGCGATCCAGCGCATGTTGAAGTCGGCCTGGCGTGAACCGTCCGTGCCAGCCTTCAACTCGCCGATGTACTGCTGGACCGGCGGATACCAGTGACGCTCGTTCGAAGCGTTGATCGCGTATTCACGCGTTTCGACAGGAATGCGCATGTCGCTTTGCGTGAGCACCCACGAGCCGAGTTCGCGGTCGAGCGTGAAGCAGTTCACGCCGTTGCCGGTAGTCAGCACCAGCACCGTTTGCGGACCGTACACCGCGTAGCCCGCGGCGACCTGCTGCGTACCCGGCTGCAGGAACGACTGTTCGGTGGGCTGCTGGCCGTCCGGGCAGCGCAGCACGGAGAAGATCGTGCCGATCGACACGTTGACGTCGATGTTCGACGAGCCGTCGAGCGGATCGAACACGAGCAGGTATTCGCCCTTCGGATAGTTCGCGGGGATCGGGAAGAACTGTTCCATTTCCTCGGACGCCATGCCGGCGAGGTTGCCGCCCCATTCATTCGCTTCGAGCAGGATTTCGTTCGACAGAATGTCGAGCTTCTTCTGCACTTCGCCTTGAACGTTCTCGCTGCCCGCCGTGCCGAGCGCATCGCCCAGCGCGCCCTTGCTGACGTGGTAGCTGATCGCTTTGCACGCACGCGCAACGACTTCGATCAAAAGGCGCAGATCGGCCGGCAGGTTGTTGGTTTCGCGCTGCTGCTCGATCAGGTACTTCGTGAGAGTGGTACGACGTTGCAAAGCCATGCTGTACTCCGGGAAGGCTTGAGGAATATTCCGATTTTAACCGTTCGTTGTGTCGCTTCCGTGCTTTTACGCGAGAACCGTGTAGGGCGACGCCGCCGGGCACACTGATGAGGCTGAAATTCACGCTTTGCGGCGCGCCTTGCCGGCCGTGAGCTTGCCGCTCACGCTCGCCGCGAGCGCTGCGGCACGGGCGTGTTCGCTTGAAACCTTCGGCATTTTCGGGCGGTCCGCCTTCGGCATGGGTTCGATCTCGCGTTCGATCTGTTCTCCGGCGGCCGCGGTGGCGACGCGCAGGTCGTAGGCGATTTGCAGGTTGAGCCAGAACTGTGCGCTCGCGCCGAAGTAGCGCTCGAGCCGCAGCGCGGTGTCGGCCGAGACGGCGCGCTTGCCGCGCACCACGTCGTTGATGCGCGGTGCCGGTACGCGCAGCGCAAGCGCGAGCGCGTTGACGGACATGCCGAGCGGTTCGAGAAACTCGCTGCGCAGAATCTCGCCCGGATGGATTTCCGGGATGCTGTCGCCCGTGTCGATGTCCGAGAAATCGATGCTGCCCAGATCGGAGCGTTTGATGACCATGCCGGTCTCCCAATAATCAGTGATAGTCGACAATCTCGACATTCAGCGCTTCCCCGTCGACGAAATGAAAACAGATGCGCCATTGCGCATTGATCCGAATACTCCATTGCCCGCTGCGCTGGCCTTGCAGCGCTTCCAGCCGGTTGCCGGGCGGCGCATGCAGGTCGCGGATGGACTTCGCGGCGTCGATCACAAACAGCTTGCGGCGCGCGAGCGCCTGCATGTGAAGCGGCAATGAGTACACGAATTTGCCCTGAAAGATTCTCGCCGTAGCTTTGTCGCCGAATGTCGTGATCATGGGATCATATAACGCATCGCGTTAAACGTAAACCGTTAAGTGATGCGTTTACTTTCACTCCGCCGACGCGAGTCGAACAGTCGTCCAGATGGCTAACGTGATTGCCGCGCGCGGTCGCGCCGGCGAACGCAGGACGAAAAAAAGCCGGCAACGCGTGCCGGCTTTTCGATGCGACAAAGGCGCTCAGGCGAGCATCACGCCAACGCTTTCTCTACGATCTCGCGCACGTCGCGCGATTTCACCTGGGACGCCACTTTCTCCAGCGCCGCGCGCATGCCGTCGCGCAGTGTCGGCGTGAAGCGGCGCCACAATTCCAGCGAGCGGGCGAGGCGAGCGGCCACTTGCGGATTGATGGCGTCGAGCGCGATCACCTGATCGGCCCAGAACGCGTAGCCCGAGCCGTCTTCGGCATGGAACTGCGCCGGATTCGCCGCGCAGAAGCTGAAAATCAGCGAGCGCGCGCGGTTCGGGTTCTTCAGGTTGAAAGCCGGATGCGCCATCAGCTTGCGCACGATGTCGATCACCGGACGTTGCGCGCTGCCACGCTGCGTGGCCTGCAAGGCGAACCACTTGTCGATGACGAGCGGCTCCTTTTCGAAGCGCCGGTAGAAATCGTCCAGCGCCTGCTGCGCTTCGGCGCTGCCGCCATTGGCCGCCGACGCATTGAGCAGCGCGGAGAGCGCCGCCGAGCGGTCGGTCATGTTGTTCGCCGCATCGTATTGCGCGGACGCGAGACGCACGGCCTCGGCCGGATCGTCCAGTTCCGCGAGGTACGACAGCGCGAGGTTCTTCAGCGCGCGATGACCGGACGCTTCCGGCGTGGCCTCGTACGCGCCCGGCGTGCGGTGCTGCTCGTACACCTTGAGCCAGTCGCCCTTGAGCGCATTGGCGAGACGCTTGCGCACGAACTGCCGCGCGGCATGCACGGCCGCCGGATTCGATTCGGCCATCTGCTCGGCCAGGTACGCTTCCGAAGGCAGCATCAACGCGAGTTCGCGGAACGAAGGCGAGAGCGTTTCGTCGGTCAGCACGCGTGCGAACGCGGCGACCACGGAGTCGTCGAGTTGCAGCGGCACGCCGGTGGCGGCGCGTCCGGCGAGCGTGAGCAGCTCGCGCGTGGCGAGCCGTTGGCCGGCTTCCCAGCGGTTGAACGGATCGCTGTCGTGGGCGAGCAGGAACGCCAGCTGTTCCGCCGAGTAGTCGTATTCGACGATCACCGGCGCCGAGAAATTGCGCAGCAGCGAAGGCAGCGGCTCCTGCGCCACGTTGACGAACGTAAAGGTCTGGTCCGTGTGCGTGAATTCGAGCACGCGCGTGGTGAAGGCCGAGGCCGTGTTTTCCCCCTGCAATTGCAGCGGCAGATCCTTGCCGTCCTTGCCGATCAGACCGATCGCGAACGGAATCAGCAGCGGACCTTTTTGCGTTTCGCGCGCGGCCGGCGCGCCTTCGCCGTAGCCTTGCGTGAGCGTCACGCTGTAGCGTTGCTGGGCGGCGTCGTAGTGGGTGCGCACGGACACGCGCGGCGTGCCGGCCTGGCTATACCAGCGCTCGAACTGCGTGAGATCGCGGCCGTTCGCGTCGGCGAGCGCGTGCCGGAAATCGTCGCAGGTCACGGCCTGACCGTCGTGACGCTTGAAGTACAGGTCCATGCCCTTGCGGAAACCGTCGCGGCCGAACAGCGTCTGATACATCCGCACGACTTCCGAGCCTTTCTCGTAGACGGTCATCGTGTAGAAGTTGTTGATCTCGACGTAGCTTTCCGGGCGCACCGGATGCGCCATCGGACCCGCGTCTTCCGCGAACTGCATCTGGCGCAGCACGCGCACGTCCTCGATGCGCTTGGTGGCGCGCGCGGCTTCGTCCGTTGCGCCGCCCGCCATGTCGGCCGAGAACTCCTGATCGCGGAACACCGTCAGGCCTTCTTTCAGGCTCAGCTGGAACCAGTCGCGGCACGTCACGCGGTTGCCGGTCCAGTTGTGGAAATACTCGTGGCCGACCACGGCCTCGATGTTCGCGAAGTCGGTGTCGGTGGCCGTTTCGGGGTTCGCCAGCACGTACTTCGTGTTGAAGATGTTGAGCCCCTTGTTCTCCATCGCGCCCATGTTGAAGTCGCTCACCGCGACGATCATGAAGCGGTCCAGATCGAGTTCGAGCCCGAAGCGTTCCTCGTCCCAGCGAATCGAATGGATCAGCGAATCCATCGCATGACGGGTCTTGTCGAGGTCGTGCGGTTCGACCCACACCTGCAGCAGCTTTTCCTTGCCCGAGCCGCTCTTCACGCGCTCTTCCAGGGCGACCAGCTTGCCGGCGACCAGCGCGAACAGATAGCTCGGCTTTCTGAACGGATCCTCCCAGCGCGCGAAGTGGCGGCCGTCCGGCAAATCGCCTTCTTCGAGCAGGTTGCCGTTCGACAGCAACACCGGATAATCGGCCTTGCTGGCGCGCAACGTGACCGTGAAGGTCGCCATCACGTCCGGACGATCGAGGAAATAAGTAATGCGGCGAAAGCCCTCGGCCTCGCACTGCGTGAAGAAGTTGCCGCCCGATACATAAAGGCCCGACAGCGTGGTGTTCTCAGCCGGATTGCAGAGGCTCGTGAGCGTGAGTTCGAACTGGTCCGGCACGTTGTCGAGCAGCAGGCCGTGTTCGTGCGCGTGGGCGTTGGCGAACGGCTGGCCGTCGATCTCGGCGCTGACGAACTCCAGTTGTTCGCCCATCAATTCCAGATGCAAGGCGCGCGATGCCTCCGGATTGCGGCGCACGCGCATCGTGTTCCGGACAACCGTGCGTTCGGGGACGAGATCGAACTCCAGTGCGACGGTGTCGATCAGGAAGGCGGGCGGCGCGTAGTCGGCGCGGCGGATCACATTGGGCGTTGCGGTATCGGCCATGGCGTTCTGTAGTGTTGGAACTCGAGTCGGCGAGCGCGCTTCTGGCGTGCGGGCCGGGCATGTCGAGCCATTGTACAAAGCCTCGGAGAATTGTGCGGAGCGAACTTTTTACCGAGTCGCCTGGTCAGCGTATTATCGGGCGCCCGCGTGCGGGAAAGCCTGTGCGTCGACGAGGCCGGGTTTGGCGGAGAATACAGAGGCAATTCAAAAGCTTCACGAGGTAGACCATGAAAATCGATCGATGGACCCGCCGCGCCACGCTGCTGATAGCCGCGCTGACGGTGCTGCTGTCCGGCTGCACGACCTACGTGACCACCCAGGTCACGGCCTTCTCCGACTGGAGCGGTAACGACACCACCCGAACCTATGCGTTCACGCGAGCGGCGGACCAGCAGAATAATCTCGAACTCAGCACCTACGAGCGCTTTGTCGCGAACGAACTCGCCACGCATTCGTTCCGTCAGGTCGACGCCGCGCAGGCGCGCTTTCTGGTCGGACTCTCGTATGGAATTCGTTCGGACATGGTGACGGTCTCGGAGCCGGTGTATTACAACCCGTGGCCGGCGCCGTACTGGGGTTGGGGCCGGCCGTTCGATCCGTGGGGCCCATGGGGCGGGTATTCGACCACCTACGTGAACCAGAGCTATCCGATCTTCACGCACCTGCTGGGCGTGCGGATTACCGAGCGGGCGAGCGGCAAGGAGGTCTACAACGTGACGGCGCGCAATACGGGCGGCGAGTCGTCGCTGGTTCGGGCCATGCCGTATCTGGCGCGTAGCGCGCTGGCTGATTTCCCGCTTGGCAACGGCGTGGTTCATACGGTGAAGATTCCGGTCGGCCAGAGCGGCGGGGCATCGAACGAAATGGTGGCGACCGGTACAGCGCCCGCCGCGGCACCGGTGCCGGCGTCCGATGCGAAAGTCGTTCAGTAAATAGTACCTGGCTGGCGGCGCGCGTCCAAATCGTGGCATCGGTAGCAAGCAAACGGCTCGACAGGTCACCCTGCCGGGCCGTTCTGTTTTCGGCGCCGCAGAAAACGCGAAGCTCCGCGCCTGACACTGGATTTCGGCATTCGTACCACGGCAATTCATCTCATAAACGTCGCACTCGAGCCGGCCATGCGCCGCGCATTTCGGGATAAGACCGGCTAGCAACGCAAGCGGCTTCCAATCTGAAACACTTTTTAAGAAAGTAAATTGAAAGCATTGGCGCCTTTCGGCGAAATATTTCTTCGGCATATCGGCGGCAAGCCGCGCTGCTGATGGGCAGAGGCTCCGTTCGCAATGCGGAAAATGGTGCCGGAGGTCCATGCCATTGCTTTTCAGCCGGGCGTCGCATGTGAGATACGGATACAGATGGATACGTCTTTTGTGGCTGATTTATCCCAGAATATTCAGTATGATTCCGCCGACCATAGGGAGCCGGAGACCATCCTTCAGACTAATTGACAAAGGCGCCTAAACAATCGGGGCCAAGTGCCGTTAATTCGCTGAACCCTATATAAGAAGATTGGATTGACCCCGGCTGGAGATTGCCGGTCCGCGCGGCGCGTGCACGCTGTGACGGTGCCGTATTCCGTCAGGCGCTTCAGCCTCTCCTCGCTTCTACGCGCGAACACCGATATGCCCGATCTGCACTGGACCATTCCGGTCGCTCGCTGGTCTAGCTGGCCTGCTGCCGCATCTGCCGCACCCGATATCGGCTTCATCGAGCCGATCGTGCGGCGTCGTCTGAGCACTCTGTCGAGAGTGGCGCTGAAAGTTGCGCACGATTGTGTCGCCAAGGACGCGGCGCGGGTCGTGTTCGCCTCGCGCCACGGGGAATTGCGGCGCACGACGGACATTCTGCGCGCCATCAGCGCGGGCGAGCCGGTGTCGCCGACCGCGTTCAGCCTGTCGGTGCTCAACGCCATGACCGGCATATTCGGCATTGCCCGCGGCGACCGCTCCGCGGCGAGCGCGATCTCGGCCGGCGCGGAAACGCTCGGTTACGCGCTGCTGGAAGCGCACGCGCAATACGCCACGCAGCCGGATTCACCGCTGCTGCTGGTGTACGCCGATGAACCGGCCGACCCGGCGTACGGCACGATCGAAGACGAAGTACAGGGCGGCGCGATCGCGATCCTGCTCGATAGCGAAACGGCGACGGGCGAGCTGGTGTGCACGGTATCGCGCACGGACCAGCCGGAATCCGAGCCGACGCACGAAGCGAGCGCAAGCGCCACCTCGGAGACCCTCTTCGCGACCCAGAGCCAGGCGCTGCAGCACTGCCTGGAAACCGGCCTGCCCACCGCCTGGCAAAACACCGGCGCCACCTGGCATTGGAGCTGGCATGACCGCGCGGCTTGATTATTTCTGGCGATTCTGCGCGACCGGCATGGCCTTCGTGGTCTTCGGCGTGTGCGGCGTGCTGTTCTCGGTGGTGGTTTTTCCGCTCGCATGGGTGTGGCCGCACCGCGCGTCGCGCCAATTTGCCGTGACGAGCGTGATCCACTGGTTTTTCCGCGCGCTGGTCGCGGTATTGCAACGCATCGGCGTGATGGAACTGGAAGTCTCGGGCGTGCAGGCGTTGCGCGCGGGCGGCCCGGCGATCGTAGTCGCGAATCACCCGACCTATCTCGACGTGATGGTGCTACTGTCGCTCACGCCGCATGCCTGCTGCGTGGTGAAAAACGCGCACTGGGGCAACCCGTGTTTCTGGGGCATCGTGCGCTCGGCCGAGTACGTCAGCAATGCCGATCCCGCGGAACTCGTCGAGGCCGGCGCGAAGCAACTGGCGGCAGGCTATACCATGATTATTTTTCCGGAAGGCACGCGCAGCCCGGCGCCGAACCGGCTGCATGCGTTTTCGCGCGGTTTCGCGCACATGGCGCTGAAGGTCGGCGCGCCGATCGTCCCAGTGCTGATGGATTGCGATCCGCCCGCATTCACCAAGCAGATGCGCTGGTACGACGTGCCGGCGCGCGCGTTCAGAATGCGCGTGAACGTGCTCGAACCGCTCGGCGTCGACCAGCTCGCGGCCCATGACACTCCACCGGCTCTCGCGGCGCGCAGCGTGACGAGCGCCGTCGAAGCACACATTACTCAGCACCTGTTCGATTATGGATTCTTTAAAACTGGAAATTAAACAGCTCCTGATCGAAGCTCTCGATCTGGAAGACCTGAGCCCCGCCGATATCGACGACGATGCACCGTTGTTCGATACCGACGGTATCGGTCTCGATTCGATCGATGCGCTCGAAATCGGCATCGTGCTGCGCAAACAATACCAACTGACCATCGCAGCGAACGACGAGCGCACGCGCGAACACTTCCGCTCGATCAGCACGCTGGCCGCGCTGGTGGCGAGCCAGCGCGAAGCGGTGCACGCTGTGAACGAAACAACCAGAAAGGGGGAGTAAATCGTGTCCGAGGCAGAGATTCTGGAGCGCATCCGCGCCATCTTCAAAGAGAACTTCGCTATCGAGCCCGAGCGTGTCACACCCGACGCGCATCTGTTCGAAGACCTCGATCTCGACAGCATCGACGCCGTCGACCTCGCGATCAAACTGCAGGAGATGACCGGACGCCGCATCAAGCCGGAAGAGTTCAAGTCGGTGCGCACCGTCGGCGACGTGATCGGTGCGGTCGAATCGCTGCTGGCGGCACAAGGCTGATGCCCGCCGTGCGCTCGCGAACGCAAGCGGCGGCGGATCGGGCCGTCGATGCCTCGCCCGGCACTGAGCGCCACCTGGGCAAAACCGTCGTGCAGGTGCTGTTAAAGCTCGCGTACCCCGCGTTGATTCTGTGCGCATGGAAATGGGACACGCCGCGCTACGTCGGCTGCATGCTGTTTGCGATCCTGTGGCTGCAGCGCTGGGCCGGCAGCGGCCCGGTCGCGACCTCGTTGCGGCGGCTTTCCACGATCGACTGGACCGTGGTCGGTTTGCTGAGCTGCGCGTCGGCGGCGATCGTGTTGACCAATAGCGAGCTGCTGCTGCGTCTTTACCCGTCGCTCGTCAATCTGGGCTTGTTGATCGCGTTCGGGGCGACGCTCGTGCGCGGGCCGTCGATGATCGAAAAATTCGCGCGCCTCGGCAATCCGAACCTGCCGCCGGGCGCGGTGCGCCATACGCTTCGCGTGACCCAGGTGTGGTGTGCGTTCTTCGCGCTGAACGGCGTGTTTTCCGCTTATACCGCGCTGTATTGGAGCCGCGCGAGCTGGTCGCTCTATAACGGCGCGATCGCCTATGTGCTGATCGGTGTGCTGCTGGTGGCCGAGGTCATCTGGCGTTATCTGGTCGTGCTGCCGCGCGCCGCGCGTTCGGAGGCGGCATGATCGCGTTGCATGATCTGTTGTCGGTAGCTGGTGGGACTGCCGCGGTGCATGCGCCCGTATGCCGTGACGGCGTCGCGCTGCTCGATCGCGCGGCGTTTCGCGCGCGCGTCGCCGGGCTGATCGCACTCGTGCAAACGCACGCCGCGCAACGCTACGCTTTGTGCATCGACGATCCGTTCGATTTTGCCTGCGCGCTCTTTGCGCTGTTCGCGTGCGGCAAGGAGCCGGTGATTCCGGCCAACTCGACGCCGGGCTATCTCGCCGATCTCGCCGACGCGTATGAAGTCGTGCTGACCGACGCGGATTTGCCGCCGTTTGCACCCGCTGTAGAAGGCAAGGCCGACGCTGCTGCAGCGCATACGTCCCGCGCGACTTTCGCAATCGACCCACAAGCTCCGCTCACGCTCTACACCTCAGGCAGCAGCGGCCGCCCCAAGCCGATCCGCAAGACGCTCGCGCAATTCAACGCCGAAGTGCACACGCTTGAAAAGCAGTGGGGCGCGCTAGTCGGCGACGCGACGATGCTCGCGAGCGTGCCGCATCACCACATCTACGGTTTGCTGTTTCGCGTGCTCTGGCCGCTTGCAGTCGGCCGTGCCTTCGACCGCGCGGTCAGCATCGAGCCGTTGCATCTGCAAGCGCAGATCGACCGATGCGGCGCAGCGGTGATCGTCTCGACGCCCGCACAACTGTCGCGCTGGCCCGCGCTGCCCGGCTTCGCCGACCTGACGCCGGCGCCGCGCGCGTTCTTTTCATCGGGCGGTCCGCTCGCGCTCGAAGCCGCGCAGGAATACGCCGCAGCCTACGGCGCGGCGCCGCTCGAGTTTTACGGCAGCACGGAAACCGGCGGCATCGCGTGGCGGCGCCAGGATCAGACCGATGCCTGGCAACCTGTGTCGGGCATCGAAGTGCGCCGCGACGAAGACGGCGCGCTGAATGTCCGCTCGCCGCATCTCGATCACGCCGGCTGGCATCGCACCGACGACAAGATCGCCTTCGACGCCGAGGGCCGCTTCCGCCTGCAAGGCCGGCTTGACCGCGTGCTCAAGCTCGACGGCAAGCGCGTCTCGCTGCCGGAACTGGAAGCGCGCCTCGCGCTGCATCCGTATGTGGCGCAAGCGGCGCTCGTGCCGCTGGAAGGCGCCTCGCGCGAGCGCGTCGGCGCCGTCGTGGCGCTGACCGAAGCGGGCGGCGCGGCCTTGCGCGACGAAGGCCGCGTGGCGCTCGCGAAAGTCCTGCGCCGGCATCTCGCCGAATATTTCGACGTCGTGGTGCTGCCGCGCCACTGGCGTTTTCGCGTCACGCTGCCGTTCGACGCGCGCGGCAAATTGCCGGTAGCCGCCGTGGCGGCCGCGTTCGAACCGCGCGTCGAAGGCATGGAAGTGCTGGCCGAAGCGCGCAGCGGCGACACGCTGCACTACGAGTTGCGCGTGCCGCCCTCGCTCGTGCATTTCGCCGGCCACTTTCCCGGCCTGCCGATTCTGCCTGGCGTCGTCCAGGTCGACTGGGCGATGCGTCTGGCGGCCGAGCATGTGCCTGCCGTGCGCGCGGTGGCGTCGATCGATCGACTGAAATTCATGGCGCCGGTGTCGCCGGGTGCGGTGCTCAAGCTCACGCTCGCGCACGACGCGGCGCGCCGGCGCGTGCAGTTCGCGTACCGCGTGAGCGGCCGCGACTGCGCGTCCGGCGTGATCGTCTACGGGGAGGGCGCGTGATGACCTTCTCTCCATGCATCGTCATTCCGATCTACAACCATAAGGACGCGATCGGCGCGACCGTCGCGCATCTGGCGGTTCACGGCCTGCCGTTGTTTGTCGTCGACGATGGCAGCGACGAGGCCACCCAGCAGGTGCTCGCCGCGCTCGCGCAGCAGTACGCGGGACAGCTCACGCTGCTGCGCCTGGCGGTCAACGGCGGCAAGGGCGCGGCGGTGATGGCGGGGCTGCGCGCCGCGCGCAAGGCGGGCTACACGCACGCGTTGCAGATCGACGCCGACGGCCAGCACGACGCCACCGACGTGCCGCGTTTCATCGAAGCGGCGCGCGCCGAACCGGGCGCGGTGATTCTCGGCCGCCCGGTCTACGACGAGAGCGTGCCGAAAGCGCGTCTCTACGGCCGTTATCTGACGCACGTGTGGGTGTGGATCGAAACGCTTTCGCTGACGATCCGCGACTCGATGTGCGGCTTTCGCCTGTATCCGCTGGCGCTCGCCTGCAATCTGATCGACAGCGTGCAACTGCCCACGCGCATGGACTTCGACATCGAGATTCTCGTGCGCCTGTATTGGCGGCGCGCCGCGTTCCGCTCGATTCCCACACGCGTCACCTATGCAAGCGACGGCGTCTCGCATTTCGACGTGTTGTGGGACAACGTTCGCATCAGCCGCAGTCATACGCGGCTCGTGTTCGGCATGCTGTGGCGTCTGCCGATGCTGCTCGCGCACAAGGTGATGCCGCGTCGTTCCGCACTCGCGGACGGGCAGGGCAACGAGAACCAACAGGACTGGTGGCGTATCGCCGAACGCGGCAGCCATCTCGGCATGTCGCTGCTCGCGCTCAGTTGCAAGCTGTTCGGCCGGCGCTTCACCGCGCTGTGGCTGCATCCGATCGTCGCGTATTTTCTGCTGACGGGGCGCGCCGCGCGCGAGGCCTCCAGCAACTACTTCAAGCATCTAGGCGAGGCCGCGCCGCATGGCGATACGCCACGTCCGGGCTGGCTGTCCGCGTACCGCCATATGCTGGCGTTCGCGCAATCGGGCTTCGACAAGCTCGCGGCATGGTCGGGCCGCGTGAACAACGCCGACGTCAAATTCGAAGATCCTTCGGCATTCGAAGCGTTGGTGGCGAGCGGCAAGGGCGCGCTCGTGATCGGCGCGCATCTCGGCAATCTGGAAATGACCCGCGCGCTCGCCGCGCAGGGCACTTATGCCAAGGTCACGGCCGTCGTCTACACGGAGCACGCGCGTCGCTTCAATAGCGTGCTGGCTTCGGCCAATAGCGGGTTCGCGAAGCATCTGCTCGAAGTCAGCGATTTCGGACCCGAGACCGCGATGATGATGCAGGAGCGCGTCGATGCCGGCGAGCTGCTGGTGATCGTCGGCGACCGCGTGCCCGCCCACGAAGCGGGGCGCACGACCGAAGCGCAATTTCTCGGCTCGACCGCGCCGTTCGCGCAAGGTCCGTATGTGCTCGCGCATGCGCTGGGCTGTCCGGTCTACCTGTTCTTCTGTCTGAAAGAGCGCGACGGCTACCGTCTCTATTTCGAACCGTTCGCCGAGCGCATCGACCTGCCGCGCCGCGAACGCGCGCAGCATCTCGCCGCGTGGGCGCAGCGCTATGCCGTGCGTCTCGAACACTATTGCCGCAAGGCACCTTACCAATGGTTCAACTTCTTCGATTTCTGGGCCAGCCCCAAGCGAGGCGCGAATGGCCGAACATGATCTGATCGATGTGCCGAATACAGGCGCGAACGTGAACAACGCGGCAGTCGTAATAGGCGGGCGCAAGCTGACGATTGAAGAGGTCGTCGCGATTGCGCAGCATCGCGCGCCGGTCGCCTTGAGCGACGATCCGGCGTGGCGCGCGCGCATCCAGCGTGGCGCGGATTTTCTGCGCCGCCATCTGGCCGCGGGCGCGACAGTGTACGGCGTCAACACCGGTTACGGCGACGCCTGCGTGGTCGACGTGCCGATGGAACTGGTCGAAGCCTTGCCGTTGCAACTCACGCGCTATCACGGCTGCGGCATGGGCCAATATCTCGACGACGCGCAAACGCTCGCGGTGATCGCCGCGCGGCTCAACTCGCTCGCTTACGGTTTTTCCGGCGTGCGGACGGTGTTGCTCGAACGTCTGGCCGATCTGGTCAATCATCGTGTGCTGCCGCGCATTCCGTCGGAAGGTTCGGTGGGCGCGAGCGGCGATCTCACGCCGCTCTCGTATGTGGCCGCCGCGCTTGCAGGTGAACGCGACGTGATGTTCGAAGGACATCTGCGCGACGTGCGCGAAGTGTGGACCGAACTCGGTCACACGCCGCTCACGCTCGCGCCGAAAGAAGGGCTCGCGCTGATGAACGGCACCGCCGTGATGACGGGCCTCGCCTGTCTCGCGTTTGCGCGCGCCGATCATCTGACGCGGCTCACGGCGCGCCTGACGGCGTTGTGCACCGTCGCGCTCGACGGCCGCGCCGCGCACTTCGACGCGATGCTCTTCGAAGTGAAGCCGCACGCCGGCCAGGCCGAAGCCGCGGCTTGGATTCGCGACGACCTGGCCGGCCGCGACGACACGCCGGGCCACCGTCTGCAGGACCGTTATTCGATTCGCTGCGCGCCGCATGTGATCGGCGTGGCGCGCGATGCGCTCTCGTGGGTGCGCCGCGATGTCGAGAACGAACTGAACAGCGCGAACGACAACCCGCTGATCGATCCGGACAACGAACGCGTGCTGCACGGCGGCAACTTCTACGGCGGCCATATCGCCTTTGCGATGGACTCGCTGAAGGTCGCGGTCGCCAATCTCGCCGATCTGATGGACCGGCAACTCGCGCTGCTGGTCGACGTGAATTTCAACAATGGCTTGCCGCGCAATCTGTCGGGCGCGGGGCCCGCGCGTGCCGCGATCAATCACGGTTTCAAGGCGGTGCAGATTTCGTCGTCCGCATGGACCGCTGAAGCCTTGAAGAACACGATGCCCGCGAGCGTCTTTTCGCGCTCCACCGAGGCGCACAATCAGGACAAGGTCAGTATGGGCACGATCGCCGCGCGCGACTGCTTGCGCGTGCTGGAGCTGACTGAGCAGGTCGCCGCCGCGCATACGCTCGCGACGGTGCAAGCCGCGCGTCTGCGCTTGAAGATCGACAGCGCGACGCCGGTGCCGGCGCCGCTGCAAGCGTTCATCGACAGCGTCGGCGCGCAGTCGCCGTTCGTCGACGAAGACCGCGCGCTCGAACACGAGTTGCGCGCGCTGACCGCGCGCATTGCCGCGTGCGATCTGGCGAGCGACTCTCGCGGAGGATCGAGCGCATGACCGGTTCACGCAAAGTGCTGAGTGCGAGCGCGACAGTGGAAGTGCCGTTCCACGATGTCGACGCGATGAACGTGTGCTGGCACGGCCATTATCTGAAGTACTTCGAGATCGGCCGCGCGGCGCTGCTGCGCGCGTTCGACTACGACTATCGCGAGATGCAGACTTCGGGTTATCTGTGGCCGATCGTGGAAGCGCATCTCAAGTACGTGAAGCCGGCCACCTACGGTCAGCAGATCGAAGTGCGCACGCAACTGCTCGAACACGAAAACCGCCTGAAAATAGGCTACGAAATCGTCGATTGCGCGACCGGCACGCGGCTGACCAAGGGTTATACGATCCAGGTCGCGGTCGATGCCGCCACTCAGGAGTTGCAGTTCGTCTCGCCGCCGGTCGTGTTCGACAAGCTGGAGCGCGTATGGGGACGATGAATCTGCGCGCTGCGATCGCCGGCATATTGAGTGCGCTGAGCGTGCTTGTCGCGACAGCCGTATGGATGGAGCCCGCGTCGGCTGCATCGGCCGCATCGACGAAAGAAGCCGCGCCTGGCAACCCCGCGCTCGTCTCGCAGATCGCCGCGCACCTCGCGCAGGCCAAGGGCGTGCGCGCGCAATTCACGCAGACGCAAACGCTCGCCGCGATGAAGCAGCCGCTCGTCAGCACCGGCTCGCTGCTGTTCTTCCGCGAGCGCGGCGTGATCTGGCAGATCGACACGCCGTACAAAGCCACCTACGTGATCACCGATGCCGGAGTGACCGAAGTCAACGCCAACGGCCAGCGCGTCACGGCTCACAGCGCGCAGGGCACGCGCGGTGTCGCGCAAGTCTCGAAGATGATGCGCGCGATGCTCGGCGGCGATCTGTCGGCGCTCTACTCGCAATTCGACGTGCAGGCGGAAGGCAGCGCCGCGCAGTGGCGCATGCAACTCACGCCGAACCAGCCGCAGATCGCGCAGTCGATCAAAGGTCTGGAGATGAACGGTGGCGACTATCTGCAGCGTTTGCGCATTACGCTCGCGAACGGCGACGTCACCCAACTCGACTTCACGAAGAGCGCGGCCGTGACCGAACTCACCGCGGCTGAACGCGGTCTGCTCGGGGCGCCGTAATGGAAATGCTGCAACAGCGATCCGCGAAACAGGCGTGGGGCATGCGCACCGCGTGGCTGCTGCTCGCGCTCGTTGCCGCGCTGTATTGCGGCTGGCGGTTCGCGGGACCGTCGCCGCTGCAAACCAATCTGCTCGCGCTATTGCCGGCGACCGAGGCCGATCCGGTCGCCGAAAAGGCAGTCGATACGCTGGCGAGCGCGCTGGGCGACCGCACCGTTTTCCTCGTCACCAGCAACGACGACGCGCACGCGAAAGCCGCGGCGAAACAACTCGGCGCGTCGTTGCAGAAGAGTGGCGCGTTCGGTTCGGTGACGGCGGAATTGCCGCCGTTCGATCTGTCGCAGATCGCTGCGCTGTATATGCCGTATCGCTTCGGCTTGCTGGCGCCGGCGGACCGCGCATCGCTCTCAAACGGCGCGGCGAATACCACATTGCACGACTCGCTCGCCCAGCGCATCTACAGCCCGCTGCGCGGCGGCCTCACCACGCCGCTCGCCGACGATCCGTTCGGCTGGCTCGAACACTGGCTCGGCGGCCTGCCGCTCGCTACGTCGAATCTCGAACTCGAAGACAACATGCTGGTTGCGCGTCGCGGCGCCGCCACCAGCGTGCTGATCGTCGCGACACTGCCGGGCTCCGCCTACGAAACGAAGACGCAGCACGCCGTGCTCGCAGCGCTCGCACAAGGCGAAAGCGCATTGAAGCAAGCGTTCCCCGATGTCTCCGTGGCGCGAACCGGCGCCGTGTTTTACGCGGAATCGGCGCGCAGCGCATCGGAACATGAAGTGCATCTGATCGGCGTCGCGTCGCTGTGCGGCATCGCGCTTCTGATGATGTGGGTGTTCCGCTCACCGCGTCTGTTGCTGCTCGGTTTCGTATCGACCGCGCTCGGCATTGTCTGCGCGCTTGCGGTGACGATGCTGGTATTCGGCAAGCTGCATCTGTTGACGCTCGTGTTCGGCGCCAGCCTGATCGGCGAGGCCGTCGACTATTCGATTCAATACTTCGTGGTGTATCTCGGCGCGCAGCGCGGCTGGGACGCGGCTCGCGGCACGCGCGCCGTGCGTCCCGCGTTGAGCGTGGCGCTCGCGACGAGCCTGCTCGGCTACGCGATTCTCACGTGGGTGCCGTTTCCCGCGCTCAAGCAGATCGCCTGCTTCGCGATTGCCGGCATTACGACGGCGTTCGCCTCCGTGCTGTGGCTGCTGCCCGCGCTGCTCACGCGCGCGCCCAAACGCAGCCCGAAACGCGTGTTTGCAGGCGCGGCGCGCTTGCTGACAGTGTGGCATCGCACGATCGGCGGCAAGCGCGCGTGGTTGGTGGCTGCGCTGTTGCTGCTGCTAGCGATTCCCGGCTGGCTGCGTCTGACCAGCGACGACGACATCCACCTGCTGATCCAGCGCGATCCCGCGCTCGTCGCGCAGGAAGACAAGGTGCGCGAGGCCGTCGGCGTGGATAACAGCGCGCAGTTTTTCGTCGTGCGCGGCGAGACGCCGGAACTCGTGCTGCAACGCGCGGAAGCATTGGGCGCGAAACTGGACGCGTTGAACGGCACTGCGAACAAGGTCGGCAGCTATCAGTCGGTCGCGCAGTTCGTGCCGTCCGCGAAACAGCAGAATGAAGACCGCGCGTTGCTCGCACAACACGTGTTCAACGACCGCGCCGCGTTGCGCGCCACGCTCCTGCAGGCCGGCTTCAAGGACGAAGTCGCCGACGCCTGGATCGCCTCATACGCCAAACCACAAGCGCCGCTCACGATCGACAGGTGGCTCGCGGCGCCGTGGTCGCAACCGTACAAACATCTCTGGCTCGGCGAAGTCGATGCATCGACGAAAGCCTATGCCGCAGTCGTCATTCCGCAGGGCGTGACGCCGCAGAATGAACCCGCGCTGATCGCGACCGCGCAGGGCTTGCCCGGCGTCGTGTTCGTCGACAAGGCCGCCAGCGTGTCGACGCTGTTCGGCGCGTATCGCGTGGATAGCGGCTGGTGGCTCGGCGGCGCGCTGGCCCTCGTGCTCGTTTTGCTGATGCTGCGCTACCGTGTGCGCGGCGGCATCGCCGTGACCTTGCCGGTGCTGCTCGCCGTGGGCGTCACGCTCGCCGTATTCGGCTACGCGCAGGTGCCGCTCAATCTGTTCAATTGGCTGGCGCTGATGCTCGTGCTTGGCGTGGGCGCAAACTATGCCGTGTTCCTGCGCGAAGGCTGCCTGCGCGCGGACGCGGATCTCGGCGCGGTGTGGACGGGCGTGCTGCTGTCGGCGGCCACCACGTTGTTGTCGTTCGGCATGCTCGGCATGAGTGCGATGCCCGCGCTGAAGAGTTTCGGCGCGACGCTCGCGCTCGGCATCGCGGTATCGGTATTGCTCGCGCCGATCGGCATGCCATCGGAATCAAGGAGGGCCGCATGAAAGCCCCATCAGTTTATTTGCACGCGCTCGGCATGATCAACGCGCTCGGCGGCGACCTCGACAGCATTGTCCCGGCGCTTGCCGCCGGCCGTTCGCCCGGCATGGCGAACGCGCATACGGGGATCGGCGAGGCGTTCGTCGGCAGCGTGCTCGCGCCGCTCGACCTAACGCCGCCCGCTGAACTCGCCCGTTACGACTGCCGCAACAACCGCTTGCTGCTCGCCGCGCTGGCTCAGATTGCCGCCGCTGTCGAAGCGGCGCGCGAGCGCTACGGCGCGCATCGCATCGGCGTGGTGCTCGGCACCAGCACGTCGGGCATCGAGGCCGCCGAAGCCGCGTTCGTCTATCAGGCGCAAGCGGGGGATCTACCCGCGAACTTCAACTACCGGCAAATGGAAATCGGCACGGCGGCGCCGTTCGCCGCCGCCGTGCTCGGCGTGCATGGTCCGGCGTTCACGATCTCGACCGCATGCACATCGAGCGCGAAAGCCTTCGCGTCGGCGCGCCGGCTGCTGCAATTGCAATTGTGCGACGCCGTCGTGGTGGGTGGCGTCGATTCGCTGTGCGAGCTGACGGTGCAGGGTTTCGCCTCGCTTGAATCGACCAGCAACGTGCGCAGCAATCCGATGAGCCGCAATCGTTGCGGGATCAATGTCGGCGAAGGCGCGGCGGTGTTCCTCATGAGCCGCGACGAAGCGGCGGTGCGGCTCGCGGGCGTCGGCGAATCGAGCGACGCGCATCACATTTCGTCGCCGGACCCGCGCGGCGTGGGCGGCGAACTCGCGCTGCGCGCGGCGCTCGCCGATGCGGGCATCGAGCCGTCGGCGATCGGCTATGTGAATCTGCACGCTACCGCCACGCGCAAGAACGACGAGATGGAAGCGGGTTTGATGTCGCGAGTGTTTGCACAAGGCGTAGCGACGAGCGGTACCAAGCCGTTGACCGGCCACCAGCTCGGCGCGGCGGGCGCGACCGAACTCGGCTTCACGTGGCTCGCGCTCGCGCATGACAACGTGCCGCTGCCGCGTCATCTGTGGGACGGCGAGGCCGATCCCGCGCTGCCTGCACTGGACCTGGTCGTTAGCGAACGCTTCATGCCGCAAGGCGGCGTGCAATACGCGATGAGCAATTCGTTTGCTTTCGGCGGCAGCAATGTCAGCCTCGTCCTTGCCCGATGAGTTGCCCGATGAACCAAGCGATGAACCCGACGCCCACCGTTGACGACCTGGTCCAGCAGCCGATCGAAGCGATCATCCCGCATCGCGGCACCATGCTGCTGATCGACGCCGTGCACACGTTCAGCGAAGAAACGCTCAGCGCGCGCGCCACGGTGCGCGCGGACGCCTGGTATGCCGACGCCGACGGCGCCATGCCCGCGTGGATCGGCATCGAACTGATGGCGCAGGCGATCGCCGCGCACGTCGCGTTGCTGGCCATGCGCGGCGGCGGCCGCGCGCGGCCCGGCGTGCTGCTCGGTTCGCGCAGCTACAAGGCATTGCAGCCGTCGTTCGCGGGCGGCGCGCAGTTGTCGATCCACGTCGCGGAACTGCTGCGCAGCGAAGAGGGCCACGGCGCCTACGAATGCACGATCCGGCACGGCGACGCGAGTTGCGCCGAAGCCGTCATCAAGGTTTTTCAACCGCGCGATTTTCAGTCATTCATAGAAGGGAGTTTCAGTTCATGAGCCGGCGTGTTCTCGTTACCGGCGCAAGCCGCGGCATCGGCCGCGCGATTGCGTACAAGTTGGCTGCCGACGGCTTCGCGGTGTCCGTGCACTGCCGCACGGGACGCAGTGAAGCGGACGCGGTTGCGACGGGCATCGCCGCGCAGGGCGGCACGGCGCGCGTGCTGCAGTTCGACGTGCGCGAGCGCGCCGTGTGCCGCGAAGTACTCGAAGCAGACGTCGCGGCGCACGGCCCGTACTACGGCATCGTCTGCAGCGCGGGCGTGACGCGCGACGCCGCGTTCCCCGCGCTCACCGAGGAAGATTGGGACATCGTGATCGAAACCGGTCTCGATTCGTTCTATAACGTCGTCCATCCCTTGACCATGCCGATGGTGCGCGCCCGCAAGGGCGGCCGCATCGTCACCATCGCTTCGGTGTCCGGCGTGATGGGCAACCGCGGCCAGGTCAACTACAGCGCGGCGAAGGCCGGCCTGATTGGCGCGAGCAAGGCGCTCGCCGTCGAACTGGCGTCGCGCAACATCACCGTCAATTGCGTGGCGCCGGGTCTGATCGAGACCGGCATGCTCGACGAAATGCCGCTCGAGCAGGCGCTGAAAACGGTGCCGATGAACCGCGTCGGCCAGCCTGCCGAGGTGGCGTCCGTGGTCAGCTTCCTGATGTCGGATGCGGCCTCGTATGTCACGCGTCAGGTGATCGGCGTCAACGGCGGGATGATCTGATGAAGCGCGTCGTCATTACCGGCATGGGCGGCGTCACGGCGTTGGGCGATAGCTGGGACGTGATCGAAACGCGTTTGAAGAGCGGCGTGAACGCCGTGCGCCGCATGCCCGAGTGGGATTACTTCGAATCGCTGCATACGCGGCTCGCGTGTCCGTTGCCGGGTTTCACGGCGCCCGCGCATTATCCGCGCAAGAAGACGCGCTCGATGGGTCCGGTGTCGATGTATTCGGTGCGCGCCAGCGAACTGGCGCTCGCCGACGCGGGCCTCGCCGACGATGCCACCATCAAGGACGGCCGCATGGGCGTCGCGTATGGTTCGTCGTCCGGTTCGGTGCAGCCGATCCGCGCGTTCGGCACGATGCTCGAAACCGGCTCGATGAGCGACGTCACGTCGAACAGCTACGTGCAGATGATGCCGCACACCACCGCGGTCAACGTCAGCCTGTTCTGGGATCTGAAAGGGCGGATCATTCCGACCTCGTGTGCGTGCGCGTCGGGCAGCCAGGCGATCGGCTATGCGTACGAAGCGATCCAGAGCGGCAAGCAGACGCTGATGCTGGCCGGCGGCGCGGAGGAACTGTCAGGGCCGGCTGTCGCCGTGTTCGACACGTTGTACGCCACCAGCACGCGCAACGACGAACCGCATCTGACGCCGCGTCCGTTCGACGCCGCGCGTGACGGCCTCGTGGTCGGCGAAGGCGCGGCCACGCTGGTGCTCGAGGAATACGAGCATGCAATGGCGCGCGGTGCGCGGATTCACGCGGAGATCGTCGGCTTCGGCTGCAACTCGGACGGCGCGCATATGACCCAGCCGACCGCCGAAACCATGGCGCTAGCGATGCAACTCGCGCTCAACGACGCCCAACTGCCGCCTGAAGCGATCGGGTATGTGAACGCGCACGGCACCTCGACGGATCGCGGCGACATTGCCGAAAGCCATGCGACAGCACAGACCTTCGGCGCGCGCATGCCGATCAGCTCGCTCAAGAGCTATGTCGGCCACACGCTCGGCGCGTGCGGCGCGCTCGAAGCGTGGTGGACCATCGAGATGATGAAGCGCAACTGGTATGCGCCGACCTTGAACCTGGAGAACGTCGATCCGGCCTGCGCGTCGCTCGATTACATCGTCGGCACGGGGCGTGAGATGGACGCCGAATACGTGATGAGCAACAACTTCGCGTTCGGCGGCATCAACACGTCGCTGATTTTCAGGCGTGTCCGATGAGCGTGGCTTTGCAACGCGTGGTCGTGACCGGCATGGGCATCGTGTCGTGTCTCGGCAATACGCTCGATGAAGTCTCCGCTGCCTTGCGCGAGGGCCGCTCGCGGATCGAGCGGATCGACGCGTGGCGCGAGCGTGGCTTCGCCTCGCAGGTCGCAGGCGTCGCCTCGGTCGCGCACGAGCCGCCGTTCGAGCGCAAGCTCGAACGCTTCATGGGCGACACCGCGCGCTTCGCGTGTCATGCCGCGCGCAAGGCGATCGACGATGCGGGACTCGACGCGGCGCAGTTGCGCTCGCCGCGCGTGGGCACGGTGATCGGTTCGGGCGTCGGCAACATGTCCACTTACGACGCGGCCATGGCGATCGCGCATGCCCGTGGCGTCGACAAAGTGCCGCCGTACACGGTGCCGCATGCGATGAGCAGCACCGCGTCGGCCAATGTCGCGCAGGTGTTCGGGCTCGAAGGCGTCAGCTATTCACCGTCGTCGGCGTGCACGACTTCGGCGCTCGCGATCGGGCAGGCGATGCAATTGATCCAGACCGGCCGACAGCAGATCGTGCTGGCCGGCGGCAGCGAATCGCTGCACGACAACATGACCCTGATGTTCGACGCGATGGGCGCGTTGTCGCGCCGCTTCAACGACACGCCGCAGAAGGCATCGCGTCCCTACGACACGGAGCGTGACGGTTTCGTGATCGCGTCGGGCGGCGGCGTGCTGGTGCTCGAATCGCTCGATCACGCGCTTGCACGCGGCGCGCGGATCTACGCGGAGCTCACCGGTTTCGGCGACTGCACGGACAGCGGCGGCATGGTCACGCCGCGCGCAGCGGGGATCGCGCGGGCCATGCGCGGCGCGCTGAACGAAGCGGGCAAACGGCCTGACTACGTCAACACGCACGCACCGTCGACACCGCTCGGCGACCTGGAAGAACTGCATGCGTTGAACGAGGTGTTCGGCGCGGCGTTCGATCATCGCGTGCCGGCGTTTTCGTCGACCAAGGGTATGACGGGGCATCCGCTCGGCGCGTGCGGCGCGCACGAGGCGATCTACACGCTGCTGATGATGCGCGACGGTTTCATCGCGGGCACGGCGGATATCGACACGCGGGAGCCGGCTCTCGACGGCATGCCGCTCGTGCGCACGACGCGCGAGGCGCGCATCGGCACGGCGATGTCGGTGTCGTACGGGTTCGGCGGCAGTTGCGCGAGCCTGATGTTCGAAGCATGGCAGGGCGGCTGAAAACGGCCGCGACTTTATAAAAAAACGAGGGCGATAAGAATGAAAAGAGCAGGTGCATTGGGCGCGCTGGCAGTCATGGCGCTGACGCTGGCGGGTTGCGCCACGCAGGTGAAGTCCTTGCCGCTCGCGGCGGCGGGCGGCCAATCGCGCGGCAACGTGCCGGTGTATTTCGGTCAGCAGGACCACCCGGCGGTCAAGAGCCGGTTGGGCGACGTGTCGTACTCCGTGCGGATCGCGCGCAAGGTCGCCGGTCCCGACGACGCTTGCCACGAAGCGCTCGCCGAAGCCGTGCAGAAGCTGCGCGCCGCGGCCAGCGAACGCCACGCCAATGCCGTGATCGATGTGTCGACGCGTTTTCATAGCACCGAGAGCAACTCGTCGACCGAATTCACTTGCGGCGTCAGTCCGAGCGCCGCGGCGATCGCTGTAAGCGGCCAGCTCGTCGTGCTGGAATCGAACTGAGCCGAATCGGGCCGATTGAAATAGAACTCACAGAGCAACAACAACCACCAAGGAGTCTCAATGAAACGCCATCTGCTGTTTGCCGCACTGTTTGCATCGTTTGCCACGCTGAGCGCCACGCCGGCTTTTGCCCGCGATACGGTCAACAACTATCCGGTCGATCAGGCCTTGCAAAGCGAACCCGGCAAAGTGAGCGAAGACATCGCACTGTACTTCGCGGGCCAACGCCATCCGTCTGTCGTGAAGACGATAGGCGAATTCGCCACCAACAAGAAGACCAACGCGTTCGGCAAGAGCGATTTGCAAGCCTGCCAACACGTGTTCCTCTCGGCGGTGATCGAGTTGCAGGAACGCGCGCGCAAGGAAGGCGGCAACGCGGTGATCAATATCAAGAGCAACTACAAGAACGAATTGCGTGAGAGCGCGACTGAGTACACCTGTGGCGCGGGCGCGGTGATCGCCGGTGTCGCGTTGACGGGCGAAGTGGTGACGTTGCGCAAGTAACACCCGGTCGGCGCAAGTCCGTACGGGGGTACGTATGCGCGCGAGGAAAGCTGGAAGGCGGCATGCGCGCCGCCGCCTCGCGCTGTTTTACCGCACCTGGTCCGCACTAGGCCCGCGCCTTGCTGCGCATTAACCGGCTTTGACCGCCGCCACATTGACCAGCGTTTCACGACGCTTGCCGGGTTGCGGATGGGTCAGGCCGAGCCGTTCGAGAAGACCGAAGTCTCTCGCGCGGCTCCACCAGAGGTAGGGCAGCGAGACATTGCGCTCGCTGAAGCTGAAGCCGCCGCGGCGGATCATGTCGAGGTAGCCGTCGGCGCTTTTTTGCACGTGCATCGGATGACGGAACAGCAGCCGGATCACCCACGATTTGATGTACGCGTCGGTGGATTCGGCGAACAGCAGCACGCCGCCCGGTTTGAGCACGCGGCGGAACTCGGCGAGCGCGCGGTCCTGTTCGACGAGGTGATGGAAGGTTTGATGGCAGAACACGATATCGGCGCTCGCGTCGGGCAGCGGCAGTTTCGCGCAGTCGCCGTGCAGCAGCTCGATCTCTGCTAGCTTGTCGCGGCAGGCGCTCGCTGCCTGAGCGGCAAGCGTCAACGACGGCTCGTGGAAGTCGATGCCGACCAGGCGGCGCGGCTTGAACGCCTCGGCGAGCAGACGGAAGGAAATGCCCTGGCCGCAGCCGACGTCGACGATCACCGGCGCCTCGGGCAAGGGCGTGTCGATCAGGCGTTTGAGGTCGTTGATCGCGACCCGCAGCACATGATGTTCCCAGGTGTAGGTACGCAGGAACCAGACTCCGAAAGCGGTTTCCGGCACGAATGGCACACTGGATGTTTCGGATGGCGACACGCTGGGCTCCCCGGCGAAATAGCGTTCTTGCTGTGCCCCACGAAGACTCCCTTCGGGGCGTTGAAGTGCAATTGTAACGAGACGTAAGGATGCAGCGAAACGCTGCTCCGGGCAAGCCAAACGATTGAGGCAAATTTGAGTACACATTCGTCAAAGCGCACGACCGTCGATGTCGTGATCATCGGTGCCGGACCGGCAGGCGCGGTCGCGGCGACATTGCTGCGCAAGTCCGGGCGTTCCGTGCTGGTGCTGGAGCGCCAGCACTTTCCGCGCTTTTCCATCGGCGAGAGCCTGCTGCCGCAGAGCATGGCCTATCTCGAAGAGGCCGGCATGCTGCAGGCCGTGGTCGAAGCGGGCTTCCAGTACAAGAACGGCGCGCATTTCGTGTATCGCGATCAGTCGTCGGCGTTCGACTTCCGCGACAAGCATTCGCCGGGTTGGGGCACCACCTACCAAGTCGAGCGCGCGGTATTCGACGATATTCTGATTCGCTGCGCGGCGGAGCAGGGCGCCGACGTGCGCTTCGGCCATACCGTGCGCGCGGTTCATCCCGGCGTCACGCCTTTGGTCGATGTGGTCGACGAAGCGGATCACGCCTATCAGATCGAAGCGCGTTTCGTGTTCGACGCAAGCGGCTTCGGGCGCGTTTTGCCGCGCCTGCTGAATCTCGAAGCGCCGACGCGGATGCCGACGCGCGCCGCGATCTTCACGCATGTACAGGACGGCATTCCGGCCGGCATGACCGACCGCAACAAGATTTGCGTGGCGACGCATCCCGAACACCGCGATGTATGGTTCTGGATGATTCCGCTGGCGGGCGGACGTTCGTCGGTGGGCTGTGTCGCCGAGGCGAGTTTCCTCGACGTGCCGGAGGCGGAGCGCGATACGAAATTGCGCGCGCTGATCCAGCAGGAGCCGACGCTCAACCGCCTGATCGGCAACGCGCCGTTCCTGATGCCGGTGCGCCACATCGGTGGTTATGCGGCGAACGTGGAGCGTCTGCATGGGCCCGGTTACGCGCTGCTCGGCAATGCGGGCGAGTTTCTCGATCCGGTGTTTTCGTCCGGCGTGACGATCGCGCTGCGCTCGGCGCAACTCGCGGTGCAGACCTTGAACCGGCAGCTGGACGGCGCACAGGTCGACTGGTCGGCCGCTTACGACGTGCCGTTGCGCAAGGGGATCGATACGTTCCGTGCTTTCGTCGAGCGTTGGTATTCCGGTGCGTTGCAGGACATCATTTTTTATCCGGACCAGACGCCGTCGATCCGTCGCATGATCAGCGCGGTGCTGGCGGGTTATGCGTGGGATGAGTCGAATCCGTATGTCGCGGATCCGGTGCGTCGGTTGAATGCGTTGCATGAGGTTTGCATGCAGCGGTGAGCTAGCTGCTGAAGGCTGGGCAAAAAAACGGCGCTTCGAAATTGAAGCGCCGTTTCTTCATTCAGTTGCGTAAATCACTCAGCTCAAGCCGCGATCCTGGCCGCGCTCGACGCATGCCGCCGCATCTCGTCGCGACGATGCACGCGCTTGCCGGCGGCATACGTCTCATAGATCGCGCGATCGTCGCCGAGCAGCGCGAACGCGAACAACAGTTCCTCCAGCGTTTCAGTACGTGCAGTGCGGCGCGCGAGCAGCGGCGTCGCGCGCGGATCGAGCACGACGAAGTCCGCTTCCGACTTCGGCTTCAACGTGCCGACCTTGTCCGCCAGATCAAGCGCTTCGGCCGCGCCGGCCGTTGCCAGATAGAACATGCGCGTGGCCGTCAGATGATGGCCGCCCAGACGCGCGACCTTGTGCGCTTCGTTCATGGTTTGCAGCATCGAGAACGACGTGCCGCCGCCGACGTCCGTCGCCAGTGCGATCGGCATGCCGGCTTCATCGGCCTTGTCGAAGTCGAACAGGCCGCTGCCGAGGAACAGGTTCGAGGTCGGGCAGTGCGAGGCGACCGTGCCGGTTTGCGCCATGCGTTTGCGGTCTTCCTCGTCGAGGTGAATGCAGTGGCCGTACACCGCGCGGCGGCGCAGCAGACCGTAGTGATCGTAGATGTCCAGATAGCTGCGGTGACCGGGGAACAGATCGGCGACCCATTTCACTTCATCGTGATTTTCCGCGACGTGGCTCTGGATGAAGATGTCCGGGTGCTCGCCCGCCAGCACGCCGCACGCTTCGAGTTGCGCTTCGGTCGAGGTCGGCGCGAACCGTGGCGTGAGCGCGTACATCTGGCGGCCGCGATTGTGCCAGCGGCCGATCAGCTCGGCGCTGTCGTCGTAGCCCGATTGCGCGGTGTCGCGCAGGAACTCGGGGCAGTTGCGGTCCATCAGCACCTTGCCGGCCACCATGCGCAGATTACGCGCTTCGCTCTCGGTGAAAAGCGCGTCGGCCGATTCCTTATGGACCGTGCAATACACGAGCGCCGTGGTCGTGCCGCACGCCAGCAGTTCGTCGACGAAAAAGCTCGCGGTGTCGCGTGCATACGCCGGATCGGTGAAGCGGCGTTCGGTCGGGAACGTGTACGTCTCGAGCCACGGCAACAAACCCGGCGCCGGCGACGCGATCATGTCCGTCTGCGGATAGTGAATGTGCGTATCGATGAAACCCGGCACGATCAGCTTGTCGCGCATCTCCTGCACCTGGGTGCCGGGCGCGAGTTGCGGCGCGAGCGCGGCATAGGCGCCTGCCGCCACGACATGGCCGTCTTCGACGATCAGCAGGCCGTCCTCGTTGAAGACCGCCGCATTGGACGATTGCGCGGGATCGCCGTTGAAGGTCAGCAGTTGCGCGCGGAATGCCGATTGGGCTGCTTTGGCCGGGTTGGCAGATTGAGTCATGGAAAAACCGTCTCCGATTGTGGAAAAGCTGCACAGTCCGGGCGACGGTTCGATCATGGCTCGCACATGAGCTCATGCCGCCGCCGGCTGCGATACATCGGCCCGTCAGTGCGGACCGCTTGGGTGCCAGTGCGCGTCGAGCTTCGCGATCAGTTCGCTGCGTTGCTCGGGCGTGACGAACGACGCTTCGAAGCTGTTGCGGATGATCGTGTAGACCTCGGCATCGTTGAGCTTCAACGCGTCGATGGTGGCGAAATAGTTGGCGTTCACGTAGCCGCCGAAGTAAGCCGGATCGTCGGAATTGACCGTCACGGCTACACCGCGATCGAGCAGGTCTTTCAGCGTGTGCTTGGTCAGGTCGTCGAACACGCACAGTTTCAGGTTCGACAGCGGACACACGGTCAAGGCGACGCGCGAATCAGCGAGACGCGCGACGAGCGCCGGATCTTCGATGCTGCGCACGCCGTGATCGACGCGGTCCACTTTCAGCAGATCGAGCGCTTCATAGATATACGAGGGCGGGCCTTCTTCGCCTGCATGGGCGACGAGTTTCAGGCCGAGCGCACGCGCCTTGGCGAACACGCGCTCGAACTTCGAAGGCGGATGGCCGCGCTCCGACGAATCGAGACCCACGCCGATCAGGCGATGCTTGTATTGATCGAACAAAGGCAGCGCTTCTTCAAAGGTGGCGAGCGCGTCTTCTTCGGACAGGTGGCGCAGGAAGCACAGAATCAGCTTGCTCGTCATGCCGCGCTTTTCCGCGTCGGCGAGCGCGCGTTCAATGCCGGCCACGACCGTCGCGATCGGCACGCCGCGCTCGGTGTGCGTCTGCGGGTCGAAGAAGATTTCGCTGTGAATCACGTTGTCGGCGAGGCAGCGCTCGACGTAGGCCATCGTCATGTCGTAGAAGTCCTGCTCGTGCAGCAGCACGCTCGCGCCCGCATAGTAGATGTCGAGGAACGATTGCAGGTCGGTGAACGCATAGGCGGCGCGCAAAGCTTCGATCGAGTCGTAGGTGAGCTTCACGCCGTTGCGCTCGGCGAGCGCGAAGATCAATTCGGGTTCGAGCGAACCTTCGATATGAATATGCAGTTCGGCCTTCGGTGCCAAGGCGGTTTTTTCGGCCAGCGGCGTGGGGGTAGCGGTCGTTGTAGTCATGGTCGGTCAGGTTTTCGTTGGAGTCGGTTCGGGCCGGATGCGTAAGCGTTGTGTCGACGTGCCGCGCTTCAAACCGTCTGCGTGGCGTGATGCATGCCCGCGTTCGCCTCGACGGCCTGAAGCACCTGCGCCGCCGCCGAGATCGCGATGATCTCCGGCGACTTGTCGACGATGCCGTCCACGCCGAGCGGGCACTTCATCCGCGCGATCAGCGACGGATCGAGACCGCGCGCGGCCAGCCGGTGTTCGAACTGCTTGCGCTTGCTGTGCGAGCCGATCATGCCGAAGAACGCGAAGTCGCCGCGCCGCAGAATGCGCTCGGCCAACTCGAGATCAAGCGCATGGTTGTGCGTCATCACGATGAAGTACGTGTTCGGCGCGGCTTGGTCGATGGCTTCGTCGGGGGCGTCGTTTGGATCGATCTTCACGTTCGGCGCATGCAGCGATTCCGCGGGCGGAAACTGCGCGTCGCGTTCGTCCACCCAGCGGACCACGCAAGGCAGCGTGGCCATCACGCGAACCAGCGCGGCGCCCACGTGACCGGCGCCGAACAGCACGACCGAGAAGTCGCCGGGCGCGATGGTTTCGGTGAGCAGCGCGCCGCTGTCGTCGAAACCCGCGCCGTCCCACAGCAGGCAGTCAGCGGCGTCGACGCCCGGCTCGGGGTCGGACAACATCACCGCATCCGGTGCGGGGCCGAATGATACGCTACGCACCGTCGAAAGGCCGGCGGCCACGCGTTTCGCCAGCGACGTGATCCAGCCGAGGTCGCCCACGTCGAGCCGCTCGAACGCGACAATCACCGCGCCGCCGCAGCATTGCCCGAGGCTCGGGCCGAGCGCGAAGCGCTCCAGGCGGCGCATGTGCGGCGAGCGCATGCCGTCGCGCAGCACCTGGCGCGCGGTCTCGATGGCTTTCCATTCGAGGTGTCCGCCGCCGATGGTGTGCTTCGCCGAATCGCGCGTAACGATCATCTTGGTGCCGGCTTCGCGGGGCGCCGAACCTTCGACGCGCGCGACCGTCACCAGCACGGCGGCATCGCCGTGCGCGAGCAGTTGTTGCAGGTCAGGTAGCCAGGGCTGCATCCGGCGTTCTCCATACGTGGCCGCGCGGGGTGTCCGTGCGGCCGGTTGAGTGTGGCCTCTCGCGTTCGTGTCGCGTCAGGCCGCGGGTTATTTTCTCAAGCTGTCGTGTCGGTCGCCGCCGGTTCCGTTGCCGGTTGCGGCGCGGCCGGCGGCTGCAAGGCGTCCAGCGCGTCGAGAATCGCTTCGGGCGTGGCCGGTGCGCGCAATGCCGGCGCCTGTTGCGCGTCCGGCACGGCGGCCGCGATCGCGTCGCGAATCGCGAGGAACACCGAGAACGGCAACAGCAACGGCGGCTCGCCGACGGCCTTCGAGCGGAACACGGTCGGCTCGGCGTTGTGGTTCTGATAGAGCTGCACGTGGAACGCGGCGGGCGTGTCGCTCACCGCGGGAATCTTGTAGGTCGACGGCGCGTGCGTCATCAGACGGCCATCGCGGTTCCACCAGAGTTCCTCGGTGGTGAGCCAGCCCATGCCCTGAATGAAGCCGCCTTCCACCTGGCCGATGTCGATGGCCGGGTTGATCGACTGGCCGGCGTCGTGCAGCACGTCCGCGCGCACGAGTTTCCATTCGCCGGTCAGCGTGTCGATCACGACTTCCGAGACCGCCGCGCCATATGCAAAGTAATAAAACGGATGACCGGTCAGCGTTTTCGCGTCCCAATGCACTTTCGGCGTCGTGTAGAAACCGTCCGACCACAACTGCACGCGCGCCAGATAGGCGGCGCCGACCAGTTGTTCGAAGGGCATCGCTCCGCCGTTCACCGACACCTCGCCGCTGGTGAATTGCACGTCGTTCGCCGCACCGCCGAGTTGTTTGGCCGCAAGTTCCGCGAGCCTTGCGCGAATCGTTTTCGCGGCGGCTTCGGCGGCTTTGCCGTTCAGGTCGCTGCCGGTGGACGCCGCGGTCGCCGACGTGTTCGCGACCTTGGATGTGTCGGTTGCCGTGACCCGCACGCGTGAGAGCGGCAAGCCGAACTCGTTGGCGACCACTTGCGCGACCTTGGTGTTGAGCCCCTGGCCCATCTCCGTGCCGCCGTGATTGACGAGCACCGAGCCGTCTTTGTACACATGCACCAGCGCGCCGGCCTGATTCAGAAACGGCACGTTGAACGAGATGCCGAACTTCACCGGCGAGAACGCGATGCCACGCTTGAGCACCGGACTGTTTGCGTTGAAGGCCGCGATCGCTTTGCGGCGCGCGCGATAGTCGCTGGTGCCGAGCAGTTCATCGGTCAACGGCGCGATGATGTTGTCTTCGACACGCTGTCCGTACGGCGTCGTGTCGCGCTCGCCGATGCCGTAGTAGTTGGCGAGGCGCACGTCGAGCGGATCGCAGTTCAACTGACGCGCGATGCTGTCGAGCATCACTTCCATCACGAGCGCGCCTTGCGGACCGCCGAAGCCGCGGAACGCGGTGTTCGACTGCGTGTTGGTCTTGCAGCACAGCGCGACGATGTCGACGTCGGATAGGTAGTACGCGTTGTCGAAGTGGCAGACGGCGCGCGTGGCGACGGCGCCGGAGAGGTCGGCGGAATAGCCCGCGCGCAGCGCGATTTCGACGCGCGCGCCGAGAATGCGGCCGCTGTCGTCGAAGCCCGCTTCGTACGCGTAGACCGCGTCGTGGCGCTTGCCGGTGATCATGAAATCGTCGTCGCGGTCGGCGCGCAGTTTGACCGGGCGGCGCAGCCGTTTCGCCGCCAGCGCTGCCACGCAGGCGAACAGCGCCGATTGCGATTCCTTGCCGCCGAAGCCGCCGCCCATGCGCCGGCATTCGCACACCACGTTATGTGCCGGCCAGTCGAGCATATGTGCGACCACCTGCTGCATTTCGCTCGGGTGCTGCGTCGAACTGTAGACGAGCATGCCGTCCATTTCCTTCGGCACGGCGTACGCGATCTGGCCTTCCAAATAGAACTGTTCCTGGCCGCCCACTTCAAACGTGGCGCTGATGCGATGCGGTGCGGCGGCGATCTTCGCATCCGGCTCGCCGCGTCTGAGATGCAGCGGCGGCAGCACGAATTGCTTCGCAGCTTTGGCATCAGCGGGCGTGAGGATGGCTTCGAGCGGTTCGTAGCGGACCACGTCGTCGCTTTTTGCCAGCGCGGCGGCACGGCGGGCGAGTTCATGGCTTTCGGCGATCACGGCGAACACCGGCTGGCCGAGATACAGCACTTCATCGACGGCGAGAATCGGGTCGTCGTGCAGCACCGGGCCGCAATTGTTCTCGCCGGGAATGTCTTCGGCGGTCAGCACGGCGATCACGCCCGGCGCTTTCCTGACCGCGTCGAGATCCATCGACACGATCCGCGCATGGGCATGGCGCGACAGGCCGAGCGCAGCATGCAGCGTGCCTTGCAACTCGGGTACGTCGTCCGTATAAGTGGCTTCGCCGCTCACATGCAGCGCGGCCGATTCATGCGGCAACGATACGCCGATCGATGCGTCGCTTTCTTGAGCGACGTGCCTCGCAGCGTGTTCGACGAAAGCATCGGTCCGGTTCATCACGACGGCTCCTTCGCAACGGCGGCGTCCGGCGCGCCGGCTTCGAACGCGAACGCATTCACGTCGAAGAGGGCGAGCGGCGCGTCATCGCGCGTTTCGAGGTGGAAACGCCACAGCAGGTTGCGCGCCACCTTCAGTCGATAGGCGCTCGAAGCGCGCATGTCGGTGAGCGGCTGGTAATCGACGACAAGCGCATTCATGGCTTGCCGCGTGGTGCTTTCGTCCCATGTTGCGCCATTCAGGACGGCTTCGGTTTGCGCGGCGCGCTTCGGCGTGGCCGCCATGCCGCCGAACGCGATGCGCGCCTGCTGAATGGTCCCGTTTTCACCGAGGTGCAGCGCGAATGCCGCGCACACGGCCGAGATGTCCTGATCGTAGCGCTTCGACACTTTGTAGGTGCGAAAGCGCAGATTGCCCGCCGGGCGCGGCACGCGCAGCGCCGCGACAAATTCCCCGGCGGCGAGCGCGGTCTTCTGATAGCCGAGGTAGAACGCGTCGAGCGGCAGCGTGCGCGTTTTCGGACCGTGGCGCAGCACGACTTCGGCGCCGAGCGCAAGCAGCGCCGGCATCGAGTCGCCGATCGGCGAGCCGTTCGCGACGTTGCCGCCGAGCGTGCCGGCATTGCGGATCGGCAGCGACGCGAAACGCGTCCACAGTTCGGCGAGCTCGGGGTAGTCGACGGCGAGCGCCGCGTACGCGTCTTCGAGCGTGACGGCCGCGCCGATCGTCAGCGTCTGCGCATCACGCTCGATCGTCTTCAATTCGGCGACGTTGCCGATATACAGAATGTCGCCGAGATCGCGGAATTGCTTGGTGACCCACAGGCCGACGTCGGTGCTGCCGGCCAGCAGCCGTGCGTGCGGATGTTCGGTGCGCAGTTTGGCGAATGCATCGAGCGAGATCGGCGCATAAAAGGCGGGCGAGCCGAACGTGGCGCCGCGCGTGTCGGACGCACGGTATTCGAAGGTGTCGCGCCGTTGCAGTTCGCGCAATTGATCCACCACGGCCTGACGGTCGAGCGTCACGCGCGGGTATTGCGGATAGTCGAACATCTTCTGCGAGGCGTCGACGATCGGCCGGTAGCCGGTGCAACGGCACAGATTGCCGGAGAGCGCGGCGTTGATTTCATCACGGGTGGGCAGACCGGCGGCGGCCGGCTGGTTTTCGTACAGCGCCCACATCGACATCACGAAGCCGGGCGTGCAGAAGCCGCATTGCGAACCGTGGCAATCGACCATGGCCTGTTGCACGGGATGCAGCGCGCCGTTGGCGGCGCGCAGGTCTTCGACCGTGAAGAGCGCCTTGCCGTCCAGCGTCGGCAGGAACTGGATGCAGGCGTTGACCGCTTTCAGCGCGAGGTCGCCGTGCGCATCCAGTTCGCCGATGACGACCGTGCAGGCGCCGCAATCGCCTTCCGCGCAGCCTTCCTTGGTGCCGGTGCAATGCAGATCCTCGCGCAGGTGCTGCAGCACGGTGCGCGACGCAGGGACGCCCGCGACCTCACGGATGGACCCCTGGTGATAAAAGCGGATGGTTTGCGTTGTCATGGCGAATTCGAAAGACAGTGCGGACCGGGCGCGCGTTACGCATGGGGTCGCGCCAAAGCCGGCCTCGCGCACGTAGATCGCCATCCAATTCCGAAGATAGCATTACCTTGTCCCAAAAATATTTCCCATGTCGCATGAAGCTTATTCGGAAGCGGTCATGAGATAAGTACGATTCACGCTAAGGCGGGAAGTTGCGTGAGACGGGACGGAAGGCGGAAAGCCAGGCGGGGTGGGGTGTTGCGGGGGGAACGGGCGGTCATTGCGCCGCTAAACACGGTTGTTGCGGGCAAAAAAACGCCGAATTTCGGGCCGCCTTATTGGGCGGCACGCAATCCGGCGTTATCTCTTGCGGCAAAGCAGGGCAAAAAACCGCTAATCAGGCGATCCGGCGACGATTGCGGACCAGCGTCAGCGCCAACGGGATGAAAGCGATCACGAATGCGACCAGCGACCATTGCGGCAGCGTCAGACCCAGAATCGGCGGATAGGCCGTTTCGCACAGCCCGGCGACCTTGAACACGCCCGGCAGCCAATGCGCGGGCGGCAAGCTGTCGACCAGCGGCTGCAGCGCGTCGAAGCCGCAGCTAAAGCCCGGATTCGCCTGAACATACACATGGCGCGCGGCCGTCACGATACCGGCCAGCGCCGACAAGGCCGCCATCACTTCCAGCAGACGCACACCGCGCCAGCTGTTAAAACGCGCGCCGAGGAACGCGAAGATCGCAATCAGCAGGAAGAAATACCGCTGGATGATGCACAACGGGCACGGGTCTTCGTGCAGAAAATACTGCAGATACAGCGCGCCGCCCACGAGGGCAACGCAGATCAGGCCAAGCAGAACCAGCAGGGAGCGCTCGCGGCGCAGCATTGCAGTGTCGTTATTCATGGATCGTGTGGCTGTCTCGAAACGGAAAGGGCGGGTGCCCGCGATTCTAGCGCGAACCCCCGCCCCCCAGCTTATCCTGCTTTTACGACGTATTTCCTGATCAGCGAATCGCCTTGAGCACCGCTTCGGCGCCGCGGCCAATGGCCAGCAGGGCGTCGTCGGCGTGCGGCGCGCCGGCCAGCATCAGGCCGACCGGAGCGTCGCCGCGCAGATGGCACGGCAGCGACAGCGCGCACGTGTCGAGGAAGTTGAACACGCTCGGGTTGCGCAGAATCAACGCGTTGGTGCGGCCAAAGGCGTCATCGTCGTCGACCAGTTCGGCGACGCGCGGCGGCACCACCGGCACCGTCGGCGCCACGACCGCGTCGAAACGCTGCCACAGCGTGCGGGCGGCCTCGGCGAGCATCGCCTCGCGTTCGGCGAGCAGGTCCAGATAGTCGGCGGCGCTGGCCGGCTGGCCCTTCAGAATGCGCACTAGCACGCGCGGATCGTATAAGTCGCGATGCTTTTCCAGCAACGGACGATGCCACGCATACGCCTCGATCGGCGAGAACCCGAAGCGGTTGATCTCGGGCAAACGGTCGAGCGGCGCGAAACGAACTTCGCTGACGATCGCGCCGGCCGCTTCCAGATGCTTGAGCGCCGTGTCGATCGCCGCAGCGACCGCCGGCTCGACGCCGTCCGTGACGAAATTGGTCAGCACGCCGAGGCGCACGCCTTCGAGCGGACGGGCGGTCGGAATGCGCGGTTCGAGCCCGGCCAGCATGCGGTCGACCAGTGCGCAGCACGCCACGGAAACGCCGATCGGCCCGAACGAATCGAGGGTCGACGAAAGCGGCACGCCGCCCTGTTTGGGAATCCGGTCGGCGGTCGGCTTGAAGCCAGTCAGGCCGCAAAGGGCAGCCGGAATGCGGATCGAGCCGCCGGTGTCGGTGCCGAGCGCGATCGCCGCCATGCCGTCCGCGACGGAAGCCGCCGCGCCCGACGACGAACCGCCCGAAATCCGCTCGTCGCCCTTCACGCCGCGCTGGTACGGCGACAGCGGGTTGCCGTAGTGCGGGTTCAGGCCAAGTCCGGAAAACGCGAACTCGCTCATATTGGTCCGGCCGACGATCACGGCGCCCGCGCGCTTCAAACGCGCGACCGCGACGGCGTCCGCCTTGGCGGCGGGGGCGTCGGCGAGCACCGCGGAACCGGCGCGGGTCGGTTGGCCTTCGATATCGAACAGGTCTTTGACCGACACCGGAATTCCGGCGAGCGGCGAAAGCACGGTGCCGGCGGCGCGCAGACGGTCGTGCGCGTCGGCGGCGGCGCGGGCGCTGTCGGCATCGACGTGCATGAAGACGGCGGCGCCCTGGCCGGCCGGATCGGCGATCCGTTCGAGCGCAGTCTCGACGAGCGCGCGGCTCGTGGTGCGTCCGGTGGCGAGGTCGGCGGCAAGTTGGGCTAGCGGCGGAAAGGGTGTGAATTCAGTGGCCATGATGTCGGTAGAAATCCGGTTGAACCGGGCAATGCCGGTCATTGGGCTAGATGCGTGAGCTTGGAGCGGTGGCTTGAATGCAGTCGATCACATGCGATTGAAGAGTGTCGCGCGAAACGCTTCGATATGCTTTTGCACCGATTGCCGCGCGCCTTCGGCATCGCGTTCGCGCAGCAGACCAAACAGTTCGAGATGTTCCTCGTGCACGTCTTCCAGATGATGCGGCTCGGACAGCGAAATGAACCAGAAGCGCAGCGAGCGCTCGTGCAGCCCGCGCAGGATGTCGGCCAGCACCGGGTTGCGCGAGGCGGCCGAGATCGCCAGATGAAACTCGCGGTCGATATCCATCATGCCTTCGATATCGTGCGCGGCGACGCACACGGCCGAGCGGTCCAGCAGCGCCTGCATCGCGTCGTAGTCGTGCTGTTGCGCGTGGCGCGCGGCCAGCTCGACGCAGTAGCTTTCGTTCACGAGGCGCACGTCGATGATCGCCAGCACGTCGTCGAGCGAGACCGGACGGACCATGATGCCCTTGCGCGGCATGATGGTCAGCATGCCTTCGTGCACCAGCCGATGCAGCGCTTGATGCACCGGCGTTCTGCCGATGCCGGTCAGCGCCATCAGTTCCGCTTCGTTGAGCACCTCGCTCGGCCGCAGGCGCATGGTGATGATCTCGCGCTTGACGAACGCATAGGCCTGCTCGGCGAGACTCGCGGCAGCGGTCGCGCGGGCGGGCGTGGAAGGGCGGGCAGTCTGCAAAAGCGTCATGTGAAGTGGAAGCGGGCGATGTCGTCCGCATTGTAGAGCAAGGTTTTGCGTGTACGACGCGGGCAAATCAGGCGCGGCTCGGCGAAACCGTCGCCGCATGCTGCACCTTCACACGCGGCATCATCAGCGTGACCAGCCCGCCGACGATCAGCGCCCCCGCGATCAGCACGAGCCCGAACGTCACGCTATGCGTCGCGTCCTTGACGATCCCGAGCACATACGGGCTCACATAGCCCGCAAGGTTCGCGATCGAATTGATCACGGCAATCCCGGCGACCGCGGCCGAGCCTTGCAGGAAGGTCGTCGACATCGACCAGAAGATGCCGAAGCCCGCCAGAATGCCGATATACGCGATCGACAAGCCGGTGACGGCGAGCGGAATCGAATTGGTCACCGAGGCGCTGCCGAGCAGGCCCGCCGCGCCGATGAAGCAGCACACCGCGTAATGCCAGCGCCGCTCGCCGGTGATGTCCGACGAGCGTCCGATCAGGATCATGCCGATGCCCGCCGCCAGATACGGAATCGCGGTGACGAAGCCATTGGTGACGAGGTTCGTCACGCCCAGATCCTTGACGATCTGCGGCAGCCAGAACGAAAAGCCCGCATTGCCCGTGACGAGACAGAAATAGATCAGCGTGAGCAGCCAGAAGCGGCCCGAACGCAACGCCACCGAGAGGCTATGCTCCGCGCCGGCCGCCGCGGCAGCGGTGTTTTCCCGCGCGAGACGGCCGAGAAGCACGCGCTTTTCGTCGTCGCTGAGCCAGGCGGCTTCGGCGGGCGTGTTACGCAGCACGGCGAGCGCCCAGAAGCCGGCGAGAATGGACGGAATGCCTTCGATCAGGAACATCCACTGCCAGCCACGCAAGCCGTGCGCTTCATGCAGCGCCGACATCAGAAAGCCCGACAACGGCGCGCCGATGATGCCCGCCACCGGAATCGCCGCCATGAATACGGCGACCATGCGCGCGCGCCGGTCGGACGGAAACCAGAAGGTCAGATAGAGCACCACGCCCGGCACCAGACCGGCTTCGGCGACGCCAAGGAAAAAGCGCAGCACGTAGAACATCGTTTCCGAGCGCACGAACATCATCAGACACGACAGCAGGCCCCACAGCATCGTGATGCGGGCGATCGTGGCGCGCGCGCCGAATTTCTTCAGCAGCAGATTGCTCGGCACTTCGAACACGAAGTAGCCGAAGAAAAAGATCCCCGCGCCGAGTCCGTACGCCGCGTTCGACAGGCCGAGGTCGCCGGTGAACTGCAGCTTCGCGTAACCGATGTTGACGCGGTCCAGATACGACAGCACGTAGACGAGAAACAGGAACGGCATGATGCGCCACGTGATCTTGCGCAGGGCGGCGGCTTCGAGCCACGCGTCGGAAGACGCGTCGGCGGCGGATAGCGAAGGGGAATTCATGGGTGCCTCATTCGACGATAGGTAGCGCGCGCACGCGATAGGCGTGGCGCAGCGTGCGGTTCAGGACGGGATCGTGCAATTCGAGTTCAAGCGCGTCGCCGTCGGCCATGCCGACGATGCCGCCCTGTACCGCCAGCGTCCCGCAGAACATCGCCGCGCCTTGCGCGAGCGGCGCGCGCGTGAGCAGATCGGCGGCCGGCAGCAACGATGCCACGCTGCCTTGCTGATAGACGCGCCGCTCGCCGTTTGTCACTGCGTAAGCGCGCAGTTCGAGCTGGTCCCAGTGACCGAACACATCGTCGAAACGCCAGGCGTCGCGCGCCACCGGTTTCGGACAGATCTGTTTGGAGACGGTGACGCCATAGGCCTCGACTTCGCGGTCGGTGTGATCCGAACCGACGCTGACGAGCAGGCCCGCATTCGAATGCACCAGCACGCATTCGGCTTCGCCGCTCGACTTCACGCCGACCACGTCGATCTGCTCGGCCTGCGTCAGCAATTCCGCGCCAAGGCGGTAGAAGCATGGCGTGGTGGACGGCCGCTTCACGCCGAGTTCAGCCAGTTCGGCGATGTGATGCTCGATCGCGGCCTGATCGCGGCCGGCCCAACCGGCAATAGTCAGACGATTCACCTCGACGATCTCGGCGCGACTGCCGCCGGAACGGTCTACAACATTGAAGGACACCTGCTGCATTGTTCGACTCCAAAGAAAATATGCTGCAAATATTATTGTGATATTTCACAGGAGTCCAGCGTGTCAAAAACATTCTTCTGCGTGGCGGATGACATGTGCGGCTCGGCGGCAGTCCGATGCCGTACGGACGTTGGCGCGCGGCGGCTTGTCGTGCTGGTTTGTTAAACTGCGTTTTTCAACATTACTTTTTGTAAGGGACGCATCCATGCACCATGGCATCGGCTTCATTCAGGACCTGGCGGTCGTGATGGCGCTCGCCGGCGTCGTCACCGTGCTGTTCCATCGCCTGAAACAGCCGGTGGTGCTCGGCTACATCGCGGCCGGCGTGATCATCGGGCCGTACACGCCGCCGTTCCAGCTGATCCACGACGAGCAGACCATTCAGACGCTCGGCGAACTCGGCGTGGTGTTCCTGATGTTTTCGCTCGGCCTCGAATTCAGCCTGCGCAAACTCTTCAAGGTCGGCGCGACGGCGATCGTCGCGGCACTCTCCGAGATCGTGCTGATGCTGTGGATCGGTTATGAGATCGGCAGCGCGTTCGGCTGGAGTTCGATGGATTCGCTGTTCCTCGGCGCGATCCTCGCCATCTCGTCGACCACCATCATCGTCAAGGCGCTCTCCGAACTGGGCCTGAAACGCGAGAGCTTCGCGCAACTGGTGTTCGGTATTCTGATCGTCGAGGACATTCTTGCCATCGCGATGCTGGTGCTGCTGTCAGGCATCGCGCAGACGGGGCAGTTGAGCGCGGGCGTCGCCATGGTCACGCTCGGCAAGCTGCTGCTGTTCATGACAGTGTCGCTGGTGGTCGGCATTCTGGTCGTGCCGCGCGCCTTGAACTACGTGGCGCGCGCGAAGAGCGACGAGATGCTGCTCGTCTCGGTGCTCGGGTTCTGCTTCGGCTTTTGTCTGCTGGTCGTGAAGCTCGACTACAGCATCGCGCTCGGCGCGTTCCTGATCGGCGCGATCATGGCCGAATCACGCCATCTGCATCGGATCGAGCATCTGATCGCGCCGCTGCGCGACGCGTTTTCCGCGATCTTCTTCGTGACGATCGGCTTGATGCTGAATCCGGCCGTGCTGGTCGACTACGCGTGGCCGATCGCGGTGATCACGGTCGCGGTGATCGTCGGCAAGATTGTGTCGTGCGGGCTCGGCACTTTTCTCGCCGGCAAGGACGGACGCACGGCGATGCGCGTCGGCATGACCGTCTCGCAGATCGGCGAGTTCTCGTTCATCATCGCGTCGCTCGGTTTGACGCTGAAGGTGACAAGCGCGTTTCTGTATCCGATCGCGGTGGCGGTGTCCGCGTTGACCACGCTGTTCACGCCGTATCTGATCCGCGCGGCCGACCCGCTGACCCAGCGCCTCGGTCACGCCATGCCGCGCACGCTCGCTAACGTGTTCGGCATGTATGGACAATGGCTGCGTAGCTTGAGCACGGGAAGCGGTGAACCCACTTTGTTCAGCATGACGCGGCGGATCATTCTGCAGATCGCCGTCAATCTGGCGCTCGTCGCCGCGATTTTTCTGACCGTGTCGTATAGCGCGCCTTATACCAGCGCGTGGCTCGCGCACTGGTTGAGTTCCGAGCCGATGCAGCGCGTGGTGTTATGGAGCGTCGCGCTGGTCGTGTCGATGCCGTTTCTGGTGGCGGTGTACCGCAAGACCAAGTCACTCGCCTTGCTGCTCGCCGAAGTCAGCGTGCAACCGGCAACGGCGGGGCGCTTCACGAGCGCGATCCGCTACGCGATCTCCGATCTGGTGCCGGTGGTCTCGATGGTCGGCGTGTTTCTGCTGGTCGCGGCGCTTTCCGGCGGCATTCTGCCGCCGACCGGCCTGCTTGCCGCGGTGCTGGTCTGCGCCGCGTTGCTGCTGGCGCTGGTCTGGCGCTGGTGCGTGAAAATCCACGCGGCGATGCAGATCGCCTTGCGCGAGACATTTGAAGAGCAGCCGGATCCTTAAGTCAGACTTGCCGCGCGGTTCCCCAGGTTGTGTTCCTCATGGCCCCGCAACAATGTGAGCAATTGTGTGCGGGTTTGCGGCGCTTGCCTCGCTAGCGGATAATCAGGGCATATTCATTCGTTCGCGTGAAGGCGCCTGTCTGACTGTCATGAGCGAAAACAAACCTGAAAATGCCGGCAAGCCCGGCAATCCAACGCCGCCTTCGCCGTCGCCCGCGCCGTCCGGAACGCCCGGCGTGTCGACACCCGGCTCCACGCCGGCCGATCCGGCAGCCTCGCTACCCCTCTCGCACGAAGATGCCATCCAGTCTCCAATCAAGGACAAGGTAACGCCGCCGGGTGCTCCAGCCGCTCCTACGCCCGCTGCGTCCACCGCGACGCCGGCCGCCGAGGCGGCTGCCGTGCGATCGTCGACGGACGATCCCGACAGCGCGTCGGCCGTCACGCCCACCGATCCGCAAACGGCGCGGCAACGCGATGCGGCCGAAGCACGCAGCGCGGCTGCGGCATCCACCGCGAAGCAGGAGGCGGCGGTTCATGAACATGAGGCGCGGCGTGCCGGCGTCCATGCGATGAGACCGCCGCCGACGGTCGGAAGCAGCGAACCTGTCGACGGCGAACTGGTCAGCTCCGTTGAAGACGCTACCGTGGTCGAAGAGGTCTCGGCCTCGTCCGAACGTCGGGCTGGCTCGCCGCCGCCCGGTTTCGGCGCGGCGCCTGACTTCACCGCGTCCAACCCGCCGCCGCCCAATGCATTGCCGCCGTCGCCGCCACGCTATCTGAAGCACAACGATTCGGCGTGGACCGTGTTCGGCCGGATCGTCGCGGCGCGCGCGCGTCAGTTGTTCGATCGTGCCGGCCAGCGGATTACGCAGCGTACGCTGCGCATCGGCGTGTCGGCGCGCATCTTCCATCCGGAGCCGGGCGCGAAGGGTCTGCGCGGCAAGACGCTGCAGTATCTCGAGGAATCGATCGCGCATTGGGTGATGTCGCGCGACGTGCTGGTGTTCATGATCCCGACGGTCGGTCATCAGGGCATGCTGCATCCGAGCAATATCCGTTTGCGCGATTATGCGAAGCATCTCGACGGGCTGCTGCTGCAAGGCGGCGCCGACGTCTCGCCACAGTCTTACGCGGAACAGGCAACCAGCCACGAGTGGCCCGGCGACCGCGTGCGCGACATGTACGAACTCGAACTGCTGCATGAGTTCGTCGAATCGGGCAAGCCGGTGCTCGGCGTGTGCCGTGGCTGTCAACTGATCAACGTGGCGTTCGGCGGGACCTTGTATCAGGACATCGCCACCGATGTGCCGACCGCGGGTACGCACGTCAATGAGAACTACGATCAGCATCGGCACGGGATTCACTTTCCGGACGGTTCGACGCTCGCCAACATGTTCCCGGGCCGGCGCGATGCGATCGTCAACTCGATCCACCATCAGGCGGTCAAAACGCTCGGCCGCGATCTCAATATCGAAGCGGTGTCGGCGTCAGATGGCATCATCGAAGCCGTGCGCTACCGGCGCGCGCCGTTCGTGATGGGCGTGCAATGGCATCCGGAGTTTCATCGCGCGGGCGGGCCGGAGTTGCTCGACTGCACGCCGTTGCTCGATACGTTCCTGCGCGTGGCGCGCGAGACTCGGTTTTGAGGTTGCGGGGCTGGTGAGTTGGGGTTGGATGGCCGAATGTTTGGTTTGTTAGAGGCGCACCGCTGCGGTTTGCAGCGGTGCGCCTTCTGTGTTTTTCTCTTGCTGTTTTGATGGCTGGCTTCTCGCTCGCCGTTTGTATCAGTCTACTGATTCGCGCGGCATTTCTAGTTTTCGGAGTCGCGGACATCTCGCCGATATCGGGATAGATAGTCAGGAATGCGAGGTTTTTATTGGCCCGAGTGCGCGCATCTCAGTATCAGTCACTCTATCTCCATATTGCGCATTCACTGACAGCTGAATTCGTGCATCCCTAGCGTACATTCAGATTCGTCCGCACGAGACGGAACATCGCATTTTCGTCTTATCCGAACTCGTTTATTTCGCGATGGATGGGCCGACTTGATCAAATCATTCGCTGGCGATTTATCTCGATTTAAAGTCCGTCTGTGTGGCATTTGAATGCTTCGCTTAAAGGCGAATCCGCGCGATAATCTGCGGCTGTTTTGGATTCGCATGGAGCATGCACGTATGAAGTACCCCTTATTAGTACGGCGCGCCATGCTGCTCGCGACCTCGTGTGCGCTGTTGCAGCAGGGCGGTTTCGTGCTGGCCGCGCAAGGCGACGAGGCCGCGCCGATGGTCGGCACACGGCCGGCCATCAACACCCTGACGCCGCAGCCCGTGGCAGATGCGCTGCGCAACGCGGCATCAGCCACGTCGGCCGCGCCGGCCACGGCCGGCGATGCGCAAGGTAACGTCGCCGAACTGATGCAGATGATTCACGACGCGAAGCTGAGCGAACTACGCACCACGTATAACGGCAGCTACGGCGCCAGTCTGTTTTTCTATCCGCGGGAAATGACGTACTACGTCGCGTTATTTCAGAACAAGCATTTCTGGCGGGTGATCAAGTCCGAGGACGCGGCGCGCGCGGAAGCGATCTATGCGGGCTTTGCCCAGCAGACCGCGCAACTCGCGGATGTCGAAATTCGCCGCACGCAGTTGCAGGCGCAGAAGGCCTACATCGAAGACGTCATTGCCATGTCCGAAGATCGCGCGAAACGCTTGCAAGCCGATCTCGACGTGGCGCGCACCCAGCAGGCCAAGGTCAACGACTATCAGCGTCAAACGCAAGGCGAAGCGGCCGCGCTGCACGCGGACAAGGAAAGGGCGCAGGCGCAGTTGCGCCAGGTGCAGGGCGAAGTAATGCAATTGCAGCGGCAAACCGAAATGGGATTGCCGATCCAGAAGTAAATGCATCGACGCAAAAAAGCCCGGCCATTCGTGAATTCGTGAATTCGTGAATGTCCGGGCTTTTTTTGTACTACGCCACCTGTGCGATCGTGTCGTGCCTATTTTGCGAATTGATCCGGAACGTCGGTCACGCGTCGCTGTGAAAGATGGTTCATCCATTCGGTCCCGCTGGTGCCGGACGCATGGATTGACGAGCCGGTGCGCGGCATCGGCGCCGTATCGCGGACGTGTGTCGCAGCGGACATCGTTACCCCCGCGTATTCGTCGACACCGAGCCGAGCCGGAGCGAGAGGTGAATAGGCTCCGGCAGCCGACGGCTTCGGCGACACGTTTGCCGCGACTTTCGGGAGCGCGCCGCGTGCGATGTCATCAGCAATTGCCGCTGCGTGCGACGCTTGGTTTGCTGCGGCGAACCGCGCCGTGCGCGGGGGGATTGCGCCGTGTTGCCTGCCGCTCTTCTCGCGAATGAGCTTACGGCGATGTGAGACGGCTTTGTCAGCGAAGCCATGCGCCGAAGCCAAGCGCAATGCGGGCGCTGAAGCCGACGTAGGTATCGGCACCGTCGCGGCCGCAGGACTGGATGCCGCCGCGAACCGAGGAGCCGCGCTCGGGAGTGCCGGCATTGATGCCGCGACTGCCGCAGACGTGCCTGCCGCAGCGCTATCCACTGCGCGAGCGGTAACTGCCGCCGGTGGCTGAAATTTCGCCGGCTGCGAGTCGCGTTTGTCCGAGGCCTTGCCCGCGAAATCCACAAGAGTGGCCGTGTCACGATGCATCAGATGATCGAACCCGATCCATCCCAGCATCGCAGCGCCGCCGAGCACGCATGCGCCGCCCGCCAACGCACTCCAATGATGGCCGGGCCCGCGCGCCGCCGTCGCATACGCATGCAGCGGAAACGGCGGGACGGCCGCAGCGGACGCAGCCATTTGCGCAGCGGCGTCGAATGGCTTTTCAAACACCGGAGCCGGCGCCGCAGTTGCGCGCCGCTCGTCCGACGGCGACCATCGGCAAAGCGAGCGAATGGCCTGATCGCTCATGCAGAACGTGCGCAGCATGGCGGCGTAGAGTGCCTTGAGTTCCGCCCGCAAACTGTAGCCAGGCGGAAGCAGTGCCCAGTCCCGGCCGAAGGACGCCGGCACATGACCGAGCGGACGCGAGCGCGGCATGGCCAGGTAGCCTTGGATCGGGGTGAAAGGAATGGTGGACATCGGTCTTTTCCAGCGCCTCTTAAAGGGGCCGCCGATCGGCGGTCCCGGGATCTGCGGGACTCGGGCCTCGGTGCGATGCGCGTTGGAATACCAGACATGCACGCCGTACGTCGACGCCGAACCGCAGCATTGCGCTCTGGACGAGCACACGGACGCATGGGCGTGTCACTGTGAAGCCGTAGGGGTGCGAAGGATGATACTTCGATGCGGCAGACTTACTGACTGGAAATTTCCGAAGAAATCCGCCGATTCGTCCGGGTTTAAGTTAAACCCGGACGACGCTCAACCGGACCACGCTTGTCCTATCGATCGAGCCTGTAAACGTAGCGCAACGCTGTAATATCCACGCCGCCCATATGATCCGGTTCGGCGCCGACGAACTGCCAGCCTTGCCGTTCATAGAAGCCGATCGCCGGCGTATTCCCTTCGAGCACATACAGATAGAGTTGCGTCTCGCCCTGCGCGCGAGCCCAGTCCTCGGCGGCATGCATCAGCAGCTTGCCGACGCCGATGCCCTGATAGTCCGGCAGCGTGTGCAGGTTATCGAGCAGCACGCCCCACGCGGATTCCGGTTGACGTTCGACACAAACAAAACCCGTCGGCTCGCCCGCGAGTTCGGCGATCAGGACGATGCGGCGTTCGCCGCCGGGCGCGCTCAGGCGCGCTTCCCAATAGGCTGCGCGCTCGCGCGTGACCTGGCCGTCGAGAAATGCGTCGGGCAACAGGCTGCGATAGGTGGCCTGCCAACTGGTGCTGTGGATCGAAGCAATGAGCGCGGCATCCGCGAGAGTTGCGGGGCGCAGCGAAAGAGCGGGGGTGGTTCGCATCGGGGTAGTGATCTGCGGAAATGCCTGACTGCAAATGTTAGCGCGACGACCGGCGACACGTGTAAGGAAACTGTATGCATTACGCGACAGCGGCTTCAACGGTAACATTACGTGGAGCGGGCGCCGCATGATTCACAACGTTTACCCTGATACCGTGAGAATGCGTTCAGCATGAAAATGCAGCGCCCCCGGGCGCGTCGTTCTATCCGCCCGAGGCATCCGCTTTGCCGAACCCAGTGGATCGTTTCAACTGCCTGCCCGCCACCGGTTCTTTCGTGGCGACAGGCCCATCAGAGAATGTCATGTCTACTGCGTCACACGCCACTTCCTCATCCCAAGAATCCAAGGTCAAGACAGTATTCCGCGTTGTCAGCGGTAACTTTCTTGAGATGTACGACTTCATGGTCTACGGCTATTACGCTTCGGCGATCGCCAAGACCTACTTTCCGAGCGGCAACGAATTCGCCTCGCTGATGCTGTCGCTGTCGGTGTTCGGCGCGGGCTTCCTGATGCGGCCGCTCGGCGCGATCGTGCTCGGCGCATACATCGATCATCACGGCCGGCGCAAAGGCCTGATCCTCACCCTCGGTTTGATGGCGCTCGGCACGCTCACGGTCGCGTCGATTCCAGGTTACGCGACGATCGGCTTGCTCGCGCCAGTGCTCGTTCTGGGCGGCCGGCTGTTGCAAGGTTTCTCCGCCGGGGTCGAACTGGGCGGCGTGTCGGTGTATCTGTCGGAGATCGCCACCAAGGGCAACAAGGGCTTCTACTGCGCCTGGCAGTCGGGCAGCCAGCAGGTTGCCGTGGTGTTCGCCGCGCTGATCGGTGTGTTCCTGAACAAGCTGTTGCCGGCTGACCAGATGACCGCGTGGGGCTGGCGCGTGCCGTTTCTGATCGGCTGCCTGATCGTGCCGTTCCTGTTCCTGATCCGCCGTTCGCTGCAGGAAACCGAGGAATTCAAGGCGCGCAAGCATCATCCGAAGATGGGCGAGATCATGAAGACGATGGCCGCCAACTGGGGCATCGTGCTGGGCGGCATGGGCATGGTGATCATGACCACCGTGTCGTTCTACATGATCACGGCGTACACGCCGACCTTCGGCAAGGAAGTGCTGAAGCTGTCGTCGATCGATACGCTCGTCGTCACGGTCTGTATCGGCCTGTCGAATCTGATCTGGCTGCCGCTCGCGGGCGCGCTGTCCGACCGTATCGGCCGGCGTCCGGTGCTGCTGGCGTTCACGATTCTGACCATCATCACCGCATATCCGGCGCTGCAGTGGCTGGTGGCGGACCCGTCGTTCGCGCGTCTGCTGGAGGTCGAGCTGTGGCTGTCGTTCCTGTACGGCAGCTATAACGGCGGGATGGTCGTGGCGCTGACCGAAGTCATGCCGGTCGAAGTGCGGACCGCCGGTTTCTCGCTCGCCTACAGCCTCGCCACGACGATCGGCGGTTTCACGCCGGCCATCTCGACGCTGTTGATTCACACTACCGGCAACAAGGCGGCGCCGGGTCTGTTCCTGGGCGTGGCGGCGATTTGCGGGTTGATCGCGACGTTGGTGCTGTATCGCACGCCGGAATCGCGCAATCAATATCGGACGGCCTGAGCTTCACCGTTCACGATTCGGCCGGGCAAGTAAAAAACCCCGCGTTCTCACGAACGCGGGGTTTTTGTTTTTTGGCACGGCGGCGGGGTGACGGCTGATTTCGCCGGGCGGCGTTTGCGCTAACCGTTGCGCAATTCGTTCGCCACGGCCTCGACGACGTCGCCCCACGCGCCGGGTTGCGGTTGACGCACCAGCGACGCGCCCGGATACCACGGGCTGCGTGTCTCGCCGGCAAACCAGCGCCAGTCCGCGGCGAACGGCAGCATCAGCCAGAGCGGCTTGCGCAGCGCGCCGGCCAGGTGCGCGATGGACGTATCGATCGACACCACCGCATCGAGCCGTTCGATGATCGCCGCCGTGTCCGCGAAGTCGCCGATCCGCTTGTCGAAGCGATGAATCGACGCCGCGCGCGGATGCGCGTCGAGCGCCGCGCGTTCGTCGGCGCTCAAGGCGGGCTGCAGCACGATCCAGTCGATGCCTTCGAGTGCGAACAGCGGATCGAGCGCGGCGAGCGGCATCGAACGCGTTTCGTTTTGCTGGATGCGTCCTGACCACGCAATGCCGATCTTGCGCTTCGCCTGGCCGCCGAGCGAGCCGCGCCATTTGCGGCCATAGGCGCTCGGCACGCTGAGGTAGGGCGTGCGCTCCGGAATGGTGTCGAAGGTCGTGCCGAGCGCGAGCGGCAGGCTCAGCAGCGGGCATTGCAGATCGGCGGCGGGGCGCGGCGCGCCCTGGGCGATCAGCGTCACGCGCCAGGCTTGCGCGGCAGGGGTCAGCAAGGGCAGCAGCTGCGGCTGCACTTCGAGCACGACGCGCGCCGCGCGCTGCGTGACAAGGGGGACGAAGCGCACGAATTGCAGCGTGTCGCCGAAACCTTGTTCGGCATGGACCAGCAGCGTACGTTGCGCGATCGGCTCGCCGTGCCAGCGCGGCAGCGTCTGGATCACCGGCTGTGCCATGGTTTGCAGACGCCATTCGTACTCCGGCAGCCCGCGTGGGAAGTCGCGCAACGCGAGCCACGCAAGCGCGCGGTTCATGTGCGCGGAGGCGAGCTCGGGGCGCAGACGCAGCGCCTGATCGAAAGCGCGCACGGCCGGGCTATGCGCACCCAGCGCCTGATGCGCGGTGCCCAGACTCAGCCACGCGAGCGCGAATTGCGGATCGAGACCGACGGCGCGTTCGAGATACGGCAGCGCCTCGGCGTGGCGTCCCATTGCCGCGAGCGCGTTACCCATGCCGAAGATGGCCGGCGGCAGGTTCGGCTGCAAGGCCAGCGCCGCTCTGAACGATGCGACCGCGTCGGCATGGCGGCCGGTGGCGTCGAACGTGTTGGCCAGATTGAAGTGCGCGGCGACGAAGCGCGGCTCGGCCGCCAACGCCGTCTCGAAACACGGCACCGCCTCTTCCGCGCGACCGAGCGCGTTCAGCGACATGCCCATGTTATTGAGCGCGCCGGCATGACCGGGACGCAATTCGAGCGTGCGCCGGAACGCGGCGATGGCTTCCGTGTGGCGTCCGAGCGCGTGCAGCGCGTTGCCGAGGTTGTTATGCGACGAAGCGTCGTTCGGTTGCAGGCGCAACGACTTTTCGAACGCGTCGGCGGCGTCTTCATGACGGCCCGCGGCGGCGTATGCATTGCCCAGGTTGTAATGCGCCATCGGAAACGATGGCGCGAGCGTCAGCGCATTGCGGAACTGTTCGATGGCGCCGTCGATCTGGCCCAGCGCCTTCAGCGCGTTGCCCAGGTTCAGTTGCAGCGCGGCGTCTTCCGGGCGCAGGTTCACCGCGCGCCGCACGAGCTCGGCGGCTTCGGCGTGCTGGCCCTGCTGGTGGCGCAGGACGCCCAGCAGGTGCAACGCATCGACGTGCGCGGGATTGCCGTCGAGCGTCGCGCGGTAGCCGCGTTCGGCGTCGTCGAGGCGGCCGTCACGATGCGCCGCGAAAGCGCGGTCAAATACAGGTTGCATGACGGGGGATGGCATTCGGGTGAGGCAGAGGCCGCATTTTCCCACACTCGCCGGACCGCACTCCGATTTGACCGGTTGTCTCAATATCTATAACATATGAATACATGTTCATATGTACTGCCGCAACGCCACCTGTCATGGCTTCTTCACTCGCGTCCGCCACTTCCAGCACTTCGTTTGCCGGCTTTGACGATCGTTCGGTCGACACGATCGTGCCGCTGGCCGACCTGTTTCGCCTGCTCGGCGATCCGACGCGCCTACGCATCGTGCTGGCGTGCCTCGACGAGCGGCGCGCTGTCGGGGCGATTGCCCAGGCGCTGGGTTTGTCGCCGTCGCTGGTGAGCCATCACTTGCGGCTGCTTCGCGCGGCGCGGATCGTGCGCGCGGAGCGGCAGGGCAAGCAGGTCTTCTACATCGCCGCCGACCGCCATATCAGCGCGATGCTGACGGGCATGCTCGAACACGTGGCCGAACCGGCCGGCGATGAATCTCTGGACGCGTCATGAAGAAAAACGAGCACGACCACGAAGCACATGGCCACGTCGGCCATGAACATACTCACGGTCACACCCACAGTCATAGTCACGGTCACGCCGGCCACCACCACGCTCATGCCCCTGTCGCGGGCCACGGCCGCGCGTTCGCGCTCGCCGTCGTGTTGAACATCGCCATCGTGGTGGCCCAAGCCGTCTACGGCGTACTCGCCCATTCCACGGCGCTACTCGCCGACGCCGGCCACAATCTCTCCGACGTCCTCGGCCTGCTGCTCGCCTGGGGCGCCGCCTGGCTCGCCACCCGCCGTCCGTCGGCGCGCTACACGTTCGGTTATGGCAGCTCGTCGATCCTCGCCTCGCTCGCCAATGCGGGGCTGTTGCTGTTCGCATGCGGCGTGATCGTCGCCGAAGCCATCGGGCGGCTGATGAATCCGGCGCCGGTGGCGGGGCTCGCGGTGTTCGTCGTCGCGACGGTCGGCGTGGTGGTCAACGGGATTTCCGCGTGGCTCTTCATGCGCGGGCAGAAAGAAGACCTGAACATTCGCGGCGCCTTCCTGCATATGGCGGCGGATGCCGGCATCTCGGCGGCGGTCGCGGTGAGCGGCCTCGTGATTCTCTATACCAACTGGACGTGGCTCGACCCGGTCATGAGCCTGCTGGTGGTGGCGGTCGTGGTGGTCGGCACGTGGGGGCTGTTACGCGATTCGGTGCGCCTCGCGCTCGACGCCGTGCCGCCCGGCGTCGATCTGCAAAGCATCCGCGACTATCTGGCGGGGCAGCCCGGCGTCGTCGATGTGCATGATCTGCACGTATGGGCCCTGTCGACCACCGGCAATGCGCTCAGCGCGCATCTGGTGATGCCGGCCGGCCACCCCGGCGACGAGTCGCTAGACGGCATTGTCGTCATGCTGCGCGAACGCTTTTCGATGCAGCACGCGACGCTGCAAGTCGACCTTGGCACCACGCAGCACCGGTGCGCAATGGATCATGCGCCGCACGCGCACTGAGGCAAACTGGCACGCGCAGCAAGTTCACAGCGAGCCCAGGCCAATCGCGTGATTGATGCAGCGCACCGTCAGCCCGTTGCTGGCGGCGTTCCAAGGCGACTTCCTGCGGGCGTACACTAGAACGCATTGTTGTTTCCGGAGTTCCGCATGGACGCTGCCGCAAACGATGTGTCGCCGGTGCTGATCGTCGGGGCGGGGCCCACGGGGCTCGCCGCGGCGATGAGTCTGGCGCGTGCCCACATCCCCGTGCGTCTGATCGACAAAGCCATGCAGCCGAACCCGTATTCGCGGGCCATCGGCATCCAGGCGCGCACGCTCGAGTTGCTCGAGCAGCATCGGCTGGTCGAACCGTTTCTCGAACTCGGCCATCGCGCGCGCATCGCCAATCTGTTTTCGAACGGCATGCGCCTCGCGCAACTCGATTTCGATCCGCTTCACACGCGCTATCCGTATCTGCTGTTTCTCGATCAGTCCGTGACGGAGCGGTTGCTGACGGAACATCTCGCGACGCTCGGCGTAACGGTCGAGCGCGGTGTCGAGCTGACGATGTTCGCGCAAGGCTCCGCCAGCATTCAGGCGACGTTGCGCCGCGCGGACGGCCACACGGAGACGATGCGTCCGTCGTACATGATCGCCGCCGACGGCGCGCACAGCGCGATCCGTCACCGGCTGGGTCTGAGCTTCGAAGGCAAGACCTTCGAGCAGACTTTCCTGCTCGCCGATCTGCACGCCGAAACCGATTGGCCCGAAGACGAGTTTCACATCTTCGCGTCAGGCGAAGGACTGGTGGCGCTTTTTCCGATGGGCCACGGCCGGCATCGTCTGATCGCGGATCATGCCGTCGAGCCTGCCGCCGTCGCGCCGTCCGCGACGCCCGCCGTGCTGGGCGAACCGCCGCTGAACAAGGTGCCGGCGCCGTCGCTCGAGGAGTGCAAGGCGCTGATCGCGAGGCGCGTGCGCGAGCGGGTCGACGTGTCGGATCTGGCGTGGTCCTCGTATTTCCATGTGAATAACCGCATGGTGGACCGGTTGCGTGTCGGCCGAATTTTTCTTGCGGGCGACGCCGCGCATGTGCACAGCCCGGCCGGCGCACAAGGTATGAACACCGGCATTCAGGAAGCGTTCAACCTCGGCTGGAAGCTGGCGCGGGTCTTGAGGAGCGCGGCGCCCGATCGCCTGCTCGATACCTATTACCTTGAACGTCATCCGATCGAACGTGACGTGCTGCGGCAGACCGGCTTCATCACGCATATGGCCGAGGCCGATCACGGACCGCTCAAGCTGCTGCGCGAACGCGTGATGCCGGTGCTCGCCGCGCTGGGTCCGCTGCGCGACGCCGCACGCGCCACTATCAGCGAACTGTCGATCCAGTACCGGCGCAGTCCGCTGACGCTCGAACGTGTGCTCGACGGCGGACCGCGTGCCGGCGAACGCGCGCCCGATGCGCTGGTGCATGTGGTGGACGGACCGCTTGGCCGCGCGCCCGGCGTCGGCTGCATTTTCGATCTGCACGATCCGGCGTTCTTCTCGCTATTCCTGCTCGTGCCGCCGCTGCCCGTCGACGAAAAGCCGCTCGATCCCGCGGCGAAGCATGCGCCGCCGCCGGACGCGGAAATGGAACGCGTGGCGGCGGAAGTCGAGCGATTGCTGCCGGGCGCGGTGCGCATCTGGCGCATCACGGATACCACCGGCGACGGCGGGCCGGCGCTCTCCGAATCGTATGGCCGCACGCGGCCGTCGTTCTATCTGGTGCGGCCCGACGGCTATATCAGCGCGCGCGGACGCACCGGCTCCGATCTGCACGGCCTGTTACGGCATTGCGAAGCCTGGTTCACGGTGACTGGCGAGATACCGGAGCAGGCGGCCCTGTGACGCGGGCCGCCTGAGTATCGATTGCGCAAGCGCGTGAGCGCTGCCCGCTCACACCGTCGTAGGCGCGGCCGGCGTCAGCTGCTCGCGATGTTTGATGAGCGCTGCCTCGACGATGCCCGACATCTCAATGCCGCTCGCATCCGGCTCATCGAGCGCCGCCAGCAACGCGCGCCGCATGCGTGGCTCCCAGAAACGGCGGATATGGTCGGCAATGCCGGCGAGCGCTTCCTCGCGGTCGGGCATCGAATCGAAAAAATCGCCGATCCGGTTGGCCATGTCGATCAGGTTCTGATTGTCCATGGCGGCCCTCACTTGCCCGATGTCGCGTTGGCCAACTCGCGCTGCTTCAGCAGATCGAGCTGTTCGGTGTTGAAACGCGAATAGTCTTTCTGCCATTGCGACGGCTGTTCGACCGGCATCACCTGCACCGCGGTCACCTTGTACTCCGGACAGTTGGTCGCCCAATCCGAGCTATCGGTGGTGATCACGTTCGCGCCCGATTCGGGGAAGTGGAACGTCGTATAGACGACGCCCGGCTGCATGCGCTCGGTCACCTTCGCGCGCAACACGGTTTGCCCCGCGCGCGATTCGATGCCGACCCAGTCGTCGGTCTTGATGCCGCGCTCTTCGGCATCGTGCGGATGAATTTCCAGCCGGTCTTCGTCGTGCCAGCGCGAATTCTCCGTGCGGCGCGTTTGCGCGCCCACGTTGTATTGCGACAGGATGCGGCCCGTGGTGAGCAGCATCGGAAATTTGCGCGTGACTTTCTCGGGCGTCGCGATGAACTTCGTAATCACGAACTTGCCCTTGCCGCGCACGAACGTGTCGATGTGCATGGTCGGCGTGCCGTCCGGCGCCTCTTCGTTGCACGGCCACTGGATGCTGCCCAGCTCGTCGAGCTTCTTGTACGAGACGCCGTGGAAGGTCGGCGTGAGACGCGCGATCTCGTCCATGATCTGCGACGGATGCGTGTAGTCCATTTCATAGCCGAGCGCGCGCGCGAGCAGCACCGTGACTTCCCAGTCGGCGTAACCCGGCACCGGCGGCATGACCTTGCGCACGCGCGAGATGCGGCGCTCCGCGTTGGTGAACGTGCCGTCCTTTTCGAGGAACGACGAGCCGGGCAGCAGCACGTGCGCATACTTGGCGGTCTCGTTCAGGAAAATGTCCTGCACGACGATGCATTCCATCGACGACAGCGCGGCCGACACGTGATGCGTATTCGGATCCGACTGCACGATGTCTTCGCCCTGGCAGTACAGACCCTTGAAGGTGCCATGCACGGCGGCGTCGAACATGTTCGGAATGCGCAGGCCCGGCTCCGGTTGCAGCGTGACATTCCAGGCTTCTTCGAACAGCGAGCGCGTGACCGTGTCGCTGATGTGGCGATAGCCCGGCAGTTCGTGCGGGAACGAGCCCATGTCGCACGAACCCTGCACGTTGTTCTGGCCGCGCAGCGGATTCACGCCCACGCCTTCGCGGCCGATGTTGCCCGTCGCCATCGCGAGGTTGGCGATGCCCATCACCATCGTCGAGCCTTGCGCGTGTTCGGTGACGCCGAGACCGTAGTAGATTGCGGCGTTGCCGCCGGTCGCATAGATGCGGGCGGCTTCGCGCACGAATTGAGCCGGCACGCCTGTCACTGCTTCGGTCGCCTCCGGCGCGTTCTCGGGCAGCGCGACGAAATCGCGCCATTGCTCGAACGCGCGGGTTTCGCAGCGCTCGGCGACGAACGCTTCGTTGACGAGGCCTTCCGTGACGATCACATGCGCCAGCGCGTTCACGACGGCCACGTTGGTGCCGGGCAGCAATTGCAGATGATGCGAGGCCTTCACGTGCGGCGTGTCGACGATATCGATGCGGCGCGGATCCACGACGATCAGCTTCGCGCCTTCACGCACGCGGCGCTTCAGGCGCGAGCCGAACACCGGGTGGCCGTCGGTCGGATTCGCGCCGATCACCATGATCACGTCGGCTTTATCCACGGACGCAAAAGTCTGCGTGCCCGCCGATTCGCCGAGCGTGGTCTTCAATCCATAGCCGGTCGGCGAGTGGCAAACACGCGCGCAGGTGTCGACGTTGTTGTTGCCGAACGCGGCGCGCACGAGCTTTTGCACCAGATACGTTTCTTCATTCGTGCAACGCGACGACGTGATGCCGCCGATCGAATCACGGCCGTGTTTCGCCTGAATGCGGCGGAATTCCGACGCCGCATACGTGAGCGCTTCTTCCCAGCTGACTTCGCGCCACGGATCGGTGATCTTCGCGCGGATCATCGGCTTGGTGATGCGGTCCTTGTGCGTCGCGTAGCCCCAGGCAAAGCGGCCCTTCACGCAGGCGTGGCCTTCATTGGCCTGGCCATTCTTGTGCGGCACCATGCGCACGACCTCGTTGCCCTTCATCTCCGCCTTGAACGAGCAGCCGACGCCGCAATACGCGCACGTCGTGACGACCGAATGCTCGGCCTGGCCGAGCATGATGACGGTCTTTTCCTGCAAGGTCGCGGTCGGGCACGCGGCCACACACGCGCCGCACGACACGCATTCCGATTCCATGAACGGCACGTTTTCGCTGGCCGCCACGCGCGATTCGAAACCGCGCCCGGCGATGGTCAGCGCGAACGTGCCTTGCGTTTCTTCGCACGCGCGCACGCAGCGATTGCAGACGATGCACTTCGACGCGTCATAGGTGAAGTACGGGTTCGACTCGTCCTTCTTGTCCTTCAGGTGATTCGCGCCGTCAAAGCCGTAGCGCACTTCACGCAAGCCCGTGACGCCCGCCATGTCCTGCAGTTCGCAGTCGCCATTGGCGGGGCAGGTGAGACAGTCGAGCGGGTGATCGGAGATGTACAACTCCATCACATTGCGGCGCAGCGACTGCAGACGATCCGTTTGCGTGCGGACCTTCATGCCGGCTTCGACCGGCGTCGTGCACGAGGCGGGATAGCCGCGCTTGCCTTCGATTTCCACGAGACACAAACGGCACGAGCCGAACGGTTCCAGCGAATCGGTCGCGCAAAGCTTCGGCACGTTGACGCCCGCTTCGACGGCGGCGCGCATCACCGAGGTGCCGGCCGGAACAGTGACGGATTGGCCGTCGATTTCCAGCGTGACGTCGACATCGGCATGCCGCGCGGGCGTGCCGAAATCGGTGTCGTCGAAAAACGATCGGGTGGCGCGCTGCTGCGCCTGCGACTTGCATGCGCAGTTGCCTGAGCCGCAGCCGCCGGCAGGGGAGTTGAGCAGGTCGGACATGGTTTGGCTCCTGGGTCAGGCCGCTTTCGGCGCGTGATGAGACACGTTGGCGAGACCGAAGTCTTCGGGGAAATGATCGAGCGCGGACAGTACCGGGAACGGCGTCATGCCGCCCATCGCGCAGAGCGAACCGGACACCATCGTGTCGCAAAGATCGCGCAGCAACTGCACCTGGCGTGTGGACGTATCGCCGTTGCGAATCCGGCCGATCACTTCGACGCCGCGCGTCGAGCCGATCCGGCACGGCGTGCATTTGCCGCACGATTCGAGCGCGCAAAAGTGCATGGCGTACTGCGCGAGTTCGGCGAGATTCGAGGTGTCGTCATGCACGACGAGGCCGCCGTGGCCTACCACCGCGCCGACTGCCGCGTACGCCTCGTAGTCCATCGGGATGTCCCACTGGCTTTCCGGCAGATACGTGCCGAGCGGGCCGCCCACTTGCACCGCGCGCGCCGGCCGGCCGCTCGCCGTGCCGCCGCCGTAGTCGTAGAGCAATTCGCGCAGCGTGACGCCGAACGCGAGTTCGACCAGGCCGCCTTGCTTCACATTGCCCGCGAGCTGGAACGGCAGCGTGCCGCGCGAGCGGCCCATGCCGAAGTCTTTGTAGAACGCCGCGCCGCGCGCGAAGATGATCGGCACCGTGGCGAGCGTGATGACGTTATTGATCACGGTCGGCTGGCCGTACAGGCCGACGAGCGCCGGCACTGGCGGCTTGGCGCGCACGATGCCGCGCTTGCCTTCGAGCGATTCGAGCAGCGCCGTTTCCTCGCCGCACACATAGGCGCCGGCGCCTTTGGCGACGAACAGTTCGAAGCGATGCGTTGTCGAGAGCACGCTGTCGCCGAGCCAGCCGGCGGCGCGTGCCTTCGCGATCGCCGCTTCGAGCGTTGCGATCGAATGCGGATACTCGCTGCGCACATAGATATGGCCGACCGTCGCGCCTGTCACGACACCCGCGATGATCATCCCTTCGATCAGCACGTACGGATCGCTTTCCATCACGAGGCGATCGGAGAAAGTGCCGGAATCGCCTTCGTCCGCGTTGCAGACGATGTACTTCTGCGCCGCCTTGGCGCCGCGCACCGTGCGCCATTTGATGCCGGCCGGGAAGGCCGCGCCGCCACGTCCGCGCAGTCCGGATTCGATCAAGGCTTCACAGGCGGCGTCGCCGTCGGTCTGCAAAGCCTTGCGCAAGCCTTCGAGGCCGCCGTGGGCGACGTAATCGTCGATGGAAAGCGGATCCGTGATGCCGATGCGCGCGAAGGTCAGGCGCTGCTGCTTCTTCAGATACGGAATGTCGTCGACCACGCCGACGCGCCGTGCATGCGCGCCGCCTTCGACGAAGCCGGCGTCGAACAACGCGGCGACGTCGTCGGCTTCGATGTTCGCGTAGCCGATGCGGCCTTCAGGCGTTTGCACTTCGACGAGCGGTTCGAGCCACAGCAGGCCGCGCGAACCGTTGCGAACCAGTTCGACTTCAAGGCCGCGGCGCGCGGCTTCGGCTTCGATCGCCTGAGCGAGCGCGTCAGCGCCGAGCGCCAAAGCCGACGAATCACGGGGAACGTAGATGCGCGTCATGCCGTCACCTCCACGCACTTGCTGGCGGCCGCGAAGATCGCGTCGAACTTTTGCGGCGTGACTCGGGCGTGCAAGGTGCCGTTGAGCATCAGCGCCGGCGACAGCGCACATTGGCCGAGGCAATACACCGATTCTAGTTCGACTGTCGCGCCGTGCTGGTGTTCGCCGTCGAAGCGGCAGCCGGTGTGCGCCTCGATATGCTGCGCGAGTGCTTCGGTGCCCATGCTGCGGCAGGCTTCCGCGCGGCAGAGTTGCACCGTGACGGGCGCGGCCGGCTGCGTGCGGAAGTGGTGGTAATAGGTGATGACGCCGTGCACTTCCGCGCGCGACAGGTTCATGGCACGCGCTAGCGGTGCGACCGCGGCGGGCGGCACGTAACCGACTTCGTCCTGAATCGCGTGCAAGACCGCTAGCAACGACACGCCCGGCTGCGCGTGACGCTGTACGAGTTGATCCGGCGCGATGGCGATGGAATCGTCCAAGTGGGGGCTCCTCCAAAGTCATATATGCACTTGTTATTCATAATGCGTGCACTTATGCTTCGTTTATTCAGTATGGGATAGCCGAACAATAGGCGGGCGATTCAGCCGATGCAATAGGAAAGAGTTCAACATATATGATCAGAATCGAGTGTCAGGCACAGCTGGTGGTGAAGGGTCCGGACGGCCGCGAGGCAAGCCTGTCGGACGTGGTGCCGCTGCTCGCGCTGGTGGATGAATCCGGCAGCATCGCGCAGGCGGCGACGCTTAAGGGTTTGTCCTACCGTCACGCGTGGGGTTTACTGCGCAGCATCGAAGAGCGTTTGGGCGGTCCGCTGATCGCGAAGGAGCGTGGCCGCGGCTCGGTGCTCTCCGAACTCGGGCAAGCGGTATTGCGTGCGCAGCGTCTGTGCGGTGAGCGGCTCGACGGCAACATGCAGGCACTCGCCAGCGAAGTGGCGAGCGATCTGAACCGCTGGCTGGCACCGCCCGCCGACGACGTGCGCATCTTCGCGTCGCACGGTTATGCGGTGGCCGCGCTCGTGACGGCGTTGGTCGCCAACGATCTGCCGGTCGACATCAAGTATCGCGACAGCGCGGACGCCGTCAGCGCGCTCGCGCGCGGCGAATGCGATCTGGCCGGCTTCCATTTGCCGCTCGGCGAGTTTCGCGCGGCGTGCGCGGATGCGTATCGGCGCTGGCTCGATCCGCAGCGTCACGTGCTCGTGCATCTCACGCGACGCAAGCAAGGACTCTTTCTCGGCAAGGGCAATCCGAAGGGAATCGCCGGCCTCGGCGATCTCGCACGCGACGATATCCGCTTCGTGAATCGACAGCCGGGCTCCGGCACGCGCATGTTGCTCGATCTCGCGCTACGGAAAGTCGGAGTCGATCCAGATCGGGTCAATGGATATGCGTCGGCCGAACTCACGCATTCGGCGATTGCGGCGTTCGTCGCGAGCGGCATGGCGGATGTGGGTTTCGGCGTGGAGCCCGCGGCGCATCACTTCGGTCTCGACTTCATTCCGGTCGTCGACGAAGACTATTACTTTGCCTGCGACCGCGCGCGCCTCGAACGTGCGCCGCTCGCGACGGTGCTCGAATTGCTACGCGGCAGCGCGTTTCGCCATAACGTCGATCAGCTCGAAGGCTATGACCCGCAGGACTGCGGCAAGGTGGTCGATCTGGAAGAGGGCTTGGGCGAAGCGGTGGCGTAAGCCGCGGTAAACATCAGGCTGTGTTTGGCCCTGCGTATGGCGTCCGTTTGGGATACTCTCTAAGCTTCCGCTTCCGCCTTAACCGCGCGTTACGTCGCGCCGATCGATATGAAAGTCATTCTTCACGCATGTGCTGCCGTTGCGACCGCTGGTGTGCTCCTCGCCACCGCGTCAGTTGCTTTCGCACAGAATTCGCCGGGTGTTCCGGGCGGCATTCTGCAAGATCAGTTCCGTCTTGCCGAGCATCCACAAATGCCGTTTGCGGCGTCGGCGCCCACGGACAAATACCAGACCGGCAAAAAATCGGCCATGCGCAAGCGAGGCGATATGGGCGATCCGAACGGCTGCAATCTGCAGTGCCCTAAAGACGAATAAGCGGACTCGGATGTCCGTTGTGGGTGCGACGCCGGCGTTCTGCCGGCGTCTTCCTTTTGGCTCTCAGGTTCAGCTTGGCGTTGTTGCCTTGCGCGTGGCGCTTAAGGCTTGGCCGTATGCCACATGTCCTTGAAGCCTTCTCCCTTCATGTCTCCCGCCTGCTTGTCCGCTGCGTAGCGATACAGCGGGTGGCCCTTGTACGCCCATTGCTGCTTGCCGTCGGCGCCATTGATCAAGGTCCAGTCGCCGGACGGTTTGTCCGACGCACTAGCTGTGGCCGCGGGCCAATAGTTCATGCAGCCACCGGTGCAGGCGCTCACGCCGGGTGTGGTGTCCTTGTCGAAGGTATAGAGCGTCATGCCGTCTGCAGTGACGAAGCGCCCGTCGACGATTTTCGGTGCTTCGGCGAAAGCGCTTTGTTGCAGTGCGAGGAGGGCGAGGCAGAAGAGAGTCTTGCGCATGATGTCGGCTCCTAATTTTAGTGTTGGTCTCACGCGAGGCACAGCGTGCGTGCGCGTGAGGGTCAAACGACTGAGCGGATGCCTTTATTCCAATCACTGCTTCGCGAGGCGATCGGATTAGGGTCCGTCAGGGAACAGCCCGGGGGTGAGATAAGAAAAGGATAGTGCGGGAAAGAACGCAGCGGGAAGGACGCGGGGAATAAGAAAAAACCCGCAAGCAGCAGGCCGCTTACGGGTTTCCGGTGAGATTTGATGGTGCAGCGTGAAACGTGTTCTGGTGGAGGCGGCGGGAATCGAACCCGCGTCCAGAAGCACTCTACGACCAGTTCTACATGTTTAGTTCTGTCATTTGATTTAACCGTAGCGACGCGGACGAACACGCTGCACTACGGCGATTCACTAGGTTTTCGACCCGGACGTCGTGACACCGCCAAGGCTTAACTGACGTATATGACCTCTGTCGGTATTGCTACCGGTCTTGCGACACTAGCCCGTCAGTGAACTAGGCAGAGGACGGCGGCCCTTAGGCTGCCAGTGCGAACGTATCGTCGTTTGCAGTTACGTTTTTCCCATTGATTAACGAGGTGACGGGTCCTCGACATGCCCTAGCCGCTTCGCAACCCCTGTCGAAACCAGGTCGCCCCCGCGGTTCGTTGCTCAAGTTTCTGAGCCAAGCGTTGATTTTACAATAGATTGACGGCCACGTCCTGACTGATGGGCGCCGCCGGCGCTGCCGGCTTTGCTTTTGCCCGCCGCCTGCGTTTCAGCCGAGGTCGCGCAGCAGCCTGTGCAATTCAGCCGGCGATTGGACGACGTGTTGGGCGTGCCATTGGGTCGGCGGAATATCGTTGCCGCAGTAGCCGTACGCCGCCGCGACCGTCTTCATGCCGGCGGCGAAACCCGCCTGCACGTCGCGCAGATCGTCGCCGACGTAGACGATGCGCTCCGGCACCACGTCCAGCTCGCGAGCGGCGTGCAGCAACGGCGCCGGATGCGGTTTGGAATGCGGCGTCGTGTCGCCGCTCACGACACAACCGGCGCGCTCTTCGAGGCCGAGTTGGGCGACCAGCGGCTCGGTAAGCCGCGCAACCTTGTTCGTGACGATGCCCCAGCGCACGCCGCGTGCATCGAGTTCGTCGAGTATTTCCTGAATGCCGGGGAACAGCGTGGTCTCGATGCACAGGTCCGCTTCATAGTTGGCGAGGAACTCCTCGCGCATCGACGCGAACTCGTGACTATCGGGGCCGATCCCGAACGCACCGCCGATCAGCCCGCGCGCGCCCGCGGACGCAAGCGGGCGCAGATCTTCGAGCGGCACCATCTCCAGCCCGCGATCGTGGCGCATCTTGTTGACGGCGGCCGCGAGGTCGGGCGCCGTGTCGGCTAGCGTGCCGTCGAGGTCGAACAGGACGGCTTGGCAAAGACCGAGTGCGTCTTCGTTGTCTTCGCGTTGGGGCAGGGGCGTGGGATCGCTCATTGATTCGATAGGTCCGGCAGGTCGGGGCGGATCAGACGTCGCGTCGGCAGGCGAGCATGTAGTTCACGCTCGTGTCGGCGGACAGCGTGAAATGCTTGCTGAGCGGGTTATAGACGATGCCTTTAATATCGGCCGTGCGCAAATCGGCGGCGCGCACGAAGCTCGCCAATTCCGACGGGCGAATGAAGCGCGCGTAGTCGTGCGTGCCCTTGGGCAGCATTCGCGCGATGTATTCGGCGCCGATCACGGCGAACAAGTACGACTTCACGTTGCGGTTCAGCGTGGAAAAGAACACCCAGCCGCCGGGTTTCACCAGCGTCTTGCACGCCTCGACTATGGCGGCAGGCCGCGGCACGTGCTCCAGCATTTCCATGCAGGTCACGACGTCGTACGTGCCCGGCTCGCGGGCAGCGAGCGCCTCGGCGGCGATTTCTTCGTAATCGACTGTTACACCACTTTCAAGGCTGTGAAGATCGGCCACGCCCAAAGCCTGGGTCGACAAATCAATGCCCTTCACGTGCGCACCCAGGCTAGCCATCGACTCGGACAGAATGCCGCCACCGCAGCCGATATCCAGCACGGTCTTGCCCGCGAGATGCGCGTGCGTGTCGATCCAGTTCAGGCGAATCGGATTGAGCTCGTGTAACGGCTTGAATTCGGCGTTCGGGTCCCACCAACGATGCGCAAGGTCGCTAAATTTCTGCAGTTCGTGGGGATCGGCGTTGGTCATGGCGGAAGCTGCCTCGAAGAGAGCGGTGAGCGGGCGCTCGAGGATAAACCCTGAGTATATAGGTCGAGGGACGGAGCGGCAAAATGCCCCCCGGTCCGAGGTCCGGTTGATGGAGGCGCGCGGCATCGCGCCGTGGTCGGACATAAAAAAAGCCCCGCCGAAGCGGGGCTTTGATACTGCGGTAATTTGTTGCTTACTGCTTCGAAGTACCGACAACTTCGACTTCCACGCGACGATCCGGTGCGAGGCAGGCGATGAGTTGCTTGTGGTTCTTCTGGTTGCAACCGGTCGTGACCGGGTTGCGCTTGCCCTTGCCTTCCGTATAGATACGGTTGGATTCGATGCCCTTGCTGACGAGGTATGCCTTCACAGCTTGAGCACGGCGCAGCGACAGACGGTCGTTGTACTTGTCCGAACCGATACGGTCCGTGTAACCCGTTGCGACGACGACTTCAAGGTTCAGCGCGCCGATCTTCGATGCCAGATCGTCCAGCTTTTCCTTGCCAGCCGGCTTCAGGATTGCCTTGTCAAAGTCGAACAGTGCGTCAGCTTGATACGTAATCTTCTGGCTCGTAATAGCCGGTGCAGGTGCGACCGGAGCCGGCGGAGTCGGAGCTTGAGCAACCAGAGCGCCATCGCACTTTGCGTTGGCCGTTGCCGGCGTCCAGAACGCATCGCGCCAGCACAGCTCGTTCGTGCCGTTCATCCACACGTATTCGCCGGTACCATTCACCCAGTTGTCGTTCGTAGCTTGTCGCGACGCCGGCACCGACTGTGCCATGGCGGATGCAGCCATAACCGCGGTAGCTGCAATGAACGCGAGCTTTGAAAGTTTATTCATATTTCTCCTCTCGAAATTGAGATTACCGCAGGTTTACTGCGAGCCTGTTGACGAAGACAAGTCATACATTGCTCGAAGTATAACATCGGTGTAGAACAAAAAACGTGCTGTGTAGACTTCGAGCAGTGTCTAACTCTTTGTGCGTTGGCATTTTGCCATATCGTTCCCTTCCAACGATAAAAAAATCTGCCCCCGATCGAATCGCCCTCCAATTGTGGTGCATGCGCAACAAAAGCAATTCCCTGGAGGCTCCGCCAGTCATGGCTGAGCGGCGAATTGCCCCACGCACGAATCGAGCCTGACCCGGCTCAAAAATGGGCGCCCAGGAACGCTTCGCGTGCGTTCCACTAATAGGTATACGTAGGTTCGTCGGGAGCGGATTCGCGGCATGTTAGAATCGCGTGATGCGTTGCGCCTGCAATGCTTACGCGAAGGCGCGGCGAAGTGAAGTTAAGCCGTCGTCTTGGCACGTAAAAGATACGGATAATGGATCAATTCGCCAAAGAGACTCTGCCAATCTCCCTAGAGGAGGAAATGCGCCGTTCGTATCTCGATTACGCGATGAGCGTGATCGTAGGGCGTGCGCTTCCCGATGTTCGCGATGGCCTGAAGCCGGTGCACCGGCGCGTGCTGTACGCGATGCACGAACTGAACAACGACTGGAACCGGGCGTACAAGAAGTCGGCGCGTATTGTCGGCGACGTCATCGGTAAGTACCACCCGCACGGCGACACGGCTGTTTACGGCACCATCGTCCGGATGGCGCAAGACTTTTCGCTGCGCTATATGCTGGTGGACGGTCAGGGCAACTTCGGCTCGGTCGACGGCGACAACGCCGCGGCAATGCGGTACACCGAAATCCGCATGGCGAAGATCGGCCACGAACTGCTGGCCGACATCGACAAGGAAACGGTCGACTTCACGCCGAACTACGACGGCAGTGAAAACGAACCGGCCATCCTGCCGGCGCGCATTCCCAATCTGCTGATCAATGGCTCGTCCGGCATCGCGGTCGGCATGGCGACCAACATTCCGCCGCACAACCTCAACGAGGTTGTCGACGCCTGCCAGCATCTGCTCAAGAACCCGGAAGCCACGATCGACGAACTGATCGAGATCATTCCGGCGCCCGACTTCCCGACCGCCGGCATCATCTACGGCGTGGCCGGCGTGCGCGACGGCTACCGCACCGGCCGTGGCCGCGTGGTGATGCGTGCGCTCACGCACTTCGAGGAAATCGATCGCGGCCAGCGCATGGCGATCATCGTCGACGAATTGCCATACCAGGTGAACAAGCGCTCACTTCTGGAGCGCATCGCCGAACTGGTCAACGAGAAGAAGCTCGAAGGCATTTCCGATATCCGCGACGAGTCCGACAAGAGCGGCATGCGCGTCGTGATCGAACTCAAGCGCGGCGAAGTGCCGGAAGTCGTTCTCAACAATCTGTATAAGGCGACCCAGCTTCAGGACACCTTCGGCATGAACATGGTCGCGCTGGTCGACGGCCAGCCGAAGCTGCTGAACCTGAAGGAAATGCTGTCGTGCTTCCTGTCGCATCGCCGGGAAGTGCTGACGCGGCGCACTGTATACGAACTGCGCAAGGCGCGCGAACGCGGCCACGTGCTCGAAGGTCTGGCGGTCGCGCTCGCCAACATCGACGAGTTCATCGCGATCATCAAAGCCGCGCCGACTCCGCCGATCGCCAAGCAGGAATTGATGGCGCGTCCGTGGGATTCGTCGCTGGTGCGCGAAATGTTGGCGCGCGCCGAGACGGAAAATGCCTCGGCGGGTGGCCGCGAAGCCTACCGTCCTGACGGGCTGAATCCATCGTTCGGTATGCAGACTGACGGCCTCTACCGTCTGTCCGACACCCAGGCTCAGGAAATTCTGCAGATGCGTCTGCAGCGCTTGACTGGTCTGGAGCAGGACAAGATCATCGGCGAGTACCGCGAAGTCATGGCGCAAATCGCCGACCTGCTGGACATTCTGGCTCGGCCGGAACGCATTACGGCGATCATCGTCGGCGAACTGACCTCGATCAAAGCCGAATTCGGCGACGCGCGCCGCTCGAAGATCGAGCTGAACGCCACCGAACTGAACACCGAAGATCTGATCACGCCGCAAGAGATGGTCGTGACCATGTCGCACGCCGGCTACGTGAAATCGCAGCCGCTGTCCGAATATAGTGCGCAGAAGCGGGGTGGCCGCGGCAAGCAGGCCACGGCAATGAAGGAAGACGACTGGATCGACACGCTGTTCATCGCGAACACGCACGATCACATTCTGTGCTTCTCGAATCGCGGCCGCGTCTACAGCGTGAAGGTCTACGAAGTGCCACAAGGTTCGCGGAACTCGCGCGGCCGTCCGATCGTGAATATCTTCCCGCTTCAGGACGGCGAGAAGATTACGGTTGTCTTGCCGGTGAAGGAATTTTCGGCTGACAAATTCGTCTTTATGGGCACCGCGTTAGGAACCGTAAAAAAGACGCCGCTGGAAGCCTTTGGCCGCGTGTTGCGCAAGGGTATTATTGCGGTCGGTCTGGATGAGGGCGACTACCTGATCGGCGCCGCCATTACTGATGGCCAGCACGACGTCATGCTGTTCTCGGATTCGGGCAAGGCGGTTCGCTTCGACGAGAACGACGTGCGTCCGATGGGCCGTGAAGCGCGCGGTGTGCGCGGCATGCAGCTCGAAGACGGGCAAAACGTGATCGCGCTGCTAGTGGCCGGCGACGAGCAGGAGTCGGTGCTCACCGCAACCGAGAACGGTTTTGGCAAGCGCACGCCGATCACCGAGTACACCCGTCACGGTCGCGGTACGAAGGGCATGATCGCGATCCAGACGTCGGAACGTAACGGCAAGGTCGTCGCCGCCACGCTGGTGGATCAGGAAGCGCAGATCATGCTGATCACCAATACTGGCGTGCTGATCCGTACGCGGGTGTCGGAAATCCGTGAAATGGGACGCGCAACCCAAGGTGTTACACTCATCAGCCTTGACGAAGGGACCAAGCTTTCAGGTCTGCAACAGGTTGCTGAGGCGGAAGCAGAAGCTGATGCTGAAGGCGACGCCGAAGGTCCCGCAGAAGGTGACAACGGTGGCGAAGAGGGCGGTGCGGCCTGATTTGCGTCAGCGTCTTACAGTCTCAGTGATTAGTTGAAAGCTGCGCCGGGAATAATGGCGTGTCGGGCCGATACGTGTCCCGCGCGGCTTGCTGCTCAAGTTCATTTCTATTAGGGAGTAATGATGCAAAAACGATTCAAACAACTGATGTTGCTGGCTGCCCTCGTGCCGACCTTTGCCATGGCTCAAGCGCTTCAAAGCCAGGCTCCGGCGGCTCCGGCTGCTGCCGCGGCACCGGTTGATCCGGCCAAGCAGGCTGCAATCAAGGACCTGTTGGACGCAATCGACGCGCAGAAGCTCGTCGGCGCGATCGGCAACAGCGCCCAGATGCAAGCCAAGCAGCTGGTTCCGGCAATCCTGTCGGACGCGCTGAGCGAAAACAAGACGATGACGGACAAGCAGAAGCAGGCTTCCGTCCCGACGCTGCAAAAGAACGCAGTGCCGAAGCTGGTTGACGGCGCAGGCCAGGTGTTCGCAACGGACAGTTTCCGTCAGGACGCCATGCAAGCTCAGTACGACGCTTACGCGAAGTACTACAGCACGTCGGAAATCAAGGATCTGACGACGTTCTACAAGAGCCCGACCGGCCGCAAGTTCATCCAGGTGCAAGACCAGGTTGGCCGCGACGTCGTGAACGGCTTGATGCAAAAGTACATGCCGCAATCGATCAAGGCAACGCGTGACCAGGCTGACAAGGAAGTCGCCTCGGTCAAGCCGGCTAAGTAAAAGCCAAGGTCGACAGGCTGCGCTGACATCGCGCCAGCTACCGTCCGGCAGGCCCGCCTCGTAGGCTGATGGCGCGCCGGGTTTGGCGGCTTGGCGGTGACAATGCGATAATGGCCGTTTGCGCACACGCGCAAACGGCCATTTTCTTTTTCGGCGCGAAATGGTCCGAAACCCGCGTCAGAACATCGCGTCGGCAAAATCGGGTTGTCAGCGTCACGGTGGTTGTTCGCCCGGCTGCCAACTTCGCCGATCTTTGCGCGATTTTCCTTTTTTGCGCCTGCTTCCAGGATCTCACGATGCGCGTCTTTAATTTCTCCGCCGGCCCCGCGGCCATGCCCGAAGAAGTGCTGCGTCAAGCCGCCGACGAAATGCTCGACTGGCAGGGCAGCGGCATGAGCGTGATGGAAATGAGCCATCGCGGGAAAGAGTTCATGTCGATCCACGAGGAAGCGCTCGTCGATCTGCGCGACCTGCTCGAGGTGCCCGCCAGCCATCGCATCCTGTTCCTGCAGGGCGGTGGTCTCGGCGAGAACGCGATCGTGCCGATGAATCTGATGGGCGCGAAGCCTCGCGCGGATTTCGTGGTGACGGGTTCCTGGTCGCAGAAGTCGTTCAAGGAAGCGCAGAAGTACGGCACCGTGCATCTGGCGGCGAGCGGCCAGACGGCCGACGGGTTCACCCGCGCGCCGGCGCGCTCCGAATGGCAACTGTCTGACGACCCGGCTTACGTGCATCTGTGCACGAACGAGACGATCCACGGCGTCGAGACGTTCGAGATTCCCGATCTCGGCGATATTCCGCTGGTGGCCGACGCCTCGTCGCACATCCTGTCGCGTCCCATGGACATCGCCAAATACGGCGTGCTGTTTGGTGGCGCGCAGAAGAATATCGGCATGGCCGGCGTGACGGTGGTGGTCGTGCGCGAAGACATGCTGGATCGCGCGCAGTCGATTTGCCCGTCGGCGTTCGAATGGAAGACCGTCGCCGAGAACAATTCGATGTACAACACGCCGCCCACTTATGCGATCTACATCGCCGGGTTGGTGTTCAAGTGGTTGAAGAAGCAGGGCGGCCTTGCCGCGATGGAAGCGCGTAATCTCGAGAAGTCGAAGTTGCTGTACGACGCGATCGACTCGAGCAGCTTCTATCTGAACAAGGTCGAACGTGGCTCGCGCTCGCGGATGAACGTACCGTTCTTCCTCGCCGACGAGTCGCGCAACGAAGATTTCCTGGCCGGCGCGAAAGCGCGGGGAATGGTGCAGCTAAAGGGCCACAAGTCCGTCGGCGGCATGCGGGCGTCGATTTATAACGCCGTCCCGCTCGAGGGCGTCAAAGCGCTTGTCGAATACATGAAGGAATTCGAACAGCGCGGTGCCTGAGCCACATTGGCTTGCAGGCGCGCGCATCCTTTCCAGCACGCATTTTTGCAGCAGCTACCGGCAGGGCCGTTTTCACGTATGGACGACGAACTCAATACCCGACTCAAACCCCTTCGCGAACGCATCGACGCACTCGACGCGCAGTTGATCGCGCTTCTCAACCAGCGCGCCGCGGTGGCGCTCGAAGTGGGCGAGGTCAAGAAGCATTTCAACGCGCCGGTGTTCCGGCCCGAGCGCGAGCAGCAGGTGATCGCGCGTCTGCAGGACATGAGCGAGGGGCCGCTCGCGAGCGAGCATATCAGCGCGATCTGGCGCGAGATCATGGCCGCGAGCCGCGCGCTCGAGAAGACCATCAAGGCCGCGTATCTCGGCCCGGTCGGCACCTACAGCGAACAGGCGATGCACGAGTACTTCGGTCAGTCGATCGAAGGCCTGCCGTGTCCGTCGATCGACGAAGTGTTCCGCTCAGTCGAGGCCGGCGCCGCCGAATTCGGTGTCGTGCCGGTCGAGAATTCGACTGAAGGCGCGGTGTCGCGCACGCTCGATCTGCTGCTGCAAACGCAACTCACGATTGGCGGCGAACTGGCTTTGCCGATCCACCACAATCTGTTGACGCTGAACGGGGGCCTCACGGGCGTGACGCGCGTGTGCGCGCATGCGCAGGCGCTCGCCCAGTGCCAGCGCTGGCTGTCGACCAACGCGCCGCATCTCGAGCGCCAGGCGGTGTCGAGCAATGCCGAAGCGGCACGCATGGCCGCTGAAGATCCGACCGTGGCGGCGATCGCTGGCGATCGCGCGGCGACCCATTATGGCTTGCAAGTGGCGTACGCGCTGATCCAGGACGATCCGCATAACCGCACACGCTTCGTGATGATCGGCAAGCAGCCGGCCGGCCCGAGCGGTTATGACCAGACGTCGCTGATCGTGTCGGTGGTGAACGAACCGGGCGCGATGGTCAAGCTGCTGGAGCCGCTGGCGCGGCACAGCGTGTCCATGACCCGCTTCGAATCGCGTCCGGCGCGCGTCGGCACGTGGGAGTACTACTTCTACATCGACGTCGAAGGCCATCGCGACGATTCGGCGGTCGCCGCCGCGCTCACCGAACTCGGCGAGAAGGCAGCGTTTCTGAAGATTCTGGGCTCGTATCCGCGCGCCCGTTGATGACAGTCAAGCGGCGGCCCATGGTATCCACGCTGCGGCCGCCGCGTATTCAATTACTCATAGTCGTTCGGAGATTCTCATGACAGCGTCTTTCGGTCCTTCCTACGTGCGCGCCATTGCGCCTTACATCGCAGGCAAACCGATTTCGGAAGTGGCCCGCGAGTTCGGTCTGGACGAAGCGACCATCGTGAAACTCGCATCGAACGAGAATCCCCTCGGCATGCCGGAGTCGGCGCAGCGCGCCCTGGCGCAGGCCGCGAGCGAACTGGGCCGCTACCCGGACGCGAATGCGTTCGAGTTGAAGGCGGCGTTGAGCGAGCGCTACGGCGTGCCGGCCGACTGGGTCACGCTCGGCAACGGCAGCAACGACATCCTCGAAATCGCCGCGCATGCGTTTGTGGAAAAGGGCCAGTCGATCGTCTATGCACAGTACTCGTTCGCGGTTTACGCGCTGGCCACGCAAGGCCTGGGCGCGCGCGCCATCGTCGTGCCGGCTGTCAAATACGGTCACGACCTCGACGCGATGCTCGCGGCTATCACCGACGATACGCGCCTGATTTTCGTCGCCAATCCGAATAACCCGACGGGCACGTTCATCGAAGGCCCGAAGCTCGAAGCGTTTCTCGACAAGGTGCCGCGCAACGTGGCCGTCGTGCTCGACGAGGCGTATACGGAATATCTGGCGGCAGAGAAGCGCTATGACTCGATCGCGTGGGTGCGCCGCTACCCGAACCTGCTAGTGTCGCGCACGTTCTCGAAGGCCTTCGGCCTCGCCGGATTGCGCGTGGGTTTCGCGATCGCGCAGCCCGAGCTGACCGATTTGCTGAATCGCTTGCGTCAGCCGTTCAATGTGAACACGCTCGCGCAAGCCGCGGCGATCGCTGCGCTGAACGACAAGGCGTTTCTGGAAAAGAGCGCGGCGTTGAACGCGCAAGGCTATCGCCGTTTGACCGAAGCGTTCGACAAGCTCGGTCTGGAGTATGTGCCGTCGGATGGCAATTTCGTGCTGGTGCGTGTCGGCAACGACGACGCGGCTGGCAACCGCGTCAACCTCGAATTGTTGAAGCAGGGCGTGATCGTGCGTCCGGTCGGCAACTACGGTTTGCCGCAATGGCTGCGCATCACGATCGGCCTGCCCGAAGAAAACGAAGCATTCATCGCGGCGCTCGAAAAGACGCTCGCCACCGCGTAAGCGGTAATCCTTGACCCGCGCGCCTCGTCGGCATGAAAGGCGCGCTTTTTCAGTGACCGACGTGGCCGCGTTTTCTTTTAACAAGCTGGTAATTTTCGGTGTCGGCCTGATCGGCGGATCGCTCGCGCGCGCGTTGCGCGAGCGGGGCGAGACCGAGGGCGCGCGCAAAGTGATTGGTGTGGGGCGTTCGTCCGCGTCGACTGAGCGCGCTCTGGAACTGGGTGTGATCGACGGCTCCGCGGCGTTGAACGACGACGCCTCGCTGCGTGAAGCGCTATCCGGCGCCGACTTCGTGCTGCTGGCCGCGCCCGTCGCGCAGACGCAGCCGCTGCTCGAGCGCATCGCGCCGTTTCTCGAAGACGCCACGATCGTCACCGACGCCGGCAGCACCAAATCGGACGTGGTCGCCGCCGCCCGCGCGGCGCTTGGCGCGCGCATCGGCCAGTTCGTGCCGGGCCATCCGATTGCCGGCCGCGAGGCGAGCGGCGTGGAAGCAGCCTTGCCCGACCTGTATGTCGGCCGCAATGTCGTGCTGTGTCCGCTGCCCGAAAACGCGCCGGCAAATGTGGAACGTGTCGCGGCGATGTGGCGCGCCACCGGCGCGCTCGTACGCAACATGGCGCCCGAGCAGCACGACCGCGTGTTCGCCTCGGTCAGTCATTTGCCGCACGTGCTCTCGTTCGCGCTGGTCGAGCAGATTCTCAATTCGCCCGACGCCGCGCTGAAATTCTCCTTCGCGGCGGGCGGTTTCCGCGACTTCACGCGGATCGCCGCGTCGAGCCCGGAAATGTGGCGCGACGTGTGCGTCGCCAATCGCGTCGCGCTGCTCGACGAACTCGACGCCTACACGGCAGTGCTCGCGCGCTTGCGCGCGGCCATCGAAGCCGCTGACGGCGCCGCCCTCGAAGCCGTATTCGCGCGCTCGCGCGTGGCGCGCACGGAATGGCAGGAACAGCGCTCGGCCGGCGTCGCCAATAGTGACGCGTCGAAATAACCGGAAACTGGACTCAATCATGGAATTCCTCGACCTCGGACCGTTTTCCCGCGCGTCCGGCACGGTTCGTCTGCCTGGCTCGAAGAGCATTTCGAACCGGGTGTTGCTGCTCGCGGCGCTCGCCGAAGGCGAAACGACGATCACGAACCTGCTCGACTCCGACGACACCCGCGTGATGCTCGACGCGCTCGAAAAGCTCGGCGTGCGTCTGAAGCGCGACGGCGACACCTGCGTCGTGACCGGCACGCGCGGCGCGTTCACGGCGCGCACGGCCGATCTGTTTCTCGGCAACGCCGGCACGGCGGTGCGTCCGCTGACGGCGGCGCTGGCGGTCAATGGCGGCGACTACCGCATTCACGGCGTGCCGCGCATGCACGAGCGGCCGATCGGCGATCTGGTCGACGGCCTGCGCCAGCTCGGCGCCAAGGTCGACTATGAAGAGAACGAAGGCTATCCGCCGCTGCGGATTCGTCCGGGGCAGATCAACGCCGACGCGCCGATTACCGTGCGTGGCGATGTGTCGAGTCAGTTCCTCACGTCGCTGCTCATGACGCTGCCACTGTTGCGCACCGAGAGCGGTGTGAGCACCGTGCAGGTGGACGGCGAATTGATCTCGAAGCCGTACATCGAGATCACCATCAAGTTGATGGAGCGCTTCGGCATCAAGGTTGAACGCAACGGCTGGCATCAGTTCGTCGTGCCGGCTGGGCAACGCTATCAGTCGCCGGGCGCGATCATGGTGGAGGGCGACGCGTCGTCCGCTTCGTATTTCCTCGCAGCCGGCGCGCTCGGCGGTGGGCCGCTGAAGGTGGAGGGTGTCGGCCGGGCCAGCATCCAGGGTGACGTCGGCTTTGCCGATGCGCTCATCAGGATGGGCGCGAACCTGCAGATGGGCGACGACTGGATCGAAGTGCGCGGCGTCGGCCACGACAGCGGCAAGCTCGAGCCGATCGACATGGACTGCAACCTGATTCCCGATGCCGCGATGACGATCGCCGTCGCGGCGTTGTTCGCGGATGGCGCGACCACGCTGCGCAATATCGCCAGCTGGCGCGTGAAGGAAACCGACCGGCTCGCCGCGATGGCGACGGAGTTGCGCAAGGTCGGCGCCAAGGTGCAGGAAGGCGAGGATTTCCTCGTCATCGAACCGCCTGAAAAGCTGATTCCGAACGCCGCCATCGACACCTACGACGATCACCGCATGGCCATGTGCTTTTCGCTGGTGAGTCTCGGCGGCGTGCCGGTGCGCATCAACGACCCGAAGTGCGTCGGCAAGACGTTTCCCGATTATTTCGAGCGCTTTACCGCGCTCGCCCAACCCTGATTCGACCCCGAATCGACTGACGTGCGACTTTTTCGATGAAACCGACCCGTCCCTTTCACCAGACGCCCGTCATTACGATCGACGGCCCGAGTGCCTCCGGCAAAGGCACCGTGGCCGCGCTGGTTGCCGCGAGCCTCGGCTTCCACTTGCTGGATAGCGGCGCGCTGTACCGTCTCGCCGCGCTTGCCAGCCTGCGCTACAACATCGAGGCGGCCGACGCCGACGCCCTTGCAAAACTGATCGACGATCTGCACATCACGTTTCGCGAGGGGCTGGCGCAGCTCGACGGCGTCGACGTCTCGGCCGAGATCCGCGCGGAGGAAGTCGGCGGCCGTGCCTCGGCGATCGCCGTGCATGCGCCGGTGCGCACCGCGCTGGTGGCGCGTCAGCGGGCTTTTCGTAAGGAACCGGGACTGGTTGCGGACGGCCGAGATATGGGCACCGTGATCTTCCAGGACGCCGTGCTGAAGGTGTTCATGACCGCCAGCGTCGAGGCCCGCGCGGCGCGCCGGCATAAGCAATTGATCCAAAAAGGATTTTCTGCTAATATAGATGACTTGCTCCGGGATTTGCGTGAGCGCGATGAGCGTGACAGTCAGCGCGCAGCCGCGCCACTCAAGCCCGCAGCGGATGCAAAGCTGCTTGATACCTCCGCCTTGTCGGTCGACCAGGCGGTCGAGCAAGTGGTGCAGTGGTATGAAGCTTTAGTCCCGCATGCCTGATGAAAGTACGAGTTGTGCTTCAGGTGTGGGCGCAGTAGAAGTCCGTTGTCAGTAGGTGCTTCGCGATTGTCGCGCAGCGTTGTGTTAACCCTTTAACCCCGTGTGGCATTCGCATTCTTGGCCGTTGTTGCTGACCGTCCGGCCAGCCGGGCACCGCGAGAACCATGCAAATTTTGATTTTTATGTCCGACCTGCAAACCTCTACCCCGAATACCGAATCTTTTGCGGCTCTGTTCGAAGAGTCGCTGACCAAGCAAGACATGCGCGCCGGCGAAGTGATCTCCGCCGAAGTCGTGCGTGTTGACCACAACTTCGTGGTCGTCAACGCTGGTCTCAAGTCCGAAGCCTACATCCCGCTCGAAGAGTTCCTGAACGACGCGGGCGAGGTAGAAGTGCAGGCGGGCGACTTCGTTTCCGTCGCGATCGACGCGCTGGAAAACGGCTATGGCGACACGATCCTGTCGCGCGACAAGGCGAAGCGTCTGGCTTCGTGGCTGTCGCTGGAAAAGGCTCTCGACAACAACGAACTCGTGACCGGCACGATCACGGGCAAGGTCAAGGGCGGCATGACCGTCATGGTCAACGGCATCCGCGCATTCCTGCCGGGTTCGCTGGTCGACACGCGTCCGGTCAAGGACACGACCCCGTACGAAGGCAAGACGCTGGAATTCCGCGTCATCAAGCTCGACCGCAAGCGTAACAACGTCGTGCTGTCGCGCCGTGCCGTGATCGAAGCGACCCAAGGCGAAGAGCGCGCAAAGCTGCTCGAAACGCTGAAGGAAGGCGCGATCGTGGAAGGCGTGGTGAAGAACATCACGGATTACGGCGCGTTCGTGGACCTCGGCGGTATCGACGGCCTGCTGCACATCACCGACATCGCATGGCGTCGTGTGCGTCACCCGAGCGAAGTGCTGTCGGTTGGCCAGGAAGTCACCGCGAAGATCCTCAAGTTCGATCAAGAGAAGAACCGCGTTTCGCTGGGCATCAAGCAACTGGGCGACGATCCGTGGGAAGGCATTTCGCGCCGTTACCCGTCGGGCACGCGCCTGTTCGGTAAGGTCACCAACATCACCGACTACGGCGCATTCGTCGAAGTCGAATCGGGTATCGAAGGCCTGGTTCACGTGTCGGAAATGGACTGGACGAACAAGAACGTTGCACCGTCGAAGGTCGTGCAACTGGGTGACGAAGTCGAAGTCATGGTTCTCGAAATCGACGAAGACCGCCGCCGTATCAGCCTCGGCATGAAGCAATGCAAGCCGAACCCGTGGGACGACTTCAGCCGCAACTTCAAGAAGGGCGACAAGCTGCAAGGCGCAATCAAGTCGATCACCGACTTCGGCGTCTTCATCGGTCTGCCGGGCGGCATCGACGGTCTGGTTCACTTGTCGGACCTGTCGTGGAGCGAAACGGGCGAAGAAGCAGTTCGCAAGTACAAGAAGGGCGACGAAGTGGAAGCGATCGTTCTCGGCATCGACGTCGAGAAGGAACGCATTTCGCTGGGCATCAAGCAACTCGAAGGCGACCCGTTCAGCAACTTCGTTGCCATGAACGACAAGGGTTCGATCGTCGACGGCGTGGTCAAGTCGGTGGACGCGAAGGGTGCTGTGGTTCAGCTGTCGGCAGAAGTCGAAGGCTACCTGCGCGCTTCGGAAATCGCACAAGACCGCGTGGAAGATGCTCGCAACGTGCTGAAGGACGGCGACAAGGTCAACGCGATGATCATCAACATCGATCGCAAGTCGCGTGGTATCAACCTGTCGATCAAGGCCAAGGATTCGGCTGAGCAACAGGAAGCGATTCGCGGCCTGGCTTCGTCGGACTCGAGCTCGGCTGCCACCGGCACGACGAACCTCGGCGCGCTGTTGAAGGCCAAGCTCGACGGCCAGAACCAGTAAGCCTGAGAGGTCTGCTGCAGTATGACCAAATCGGAATTGGTCGCCCAGCTGGCTGCGCGATTTCCGCAACTTGTCCTTAAAGATGCGGATTTCGCGGTGAAGACGATGCTTGATGCGATGTCGGAGGCACTTGCCAACGGTCATCGCATCGAAATTCGCGGCTTCGGCAGCTTCGGCCTTAACCGCCGTCCCTCCCGCGTCGGGCGTAATCCCAAGTCGGGCGAGAAGGTGCTGGTACCTGAGAAGTACGTACCGCACTTCAAGCCGGGCAAGGAATTGCGCGAGCGGGTAGATCGTCGCGCGGGTGAGCCGTTGAAGGCCGAAGAGCCGGATGACGACCTGTAAATGCTTCGCTGCGCTATTTGCAGCGTGGCATTGGTAGCGTCAGCGGCCAAAGCCAGTCGGCAAAAGACCAGAAAAAGCGCCTTCGGGCGCTTTTTTTCGTCTGTACGTTTGGCGTTTTTGCGCCGCGACGTTCGCCTGGCCTGACGCGTGGCCCACAGGCACAGCCTGTGAGCACGACCGGCGAACCCAGACAAACTGACCCACGCACCCGCTTACCCACCTGCGGCAAGATAAAACCGCGTAAGCCCGCAATCCGCCAGTTCCTGCCCAGCCGCGAGGGCTTCAATTACAATACGGGTCACTTCGGCGCGGGCAACACCGTGGCGCGACGCGTCATCAAGCCGGCGTCACCCCGCAACTGCCGTCAAGAGACCTATTCATGAAATTTATCGTCTGGCTGATCCGTGTGCTGGTGTTCGTGCTGCTGCTGGTGCTGGCGCTCTCCAATACACAACCTGCTACGCTGAATTTCCTCGCCGGCTACGCATGGTCGGCGCCGTTGATCCTGATCGGCCTCGCGTTCTTCGTGGTGGGGCTGCTGGCCGGGTTGGTTTCGTCGATGCCGGCCATGCTGCGCTTGCGCATGGAAAATGGCCGGCTCAAGCGCGAGTTGCGGGTGGCGCGCGAAACCCCGGTCGTGGTCGAACAACCGCCCATGCCGCCGTTGATCTGAATTTCTTCCGCCGCGCATCGTGAGCGCGGCTTTCCGTCTTCGCTTTCCCGCACATTTGCATTAATCGCATGGATCTAGACTTCTGGTGGCTGCTTGTCATACCCGTCGCTTTCGCGTTCGGCTGGATGGCTGCGCGCTACGACCTCAAGACGCTGCTGTCCGAAAGCGCCAACTTGCCGCGTTCGTATTTTCGCGGCCTGAACTTCCTGCTCAACGAGCAGCCGGACCAGGCTATCGATGCCTTCATCGAAGTGGTCAAGCTCGATCCCGAAACGGTCGAGTTGCACTTCGCGCTGGGCAATCTGTTCCGTCGCCGCGGTGAAACGGATCGCGCGATTCGCGTGCATCAGAATCTGTTGAGCCGCGCCGACCTGCCGGTCAGCGAGCGCGATCACGCGCTTTACGAGTTGGGGCAAGACTTCCTGAAGGCGGGTCTGCTCGATCGCGCGGAAGAAACGTTCCGCTCGCTCGAAACCGGCGACTACGCGCTGGGCGCGCAACGCGCGCTCCTCACCATCTACGAAATCGAGAAGGACTGGGTCAAGTCCATCGATACCGCGCGTCATCTGGAAACGATGGGCGCGGAGTCGCTCGACAAGGAAATTGCGCAGTTCCACTGCGAACTCGCGCAGGAAGCGCTACAACAGAAGAAGCCGGACGAAGCCCGCCGCCAGCTCGGTTTCGCGCTGAAGGCGAACTCAACCAACGTGCGCGCCACGATCCTGTTCGGCGACGTCGACGCGGCCGGCGGCGCGCAGGAAGCGGCCATCGCCCAATGGCGGCGCGTGGAGGAGCAGAATCCGGCCTATCTGCCGCTGGTCGCGGAAAAGCTGATGAAGGCCTACGAGGCGCTCGGCCGCCCCCAGGATGGCGCCGATCTGCTCACCACGTGGGTGGACCGCTATCCGACCAACGATCTGCTCGATGTTGCCTATCAGCACGTCGCATCGCTGCGCGGACCTGACGCCGCCCATGCGCTGGCGCGCTCGCAAATGCAGAAGTCGCCGAATCTGGCGGGCATGACACGGTTGCTCGAGGCGCAGGAAGCCGCCGCGGAAGAACCGCGGCGCAGCGAACTCGAACTGATGCGCACGCTGATCCGTCAGCGCACCAAAAATCTGCCGCGGTATACGTGCCAGAATTGCGGCTTCAGGGCGCGGCTTTTCTACTGGCAGTGCCCGGGTTGCAGCGGTTGGGAAACCTATGCGCCGCGTCGCGTCGAGCCGATCACCGCGTCGAACTGACGCTTTGATGGCCGCGGCGGCTTCGGCTGCGCGGTCGCGCCGCCGCCCGGCGTGTGGCAACCGCCCCAGCGCGGGCGGATTTCGCAACGTGTTTCTGACCGGCTTCATCGCCGGGAATCATCACCGGAACCCTCTACCGGAAAGCGTATGAAAATCACCATTATCGGCACGGGCTATGTGGGTCTTGTCACTGGCGCGTGTCTCGCCGAGATCGGTCACGACGTTTTCTGTCTCGACGTCGATCCGCGCAAGATCGAAATCCTCAACAACGGCGGCGTGCCCATTCACGAGCCCGGTTTGCAGGAGATGATCGCCCGCACGCGCGCGGCGCGCCGCATCACGTTTTCCACGGATGTCGAAGCCAGCGTCGCGCACGGCGACGTGCAGTTCATCGCCGTCGGCACGCCGCCTGACGAAGACGGCTCGGCGGATCTGCAATACGTGCTCGAAGCGGCGCGCAACATCGGCCGCACGATGAACGGCTTCAAGGTGATCGTCGACAAGTCGACAGTGCCGGTCGGCACCGCGCAGCGCGTACACACGGTGGTCGAAGAAGAGCTGGCTAAACGCGGGCTCGCCGCCAGCGCGCAGCATCGCTTCTCGGTGGTGTCCAATCCCGAGTTCCTGAAGGAAGGTGCGGCGGTCGACGACTTCATGCGTCCCGACCGCATCGTGATCGGCATCGACGAAGACGAACCCGGCATGCGCGCGCGCGAATTGATGAAGCGTCTGTACGCGCCGTTCAACCGCAATCACGAACGCACTTTGTACATGGACGTGCGCTCGGCCGAATTCACGAAATACGCGGCCAATGCCATGCTCGCCACGCGCATCTCGTTCATGAACGAGATGTCGAATCTGGCGGACCGCGTCGGCGCGGATATCGAAGCGGTGCGCCGCGGCATCGGCTCGGATCCGCGGATCGGCTATCACTTCCTGTACGCCGGCTGCGGCTACGGCGGCTCGTGCTTCCCGAAGGACGTGCAGGCGCTGATCCGCACGGCCAGCGAGAGCGGCCACAATCTGCGCATCCTCGAAGCGGTCGAGGAAGTGAACCACAAGCAGAAAGACGTGCTGGTGCACAAGATCACGGACAAACTCGGCGACGATCTGAGCGGCCGCACGTTCGCCGTGTGGGGCCTCGCATTCAAGCCCAACACCGACGACATGCGCGAGGCGCCGAGCCGTCGCCTGATCGCGGAACTGCTGGCGCGCGGCGCCCAGGTGCGCGCGTACGATCCGGTCGCGGTGACCGAAGCGCGCCGCGTGTTCGCCATCGACCTGCATGACGCACCGGACCGGTTCGCGCGTCTGAGCTTCACGAGCACGCAGGACGAAACGCTCACCGGCGCCGACGCCCTAGTGATCGTGACGGAATGGAAAGAATTCAAGAGTCCGGATTTCGTTCATCTGAAATCGGTGCTGAAGTCGCCGTTGATTTTCGACGGCCGCAACCTGTATGAACCGGACGCGATGACCGAACTCGGCATCGACTACCACTCGATTGGACGCCCCTATGCCCAACCCTCTGAACTTCCGGCCGTTGCCTGAGACCGTGCCCGGCGCCGCGCCGTCCACGCCCGCAGCGCCGCTCACCGTCGTGCCGCGCGAACAGCTCGGCGCGGCGCGCGTGCTGGTGGTGGGCGACGTCATGCTCGATCGTTACTGGTTCGGCGACGTGAACCGCATTTCGCCGGAAGCGCCGGTGCCGGTGGTGCACGTGCAGCGTCAGGAAGACCGTCTCGGCGGCGCGGCGAACGTCGCGCGCAACGCGGTCGCGCTCGGCGCGCAAGCCGGCTTGCTGTGCGTGGTCGGCCATGACGAACCCGGCGAGCGCATCGTGCAGCTGCTCGGCGAAAGCGGCGTGAAGCCGCATCTCGAGCGCGATCCGGCGCTGCTCACCACGATCAAGCTGCGCGTGCTGTCGCGCCAGCAACAGTTGCTGCGCGTCGACTTCGAAAACTCGCCGGCGCACGAAGTGCTGCTCGCGGGTCTCGCCCGATTCGACGAACTGCTGCCGTCGCACGACGTGATTCTGATGTCCGACTACGCGAAGGGCGGCCTGACCCACGTCACGCAAATGATCTCGAAGGCGAATGCCGCGGGCAAGCCGGTGCTGGTCGATCCGAAGGGCGACGACTGGGAACGCTATCAGGGCGCCACGCTGATCACGCCGAACCGCGCCGAGTTGCGCGAGGTGGTCGGTCAGTGGAAATCGGAAGAAGATCTGCTCGCGCGCGTGACGAAACTGCGCACCGATCTGCAGTTCAAGGCGCTGCTGCTGACGCGTTCGGAAGAGGGCATGACGCTCTTCACGGACGACGGCATCCTGCACGCTTCGGCTGTCGCGCGCGAAGTGTATGATGTCTCGGGCGCGGGCGACACCGTGATCGCCACGCTCGCCGCCATGCTCGGCGCGGGTCTCACGCTGATCGAGGCGGTCGGGCTCGCGAATCGCGCGGCCGGCATCGTGGTCGGCAAACTCGGCACCGCCACTGTCGACTACGACGAACTTTTTCATTGATGCGGCCCGCCGGATTCCTCGCTGTGCGCCCGTGAGTGGCGCGTAAAAGGGATTCGCGGGGCGTCAACTGGACCTGTCGATTGGAGCTAGTGCAGAGCACTCGCTCCGATCCCATGCAAAGCTCTTTACCGCAGGCTCATCATGACCCTCATCGTCACCGGCGCGGCCGGTTTTATCGGCAGCAATCTCGTGAAGGCGCTCAACGAGCGCGGTGAACAACGCATCATCGCCGTGGACAACCTCACGCGTGCCGACAAGTTCAAGAATCTCGTCGACTGCGAGATCGACGACTACCTCGACAAGACCGAATTCGTCGAACGCTTCAAGCGCGGCGACTTCGGCAAGGTGCGCGCGATTTTCCACGAAGGCGCCTGTTCGGACACGATGGAAACCGACGGCCGCTACATGATGGACAACAATTTCCGCTATAGCCGCGACGTGCTCGATGTGTGCCTCGCGCAGAACATCCAGTTCCTGTACGCGTCGTCGGCGGCAACGTATGGCGGCTCGAGCCGTTTCGTCGAAGAGCGCGAGGTCGAGCAGCCGCTCAACGTGTACGGCTACTCGAAGTTCCTGTTCGATCAGGTGATTCGCCGCGTGCTGCCTACCGCGAAGAGCCAGATTGCCGGCTTCCGTTATTTCAATGTCTACGGGCCGCGCGAAACGCATAAGGCGCGCATGGCGTCGGTGGCGTTTCACAACTTCAACCAGTTCCGCGCCGAGGGCAAGGTCAAGCTGTTCGGCGAATACAACGGCTACGCCGCGGGCGAGCAGACGCGCGACTTCGTCTCCGTGGAAGACGTGGTGAAGGTCAACCTGTTCTTCTTCGACAATCCGGACAAGTCGGGCATCTTCAATCTGGGCAGCGGCCGCGCGCAACCGTTCAACGACATCGCCAGCACGGTGGTCAACACGCTGCGCTCGCTGAACAACGAACCGGCGCTGTCGCTCGCGGATCAGGTGCAGCGCGGGTTGATCGAATACATTCCGTTTCCCGATGCGTTGCGCGGCAAGTACCAGTGCTTCACGCAAGCGGATCAGTCGAAGCTGCGCGCAGCCGGCTACGACGCGCCGTTCCTGAGCGTTCAGGAAGGTGTCGATCGTTACGTGCGTTGGCTATTCGGCCAGGTGTAAATCTTTCGGATCCCTCTTTAAACTGGAATCTCCCGGTTGGTGATGGTCGCCAACCGGTTGTACGAGGGAGATTCCATATGTTTCGAAAAATTCTGGTTACCGCGGCCATGCTGGCCGCTTTCGGCCACGCTTATGCGGCGGTCGACGTCAACACGGCCAATGAGGATGCGCTGCGCGGCATCAAGGGCATCGGTCCTGCCAAAGCGAAAGCCATTCTCGACGAGCGTGCAGCGCATGGTCCGTTCAAGGACCCGGCCGACCTCGGCAAGCGCGTCAAAGGCATGGGCGGGCATACCGTCGAGCGCCTGCAGGCGGAGGGTCTCGCTGTCGGTCCGGCTGGCGCGGCTGCTAACCCGCAGGCTGCGGCGTCTGCACAGACCAAAGGCGCGGCCGTTCCGGCCGCCACGCCAAAGAACAGCGCCACGGTGGCAGTGAAGAAATAGCCTTACGCGGACTTTGCGTGCGGGCCTCGTGACCCGCGCGCGGAGTCCGTCCCCTTCGTTCCCCTTCATGGTCGGAGTTGGCAGCAACACTCCTTCAGCTGTCATGCAGATGACTGGCTCCCGCGGTTCTCAGCCGCGGGCTTTTTGCGTTGCGGGCGCTCGCTGACGGGGCGCCTGCATCCATGCGGGCAGAAGGGCCGCACGGCAGCCGCGGGCACGGTGGTTTAGAATCGATGGATTGAAGACTCCGCGCATCGACAGCACCAGAACCGATATGGCTTACAAAACGATTGAAGACACGATCGGCAATACGCCGCTCGTACAACTCGTCCGGCTCCCCGACGACGAGATCCGCAGCCGCAATAACGTGATCCTTGCGAAGCTCGAAGGCAATAACCCGGCGGGCTCGGTGAAGGATCGCCCGGCGTTGTCGATGATCAAGAAAGCGGAAGCGCGTGGCCGCATCAAACCCGGCGACACGCTGATCGAATCGACCAGCGGCAACACGGGTATTGCGCTCGCCATGGCGGCAGCGGTCCGTGGCTACAAAATGGTCCTGATCATGCCGGAAGATCTGTCGGTGGAACGCCGTCAGAGCATGGCCGCGTATGGCGCGCAGATCGTGCTCACGCCGGTCACGGGCGGCATGGAGTACGCACGCGATCTCGCCGAGCAGATGCAGCGCGAAGGCAAGGGCATCATCCTCGATCAGTTTGCCAATCCCGACAATCCGGCCTCGCACGTCGAGGGTACGGGCCCGGAAATCTGGCGCGACACCGAAGGGCGCATTACCCACTTCGTGTCGTCGATGGGCACGACCGGCACGATCATGGGCGTGTCCACTTATCTGAAAGAACAGAATCAGGCTATCGAGATCATCGGCGCGCAACCTGAAGAAGGGTCGCGTATCCCGGGCATCCGCAAATGGCCGGAAGCCTATCTGCCGAAGATTTTCGATCGCAGCCGCGTCGACCGTGTCGAGAACGTGAGCCAGGCCGCCGCGGAAGCGATGGCGCGCCGCATGGCGTCGGTGGAAGGGATTTTTGCCGGCATCTCGTCGGGCGGCGCCTGCGAAGTGGCGCTGCGCGTCGCGCGGCAGGTCGAGAACGCGACGATCGTGTTCATCGTCTGCGATCGCGGCGACCGCTATCTGTCGACCGGTGTGTTTCCCGCATAAACGCGTCGTCGCTCAGAGTGTCGCTCGCCAACGAAAAAGCGCCGGTTCAAAACCGGCGCTTTTTCATTTTGTCGGCTCGTGAGGCGCACCCGGCGCCCGCATGGCCGACTATTGCGAAGCCGCAACCGGCGGCGCCGCGTTGTTGACGGCGTTGTTCGTGGCGTCGCCGGCTTCCATCTGCGCCTTGACCCGCTGGCCCAACTGATACACCGCGAGCGCGTAGAAGAAACTGCGGTTATAGCGCGTCAGCACGTAGAAGTTCTTCAAGCCCAGCATGAACTCGGTGCCACGTCCCGGTGAGGGCAGATCCACCACCGTCACCGGCGTGCCGGCCTCCGACGCGATATCGACGTCCGGTTCGTTCAGCAGCAACCCGGCGCGCAGCAACTGACTGAGCGGCCAGTGTGGCTCCGGCTGGCCGTCGGCGGCTGCTTGCGCGACGCCCAGGCTGCCGGCGTCCGAGCCGATCTTCCACACCACCGGCCGGCCGTTTTCCCAACCGTTCTGACGCAGGTAATTCGCCACGCTGCCGATCGCGTCCGCCTGGCTCGTGCGCAGGTCGATCTGTTTGTTGCCGTCGTAGCTCACCGCGTATTGGACGATGCTGCTCGGCAGAAACTGCGGAATGCCGATCGCGCCGGTGTACGAGCCGAGCACCGTGGTCGGATCGATCTGCGAGTCGCGCGTCCACACCAAATAGTCTTCGAGATTCTTGCGGAAAGTCGCCTGACGATCCGCGCGATTTGCCGTGTTCGGATAGTCGAAGCTGAGCGTGGTCAGCGCGTCGAGCACGCGGAAGTTGCCCATGAAGCGGCCATAAATCGTCTCCACGCCGATGATGCCGACGATCACTTCCGGCGGCACGCCGAACTCTTCATAGGCGCGTTGCAGCGTGGCCTGGTTCGCGCGCCAGAAGCGCACGCCGGCATTGATGCGGACCTGGTCGAGGAAACGCGACTGATACACGCGCCAGTTCTTGACCGACGGCGAAGGCGACGGCGTCACGAGCTTGACTGCGGTCGCCGAATAGCTCACGCCGGTAAAGAGTGAGTGCAGCGCGGATTCGTCGAAGTCGTAGCGCGCGACCATGTCGTTGATGAACGCATTGACATCGGCATTGTTCGCGTAGCGCTGCGGGATGATCTCTTCTTCAAACGTTTGCCCTTGCGGCACCGCGGCTTGCGGTTGGCCTTGCGCGAGCAGCACCGGCGGTTTCTTGCCGGCGCTTTGCGCGATCGCCGGACTGGTTGCCATGAACATGCACGATGCGACGGATAGTGCGGCGGCCATGGTTCTGGTACGTAGCCGGTTTCGTGCAGACAGAGCAAGCTTGACGGTCATAGTTAGCTAAAGGCGCGTGGCGCAGGAGACAAGGGAAAGACGGGGAAAAACCGATCGGGGCAGTATACCCGACGCCTCTGCGCAAAACTGTGCCTGACGCGTGACAGCCGCATCGTGTGGTAACTTGATGCATGTTGGCGCGCCGAGGGCGCGCGTCCCTGGATGGAGACATGCCGCGCGCGCTTCGAAGGCGTGACGTCGCAGAAAGAGAATCATGGCAACAGGCTTCTATTCTCACGCCGACTGTCTGCTGCACGATATGGGGCAATGGCATCCCGAATGCCCCGCGCGTCTGCAGGCAATCGAAGATCAGTTGATCGCGAGCCGCATCGACTCGCTGATCGAGCGCGAGTCGCCGCCACTCGCCGACGATGCCGCGCTGCTGCGCGTGCATACGCAAGCTCACGTCGATTACATCCGCCGCCGCTCGCCGGCTGAAGGCATGGCCGAAATCGATCCCGATACGACGATGAACCCGCACACCTTGCAGGCCGCATTGCGCGCGGCGGGCGCCGCGGTTGCCGCGACCGATGCGGTGATCGAAGGCCGCTACGACAATGCCTTCTGCAGCGTGCGCCCGCCCGGCCACCATGCGGAGCCGGCGCGCGCCATGGGCTTTTGCTTCTTCAACAACGTCGCGATCGCCGCGCGTCATGCGCTCGAAGTGCACGGCTTGCAGCGCGTCGCGATCATCGACTTCGACGTGCATCACGGCAACGGCACCGAAGCGGCTTTCTCGGGCGACTCGCGCGTGCTGATGTGCAGCATCTTCCAGCATCCGTTCTATCCGTTCACGGGCGCCGACAACCAGGCGCCCAACATGTGCAACGTGCCGATGCCGGCGCGCTCGAAAGGCATGGCGGTGCGCGAGGCGGTGGACCTGCTGTGGCTGCCGCGCCTGCATGATTTCAAGCCGGAGATGCTGTTCATCTCGGCCGGTTTCGACGCGCATCGCGAGGACGACCTCGGCAACATGGGCCTCGTCGAAGACGATTACGCCTGGATCACCGATCAGATGCGCGAGATCGCGAAGCGTTATGCGCATGGACGGATCGTCAGTTGCCTCGAAGGCGGCTACAACCTGTCCGCGTTGGGGCGCAGCGTGGTCGCCCACGTGCGTTCGCTGGCCGGGATCTGAGCCGCTAAACCGCTGCGCCGGTGCCGCGCGCGGCGCCGTCCACTCAAAACGCATTAGGAGCGAACCATGAACGCTGATGCGCGCAACGTTTCACTGGTCGAAATTGAACACGGCGCGTACGGGGTGCCGGGCGTCGTGCGTTTGACGATGAATCGGCCCGACGCCTTCAACGCGCTCTCCGAAGCCTTGCTCGACGACCTGCAGACCGCATTGAGCGAAATCGGGCGGTCGGACGCGCGCGTGGTGGTGATCGCCGGCGCGGGCAGGGCGTTCTGCGCGGGACACGATCTGAAGGAAATGCGCGCGGCGCCTTCGTTGGCGTATTACCAGGCGCTGTTCGCCCGCTGCACGAAACTCATGATGACGATCCAGCGCTTGCCGCAACCCGTGATCGCGCGCGTGCAGGGCATCGCGACGGCGGCCGGCTGTCAACTCGTCGCGATGTGCGATCTGGCTGTCGCCGCCGACACGGCGCGGTTTGCCGTCTCGGGTGTGAACCTCGGCCTCTTCTGCGCGACACCCTCTGTGCCGCTGTCGCGCAACCTGTCGCGCAAAGCGGCGCTTGAAATGCTGCTCACCGGCGATTTCATCGATGCCGCCGAGGCGAAGCAGCAAGGTCTCGTGAACCGCGTGGTCCCGGCAGATGCGCTCGACCCGGAAATCGCGCGGCTCGCCACCAGCATCTGCGCGAAACCCGTCGAAGCCGTGAGCGCCGGCAAAGGCCTCTTCTATCGTCAGTTGGAAATGGGTATCGAAGCGGCTTATCAGCTCGCCGGCCAGACCATGGCCTGCAATATGATGGACGAGTCAGCGCTCGAAGGCGTGCAGGCTTTCATCGACAAACGGCCGCCCGACTGGAAGCGTGACGCGAGCTAGTCGCGCGTCGCTCAGGCTTTAAGCACCACCCGTTTTTCAATCCACTCGATCAACGCGCCGATCACCCGATCGCGGTCGATGTCGTTCATCGTCTCGTGATAGCTGCCTTCGTGCAGCGTAAGCGTCTTATCCGGCGAGCCTGCGTGCTCACCGAAATCGCGGCTGCCTTCGGGTTCGGTGAGCTTATCGGCGGTGCCGTGATAAACCAGTAGCGGTACCCGCAAGTCCGCACGGCCGCGTTCGATGCGCGCCATCGCCAGCAACAGTTCCGCGCCGGTGCGCGCGGGAATCGCGCCGTGATGCACGAGCGGATCGTTGCGATTGGCGTTCACCACGGGCTGAAGGCGCGAGAGCAAAGCGGCGTCGATTTTCATCGCCGGGAAGCTCGGGTAGAGTTGGCTGATCACCTGGCTCAGCTTCAGCATCCAGCGCGGCACATCGCGGCCGGGCGCAAGCGCCGGGCTCGACAGGATCAGACCGTTCAGGTGCCGGCCGCTCGCGTCGAGGCGCTCGATCGCGTACAACGCGGCCACGGCGCCGCCCATGCTGTGGCCCATCAGGAAGAGCGGGGCGCAACTTTGCGCCGCGGCGTCGAGCAACGCTTGTGCGTCCAGCAGATAGTCGTCGAAGCGCTTCACGTACGACCGCTTGCCGGGCGCCTGGCCGTGGCCGCGCAGATCGATCGCCACCAGTTCGATGCCGGCCGCGTTCAGCCGCGCAGCGAGCGCCGCATAGCGGCCGGCGTGCTCGGCGAGCCCGTGGAGCAACGCGACCGTGGCGCGCAGCGGTGCGGCGGCCGGCCAGCGGTACAGCGGCAGGTCCACGCCATCGCCGGTCGTGACCGACGAGCACTGCGGCTCGCCAGCGTTGCGGTTGCCCGCGACTGACCGCGGATTGCTGCGTTGAGATGTTTCCATGGCTGCGCGCTTATCCTGATTTTGTTCCGCCCGATCATAGTCGCAGCGACAGTGCGCGCGCGAGCATCTCGCGCGGAGCGAGCCTCTAATGCCCACAGGTTATGAAAAGATCGTAATTGATTATTAAAGGGAATGACGACGCTGCGGTAGAATTGCGGGCTCAAATCCCAATAAAAGTAACGGCGGCCGCTTGTCGGGAGCACACAACGCTCGCTGACAGACTCCGCCGTTTCGTTTTTCCATGATCGAAATACGCAATATCTCCCAGCGGTTCGCCGGGCCCCGGGGCTGGGTCGAGGCGCTGCACAACGTCAATCTGTCGATTCCGGCGGGCGAGGTGTTCGGCATCATCGGCCGCAGCGGCGCGGGCAAGAGCACGCTCGTGCGCACCCTGAACCTGCTGACGCGCCCGAGCGAAGGCAATATCGTCGTCAACGGCCGCGATCTGACCACGCTGCCCGCCGCGCAATTGCGCGAGGCGCGCCGCGAGATCGGCATGATTTTCCAGCACTTCAATTTGCTGTCGTCGCGCACGGTCTACGAGAACGTCGCGCTGCCGCTCGAACTCGCCGGCATGAAGCGCGATGAGATCGAAGCGAACGTGCTGCCGCTGCTCGAACTGGTCGGCCTGTCGGCGCAGAAGGACCGGTATCCGGCGCAGATCAGCGGCGGCCAGAAGCAGCGCGTCGGCATTGCGCGCGCTCTTGCGAGCAAGCCCAAAGTGCTGCTCTCCGACGAAGCGACCTCCGCGCTCGATCCCGAAACCACGCGCGCGATTCTCGACCTGCTCAAGCGCATCAATCGCGAACTGAACCTGACCATCGTGCTGATCACGCACCAGATGGACGTGATCAAGCAGGTCTGCGACCGCGTCGCCGTGCTGGACGCGGGCCGTGTGGTCGAAGAAGGCAAGGTGATCGACGTGTTCCTGCAACCGCATCACGAAGTCACGCGCGCCTTGATCGGCGACGTGATCGCGCAGGAACTGCCGCCCGCCATGAAGGCGCGCGTCGCGGAGCGCCTGAAGACCGGCAGCGGCCACTTGCTGCGCCTCGCGTTCACCGGCTCGGGCGTCGATCAGCCGATCCTGTCGGAAACGATTCGCCGCTACGAACTCGACTTCAACATCCTGCACGGCCAGATCGATGAGATCCAGGGGCAGGCGTTCGGCTCGCTCGCGGTGCTCGCGGGCGGCGAACCGACGAAGGTGGCGCAAGCGCTGACGTATCTGCGTGAACAGGGCGTGGTGGTGGAGGAGTTGTCGTATGTTGAGTGAAATGTTCGATATGTTCGTTCAGTCGTTCTGGGAAACGCTCGTGATGGTGGGCATTTCCGGACTGGTCGGCGCCTTGGTGGGTTTGCCGCTCGGCGTGCTGCTGTATCTGACGGACCGCCAGGGCGTATTGCAGAACATCGCCGTGAATCGCGTGATGGGCGTCATTGTGAATGCGGTGCGTTCGACGCCGTTCATCATCCTGCTGGTCGCCGTGATTCCGTTCACGCGTCTCGTGGTGGGTTCGTCGATCGGCACGGCCGCCGCTGTCGTGCCGCTGACGATCGCCGCGGCGCCGTTCATCGCGCGCCTGGTCGAGACCGCGCTGCGCGAAGTGGATCGCGGCCTGATCGAAGCAGCGCAAGCGATGGGTGCGACCACTAGCCAGATCGTCTTCAAGGTGTTGCTGCCGGAATCGCTGCCGGGCGTGGTCGCCGGCCTGACGATCACGTTCGTCTCGCTGGTCGGCTATTCGGCGATGGCCGGCGCGATCGGCGGCGGCGGGCTTGGCGATCTCGGGATTCGCTATGGGTACCAGCGGTTCCTGCCGGAAGTGATGTTGACGGTCGTGGTGATCCTGATCGTCTTCGTGCAGTTGGTGCAGTCGTTCGGGGATTGGCTCGTGCGTCGTTTGAGCCATAAGTAAAACAACAAAGTCGATAGATTCGGAAAGGTCCATCATGCAACGTCGTTTCATTCTCAAGCTGGCGGCCGTGCTCGGCGCCGCATCGCTGTTCGCCGCCAACGCGGCTCACGCTGAAGACACGATCAAGGTCGGCGTCACCGGCGGTCCGCACGCGCAGATCATGGAAGTCGTGAAAACAGTCGCGGCGAAGAACGGTCTGAACATCAAGATCGTCGAGTTCTCCGACTACGTGCAGCCGAACGCCGCGCTCGCCGGCGGCGATCTGGACGCGAACAGCTACCAGCACGACCCGTATCTGCAGGCGCAGGTGAAGGACCGTGGCTACAAGCTGATCCGTATCGCGGACACGGTCACGTACCCGATGGGCATCTATTCGAAGAAAGTGAAGACGCTGGCCGAGCTGCAGCCGGGCGCGAAGATCGCGGTGCCGAATGATCCGACCAACGGTGGCCGCGCGCTGCTGTTGCTGCAAAAGCAGGGTCTGCTGAAACTGCGCGCCGACGCGGGCCTGAAGGCGACGCCGCTCGACATCGTCGACAATCCGAAGAAGCTGAAGATCGTCGAACTCGACGCCGCGCAGATTCCGCGCTCGCTGAACGACGTGGACGCCGCTGCAATCAACACGAACTTCGCTATGGAAGCGGGTCTGAAGCCCAAGCAGGACGCCATTGCGATGGAAGACCCGAAAGGCCCCTACGTGAACATCATCGTAATCCGCGAGGCGGATAAGAATAAGCCGTGGGTCGCCAAGCTGGTCGCGGCGTATCATTCGCCGGAAGTGAAGCAGTTCATTGAAAGTAAATTTGGCGGGTCGGTCATCACCGCGTGGTGAGCCGGAGGCCTCCAGAACAAGCAAGACACGACGGCGATGCAAAATTTGAGTCGTAGGTCTTAACCCGGGGTTGCCACCCGGGTTTTTTCGAGATTAAAATAGAACGACCGTTCGATATTGCCGTCACGCCGCTGAGGAGCGATATCCTCCTGCTAGAGCGCCCGCGACAGGGCTGCCACGAGGGCAGTCGTTATAATGTTCGTTGGGTTGACGTATTCGTAACTTTGGAGCGTGTGCATGAAAATCCTGGTGCCAGTCAAAAGAGTGGTCGATTACAACGTGAAAGTCCGAGTCAAGTCGGACGGCACGGGCGTCGACATCGCGAACGTGAAGATGTCGATGAATCCGTTCGATGAAATCGCGGTTGAAGAAGCGGTGCGTCTGAAGGAAGCGGGCGTGGCGACGGAAGTGATCGCCGTGTCGGCGGGCGTGACGCAATCGCAGGAAACGCTGCGCACGGCGCTGGCGATCGGCGCGGATCGCGCGATCCTGATCGAGTCTTCAGTGGAACTGCAGCCGTTGGCTGTCGCGAAGCTGCTGAAGGCGCTGGTCGACAAGGAGCAGCCGCAGCTGGTCATCCTCGGCAAGCAGGCGATCGACGACGATTCGAACCAGACCGGCCAGATGCTGGCTGCGTTGGCTGGTTTGCCGCAGGCGACGTTTGCGTCGAAGGTTGTTGTTGCCGACGGCAAGGCGACCGTTTCGCGTGAAGTGGACGGTGGCGCTGAAACGCTATCTTTGAAGCTGCCCGCAGTCATCACCACGGACTTGCGCCTGAACGAGCCGCGCTACGTGACGCTGCCGAACATCATGAAGGCGAAGAAGAAGCCGCTGGAAGTCGTCAAGCCGGAAGATCTGGGTGTCGACGTCACGCCGCGCCTGAAGACGCTGAAGGTTGTCGAGCCGCCCAAGCGCTCCGCCGGTGTGAAGGTGCCGGATGTGAAGACGCTGGTCGAGAAGCTGAAGACCGAAGCCAAGGTGCTGTAAGGAGACGGACGAAATGACGAATCTGGTAATTGCAGAACACGACAACGCGTCGATCAAGGCCGCGACGCTGAACACGATTGCAGCGGCGCAGAAGATTGGTGGCGATATCCACGTGCTGGTGGCAGGGCACAACGCGCAAGCCGCGGCGGATGCGGCAGCGAAGATTGCGGGCGTTAGCAAAGTGCTGCTGGCCGACGCGCCACAACTCGAAGCGGGTCTCGCGGAAAACATCGAAGCAACGGTGGTGAACATCGCGAAGGACTACACGCATATCCTCGCGCCGGCAACCGCCTACGGCAAGAACATCACGCCGCGTATCGCAGCGAAGCTGGACGTTGCGCAGATCAGCGACATCACGGCAGTGGATTCTGCTGATACGTTCGAGCGTCCGATCTACGCCGGCAATGCAATCGCAACAGTGCAATCGGCTGATCCGATCAAGGTCATCACGGTCCGCACGACTGGTTTCGACCCTGTGGCAGCCGAAGGCGGCAGCGCATCGGTGGAAAAGATCGAAGCGGCAGCCGACAGCGGCATCTCGTCCTTCGTTAGCCGTGAAGTGACGAAGCTGGACCGTCCGGAACTGACGTCGGCGAAGATCATCGTCTCGGGTGGCCGGGGTCTCGGCAACGGCGAGAACTACACGAAGGTGCTCGAACCGCTGGCGGACAAGCTGAACGCAGCGCTGGGCGCATCGCGCGCAGCGGTCGATGCGGGCTTCGTGCCGAACGACTATCAGGTCGGGCAGACCGGCAAGATCGTCGCGCCGCAACTGTACATCGCAGTCGGCATCTCGGGCGCGATCCAGCATCTGGCCGGGATGAAGGACAGCAAAGTGATCGTCGCGATCAACAAGGACGAAGAAGCGCCGATCTTCAGCGTCGCCGATTACGGTCTGGTGGGCGATCTGTTCACGCTCGTGCCCGAACTCGTTAGCGAACTCGGTTAAGCGCCGTAACGCCGCATAGAAGGCGTCTGGCAGCACATGAAGGGCGTGGGACCGATCAAGTCCAGCGCCCTTTTTTTATATCAGAAGCGGGAGGAGAACTGAAATGAGCTATACGGCGCCCATCAAGGACATGCTGTTCGTGATGAAAGAACTGGCCGGTCTCGAAGACATCGCGACCTTGCCGGGCTTCGAAGACGCGAACCTCGAGACGGCGCAAGCCGTCCTCGAAGAGTCGGCGAAACTGTGCGGTGGTGTGCTGGCGCCGTTGAATGCAGAAGGCGATCGCAATCCGAGCAGCTGGAAAGACGGCGCGGTGACCGCGACGCCCGGTTTCAAGGAAGCGTTTCGCCAGTTCGGCGAAGGCGGCTGGCAAGGCGTGCAACATCCCGTCGACTACGAAGGCCAAGGACTGCCGAAGCTGATCGCGACGCCGTGCGTCGAAATGCTCAACGCGTCGAATCTATCGTTCGCACTGTGCCCGTTGCTGACGGATGGCGCGATCGAAGCGCTGCTCACCGCCGGCACAGAAGCGCAAAAACAAACCTATGTGCCGAAGCTGATTTCCGGCGAGTGGACCGGCACGATGAACCTGACCGAGCCGCAGGCCGGTTCCGATCTCGCGTTGGTACGCACGCGCGCCGAGCCGCAAGGCGACGGTTCGTTCAAGCTGTTCGGCACGAAGATTTTCATCACCTGGGGCGAGCACGACATGGCGAAGAACATCGCGCATCTCGTGCTGGCCCGCACGCCGAATGCGCCGGAAGGCGTGAAGGGCATTTCGCTCTTCATCGTGCCGAAGTTTCTCGTCAATGAAGACGGTTCGCTCGGCGAGCGCAACGACGTGCATTGCGTGTCGATCGAACACAAGCTCGGCATCAAGGCGAGCCCGACCGCGGTGCTGCAATTCGGCGACCACGGCGGTGCGATCGGTCATCTGATCGGTGAAGAAAATCGCGGTCTGGAATACATGTTCATCATGATGAACGCGGCGCGTTTCGCTGTCGGCATGCAAGGCGTCGGCATTTCGGATCGCGCTTATCAGAAGGCGGTGGCGTACGCGAAAGATCGCGTGCAAAGCCGTCCCGTGGATGGCTCCGCGAAGCAGCCGGTCGCGATCATTCAACATCCGGACGTGCGCCGTATGCTCGCCACCATGCGCGGCCTCACCGAAGCGTCGCGCGCGCTGGCGTACGTGGCCGCGGCGCACTGCGACATCGCGCATCGTCATGCGGACGAAGGCAAGCGCGCCGAACATCAGGCGATCTACGAATACCTCGTACCGATCGTGAAGGGCTGGAGCACGGAGTTGTCGATCGACGTCACGAGCCTCGGCGTGCAGGTGCATGGCGGCATGGGCTTCATCGAAGAAACCGGCGCGGCGCAGTACTACCGCGATGCGCGCATTCTGACGATCTACGAAGGCACGACCGCGATTCAGGCGAACGACCTGATTGGCCGCAAGACCGTGCGGGACGGCGGCAAGGTGGCGAAGTCGCTGCTCGCCGAGGTGGCTGAAACGATCGAGGCACTCGGCGCGCAGCAAGGCCCGGCGTTCGATTCGATGAAGAAGTATCTCGCGCAGGGCCAGCGCTCGTTGAGCGCGGCGGTCGATTTCGTCGTGGCCAACACGAAGGGCGATCCGAACGCGGTGTTCGCAGGCAGCGTGCCGTATCTGAAGCTCGCGGGCATCGTGCTGGGCGGCTGGCAGATGGCGCGTGCGTTGCTCGTGGCGGCTCAGAAGCGCGACGAAGACCCGTCGTTCTACGGCGCCAAGATCGCTACCGCGCAGTTCTATGCGGAGCATGTGCTGCCGCTGGCGTCGGCGCTCGAAGCGTCGATTGTCAGCGCAAAGGGTGGAGAGAGTGTGCTGGCTTTGTCGGAAGATCAGTTCTGAGTTAACTTCTGCCTCGCTTAAAAACAAACGGCGCCTTGTGAGGCGCCGTTTGTTTTTATCGTGCTGGTCTGTGAGATCGCAAACCAGCGCCACCGCTCTCGCGAAGCGTCGTCGTTAAACCTTAAGCATAAGCCGGGCGATGCGCGCCGCCGATCTCGCCGAGATAGCGATGCACCGACAGATCGTCCGCCTTGATGGCCGGTTGCTTGCCCGACATCACGTCGGCGAGCAGTTGACCGGAGCCGCACGACATCGTCCAGCCCAGCGTGCCGTGGCCCGTGTTCAGGAACAGGTTCGGCACCGGAGTGCGGCCGACGATCGGCGTGCCGTCCGGCGTCATCGGACGCAGACCGGTCCAGAAGCTGGCCTTCGACGTATCGCCGCCGCCCGGGAACAGATCGTTCACGCACAATTCCAGCGTTTCGCGACGCGCCTGGCGCAGCGATTTGTCGAAGCCGACGATCTCGGCCATGCCGCCCACCCGAATCCGGTCGTCGAAACGGGTGATCGCGATCTTGTACGTTTCGTCGAGCACGGTTGAAACCGGCGCCGACGCTTCGTTCACGATCGGCGCGGTGATCGAATAACCCTTGAGCGGATAGACCGGAATCTTCACCAGACCGGACAGGAAGTGGGTCGAGTACGAACCCAGCGCGACGACGAACGAATCCGCGCGCACCAGTTCCTCGCCGCACTTCACGCCGGCGATGCGGCCACCCGCCATCGCGAGTGCGTCGATCGGCGTGTTGTAGCGGAATTTGACGCCGAGTTCCTCAGCCAACGCGGCGAGCCGCGTGGTGAACATCTGGCAGTCGCCGGTTTCGTCGCCCGGCAGGCGCAGACCGCCGGTCAGCTTGTGCGACACCGCGGCGAGCGCCGGCTCGGCGCGCGCGAGTTCAGCCGGTGACAGCAGTTCATACGGCACATTGGCTTCCTGCAGCACGGCGATATCTTTCGCGGCGCCGTCGAATTGCTGCTGCGTGCGGAACACCTGAAGCGTGCCGCCAGCGCGGCCTTCGTACTGAATGCCGGTTTCAGCGCGCAGCGCTTGCAGGCAGTCGCGGCTGTATTCGGCGAGGCGGACCATGCGGCCCTTGTTCACTGCATAACGCGACGACGTGCAGTTCTGCAGCATCTGCCACATCCATTGCAACTGGAATTGCGTGCCGTCGAGGCGGATTGCCAGCGGCGCGTGCTTCTGGAACATCCACTTGACGGCCTTCAGCGGCACGCCAGGCGCGGCCCACGGCGACGCGTAGCCCGGCGAAATCTGGCCGGCATTGGCGAAACTGGTTTCGAGCGCCGGGCCGGCCTCGCGATCGATCACGGTCACTTCGTGCCCCGCGCGCGCCAGGTAATACGCGCTGGTCACGCCGACGACGCCACTGCCCAAAACGACGACTCGCATAGCTGCTCCAGGTATTCAAAATGAAATCTGAGGGCGATGCGCTCGTCGATACGTTGGAATTCGTTCGATTCACGAGGTGTAATGCGGCTCGCCCAGTGTTAACCGCTATACTATTAACAGTGAGGTAGGTTTTGTTATTGTATTTTCAAGATTTTCAGAAAAAACACCATGCGTACACAGCGCCAACCGGTCCGGGCTCTCGACAAACTCGATCACAAGATCCTGCGGCTGCTGCAACAGGACGGCCGCATGGCCATGAAAGACCTGGCCGAACAGGTTGGACTGTCGGTCACGCCGTGCATCGAGCGCGTCAAGCGGATGGAGCGCGACGGCGTGATCACCGGCTACCACGCGCGCGTGAACCCGGCGGAATTGGGCGCGGCACTGCTCGTGTTCGTCGAGATCACGCTGGATCACAAGAGCGGCAACATGTTCGACCAGTTCCGACGCGAGGTGCAGAAGATTCCGGAAGTGCTGGAATGCCATCTCGTGTCGGGCGATTTCGACTATCTGATCAAGGCGCGCATCGGCGAAATGGCCGACTACCGGAAGCTGCTGGGCGACATCCTGCTGCAACTGCCCGGCGCGGTGCAGTCGAAAAGCTACGTGGTGATGGAAGAGATCAAGGAAACGCTGACGATCGCGGTCGGCGATTAGGCGGCGCGACGGCGCAGGGCGGGGCTCGACAAACGGCGTAAACACTGTATATTTGTACAGGTGTTTTGCGCCGTTTTTTTTGCATGTGCCAGCCGTGACCGACTCCAACCCCCACTTCGTCAACGAATTTCCGATCGCACCGCCCGTGCCTCGCAAGGGCCGTGGCGCGGTGACGAACTTGCAAGGCCGCTACGAAGTCGACCAGCGCGAAGCGGTGGACGACGGCTGGCTGTCGTCGCCGGAAGACGATGACGAGCCCAAGGTCTTGCGCACGCAGGTCTTCGAAGAGCGGGCCAAGACCATTCTCACGCGCAACGCGTCGCCGGATATTCCGTTCAGCGTGTCGCTGAACCCCTATCGCGGCTGCGAGCATGGCTGCATTTATTGCTTTGCGCGGCCCACGCACGCTTATCTGGGGCTGTCGCCGGGACTCGACTTCGAAAGCCGGATCTACGCCAAGGTCAATGCGCCGGAGTTGCTCGAGCGGGAACTGTCGAAGAAGTCGTACGTGCCGGAGCCAATCGCGCTAGGCGTCAATACGGACGCCTGGCAACCGGTCGAGCGCGACTTGCGGCTCACGCGCAGGGTGATCGAAGTGCTCAGCGAGCGTCAGCATCCGTTTGCGGCGATCACCAAGTCGTCGCTGATCGAACGCGAACTCGATTTGCTGGCGCCCATGGCGGCGCGCGGGCAATTCATGGCGGCCATCACCATCACTACGCTGGACGCGGACATCGCTCGCACGCTGGAACCGCGGGCGGCCACGCCGTCGCGGCGGCTGCGCACCATCCGCACATTGAGCGAGGCGGGCATTCCGGTCGGCGTCAGCATCGCGCCGGTGATTCCGTTCGTCACCGAACCGGATATGGAACGCGTGCTGGAGGCCTGCGCGGAGGCCGGCGCAAGCAATGCGAGCTATATCGTGCTGCGTCTTCCTTGGGAAGTCGCGCCGCTATTCAAGGATTGGCTCGCCGCGCACTTTCCCGATCGCGCTGACCGGGTGATGAGCCGCGTGCGGGACATGCGCGGCGGCAAGGACTACGACTCGTCCTTCTCCACGCGCATGAAGGGCGAAGGCTTGTGGGCGGATCTGCTCAAGCAGCGATTCCACAAGGCGGTGCGCCGCCTGGGCCTGAACCGGCGCGACCGCGGCATTCTGGATATGTCGCACTTTCGCCGGGTCGAGGCGGCGCGTCCCGCCGAACCGGCACGCGATGATCCTCAACTGGATCTTTTTTAGCGCGGCGCGCGCCGGATCACTGCGAGAGCGCTTTCGCCGCCTGCACCTGACTTTCGAAGTAGGTCTGGAACGAAATGGCGAGGCCGGTCATCAGCAGGAAGGCGCCGATCAGCAGCGAAAAAATCACGATGAAAATGACCGTCCAGCCGGAGCGGCTTTTGCGCTGGTTCTGAGCGTTGAACTGCGCGTCCCACTTTTCGTCCGGGCGCAACCCGTAGACGATCGCGGCAAGAAACGCCGCGAGTAGCGAGACCGCGCCGGGAAAGGCTAGCGCCCAGCCGAGCATCGACGACCGTTCGCTCGCCACCAGCAGCATGGCGCCCGGAATGCCGATCAGCGTGCTGATCACGTGAGCCCAGCCGTAGATGTCGCGCATGCCGTACAGATAGAAGCGATGCGCGCCAAGGCTGCCGAAGAAGAACGCCAGGGCGGCGGTAATCGTCTTGGATCTGAAACGCGGGGAAGTCGAAACAAGGGTGGACATGTAGGCCAGAGCAGAGTGACAGGCGGTCGAAAGGAGCGGCGCGCAGGCTCGCGCGGACCGACGCGCATTCTACGCCCGCCGCGGGCCGCCGGTCACGTGACGGGTGGTCGCGGTCGCGAGGCGGGTGGTGCGAGAGGCATTGGATCGAGTCGGTCGGCCGAGCGGGTTGTTTGAGATGCGCCGGAACGAGGGGTTGCAAGGGCGGCGAGATTCGTCTGACTGGCCGGACTTTCCGAGCGCCCGGCGTTCAAAGCGGTGAGTCGCTTGAGGCAGGCTACGGCGCCGAATAGGTGACGCGATAGACGGCGCCAGCGTAATCGTCGCTGATCAGGAGTGAACCATCGGGCAGTGGCAACACGTCGGCCGGGCGCCCCCACTCGCTCTCGCCGGACTGAAGCCAGCCTTCGGCAAAGACTTGCTGGCGCGCGTTGCTGCCGTCCGGGTCCGTAGTCACGTGGACGACGCGATAGCCGATCTTCTTGCTGCGATTCCACGATCCGTGCTCGGCGATAAAAATACTGTCCCGGTAAGCGGGCGGAAACATCGATCCGCTGTAAAAGCGCATGCCGAGCGCCGCGACATGCGCACCGAGTTTGACCACGGGCGGCGTAAACGCGCTGCACGGATGGTCCTTGCCGTACTCGGGATCGGGCGTGTCGCCGCCGTGGCAGTACGGAAAGCCGAAATCCATCCCGGCGCGCGGCGCGCGGTTGAGCTTGTCGTCCGGCACGTCGTCGCCCAGCAGGTCGCGGCCGTTGTCGGTGAACCACAGTTCGTGCGTCACCGGATGCCAGGCGAAGCCGACCGAGTTGCGGATGCCGCGCGCCACGACTTCGTAGTGACTGCCGTCCGGATTCATGCGGCCGATCAGTGCGAAGCGGTTGCGATCTTTCAGGCAGACGTTGCAGGGCGCGCCTTGCGGCACGTATAGCTTGCCGTCCGGGCCGAACGCTATGAATTTCCAGCCGTGGTGCGTCTCCGTGGGCAATGTATCGATCACGACGGCAGGCTTGGGCGGATCGTTCAGGTGGGTGTCGATCGCATCGAAGCGTACGATTTTCGACACCTCGGAGACATAGAGCGCTCCATCGTGCCACGCCACGCCCGCTGGCGTTTCCAGCCCGGACGCGATCACATGGCGCGCCGTGACGCGTCCGTTTTGCAATTCGAGCGCGTACACGTGGCCGTCGAGGCTGCCTATATAAAGAATGCCCTTCGGCGAGAGCGCCATGGCTCGCGCGCTCGGCACGGCGTCCGACAAGACCGCGATATGGAAGCCTGGCGGCAGTTTGATTCGGTCCACCGGCAAAGCGGCGAGCGCCGGCAGGGCGGTTGCGGCGAGCAACACGGCGGCGCCTGCGCGCAGGCCCCGGCTTCGCAAAGCGAGCGCCAAGACGGCAATCCGCATGGTGGCGGCAAAAAAAGCGCGCAAAAACACAATTGGCAGCAGGAGTTTCACGGGCGCTCCGTCAGGTGATTCGGGCGTTTCGACGTGGTTCCGGGCTCCCGCCTGTATGGCCGGCGCAACCCCGTCGCTCAGTTTATCCGGGTAAGTGTTTGTTATGGCGTCGGTTTCCCGCTATAATCGCGTGTTTCAGTCGTTCCGAACCCCGGTTTTCAAGGATTCTAGTATGGTCATCATCCGCTTGGCTCGTGGCGGCTCCAAGAAGCGCCCGTTCTACAACATCGTCGCAACCGATTCGCGTAACCGTCGTGACGGCCGCTTCATCGAGCGCGTTGGCTTCTACAACCCGGTCGCTACGAAGGGTGAGTCGCTGCGTATCGCTCAGGACCGCCTGACGTACTGGCAAGGCGTTGGCGCACAACTGTCGCCGACCGTCGAGCGTCTCGTGAAGGAAGCTGCAAAGGCGCAGCCGGCTGCTTAATGGTAGCTAGCATGCGTATCGTCGTCGGGTCGACCGGCGGCTCGCGCGGTGTGCGTGAGCAGTCCGATGCGCGAGTTGTTTTGCTGAAGCAGGCGTCGAAGCTGGCAGCGAGGTTCTCTTATGTCTGAGCGTGATTCCGGCAGTTCCGGTCGCGTAAAGGCAGCAGGCCCGCGCGCGAAGACGTCTGATCAGGCGCCGTTCGGTGCATTCGTCCGCAAGCCGGTCGAAAAAGCCGAAGGCAAGGCGAAAGCCAATGTTGCAAACGCCGGTTCCGGTGCAGCAGCAATGCGCATGGAAACGGTGGAAAGCTGGCCGGCCGACGCGGTTGAGGTTGGCGCAATCGTCGACGCATACGGCCTCAAGGGCTGGGTCAAGGTAGCCGCTCATGCGGATGCCGGGCATGGCGGCGACGCTTTGCTGAGCGCGAAGCGCTGGTGGCTGCTCAAAGGCCAGGAGCGCAAGTCGGCGCCATCGTTGCAAGCGAAAACGCATAGCGACAGTGTGGTTGCCCATCTGGGCGGCGTCACTGACCGTGATGTGGCGCTGGCACTGCGCGGCTCCCGCGTCTATATCAGCCGCAGCGAATTTCCGGCCCTCGAAGCCGACGAATTCTACTGGGTCGACCTGCTTGGCCTGGATGTGGTGAACGTTGCCGGGGTCAATCTCGGCAAGGTTGCAGACATGATCGACAACGGTGCGCACTCGGTGATGCGTATCGAATATCCGGCTACCGACAAAAGCGGCAAGCCGGCAACCGGCGAGCGTTTGATCCCGTTCGTCGGCGTCTTTGTCAAAACGGTGGACCAGGCGGCGAAGCAGATCACTGTCGACTGGGAAGCCGATTACTAAATAATTCGCTGAATGGAGAGAGCGATGCAGTTCGATGTCGTCACGCTCTTTCCTGACATGTTTCGCGCGCTGACCGACTGGGGTATCACCAGCCGTGCGGCGAAGCAGGAGCGCTACGGGTTGCGTACGTGGAATCCGCGCGATTTCACCACCGACAACTACCGCACGATCGACGATCGCCCGTACGGCGGCGGCCCCGGCATGGTGATGCTGGCCAAGCCGCTGGAAGACGCGATCGGCGCGGCGAAAGCAGCGCAGGCGGAGCAGGGCATCGGCGCGTCGCGCGTCGTGATGATGTCGCCGCAAGGCGCCACTCTGAATCACGACCGTGTCATGCAGTTCGCGGCCGAACCCGGTCTGATCCTGTTGTGCGGGCGCTATGAAGCGATCGATCAGCGTTTGCTGGACCGTGTCGTCGATGAAGAAGTCAGCCTTGGCGACTTCGTGCTGTCGGGCGGCGAATTGCCGGCCATGGCCTTGATGGATGCCGTGGTGCGTCAGTTGCCCGGTGTGCTCAACGACTCGCAGTCGGCGGTGCAGGATAGTTTTGTCGACGTGCTGCTGGATTGCCCGCATTACACGCGCCCCGAGGAATACGCTGGCGTGCGTGTGCCCGATGTGCTGCTCGGCGGCCATCATGCGGAGATCGAAGCGTGGCGTCGGCGGGAAGCCTTGCGCAACACGTTGAACAAACGGCCCGATCTGATCGTGAAGGCCAGAAAGAACAAGATGTTGAGCCGTGCCGACGAGGCATGGCTTGCGAGTCTCGCGAAGGAAGAGTCGAAGGCGTAAAGCCTTGGGTCTTTCGAGCGGACATTAGGCGGCGCCGCGCATGCGTGCACGGCGCCAGATGTGAACCCATCCTCTATCGGGGCCGTAGCCAAGTGTTTTCACGAGGCAGGTACGAACGTCGACAAGATGGACTTAGGAGTCAGTGATGAATCTGATTGCAATTCTCGAGCAGGAAGAAATCGGCCGCGCTCTCGGCGAGAAAACCATCCCCGAATTCGCTCCCGGCGATACGGTGATCGTCAGCGTGAACGTGGTTGAAGGCACGCGTAAGCGTGTTCAGGCTTACGAAGGCGTCGTGATCGCCAAGCGTAACCGTGGTCTGAATTCGTCGTTCATCGTCCGCAAGATTTCGTCGGGCGAAGGCGTCGAGCGTACGTTCCAGACGTACTCGCCGCTGCTGGCAAGCATCGTCGTGAAGCGTCGTGGCGATGTGCGTCGTGCGAAGCTGTACTACCTGCGCGACCGTTCGGGCAAGTCGGCCCGGATCAAGGAAAAGCTGGTCTCGAAAGACCGCGCTGCTTCCCAAGCGTAAATGCTGTAAGAAAAAGCACCCCTCGCGGGTGCTTTTTTGTTTGCCAGGTCAAAATAGCGGAATGTCCCCTATCCGCTCATTTCGAGAGACCCGTTGACCCGCCCCGTCTTTGAGCCTGAAACCCTGCCTGTCGAAGCGACAGGCGCCGATCTGCCGCCGGTGGCGGGCGCGCGTCTCACGCCTGATGGCCTGCGCGCCCGCTTCGAGCAGCGTCTTGCCTGGACCCCTGAGCTCGTCGTCGATGCGCCCTGGCGCGATGCCCACGCCGATCCGCGCGTCGCGGCGGTACTGGTGCCGCTGGTGGTCCGCGAGCACGGCCTGACCGTGCTGCTGACGCAGCGTGCCGACCATCTGAACGATCACGCTGGCCAGGTGAGCTTTCCAGGCGGCCGCCACGAACCGTTCGACGCCGATGCCACGGCCACCGCGCTGCGGGAAGCGGAAGAGGAGGTCGGCCTCGATCCATCGCGTGTGGAAATTCTCGGCGCATTGCCCGACTATCTGACGGGCACCGGTTTTCGTGTGACGCCGGTGATCGGCCTCGTGCATCCGCCTTTCACGGTAAAGGCGGACGCGTTCGAAGTGGCCGAAGTCTTCGAAGTGCCGCTCGCCTTCCTGATGAACCCCGTGCACCACGAAGTGCGCGTGTTCCGCTATGAAGGCGGCGAGCGCCGTTTCTTCGCGATGCCGTATCCGCGCGCCGCATCGGCTGAACCCGAGGAGAACGGCAGCGAAGTCGGCAGCCACTATTTCATCTGGGGTGCGACGGCGGCGATGCTGCGCAACTTCTATCGCTTCCTTGCGGCCTGAGTTGCACCGGACTGTGCAGTTGACAGGTGTTTGTCGACGTCCGCGCTCAGTGGCATCCGACCCTGTGCTATCGTTATAAAACAATCGTAAAACTCGAAAAGCACGGCGCATCGCATGACTTTTTTCTCCGTATTGCTGGCTCTGATCATTGAACAGGTACGCGCGTTGTCGCCGAACAATCCGGTGTCGGCGTTGCTTCAATACCATGCGGAGTCGGCGGCGCACGGATTCGATGCCGGCAAGCCGAAGCACGGCTTGCTCGCCTGGCTCGTGGTGGTGGTGCCCTGGACGCTGGTCGTCGCGCTCGTCTACTACGTGCTCTATCACATTCACTTTGCGCTGGCGTTCCTGTGGAACGTCGCGGTGCTGTACTTCACGCTGGGCTTCCGCCAGTTCAGCCACTACTTCACGGACATCCACCTCGCGTTGAATAACGACGACGTGCCGCGCGCGCGTGAGATCCTGAACGAATGGACCGGGCTCGATACCGTCGACATGCCTGTCAGCGAGATCGTGCGCCATACGTTGATTCATGCGGTGGTCGCTTCGCATCGGCACGTGTTCGGCGTGTTCTTCTGGTTTCTGATTCCGGTCGGCCCGGCGGGCGCGGTGCTGTATCGGATTGCCGAATATCTGGCGCGCACGTGGGCACGGCCGGTCGACGACCGCACGGTCGCGTTTTCGAGCTTCGCGCAGCGCGCCTTCTTCGTGATCGACTGGGTGCCGGCGCGGCTGACGTCGCTGGGCTTCGCGATCGTCGGCAATTTCGAAGACGCGATTTATGCATGGCGCAACCATGCGCGCCAATGGCCGGATGCGAACGACGGCGTATTGCTGGCCGCGGGCAGCGGTGCGTTGGGCGCGCGTCTGAGCGGGCCGCTGGCTGAACCGTCGAGCCTCGACGCGCTCGCCACCGGCGACGGCGGCCCGATGCAGGTCGGCGACGACTGCACGCCGCGCACGCTGCAATCGGCCGTGGGTCTTGTGTGGCGCGCGGTGGTGTTGTGGATGATTTTGCTGCTGATGCTGACGATCGCGGTTTGGCTGGCTTGACGCCGCTACGCTAAGTGCTGCTCGCTACGAAAAAAGCCGGACAAACAATGTCCGGCTTTTTTTATCCGCTCATGCCGCTGCCTCGATCAGCACGGTCAATAACGAGCCCTTCACCCATCCCGCGGATCGCGCGCCGTCCCACACTGCCAGCACACCGTAAACTGCGCTTCGAGCGTCTCACCACACTGACGACATCGCCAGCCAGGCGACCCTGCCGCCGGCCCATGCAACGCCGCGTCGATCAACCGCCGCGCCATCGCCTCATCGCGTTCGTCGACGAGCCAAAGCTCCGGCGAGCACTGATCCGCGGGAATATCACCGAGCGCGCCGTTCAGATAGCGGTTGTGCAGCTCGCAAGCAATGCCCGCGGTCGCCAGCACATTGACCCAATGCTGTCCGATGATCAGATTCGGCGCGCGCATCAGTTTCATGTCAGCGGACGATCTGACTGGCTTCATGCACGAGTTGCGCATACAACGCATGCCGTTCGCGGCGGATGCGGCCATCCGTCACCGCTTCGAGAATCGCGCAACCGGGCTCATGCAGGTGATGGCAATTGTAGAACCGGCAGTTCGGCAGCAACGGCCGGAACTCCGGAAACGCGCGCTCCAGCCGGCCTTCGGTCAAATGATGCAGGCCGAATTCCTGGAAGCCAGGCGAGTCGATCAACGCGCCGCCTTCGCCGTCCGCGCTGTCGGGCAGCGGATAGAGACGCGTGAAGGTCGTCGTATGGCGCCCGCTGTTCAACGCAGTCGAAATTTCGCGCGTGGCGACTTCGGCATCAGGAATCAGCAGATTCACGAGCGTCGATTTGCCCATGCCGGACTGGCCGAGCAACAGCGTCGAATGACCATGCAGATGTTCGATCAGCGCGGCACGCGCGGCTTCGGGCTGCATCTTGATCGACACTTCCACGACCGTATACCCCAGCGCGCGATACGATTCGAGCCGCTTGCGCGCGCCTTCGAGCGCTTCGGTCACGTCGGTCTTGTTCAGCACGATCAACGGCTTCAACTCGTTCGCCTCAGCGGCGACGAGTGCGCGCCCGAGCAGGTCTTCGCTGAAATGAGGTTCAGTGGCGAGCACGATCAATAGCTGATCGAGGTTTGCAGCGAACAGTTTCGACTTGTACTGATCCGAGCGATACAGCAGATTGCGCCGCTCGCCGATTTCGACGATCACGCCCTGGTCCGCCGAGGCCAGCTCATAAATCACGCGATCGCCGACCGCCACCTCGCTGCGCTTGCCGCGCGGAAAGCATTGGAGCATGGCGCCGCCGTGATCCGGTGCGACCAGATAGTGGCGGCCATGCGCGGCCACCACGAGGCCGCCTACGCGCGTGCTGGACGGCGCGCGCGGCGCTTTCGAGGAGCGGCCGCTCATGCGTGCCGCAGCAGGCGGTCGATCCGCTGCGACGCCGGCGGATGCGAATAGTAGAACGCGGTGTAGAGCGGATCGGGCGTCAGGGTCGACGCATTGTCCTCGTACAGCTTGACGAGCGCGTTGACGAGGTCTTGCGCATCGGTCTGGGTCGCGGCGAACGCATCGGCTTCGAACTCGTGCTTGCGCGAGCTGAGGCTGCCGAGCGGCGTCACGAAGAACAGGAACACCGGCAGCGCGAGGAAGAACAGCACCAGCGCGAGGCCGCTATTGCCGCCGATCAGCGACGGCCGCACGCCCAGCCCTTCGTAGAACCACACGCACTGCGTGAGCCAGCCGAGCAGGGCGAGCATCGCGAGACTGATCGCGAAGGTGACGAGCATGCGTTTGATCACATGACGGCGCTTGAAGTGGCCGAGTTCGTGCGCGAGCACGGCTTCGATCTCGCTGCCCGACAGGCGCGCGAGCAGCGTGTCGAAGAACACGATCCGCTTGGCCGCGCCGAAGCCGGTGAAGTAGGCGTTGCCGTGCGCCGAACGGCGGCTGCCGTCCATCACGAAGAGGCCCTTGGCGGCGAAGCCGCAGCGCTGCATCAGCGCCTCGATGCGGCTTTTCAGCGCTTCGTCCTTGAGCGGCTCGAACTTGTTGAAAAGCGGCGCGATAAACGACGGATACAGCACCAGCACGAGCATCTGAAAGGCGACCCACACGATCCACGTCCACAGCCACCACAGGCTGCCGGCCTGGTTCATCAACCACAGCACGACGAACAGCAGCGGCAGGCCGAACGCGGCGCCGAGCAGCACGCCCTTGATCCGGTCGACGAAGAAAATGCCTTTGCTCATGCGGTTGAAGCCGAAGCGCTGCTCGACCACGAACTGCCGGTAGTAATCGAACGGCAGGTCGATCGCGCTGGTGATCGCAATCACCGCCGCGACCAGTGCGATCTGGCCGACGTAACCACGGCCGAGCCAGTCGGAGATGCCCAGATCGAGCGCTTGCACGCCGCCGAGCAGCGTGAGGCCGATCAGCACCGCCGCGCTGACGACGATCTCGATCATGGTGAGGCGGGTGCGCTCGACGGTGTAGTCGGCGGCGCGCTGGTGCGCGGTCAGCGCGATGGTGCCGGCGAATTGGCTCGGCACCTGCTCGCGATGGCCGGCTACGAAGCGGATCTGCCGCGACGCGAGCCACAGTTTGGTGCCGACCATCGCCACGACGGCGATGACGAACAGAACAGTGAAGTACAGGGTAGGCATCCGGGGATTCCGTGGTATCTATGCGAGAATTATATGTTTCTTCCCGCCTCGCGGCGGGGGATGGGCTCAAACTAGCCCAAACCAGCTTAATCCAATCTCAAACGAACAATTGCCGCGGCAGGCGGGCTTGCAGAGAAGCCGTTTGCCCGGCCATCAGGGCTGCCTTCATGACTGACATCCTCGCATCCACCGAACAGCCGCCGCTCGTGCGCAGCGACATGAATCTCGTCTGGCTGGACATGGAAATGACCGGGCTCGAGCCCGACTCCGACCGCATCATCGAAATCGCGGTGGTGGTGACGAATTCGACGCTCGACAGGATGGTCGAAGGCCCGGTACTGGCGATTCATCAGAGCGACGAGACGCTCGCCAAAATGGATCAGTGGAATCAGAACACGCACGGCCGCTCGGGGCTGATCGACCGCGTGAAGGCGTCCACGGTGAGCGAGGCCGACGCCACCGAACAGATCCGCGATTTCCTGAGCGTCTACGTGCCGCCGGGCAAATCGCCGATGTGCGGCAACTCGATCTGCCAGGACCGCCGCTTCATGGCACGCTGGATGCCGGATCTGGAGCGCTTCTTCCATTACCGCAATCTCGACGTCAGCACGTTGAAGGAACTGTGCCGCCGCTGGCAGCCGGCCATCTACAAGGGCTTCCAGAAACGCGCGATGCACACGGCGCTGGCCGATATCCACGAGTCGATCGACGAGCTGAAGTACTACCGCGAGCACTTCCTGATCCCGTCGGCACCGGACGCCGCAGACGGCGCGGAATAAAACTGCGGAATAGCAGCAGTAGAAAAAGCGCGCCTAAGCCGGCCCGGGCGCGCGCTGCGCGTTCTTCGGCCGGAACGCCTTCACCACGTCGGCGTTGGTTTCCACGTACGGTCCGCCGATCAGGTCGATGCAGTACGGCACCGCGGCGAAAATGCCCGGCACCTTCACCGCGCCGCCTGCTTCGGCGTCGCGCAAGCCTTCCAGCGTTTCCTTGATCGACTTCGGCTGACCCGGCAGGTTGATGATCAGCGCCGCGTGCTCCGCCGTTTCGCGGATCACCGCGACCTGGCGCGACAGAATCGCGGTCGGCACGAAATTCAGGCTGATCTGCCGCATCTGTTCGCCGAACCCCGGCATTTCCTTGGTGGCGACGGCCAGCGTCGCCTCGGGCGTCACGTCGCGGCGCGACGGACCGGTGCCGCCGGTGGTCAACACCAGATCGCAGCCGACCTCGTCGACCAGTTCGGTCAGCGTGGCGGAAATCGTCGGCGCGTCGTCCTGAATCAGGCGGGTGACCACTTGCCACGGCGAGGTGAGGGCCGCGCCGAGCCATTCCTGCAAGGCCGGAATGCCTTTGTCCTCGTACACGCCGGTGGACGCGCGGTCGCTGATCGACACGAGGCCGATCACGATTTCGTCGGGGTGTTTACGTGCCGCCTTAGGCGTCGCGGTCGTCATCGTCGTCTTCGTCCAGTGCGTCGTCGGCATCGGAATCGGCCTCAGCGGACGGGCCGTCCGCGTTCTTGATCCACTGGAACAGTTCGCGGAAGTAGCGCGGCGGCTTGCTCTGCTGCGCTTCCTTGCGGGCGTTGCGGATCAGCGTGCGGCCCTGCTGCGGGTCGGCGTTCGGGTGCTGGCGGATGAACTCGGTCAGCGCGGCGTCGTCGGCGAGCAGCTTTTCGCGGGTGCGCTCGATCCAGTGGAGCTTGGCCGTTTCCGCCTTGTTGACGCCGTTATAGGTGTCGAGCGCGGTGCGCAGCGCGGCGGTTTCCTCGTCCAGCAGCGAGCGCATCACGCGCCCGACGTATTGCACCTGGCGGCGTTTGCCTTCGTGATCGGTGATGCGGCGCGCTTCGCGCACGGCGTCGTCGAGCTTTTCGGGCATCGGCATGCGCTTGAGCGCGTCTTTGGGCAGCGCGATCAGCGCCGAGCCCAGTTCCTGCAGCTCGTGCATTTCGCGCTTGAGCTGGGACTTGCTGGGACGGTCGTAGCCGTTCTCGTCGACTTCCGGCTCGGCGGATTCGATGGGTTGAATGCGGGTTTTGCGTGTCATTCCGATATTGTAGCGTGCCGCGCCCACCGCACCCGCGGTGCTGCCGCGCACTAGTGCCTCGCGCCTTGCGAAGCGATGGCGACGCGACGCTCAGGCGGCGGTGAGACGGCGGTGAGGCGAGGCGCAGCGAATGCCAGGTACGGCATCGCGTACCTTGCTATGATCGCGGGATACGTAATCGGACACAGGCGCGGACACAGGCGCGGACATCGGCGCGCGCAGGCGCCAGGCATGTGCGTAACCGGTGCGAACACAGCGAACACACTGGGCCACTCGGCCCCGAACAGGACGGCAACGACAATGGCAGCAGACATGGACGTCAAGCAGCGCTTTTTTCCGCATACCCAGGATGAACTGAAGGAAATCGCCTCGGACATCCTTCGTCACGCGAAGTCGCTCGGCGGTACCGACGCGGCGACCGAGATTTCCGAAGGCGACGGCCTGTCCGTCTCCGTGCGGCGCGGCGAAGTCGAGACGATCGAGCACAACCGCGACAAGATGGTCGGGGTGACGGTGTTCATCGGCAACAAGCGCGGCAATGCGAGCACTTCGGACTTCTCGTCGCAGGCTTTGAAGGACACGGTCGCGGCGGCCTACAACATCGCCCGCTTCACGGCGGAAGACGATTGCGCAGGTCTCGCCGAAGCGGAGTTGCTGGAAACGGCGCCACGCGATCTCGATCTCTATCACCCGTGGAATCTGTCCGCGGACGAAGCGGTGGAGATCGCCCGCCGCTCGGAAGACGCCGCGTTCGCGACCGATCCGCAGATCAAGAATTCGGAAGGCGCAAGCGTTTCGGCACAGCACTCGCAGTTCGTGCTGGCCACCTCGCGCGGCTTCCTGGCCGGCTATCCGTACTCGCGCCATTACATCGCGTGCGCGCCGATTGCGGGCAGCGCCCGCAACATGCAGCGCGACGACTGGTACACGTCCACCCGCAGCGCCGAAGAGCTGGCCGATCCGGAAGCCGTGGGCCGTTACGCGGCGCAACGCGCGCTGGCGCGCATCGGCGCGCGCGGTCTGGATACGCGCAAGGTGCCGGTGCTGTTCGAAGCGCCGCTCGCCGCGGGCATCCTCGGCGCCTTCGTGCAGGCCACGAGCGGCGGCGCGCTGTATCGCAAGACCTCGTTCCTCGTCGATAGCCTGGGCAAACCGGTGTTCGCTCCGCACGTGCAGGTGGTCGAAGACCCGCACGTCGCCCGTGCCATGGGCAGCGCGCCGTTCGACGAAGAAGGCGTGCGCACCAAACAGCGTTCGGTGGTGAAGGACGGCGTGGTGGAAGGTTATTTCCTGTCTACCTACTCGGCACGCAAGCTCGGCATGCAAACCACCGGCAATGCCGGCGGCTCGCACAATCTGTCGCTGCGGAGCTCGAATACGCGTCCGGAAGACGACTTCGAAGAGATGCTGCGCAAGCTCGGCACGGGCCTGTTGCTGACCGAACTGATGGGGCAGGGCGTGAACTACGTGACGGGCGACTATTCGCGCGGCGCGTCGGGCTTCTGGGTCGAGAACGGCAAGATCCAGTATCCGGTCGAGGAGATCACGGTGGCGAGCACGCTGCAGGAGATGTTCCACCACATCGTCGCGATCGGCGCGGATACGATCACGCGCGGCACCAAGCAGACCGGCTCGGTGTTGATCGAGCGGATGACGATCGCGGGGCAATAACAGGGTTTCAGCCGCTGTTCGGCGGGCCGGTTCATTGGCCTGCGGGCCCGTAGAAACGAAAAAGCCACGCAATTGATTGCGTGGCTTTTTTTATGTCAGGCGCCTTTGCGCTTGTACGTCACGAACGCGTAGTCGAAATCGTTCGGCGCATCGGCGCGATGCGTTTCATGCGCGACTTCTACCCACTCGTTTTCATCGAGTTCGGGGAATGTGGCGTCGCCTTCGAAGTCGGCGGAAATCTCGGTGATGATCAGCTTGTCCGCCTGCCGCAGACCTTCCGCATACAACTGCGCGCCGCCGATCAGAAACGCTTCCGGCGCCTGATCCTGAGCGGCGAGCTTGAGCGCGTCTTCGAGCGTGGTGGCCGCGTCGCAGCCCTGAAAGCGCCGCGTGGCATCCCGTGTCACGACGATGTTGCGGCGTCCCGGCAACGGCCGGCCGATCGACTCATGCGTCTTGCGGCCCATGATGATGGGCGCGCCCATGGTCGTGCGCTTGAAGAACGCGAGGTCTTCGGGAAGTCGCCAGGGCAACTGGTTGTCGCGGCCGATCACGCCGTTGTTGGCGCGAGCGACGATCAAGGTGAGCGTCGTCATCGAATGGAAAGGGGAACGTAACCGGACTGATTCTACCTGACGCGCGGCCCCGCGCCGCGGCGGCGGGTTTCGGCCCGGCGGCGGCCGGTGCGCATCGCATCTTCCAGATCGACGTGCGTCGCGGAAATGATCCGCACGTCGACCGGAATCGATTCGCGTCCGCCGAGCCGCTCGATCTTGCCTTCCTGCAAAAAGCGCAGCAGGCTCGCCTGGCTCTCGAGCGGCAGGTCGCCGATTTCGTCGAGCAGCAGCGTGCCGCCGTCGGCGGCTTCGACGCGACCGATCTTGCGTTGATTCGCGCCGGTGTACGCGCCGCGTTCATAGCCGAATAATTCGGATTGCAGCAGATGGTGCGGAATCGCGCCGCAATTGATCGCGATGAACGGCGCCTTGCGGCGCGGCGGAAAGCTCGCCAGATGGACGATGCCCGCGCAAGCCGCATCGGGATTCACCAGACGGCCCAGCTCATGCGCCGAGCGCGCCGCCACGACGTGCCAGCCGCGGCTTTTCAGATGGGCGATCAGCGCGCCGTCCGGTGTACGCGCGCGGCAAACGCGCTGCCGGATGCGGCAACGAGAACGGCTGCGGCACTAAGAGTGCGCTTCATGATTCGCTCCGATACTTTAAATGTCATCAGTTAAAAAAAAAGTGCCCGCCGGGGGACGGAGCACAAAACTGTTTGCCGTGGCATTACCGGCGCCGGCCGTCTGGTTGATCTGCACGATCCCGCTGACGTTCTTGAATGCATCGCTGGAGATGGTTGCCTCGCGTACGCTATGAACCCCGACTGATTGCCCGAGACCTCCGTTTTTCGGGGCCGTCGCGGATAGCTCCCCATCCGAGACGGTCTCGACTCCGAGCGCCGCAGTGCCCAATTGAGTGCTGTTGCGCTGCAGATTTCCTGCTCCGGCTGACTGGTTCACCAGCACGGCACCGGAAGAATTCGAGAAAGCATTGGCTTCGATCGACGCCCGCGCGTTCGTGACCTTCGCGGCCACCGTGGCGCTTTGCACGCTGGCGTTATCGTTGCCGACCACGCCACCGGTCGACACCGTGATCTGGTTGGCCTGCGCGTTGTTCAGACCGGCCGTTTCGTTGACGGCGAACGCGCCCGTCACGCCGGCTGCCGCGCCGTTGGCGATGGTCGAGGTCGCGCCGATCGTCGGCACCAGCTGCGCGTGGGCGTGGCTCGCCACCAGGGCGGCGCCCATGCAGACGCACAGCGCCGCTTGCAGCGAACGGAGCTTGAGTCGGCCAATGAGCGGATTCACGAGCGGGCTCATTTCAACCCTCCGAGCGCGTCGGTGAGCGTGTTCGACAGCGGTGCCAGCGCGCCCGTCACCGACGAGCTGATGGTCCCGCCGATGCCCGGCGCGGGCAGGCCGATGCCGCCGGAATTGAGCGCTACGTTGTTGCCGGTGGCTTTGCCGCTGAGGATCTGGGTGACCGCCTGCATGCCGGTGCCGCCGAGCATGCCGCCGGCTGCCACTCCGCTGGACCCGTGCGCATTCGTCAGATCGGTATTGCCCACGATCGTGGCGACCGCCGGATTGAATGAGTTGGCCGGGAAAGTGGTGGCGCGCACGGCGACCGGGTCCTGACTCTTCGGCACCGGTGCGAATGCATCGCGCGGTGTAATCGTGCGCTCGACGATGATGTCGACCGGATTGACGGCCTGCTGCGCGATGGCGTCGACGGTAAAAGAGGCGCTGAGCAGGACCAGGACGCTTGCCAGTGCCGCCGACAACGAGGTGTGCGCCGACACGCGCGACCTGAGTGCGCGCGGCGTCCGGATGGAGGTAGTCATGTCGGTCCTTGCTTGCGTCTTGTGTCTTCTTGTTCGCGGGTGGTGTGTCCGCCACACCGCCACCCCTGTTTTTTGCTTCGTTATTTTGTTCGGCTACTTTCTTTGGTAGTTGGCGACGTTGCCCTGTGCGGCGCGCGCCGCGTCGATCGGAATCGGCAAGGGCGAGGGCGGAGCGATCTCGTCCCACAGCGTCACGCTCTTGCCGCTGCCGCCGTTGCCGCGCATGAGTTGCGGTCTAGTGGCGACCATCACCATGCCGACCGCGCCGCCGCGTTGCCGCGAGAGCACCTGGTCGTCGAGCGAAAAATCGTTCATGGATGCACCATCGGCCGGAATGCTCAGCACGTTGGCGGCAAGCTGGGGGAAAGCGATGGCGGCGCGCGTCGTCGTGTCGGATGAAGAGGGCGCGGCGATCGCGGTGTTCGCGAAGGTGGCGGAGCCTGGGTCGGCGGATTCCGTCAGCGTGGCGGATGGAGCCTCTCCGGCTTCCTGTGCGTTGGCGCCAATGGGCAGCACGATTAGTGCGATTGCGGTGCAAAGTGCCGCGCATGGTGCAACCTTGCCCAGACCGATGCGGAAAGCGAGTCGCATGATGTGTCTCCTTGGTGCATGACATTTAGCGAAACGTGTGCCATCGCTCGCAATCCATTGATGCATCGGCAGGCGAGTCAAAACGCGGGAGTCACAATTGAGAAAACGGACAAAAACGTTTCAGCGTTGAAACGATGAGCAGGAAATACCTGTAATTCGTTAATCCGGCCGGTACGAACTACCATGGGGTCTACGCCAGGAAAAGCGCTTCCACTAATGATTTATTCGTCGGCTGAATAAGTCTTTATCGCCCGCGGAGCGGCGCTGGGTAAGGAGTGCGCGATTAAATTCGCATAATTGTTTTCCAAGCGGCGCGCGTATAGTAAGCTCTCGAAAAAGAGCTTCAGATTTAAAAAAGCCCGCTAACGGGCCGTCTCAAACACACACGCCGCTTTCTTGGGGATCAGCTGTCCGCACGGAATGGAATGGCCGTTCGGTTTTTGCTATATCGCGAATCCCGAACGAGTCAGCGTGTCTGAACTTGTTTCAGGTGCGTGCGTCATCCTTAACGTTCGTTGACGAGAGGATCTGAATAATGGAACCCGCAACGCGGCAACTGATTTACGTTTCGCGCGATCCGAGCGCGGAGCTGAATACTCGGTTTCACCAGCGCGGCTGGCATGTGGAAGTCGTAGGGTCGGCGCGCGACGTGCGCCGGGCAGTTCGCGCCGGAATGGCGGCTGGCGGCCTGCTTGATCTGTCTAGCGAATTTCAGCCACACGAAATCGCCGCCTTCGAATCCTGCCTGACCATGCCGAACGTCGGCTGGGTCGCCGCCACCATGCCGGGGCAATTGCAGGACGCCGCGTTGCGCCGGCTCGTGCGCGACTATTGTTTCGACTACGTGACGGTGCCGTACTCGGGCGACAGGATCGTCGATTCGGTCGGTCACGCCTACGGCATGATCTCCCTCGGCGAAACGGCTTCCAACGATGCCTCGCAAGGCGCCGAAGGCGAAATGGTCGGCTCGTGCGACGCCATGCTCGCGCTGTTCCGTTCTATCCGCAAAGTGGCGATGACCGACGCACCGGTGTTCATCTCGGGCGAATCGGGCACCGGCAAGGAACTGACGGCGGTCGCGATTCACGAACGTTCGGCGCGGCGCAATGCGCCTTTCGTGCCGATCAACTGCGGCGCGATTCCGCCGCATCTGCTGCAATCCGAACTATTCGGCTACGAACGCGGCGCGTTCACCGGCGCCAATCAGCGCAAGATCGGCCGGGTGGAAGCGGCGAACGGCGGCACGCTCTTTCTCGACGAAATCGGCGACCTGCCGCTCGAAAGCCAGGCGAGCCTGCTGCGCTTCCTGCAGGAGCGCAAGGTGGAGCGGCTGGGCGGGCACGGCGCGATCGACGTCGACGTGCGGATCATCTCAGCCACCCACGTGGATATGACCGCGGCGATGATCGAAGGACGGTTCCGTTCCGACCTCTACCACCGCCTGTGCGTGTTGCAGATCGACGAACCGCCGCTGCGCGCGCGCGGCAAGGATATCGAACTGCTGGCGCGGCACATGCTGGAACGTTTCAAGAAAGATGCAAGCCGCCGCTTGCGCGGCTTCGCGCCGGACGCGATCGCGGCGCTGCATAACTACGGCTGGCCGGGCAATGTGCGCGAGTTGATCAACCGCGTGCGGCGCGCCATCGTGATGTCGGAAGGGCGCGCGATCACGGCGCGCGATCTCGAACTCGCGGAATACGTGGAGATCGTGCCGGTGTCGCTCGCGCAGGCGCGTGAAGCGGCCGAACGTCAGGCGATCGAACTGGCGCTGTTGCGTCACCGCGGGCGTCTCGGCGACGCCGCGCAGGAACTCGGCATCTCGCGCGTCACGTTGTACCGGCTGCTGTGCTCGCACGGCATGCGCCATATGGAAGGGGAGCCGCTCGCCACGCCGCACGGCGAATTGCCGGCTTCGGTGCCGCATCTGTAAATCGTTTGACGGGCCTCGCGGGTCTCGTGGGCCGGTAAACGATTTCAGTGGTTCGTCCAGCGCGCATCGAGCGGTCCTGTGACTGGCCGCGTGCCGTCCTCTCGCCCCAACCTCGCACTACCTCGCGTCACCTTTCCCTCGATATTTTCGATGCCGCGCGCCGTGACCGGGCGTCGTCCCGTCGCGCTTGTTAAAATCGGGTTTTCCGCTCAATCTCCGTGGCGCCCGGATCGACCCGGTCAGCGTCTCGTCGAAGGAACCCGAATGAAACAATACCTCGACCTCGTCCGCACGATTCTCGACACCGGCACGTGGCAGGAGAACCGCACCGGCATCCGCACCATCAGCATGCCGGGCGCGATGTTGCGCTTCGACCTTCAGGAAGGTTTTCCCGCGGTCACCACGAAAAAGCTGGCGTTCAAATCGGCGGTGGGCGAACTGGTCGGGTTCCTGCGCGCCTCGCGCAGCGCCGCGGATTTCCGCGACCTCGGCTGCAAGGTGTGGGACGCGAACGCCAACCAGAATCCGCAATGGCTCGCGAATCCCTATCGCCAAGGGCCGGACGATCTCGGCGACGTGTATGGCGTGCAGTGGCGTCAGTGGCCGGCCTACAAGGTGCTGGACGCGACCGCGAGCGCGCAGCTTGCCGATGCGACTGCACGCGGCTTCCAGGTGGTGACCGAATTCGATGAAGACGGCAGCCGCAAAGTGCTGTTGTACAAAGCGATCGACCAGCTGCGCCAGTGCCTCGACACGATCATGCAGAACCCGGCCGATCGGCGCATTTTGTTTCATGCGTGGAATCCTGCCGTGCTGGATCAGATCGCGTTGCCGGCTTGCCACCTGCTCTATCAGTTCCTGCCGAACGTGGTGCGCAAGGAAATTTCGCTGTGCCTGTACATTCGCAGCAACGACGTCGGGCTCGGCACGCCGTTCAATCTGACCGAAGGCGCGGCGTTGCTGCATCTGGTCGGTCGTCTGACGGGGTACACGCCGCGCTGGTTCACCTATTTCATCGGCGACGCGCATATCTACGAGAATCAGCTCGACATGTTGCAGCAGCAGCTCACGCGCGAGCCGTACGAAAGCCCGGCCTTCGCGATCTCGGAGCGCGTGCCGGAGTACGCGAAAACCGGTGTGTACGAGCCGGAATGGCTTGAAAAGATCGAGCCGTCGGATTTCTCGCTGGTCGGCTACCGACATCACGAGCCGCTCACGGCGCCGATGGCTGTTTGATCGTCGGTCGGGTCGGTAAGCGGCCCGCTCGCAGGAAGAAAAACCGCAGCGATTCGCATCGCGGCGGTTTTTTTATGCTCCCTGCCAGTTGGCAGGCGGAAGATGCTCAGCCTTTGTGATGCTCGTCGCGGTTGCCGCCGCCCGAATGCTGTTCGCCGTGCTGCGGCTGCGCTTGAGGATGTGGCTGCTGCGCCTGCTGCGGACGCGGCGGCTGCTGCTGTTGCGGCTGCGGATGAAACTCCGGCCGAGGTTGTTGCTGCACCTGCTGCTGGCGCGGCTCGGGACGCGGCTGCTGTTGCTGTTGCTGTAGCGGCTGCGGATGAAACTCCGGCCGAGGCTGTTGCTGCGCCTGTTGCTGGCGTGGCTCGGGGCGCGGTTCCTGACGCGGCTGCTGCGTCGGTTGCTGCATGGGCTGCGGATGATATTCCTGACGCGGTTGCTGCTGCGCCTGGACTTCCGCCGGACGCGGCGCCTGCGGCTCAGGCTGACGCTGCGCTTGGACCTGCGGCTGCTGTGGCGGCCGAATCTCCTGCTGACGCGCCTGCTGCTGTTGTTGCTGGACCGCCGGGTTCTCGACCGGGCGTGGCGCGCCGTGTTGCTGCGCACCGGGCTGTTGCACGAACTCCGGCCGTCCCGCTTGCGGCTGCGGACCGCCGCGCTGCTGGGCTTGCTGTGCCTGCTGCGCCATCGGCGTATGCGGCTGAGTCCAGGCCGGCTCGTGCCGCCCGTTCACACCTGGCTGCTGACCCGCCTGCTGCGGCATGCCTCGCTGCTGCTGCTGTTGCCCCATCGCCGCCGGATTGCCGATGTTCGCTTGCGGCGGACGCGGCACACCGTTCGACGGATGTCCCATCTCACCAGGCTGCGGCCGCTGATTGGCGATTTGCGGCGGCATGCCCGGCCGCGCTTGCGGTTCGCCGCCATGCGGCGCCTCACCCGGCCGCTGTCCGGCCTGCTGCTGCATGCCGTTAGGTCCAGCAACCGGCGCGCCCGGCGCCATCCCCGGCGCACGTCCGGCGATATGCGACTGCACGACCCGCACGTTCTGCACCGGCAACGCGCTCGGTCCGCCCGCCATATGCGCCGGCACCGAGGTTCGCACGATAGGCTGACCGGCGCCCGGCACCCGCCCGCCGCTTTGCGCGAAACGCTGCGCGAGACTGTCGTGGTAAGCCGCCGGCATCGCCGGACTACGGGTCGCCACGACCGGACGCGTCATCACCGCCGCGGGTGGGCGGTAATTCGCGTTGCGCAGACCTGGCCCGAAGCTCTCGCGCACCGGCGCGATTCCCGGCCCGCCCGGGTTGATCTGCGCATTGCGCCATTGCCGCGGATCGACCTTCTGGGCGAAGCGCCCAACCGGCTGGCCGTGCACGAAGGCCGTCGCCGGCACCGCGGTCACGCCGCCCGGCGCGCGGTAGTTGATATACGTGTTGTGAATGTTGGTCACATTCACGTTGCGGTTGTAGTTGTTGACGATCGTCGTCCGGTTGACGCGGTTGTAGTAGCCCGGGCTCCAGTGATCGTGATTGCCCCAGTGCGGATGCCACGGTTCGCCTGGGCCGAGCGGGAACCACGCGACACCGGCCGCCACCGCTCCGCCGATCGCCAGATCCACGCCCCAGTTCACGCCGCCGCTACCGCCGCCCACGAAGGCGACGAGGGCCGGTGCGTAGACGGGCGGCTCGCTGACCGCGACCGGTCCCGGCACCCATGCCCACGTATCGTCGACCTGGGCCCAGCGACCGTAGTGATAGGGCGCGAAGCCCCACGGCGCGTCGTCGACCCAGGTCCAGCCCCACGGCGCCTGCCAGACCCAATGGCCGTCGTGATACGGCGCCCAGCCGGCGGGCGTACCGCGCGGCACCCACACTTCGCCGTACTGCGGCGTGCTTTGCCACGTGCCATTGGCGTCGAGATCCTGGTAGCCGGGAATGTCGCGCGACACGTAGCGTGCCGACACCGAGCGGTCTTCTGCAGCGTCGCGGCTGGCGGCCCACTGATCGAAGCCGTCGAGACCGGGTGCGCCGTTGTCGGCGGCCTGTTGCAGGTTGGTGCCGCCGAAGCGGATCTGCTGGCCGGCCGCGACCGGCACCTGGCCGCTGTCGCCGTACACCGTGGCGCCGCCGCTGCGCACGGTGACGGTCGTGCTGCTGCCGTCCGGCGCGACGTCGACGCGATAGTCGCCGGGGCCGTCCAGGCTGAGCGCGAGATTCGGCGTATCGATTTCATAGGACGAGCCGGGCGCGAGTTCACGCACGCGCGCCGACAACGTGCCCTGCGCGACTTTGAGCTGGGCGCTGTTGTCGTCGAGATTCAGTAGATCGAGGCTGGTGGACGGACCGAGGCGCACCGCAGTCGAGCCGATGTGCAGCTCCGAGCGCGCGTTCTGATCGTTCCATAACTGGTCGCCGGTGGTGAGCGGGCGGTTGATCTGCGCATACGACCAGTCGGTGGCGCCGGCCGGCTCGGTGGTCACGGCGCCCGCCGTGTAGTTCAGGCGCGCGACGCGGCCGGGCGGATCGGTATTCTGGGCGGCGGCGGCGTTCTGCGGCGCCTCCTGGATTTCCTGAGCGAAGGTGGCCTGGCCTGCAAAGAGGAACGTGGCGGCTGCGATCAGCGTATAGCCGATAACCCGGCGGTTCGAATGGCGGTGTGGGGTGACTGTTCTCATGATTTGGCTCCGACGGACGCGGCATCTTGCGGCATCCGTGCAGTCACTGTACCCGCGGCGTTTGTTTCAAGGCCCGCACTTTTGTAAGGCTGCCTCACCACCGTGTAACAAAAGGTCTCGATAAGGCGATTCGTAAGCTGATAGCCGATTTCCTGTAACCCGTCAGACCGTCGGGCGTGCCTCACGGGCGAGGAACGCATCGAAATGGCGGTGCCCGGCCGGCGTGATGCGAAGGATTCGCGGCCGTTCGGTGCGCTCGACCCAGCCATGCGATGTCCACGAATCCAGCAGCGCCGCGCCGAGGGCGCCGCCCAGGTGCGGACGCCGCTCGCTCCAGTCGGGGCAGGTGCAGGCAAAGCGGCGGCGCCGGCTTTTCTGGGCCGACATGTCGATGCCCCAGTCGGCGAGGCGGGCGGCGCCCTCGGCGGTGGCTTCCAGCGACGTGCCGTGCAGCGTCAGCAGACCGGCTTCGACCAGCCGCTCGAACACGCGCACCGACAATTCGCCGGCCATATGGTCGTAGCAAGTGCGCGCGTAACGCATGTCGAGCGGCACGGTGCGCACGGGTCGCGGCACGGGACGCTGCGGCGCACTGACTTGCGCGACATTGGCCAGCGCTTCGATCGACGCGGCGATATCCGGCGACGCGATCCGGAAATAGCGATGCCGGCCGCGCACTTCGAGCGCGAGCAGGCCGCCGTCGGTCAGGCGCGCGAGATGGGCGCTGGCCGCCGATGGCGAGAGCCCGGCGATCATCGTCAGTTCGCCGGCCGGGCGGGCGCTGCCGTCCATCAGCGCCCACAGCATGGCGGCGCGGCCGGGGTCGGCGAGCAACGCGCCGATGCGGCTCAAGCCGGGAAAGTGGTTCTGTTCGTCTGCGAGAGTGGCGGGCATTTGACGTCTCCGGAGGGCGGCGCGGTCAAGCGCGCCATGCAGTCCACTGTATCGGGCTGCGCGATTCGATGTTTCAGCTTAGCGTGAAGTGTTGAATGCAGCAGCTACGAAAACCTGGCAGGCGTCGTGGGAAGGGAAGGTGAGTACAGGCCCCAAAACGCGCTTTGGCGGCGCCGCGGGCCAGCATCGCTGCCGCTAGCCAAATCGCGATCTGGCGGCGCGCAGGACCGCCGTCGGTGCCGCACACCGTGCTTCAGTGCCGGGCACGGCTGCCAGGCTAGAATTAAAGTCTGTCCTAGCAGGAAACTCGCTGTCATGAAAACTCTTCTGGCCGTCGTTGCCTCGGCGTTGCTGCTCAGTGCATGTGCACAGGGCGGCGGCGGTTCGGGCGCGGGCACCGGCAGCATCACGATGTACGGCACCATCGACGAAGGCATCACGGTCCGCAAATAGGCGGCTGGCGCACGCCTCGACAGACAGCGGCCAGCGATTCCTCACGTGTGGCAGGAATTGATGCATCATTGTCATCTCTGCCATCGACGCTCATGTGACGATCAGGTCATCTCACTTCCGCCGCCCGGGACCTTTCGATGCCGCCGTCCGCCGCTTCCGCCGCTTCCGCCGCTTCCGCCGCTTCCGCCGCTTCCGCCGCTTCCGCCGCTTCCGCCGCTTCCGCCGCTTCCGCCATTCCCACCCATCCGGCCGGCCTGCGCGACTCCGATCCGCACGACCGGCGCGCCGCGCGCGTGCTGGCCGTTTGCCAGGCGCTGTACACGTCATCGGTATCGATCGATCTGACCTTGACCGGTCTGGTCGGCTACACGCTCGCCGACGACAAGGCGCTCGCCACGCTGCCGTTCTCGCTGATCACCGTCGCCGCCGCGCTGACGACGATCTTCGCGTCGTTCCTGATGGCGCGCATCGGCCGGCGCGCGGGCTTCGTGCTCGGCGCGGGTGTCGGCGCGCTCGGCGGGGCGGTTTCGGTGTGGGCGATCTTTCATCACAGTTTCTGGGCCTTCTGCGCCGGCACCGCGACGGTCGGCGTGTTTCAGGCGTTCGCGCAGTACTACCGGCTCGCCGCCGCCGATGCGGTCGGCGTCGAAGACAAAAGCCGCGCGATTTCGACCGTGCTGGCGGGCGGCGTGGTGGCCGCCATCTGTGGACCGCTGCTTGCCGCGTGGAGCAAGGACTGGCTGGCGCCGGTCGCGTTCGCGGGTTCGTATGCGTTGGTGACAGGCTTTGGGCTTTTATCGATTGCCTTGCTGGCGCTCCTGTATCGCGACGCGGCGCCCGTCGTGAGCACGGCGGCGACTCACGAGGCGGCGCGGCCGCTCGGCGAGATCGTGCGGCAGCCGATCTTCGCGGCGGCGCTCGCCAACAATGCGCTCGGCTACGCCGTGATGATGTTCGTGATGACCGCGACGCCGATCGCCGCGGTCGCCTGCGGGCACACGATCGGCGACGGCGCGGCGATCATCCAGTGGCACCTGGTCGGCATGTTCGCGCCGTCGCTCTTTTCCGCGCGGCTGATCAAACGCTTCGGCGTGCTGCGGGTGATCGGCGCGGGCATTGTGCTGTCGGCGCTGTGCGGTGTGCTCGCGTTGCGTTCGACCGATCTGCCGCATTTCTACGCGGCGCTCGCCTGTCTCGGCGTGGGCTGGAATTTCATGTTCGTCGGCGGCTCGACGTTGCTCGCGCAGTCGTACCGGCCGTCGGAGCGCGCCAAGACGCAAGCGACCAGCGAATTCACGACGTTCGCGTTTTCCGCGCTGGGTTCCCTGTTTGCAGGGCAATTGCTGGCGCGCTTCGGCTGGACGACGATCAACGTCGCGATTTTTCCGCTGCTCGCGGCGGCGGCGCTCGCCACGCTCGGCTATGCGTGGTCGCGTAAGCGGCAGTTGGCCGCGGAGGTGTCCTGATGGCGGTGCGTCATATCGTTTTCGCAGTCGCACCGGATCTGGTGCTGCTCGACGCTTGCGGGCCGCTCGAGGCGTTCTGGCGCGCTGAGTTGACGGTTGCCGGGATAGCGGGAGCGAGTGTCGCCAAAGCCGCGGAAAGCGAGGAGGGAGTCGCCAGCGATGAGGGCCGATCGGGCATATCGATCAGTTCGGCCAGTTCGGGACGCAGCACGCCACAACCCGTGGCCTACCGCACGACGGTCGCGTCGATCGACGGCGGCATATTGCAGACATTCCCCGGCCTGCCGATCGTCACCGAACGGCTCGATTCACTCGACGACCAGCCGATCGACACACTCATCATTCCCGGCGTCCCCGTCGACGAACACTGCACCTTGCAACCGGAACTCGTTGCATGGATCCGGCGCCATGCGCCGCGTGCGCGGCGGGTGTGCTCGGTGTGCACCGGTGCCTTCTATCTGGCGGCGGCGGGCCTGCTCGACGGCCGCCGCGCGACCACGCACTGGCGCGACGCCCCACGGCTCGCGCGCCGTTTTCCCAATGTCCATGTGGATGCCGATCCGATCTTTATCCGCGATGCCGGGCGTCACGAAGGCGATGGCGTCGTTTGGACCTCGGCGGGGGTGACGGCGGGCATCGATCTGGCACTGGCGCTGATCGAGGAGGACGTCGGCCATGCGGTCGCGATGCAGGCGGCGCGACGGCTGGTGGTCTTCATGAAGCGGCCCGGCGGCCAGTCGCAGTACAGCGCGGCGTTGGCGGCGCAGGCCTCGGCAAATGGGCCGTTCGAGGCCTTGCATAGCTGGATGGCAGCGCATTTACGCGACGACCTGTCAGTCGAACGGCTCGCCGAGCGAACCCGGATGAGCCCGCGCACTTTCGCGCGACGCTATGTCGACGAGGTCGGCCGCACGCCGGCTAAAACCGTCTCGGCGCTGCGGCTGGAAGCGGCGTCGCGCGAGCTCGCTGAATCGCGCCGGCCGCTCAAGCGAATCGCCCTCGACTGCGGCTTCGGCAGCGAACAGAACTTGCGGCGGGCATTTTTGCGGCGTTTCGGCGTGCTACCGCTCGATTATCGCGAGCGCTTCATGTCGGCGGTCGCGCCGCGAAGCGGGGCCATTTCCGAAGTCGCGTCCGAGATTGCCGAGGCGAGTTGAGCTGGCGTACAACGAAAGCTTATCGAAAGCTTAGGCCGCACTCCCACTGGAATTCTTCCGCGCACCGCATCCCACCCACGACGGGCCAATATTGCGCTCGTATAATCGCCTCCTTTCAATGCATCCGATTGACCGGAGTCAAGATGAGCACCCCTCCCGTAGCGCCGCTGGACCGTTCCGAAACCACTTTCCGCTTTCTGGCCGAGCCGAGCTCGGTCAACTTCGGTGGCAAGGTGCACGGCGGCGCGTTGATGAAGTGGATCGACGAGACGGCGTACGCGTGCTCGGCGGTGTGGTCGGGACGCTATTGCGTGACGGTCAGCGTGGGCAATATCCGCTTTCGCCGGCCGATTCTGGTCGGCAACCTGGTCGAGTTGCGCGCCCGGGTCGTGGCCACGGGCCGCACCAGCATGCACATTCATGTTTCGGTGCAGGCAGGCGATCCGAAGGGCGGCGAACTGCTGCAAACCACGGATTGCCTGATCGTGATGGTCGCCGTCAACGAGAACGGCCAGCCAGTGCCCGTGCCGGCCTTCGTGCCGGATACGGACGAACAGAAACGCCTCGCCAGGTACGCGATAGACGTGAAGGAAGCGCTAGACGCGATCGTCGAATTGAAGCCGGAAGAGGTGGCGCAGGGGAAGGTGTAGGCGGCGCCGCAAGTGCCGCTCGCGGGCCGCGCGAAGTCGATATCCGCGCGGCCTGCTGTTGTTTCGAATCACGCTGGAGCGCAGGGAGCGCCTCAGCTCCCGGCCAAGCCGGCCGCCCCCGTGCGTGATTATGCAGTCGATTAGCCCGCCGAATTGCCGACCATATCCTTCGGCTGCACCCATTCGTCGAACTGCTGCTCGGTGACAAAGCCGAGCGCGAGCGCCGAGGCTTTCAGCGTGGTGCCTTCCTTGTGCGCCTTCTTGGCGATCTTCGCGGCCTTGTCGTAGCCGATGTGCGGATTGAGCGCCGTCACCAGCATCAGCGATTCGTTGAGCAAGGTGTCGATGCGCTCGTGATTCGGCTCGATGCCGACCGCGCAGTTGTCGTTGAAACTGTGCGCGCCGTCGGCGAGCAGGCGCACCGATTGCAGCAGGTTGTGCGCGATCATCGGCCGGAACACGTTCAGTTCGAAGTTGCCGCTCGCGCCGCCGATATTCACCGCGACGTCGTTGCCGAACACCTGCGAGCACAGCATCGTCAACGCTTCGGACTGGGTCGGATTGACCTTGCCCGGCATGATCGAGCTGCCCGGTTCGTTCTCCGGAATCGACAGTTCGCCCAGCCCGCAGCGCGGACCGCTTGCCAGCCAACGGACGTCGTTGGCGATCTTGTTCAGGCTCGCCGCCACCGTCTTCAACGCGCCATGCGCGAACACCAGCGCGTCGGCCGCGGCCATCACTTCGAATTTGTTCGGTGCCGAGACAAACGGCAAACCGGTCAGCTTGCCGATGGCGGCCGCGACCTTGTCAGCGAACTGCGGATGCGCGTTCAAACCGGTGCCGACCGCGGTGCCGCCCTGCGCGAGTTCGTACAGATGCGGCAGCGCCGATTCCACGTGACGGATGCCGTGCTCGAGTTGCGCGACGTAGCCTGAAAACTCCTGGCCGAGCGTGAGCGGCGTGGCGTCCTGCAAATGCGTGCGGCCGATCTTGACGATGTCGACGAAAGCTTTCGCCTTGCCGTCGAGCGTATCGCGCAGCGTCTTCAGCGCCGGCAGCAGATGCTTGACGATCGCATACGCCGCGGCCACGTGCATGGCGGTCGGAAACACGTCGTTCGACGACTGGCCGCGATTCACGTCGTCGTTCGGATGCACCTTGCGCGCTTCGCCGCGCTCGCCGCCGAGCAGTTCGCTCGCGCGATTCGCGATCACCTCGTTGAGGTTCATGTTGGTCTGCGTGCCGGAGCCGGTCTGCCACACGGCGAGCGGAAATTCATCCGGATGCTTGCCGTCGATGATCTCGTCGGCGGCCTGCATGATCGCCTTCGCCTTGCTTTCGTCGAGCACGCCGAGGCCCAGGTTGACTTCGGCGGCGGCGCGCTTGATGACGGCCAGCGCGGTGATCAGTTCAGGCGATTGCTTCTCGGTCGAAATGCGGAAATTCTGCAGCGAGCGCTGAGTCTGCGCGCCCCATAGACGAGCGTTCGGCACGGCGATCTCGCCGAACGTGTCACGCTCCATTCGTACGTCTTCTGTCATGTTCCACTCCGCTGTTCAAAGTTCTGCGTTGACGGGCAATAGGGAGAATAGACCTGTTAGCGCATTCCGGTACAAACCGGCCTGCGGATCGAATATGTAGGTGCGGCGCATGCCGTTTTCGACGTCGGTCCACACGAGCGGCGAGAGCGGTGCGCCGATCGAGCGCAGATAAGCGAACTGCGCCTCGTCCGCGAGCGTGACGCGATAGCTTTCCTCGGGTCCGGTGGCGCGACCGAAGATTTGCGCGACCTGTTCGGCGAGCGGCGGGCTGTGGATCACCAGCGCCAGTTCGGTGTTCAGATTGGCCGAACGCGGATCGAGGTTCATCGAGCCGATCACCAGAATCTTGCGATCGATCACATACGTCTTGGCATGGAGACTGGCGCGCGAACGCGAGCCGGCAACGCCCGCGGTCGGCGTGTTCTGCTGCGGCTTGAATTCGTATAACTCGACGCCCTGTTTCAGGAGCGGCACGCGATACGGACTGTAGCCCGCCTGCACGGCGACCGCGTCGGTGGCGGCGAGCGAATTGGTCAGCACGGCGATGCGAACGCCGCGATGCGTCAGTTCGCCGGCCGCCTTGACGCCCGCATCGTGCGGCACGAAGTAGGGCGAAATGATCAGGAAGTCTTTCTGCGCATCGCGCATCAATTCGCCGAGCCGCTGCATCGGCGGACTCACATAATCCGGCGACGGATGCACGATCTTCTCGGGCAAGTCCGCTTTGAACTCGGCCGGGGCCCAGGTCAAGCCGAGTTGATCGTTGGCGATCTGCGAGGCGAGCGGAGTGGCGTTCAGCGGTTTTGCGTTGTACGGATCGGCGTTGGTGCGCCAGTGCTGACGCAACTCGTCGCGCGTCTGGTCCAATTCCTTTGCGTCGAACTTCTGCTTGTTCAGCACGCGCAACGGATAGGCGATGCTGCTGTTCCAGTAGTCGTCGAAACTCGCGGAGACGTCGGCGGTGATCGGGCCGGCGGCCAGCACGTCGAGATCGCGGAACTGCAGCGTTTCGCTCGCGCTGAAATATTCGTCGCCGAGATTGCGGCCGCCCACGATCGCGATCTGGTTGTCCGCGATCATCGCCTTGTTATGCATGCGGCGCGTGAAATGGCCGATCTGCGTGAACACGTTGGTGGTGCGTTCGAACACGCCTTCCTGCGCGCTGCCGAACGGATTGAAGACGCGAATCTCGATGTTGTCGTGCGAGTTCAAGCCCGCCATCACGCGGTCGATGTCCTTGAAATTCAGGTCGTCGACCAGCATGCGCACCCGCACGCCGTGATCGGCCGCATAGAGCGCGGCGCCGAGCAGCAGCTTGCCGGTGGTGTCCTCGTTGGCGATGTAGTACTGCATGTCGAGCGTTCTGGTCGCGGCGCGCGCGAGCGCGATGCGCATCTGCAACGCGTCGGTGCCGCTCGCGAGAACCCGGAAGCCGGATTGACCCGGATGTGCCGCTTCGAGCGGCGTGAGCGCCGTGTGCAGCGGAGTCGTTTCCGTGGCGGGGAGTGCGTGAGTGACCTCGCGGTCGAATGCGGTGGCGGGCGGCCTGGTCGCGCAGGCAGTCAAAAATACCGTTGCGCAACACAGCAGGAAGAATTGTCTCGTTGTCCCCCAAGGGGACTTCCTTCGGGGCATGCTAAACGCGCACGTGCGTTTCAGTGCGGCCCAGCTTTGATCTTGATGCGACGGCACGCTTTTCCCCTAGTTTGCAGGCTTCTCATGGCGACAGCGCGTGACTGGCTCACGCTGTCGAGAAATGCATTCTAAGGGGAATCAGGCCGATGGGCTTTCGTTCTTGCACGCGGTCGCGGCGACGGGACTTTCGCGTTCGACTGCGCGCGTTGCGCTCTCTGCCGATACGTCGTGGACGCACCGGCAGAAGCTGCTATTGAATGCCGATCGTGCACGCTGCACGCGTCGGGGTCGTGAAGTAATCGCGACACGCGCGGCGCGCCTCGCGGCTTGCTGTTACCCGCGTTCGGCGTTCAACACCCGCTCGCCATCCATATGCGTGGAGCCTTTCGCGGGACGTCCCGCCCAGTACCCGGCGAGCAGCGAGCCCGAGAGGTTGTGCCACACCGAAAACAACGCGCCAGGCAAGGCCGCGATCGGCGTGAAATAGAGCTTGCCGAGCGTCGCGGCGAGGCCCGAGTTCTGCATGCCCACTTCGATCGCGAGCGTGCGGCACACGGCTTCGTCGAAACCGAGCAGACGGCCGCCCCAATACCCGCCGAGCAAACCGATGCCGTTATGCAGCACCACGCCCATCATCACCACGAGGCCGACCGACGCGATGCTCTTCTGTGTGCCGCCCACCACCGCGCCGATGATCAGCACGATCGCGACCATCGAAATCAACGGCAGGATCGGTTCGATCTTGCGCACGATCTTGCCGAACAGATGATTGACGATCAGGCCGACCACGATCGGCAACGCGACGATCTGCAGGATGCTCATCAGCATGCCGTGTACGTCGACGGCGATCGACGCGTCCACATAAAGACGCGTGAGCAGCGGCGTCGCGAAGACGCCGACCAGCGTCGACAGCGCGCTGATCGTCACCGACAACGCCACGTCGCCGCGTGCCAGATAGATCATCACGTTCGACGCCGTGCCGCTTGCCACGCTACCGACCAGCACCATGCCGGCGGTGAGATCCGGCGGCATGCGCAACGCCTTGGCGATCACCCAGGCGGCCAGAGGCATGACGAGATAGTGCAGCACGATGCCGGCGATCACCGGCGCGGGCCGCGTGAAGACTCGCTGGAAATCGGCGACGGAGAGCGTGACGCCCATCGCCAGCATGATGATCGTCAGAAGCGTGGTGACGTGCGGCGCGATGCCGGAGAACGAGGCGGGCGAAAAGTACGCGGCAATCGAAACGAGCACGGCCCAGAGCGGGAAAAGACGGGTGACGCGGGCAAGCATGACGTGTGGTCCTTGGTTATGTTTTAGCGCGAGAAGCAGGGTCGGTCGAGCGGCGCGCCACCGGCGGCGGCGCGCTTGCGAGAGTCTGCCGCGTGAGAGCGGCAAGCCTTGATGGCGGGTGATGAGCCTTCGGGCGGCGCTGGCCTTTTTGAGGCGCGCGAGCGGGTTTTCGGCACATGGGCGCGGGTGCGCGTCCATTGGCCGGAACGCTGCATTTTACCGTTCGCGGCGTATTTCCCGTGCGCCGATGGTTGCGCGTGCAACCAGCCGGGCATCGTTCAAACGGGATTGGCGGGCGGTGTGGCGAGCGTGGGTGGACTGCGGCGTTGGTTCAGCTTTGAACGCGTTTGCCCGGCGGCGTGGCGAGCGCAGCGAATACGCGCCACAAGCTCGGCTTCAGGCGGATTTAACCGGCGACACGCTAGACGTGGCCGGCACGCGCCGCAAGCTCAGTTTATGAAAGCGCAGCGTCATCAGCAGCGCGACGCTCGCTAGGCCTGCCGCGAGTCCCCACCACAAACCGCGCGCGCCGAGGCCGAAGTGAAACGCCAGCGTGTAGCCGGTCGGAAAACCGATCACCCAGTAGCCGAAGGCGGCGGCGATCATCGGTACGCGGGTGTCTTTCAGGCCGCGCAGACAGCCGGAGCCGACCGTCTGCATGCCATCGACGATCTGGAAGATCGCCGCCACGCCGAGCAGCGAACTCGCGAGCGTGACCGTGGCGGCGTTGGCCGGATCGTCGAGATGCAGATAGAGGCCGACGATCCAGTGCGGCGCGGCGATCAGCACGAGGCCCGACAGCGTCATGAAGGCGACGCCGAGCGCGAGCGCGACAAAACCGGCGTGGCGCGCGGCGAGCGGCTGGCCGGCGCCGGACCAGAAGCCGACGCGCACGTTGGCCGCCTGGCCGATCGCGAGCGGCACCATGAAGGCCACCGAGGCCACATTCAACGCAATCTGATGCGCGGCCAGTTGCGACTCGCCTAGCAGGCCGACCATCAGGCCGGTGGCGAGAAAGAGCGTCGACTCTACGCCGTAGGTGATCGCGACCGGCCAGCCGATGCCGAACAGTTCGCCCATCAGCGGCACGTCAGGCCGCGTGGCGACGACGAAATGGCGATAGCGCGGGCGCAAATGCAACAGCGCCATCAACACGAGCGCGCTCAACCAGACGGTGATCGAGGTCGCGGCGGCCGAGCCGAGAAAGCCGAGCCGCGGCAGGCCATAGACGCCGTGAATCAGGCCGTAATTGAGAAAACCGTTCACGCCGACGCTCACCAGCGACACCCACAATAGCCGTTTGGCCGCGCCGATCGCCGGCAGGAAAGAGCGCATCAGGCCGACCCCGATCAGGCTGCCGAGCGCGCCCCAGCGCAGCACCGCCGCATATTCGCCGACGTTGTGCGCGAGCAGCACGGGTTCGCCGAAAGCGAGCAGGATCGGCGTGGCGAACGAGAGCAGGAAGAACGCCGGCACCGACAGCAGCACGGACAGCACAAAGCCGGTCCAGTAGATGTGCGGCACGCGGCCTTCGTCCTGAGCGCCGCGCGCGTGCGACACGCTCACGCTGACCGAGGTCAGCACGCCTTGCAGCAGCGTGACCACCACGAAAAACAGGTTCGCGCCGAGGCCGCCGGCCGCGAGCGCGTCCGGGCCGAGCGAACCGAGCAGGATCGTGTCGGTGACGCCCATCGCCATTTGCGAGAGTTGCGCGATGGCGAGCGGCGCGGCGAGCCGCGCGGTATCCGCCGCGTGGCGGGTCAGGGTCGGCGGCCGGGCGGCCACCCGGGTGATGCCGGATTGAGTCATGGAGCGCTTGGCGGCGGAAGTGGCGACAGCGCGACGGCGGGCGCGACGAGCGCGCGGGCGCAGGCGAGGGCGGCGGCTCGATGAGCCTCGGCGAATGCATGAGGCAGGCGCCAGCCGGGTATGTCAGCCGATTGTTTGTTTGTCGAAACTGACAGCTTATTGCTTGGGCGCGGCGATGTCGATGGAAGAGGCACGATTTTGGTGCGCGCGTTGCTCCGAGTTCTCGGACTGCGGGCGACGGGCCGCGTGTCAAGCCTCGTGGACTGCGATCCGCGTATCGCCGAGCAGCACGACCTGACCCGCGCGAATCTTGCAGGTTTTACGCGTTTCGAGCCGGCCGTCGACGGTGACCGCACCGTCCGCGACCATCATTTTTGCCGACCCGCCGCTGTCCGCCAGCCCCGTTATCTTCAGGAGATTGTGCAGTTCGACGTAGTCGCCGGTGAGCGTGAAATCGAGGTTGGGCATGGCGTTTGCACCTTCAGGCAAAGGGTTCGCATCATAAGCCAGAAGCTTGCCCTGGATGAAGTTCGCGGTGTGCGCCGTCGTCGTGTGAGCATCTGCAAGCAGATGTTATGTGATTGTCAGAAAGTGAAACGTTCCGTAACGACGGTCGTAAAACACGAACTTCACTCGTAAAGTGCAGATCAGTAGGGAAAGCCTGCTGGATTTTTATCTGGCAGCGAGCAGACCGGGCGAGGCACGCAGAGCGCGCTCATGCAGTGACTCAAATGCAGCGGCTCAAATGCGCAGCGCCGGACAGGTCGCCCGCGTCACAACAACTTTAGAGAGGATTAGCCATGACCCAGATTCGTACGCTTCTGATCGGTACCGCCCTTACGGCTCTTGCTTCCACGGCCGCGCTTGCGCAGACCGCGCAACCGGCAGCGGGTACGGACGGCCAGCCGCAGGTTCAGATGCAAGGCGCCGATACCGCGACCGCCCCTGCCGCGCAGGGCGTGCAACCGGTGACGCCGCCGCCGACGCGTCTGACGGCGTCGGGCTCGACCGATCCGCTGGTGCAGAAGCGCGACGCCAATGCGAAGGCTAACGCCGAATATCGTGCGTCGAAGAAGGCATCCAAGGCGGAGCTGAAGGATCAGCAGAAGGCCGCCAAGGTTCAGTACAAGGAACAGGTGCGTGACGCCAAGATCAACCAGAAGGCGGATAAGCAGACCGCCAACAATGAGATGAAGATGAACATGCAAGGCCAGACGGGTGACCAGTCGGACGGCGCCGACGTCAAGCACTAACGCTGAGTTTTGATCAAGCGGCGTGGCGGCGCGGTTTGCCGCCGCGGCCGCTTTAACGGACTTTCAGTTCCGGGCATCTCGTTTCAACGGAGGTATCGCATGAGCATTACCCAGTCCACGAAGACCACGCTTGTCGCCGCTTTGATCGCGGGTTGCCTGTCGTCGGGTGCGTTCGCGCAGGCTAGCGATCCGGCCGCGGCGCCGGTTACCCATGCCGACAAGAAGGCGGCCAAGGAACAGTCGAAGGCGGACAAGAAGGCGTCTGTCGCGCAGGCCAAGGCCGACAAGAAGAAGACCGACGCGCAGGCCGACGCCGACAAGGCCAGCGCCGACGCTAATTTGAAGGACGCGAAGAAGCAATAACAGGCTTCGCGGCAGCGGCAGACGCGGGGCGCATGAACGCCTCGCGATGTTCTGCCTGCGAAAGATGGCCCGTGCGCATTCGTGCGACGGGCCATTTTTTGCGCTGGTCTTCGCCCGTGCGGCCGCTTGAAAATGCAGACAGTGCATGCGGCTAAAAAAGGGTCGCTTGTCTGCGCTAGTTGTATGGATATACAGTATGCGTCGCCGCTCTGAATCCATCCAACGCCCAAATCAATCGTGCTCTCAGTCGCCGAATCCGCGCCTCCCTCGCCGTCCCCGACGTCCTCGACGTCCGACACCGCCGCCTGGCTGGCGAAGCTCAACGACGCGCAGCGCGAAGCCGTCGACTACGGCGCCGACACGCCCACCGCGCCGCTCGGCGCGCTACTGGTGATCGCGGGCGCCGGTTCCGGCAAGACCAACACGCTCGCGCACCGGGTCGCCAATCTGGTGGTGAAGGGCGCCGATCCGCGCCGCATCCTGCTGCTGACCTTTTCGCGCCGCGCGGCGCTCGAAATGACCCGGCGCGTCACACGCATCGCCGGCGCGGCGCTCGGTTCGCGAGCCGCGTTGGCGCAAGGACTGACGTGGTCGGGCACCTTCCATAGCGTCGGCGCACGGCTGTTGCGCGAGTACGCGGATCTGATCGGCCTCGCGCCGGCCTTCACGATCAACGACCGCGAGGATTCCGCCGACCTGATGAACCTCGTGCGCCACGAACTCGGCTTGTCGGCGAAAGAGCGGCGTTTCCCGGCCAAGGGCACGTGCTTTGCGATTTACTCGCGCGTCGTGAACACCGGCGCGTCGCTCGGCCAGGTGCTCGACAAGGCGTTCCCGTGGTGCCGTGAATGGGAGGCCGATCTGCGCATGCTGTTCGCGGCCTACGTCGAGGCGAAACAGAAACAGAGCGTGCTCGACTACGACGACCTGCTGCTCTACTGGTCGCACATGGCCGCCGAGCCGGGAATCGCCGCCGACTTGTCGGCGCGCTTCGACCACGTACTGGTCGACGAATATCAGGACACCAACCGCTTGCAGGCGTCGATCCTGCTCGCGTTGAAGCCGGACGGCCGCGGCCTGACCGTGGTCGGCGACGACGCCCAGTCGATCTATTCGTTTCGCGGCGCGACCGTGCGCAACATTCTCGATTTCCCCGCGCACTTCGATCCGCCGGCCAAACAGGTCACGCTCGAGCGCAATTACCGCTCGACCGCGCCGATCCTGGCGGCGTCGAACGCGGTGATCGAACTGGCCAGCGAGCGCTACACGAAGAATTTGTGGACCGACAAGGCGTCGGCGCAGCGCCCGCGTCTCGTGACCGTCGCCGACGAAGCCGACCAGGCACGCTACATCGTCGAGCAAGTGCTGGAAGCGCGCGAACAGGGCATGAAGCTCAAGTCGCAGGCGGTGCTGTTCCGCGCCGCGCATCACAGCGCCGCGCTGGAGATCGAACTGACCCGGCGCAACATTCCGTTCGTGAAGTTCGGCGGGTTGAAGTTTCTCGATTCGGTGCACGTGAAAGACGTGCTCGCCGTGCTGCGCTGGGCGGAAAATCCGCGCGACCGCGTCGCCGGCTTTCGCGTCGTGCAGTTGCTGCCGGGCGTCGGGCCGGCCACCGCGGCGAAGGTGCTCGACGAGATCGTCGCTCGCGCGGGCAGCGGCAATCCCGCCGACACCGCCGGCGGCGCATTGGCCGCCTTCACCGCGCCGGCTCGCGCACAAGAAGACTGGCATCCGTTCGTCAAGCTGATGTCGAGCGTGTACGGGCGCCAGACGCCGTGGCCCGCCGAGTTCGAAATGGTGCGGCGCTGGTACGAGCCGCATCTCGAGCGCAATCACGAGGACGCGGCGATCCGTCATGCGGACGTGTTGCAGATGGAGAGCATCGCGGGCACGTATCCATCGCGTGAACGCTTTCTGACCGAGTTGACGCTCGATCCACCCGACGCCACCAGCGACGAATCCGGTGTGCCGCTCATCGACGAGGATTACCTGATCCTCTCCACGATCCATTCGGCGAAGGGGCAGGAGTGGCGCAACGTGTTCGTGCTGAACGGCGTGGACGGCTGCATTCCGTCCGATCTCGGCACCGGCAGCGAAGAGGAAATCGACGAGGAGCGGCGCCTCCTCTACGTGGCGATGACGCGCGCGAAAGAGGACTTGCATATCGTCGTGCCGCAGCGCTTTTACGTGCACAACCAGACGCATATGGGCGATCGTCACGTGTGGGCGTCGCGTACGCGCTTCATTCCCGCGCATCTGATGCCGCTCTTCGACGCCTATGCATGGCCGCGCGTGCCGGTTCCGAGCGCGCCCACGGCGGCCGGGCTGGCCGCGGCGGCGCAGGCGAAGATCGAAATCGGGGCGAAACTCAGGAAGATGTGGGATTAAGAGCGCGACGGCGCGCGCTCCCGTGCGTGACAGCGGTAACGCGATCAACGTCGAGCAGCAAACGCGGGGGAAGACCGTTGGCCTGGTCCGTTGGTAGGCGATACGTCTCTTGAGCGGCGGCGGGTTGCCGCCGTTGGCTATCGGTGACCCTGTGGAGGTTTTCGAGGGTCTTTAGCGTCAGCGCGACTGCCGTTGCTGCTGTTGCTGCGGCGCCGGACGCGGCGGCACGAAGAAATTGCGCAGCCAGGCCGCCATCCGCGAAAACACGTCGTACGGCTCTTCCACGAAAATCTCCGGCTTGAGCAGGCGCAGGAACTCCATGATCTGCTGCGCTTCCTGCTTCTGGAACGAGCCGTGCGAAATGCCGAGCCGCAGCAGCCCGCGCAGTTCGCCGAGCTTTTCGCGCGCGGTGCTACCCACGCTCGTTTCGCACGCCACCTTGGCCTCGTAGACGCGCTGACGCAACGATTCCACCAGCCGCCACGCCGGCGTCTGCATGACTTCCTCGAGCGCCTGAATGTCCTGCGCCGCGCTCTTGATCTGCGCCGCGAGCGGGTCGATCAGCACGGCGTCGCCTTCCGCTTCCTTGACGATCGCCGCCGCCCAGTCGCGGCACTGCTTGGCGAGTTCTTCCGGCGTCCATTCCGAGCGGGCCGCGAAGCCGAAGCCGAACTCGCCCGCCTGCCGCATCAGAATCGCGACGACATCCGGAAACTCCTTGTCCAGCGTGCGTTTAGCCCAGGCGTACTGGCCGCCCTGCAACATCCGCTGAACCGCGTGTTCGGTCAGCGGCACCATATTGTCGAGCAGCTTGGCGCGCAAGAAATCCTCAAACGACGGCGTCGCGAACTGCGGATCGAGCTTCAGCGATACCCGCAGAAAAGCGTCGAAATCCTTGCGCAGTGTCGCGATGGTCTCGTCTTTGAGCGTGAGGGTGATTTGACCCATGTGTTATCCCGTTTGGTCCTGCCGCGCGGCCTCGCCACGCCGCCCGGCCACGCGGGCCCTGGGAGGCGCGGCGTTCGATGCCGGCGCGCTTGATTCCTGCCTGATGCCGCGTAACCAGCGGGACGTATCCCGACGAGCGGACCTCGACTGCATAACGGCGGATTGACGGGAAACTTAAGGGAGTACGGGGCGGGGCGCCCGCTTTAGAGGGAAGCGTCGCCGTGCTTGCGCGCGGGTGGCGCGAGCCGGACGACGCCGATGCCGGCATGAAAGCGGCGTGCGCCTATTTGAGCACGACGCATTGCCAGACAAAAAACACGGTCAGGCCGACGGCGATGGTCAGAAGCGGCCGCCGCGTCAACGCGCTGACAAACACCGCAGCCAGCGCGCCGACCAGTTGCGGATTGCGCCACGTCAGCTCGGCGTCGCTGCCGTGCGGCGAAACCGCCATTGGCACGATGATCGCGGTCAGCACGGTGACCGGCACGAAGCCGAGGGCGGTGCGCACGAGCGGCGGAAACACCAACCGGTCGCCGAGCACAAAGACGGCGGCGCGAATCACCCACGTGATGGCCGCCATGCCGAGAATCAGGACGACGTAGTTCATCGCGACGCCTCCGCGGTTTTGCCCGTGCCGCGCAGGTTGGGCCGCGACGTCGATAGCAGCACGCCGATCGCCACGCCGGCGAACACCGCGCCGAGCAACCCGAGCTTGTATGGCCACGCCTGCCAGAAGAAGGCCAGCGTGCCCGCGGTGACGGCCGCCGCGATATAGCGCAGCGCGACGAGTTGCGGCACGACGATCGCGATGAAGGTGGCGACCATGGCGAAATCGAGGCCGAGCGATTGCAGGCCCGGAAAAGCCGCGCCGAACAGCAGGCCGGCGACGGTCCAGAGCTGCCAGTTCAGGTACATGGCCAAGCCGGCGCCGAAGAAGTAGTGCGGGCCGACCGTGCCGGGTTCCCGATGCCGGTAGTGCTCCCACGCGACGGCGAAGACTTCGTCCGTGAGCAGCGCGCCGAGCACCCAGCGCCAGCGTGTCGGCAGATGCGCGACGTGCGGTGCGAGCGTCGCGCTGTACAGCACGTGCCGCAAATTGACGACGAGCGTGGTCGCCCAGATCACGGCGAAACTCGCGTGTCCGGCGATCAGGCCGAGCGCGATGAACTGCGCGGAGCCGGCGAACACGACGAGCGACATCAACTGGCCGTGCCATAGATGCAGCGGGCCGGATGCGACGAGGGTGCCGAAAATGACGCCGAAAGGCGCCGCGCCGACCATCATCGGAATGATGTCGCGCGCGCCGGCGGTGAACTCTTTGAAATGGCCTGAGCTCGTGGGCTGGCCTGCGGTGGAATGGGTCAATCTAGCCTCCTTGATTCGGGAAGCATAGCGGCGGCGGCCGGGCGGGGCTTGTACGTTCTTGCGGATGGGGGTGGTTTGATGCGGGAGCGTGGGCGCGAGGCCGTATCTTGCGCCGGAATGAGCACGTAGCGTGGCACGCAGAGGTTGCCAGCAAGCCGCGCCCCAGCGCCGGTGTCAGACGCCTTGCCAGCGTCCCGGCGGCACGCCGAACATGCGCCGGAAGTGTCGCGTGAAATGGCTCTGGTCGGTGAAGCCGCTGGCGGCGGCGACATCCGTGACGGAAACGCCAGCGCGCAGTGGCGCGAGCGCGCGCTGCAAGCGCACCTGGTTGCGCCACGCGTGGGGCGGCAGACCAGTCGTTTGGGTGAAAAGACGCGCTGCGTGGAACGGCGAGAGTCCCGCCGCCTGGGCAACTTCAGCGAGCGTGACCGGCTCGACGAGGTCGCCCGTCAGGCGCTCCTGCATGATCGCCACGCGAGTGTCGTCGGGGGCGAGGCGCGAATGCGCCGGCTGCGTTTGCGCGTAGCGCACCAGCAGCGTGGACAAGGCGTCGAGCATGGCGGCCTCGGCAGCGAGCGCGTCGTTGCCCGCTTCCAGCAGACGATGCGCGCGCGCCAGCCGCGCGGCCAGATCCGGGTCGCGGATCACGCCGGGCGCGAACCACGGCAAGGCCTGCGGCTTGCCGCTGACTTCGTCGGCGAGAGCGTGGATGAAGTCCACCGGCGCATACATCACGCGATACCGCCAGCCCGCCTCGACCGCCTTCGAGCCGGTGTGCAACTCGCCGGGATTGATGATCGGCACGCTGCCGGCCTCGGCGACATAGTCGGAACCGAGATACCGGTAACCCTCGGCGCCCGCCACGATCACCGGAATCGTGTACGCGTCGTGCCAATGCGGTGTGAACTCGTGATCGTGATATTCGGCCGTGAGCAGGTCCGCGCCGGGCAGAAGCGGCGTGCGCCAGTAGCGGGCGGAATCCTGGAAACGATGGGAGGCGGTCATGGCGAAGGTCCGGCTGGACCGGTCAGTGTAACGCGTCGCGACCGGTGCCGCCTCATGCGCTGATGAGTCGGCCGGCTGCGTTTTGCCGTAGGGCGGCGCCTACTTGACCGGGATCGTTGTTCCGGCCGGCACCGGCACGGCGCTCACGCTGTTCTTCGCGCTGCCGCTGACCACCCGGTCGCTATAGGTGAGATACACCAGCGAGTTGCGTTTCGCGTCGACCACCCGCACCACATGCAGCGACTTGAAGATGAACGACATGCTCACCGAGAACACGTCAGCCTGTTTCTTCACCGGGCCCGTGAAGTGGATTTCGCCCACCTGACGACAGGCGATCGACGCCTCCGTGGGGTCTTCCGCGATGCCGAGCGTACCCTTGACGCCGCCGGTACGCGCCCGCGACACGTAGCAGGTCACGCCTTGAACCACGGGATCGTCATAGGCCTCGACGACTACGCGATCGGAGCCCGTGACGCGAAAATTGGTATTGACGCTGCCGACTTCTTCGCTGTGTGCCGAAGGCAGCAGGAGGGCGGCGGCCGCCGCAAGCGCGATACGCAACAAAGTGGGTTTCATGGGATGGGATTGCCGGAAATTGAGCGCCTGGGTTGAGCGCAAGACGTGCGCCAGGAAATCGTCATCGTATAACGGCCGGTGGGTGAGAGGGCCGATGCTCCCGGGCGACAGGTTCGCTGGAACGGCGCGAGCTTGGTATCGACCACGGTGGCATGGCTCGGCACCGTGCGGCGCGCAAAAAGAAAAAGGCCCGCACGGATGCGGGCCTTTCAAATTTTTTGGCTCCTCGACCTGGGCTCGAACCAGGGACCTACGGATTAACAGTCCGGCGCTCTACCGACTGAGCTATCGAGGAACAGCAGTACAGCTTGATTAACTACAACTTGATCTACATAAAAAAGCCCGTCTTGGTTAACGGGCCTTTGCAATTCTTGGCTCCTCGACCTGGGCTCGAACCAGGGACCTACGGATTAACAGTCCGGCGCTCTACCGACTGAGCTATCGAGGAACAGAACAACAACAGCAGAGAAACGAAATTGTAGGAGGAGCTTAAGCGCCTGTCAATACCTTGTGCTCATCTCGATTTCATTCGAATTCGGCTGCGCACGCGGCAGACAGCGAGGCTCAGCGTACGAGCAACTCGAGCTTTTCCTTCACGTCCTTGAACTCGTCGGCCTCCGGCAGCGGCGCCTTGGTCTTGGTGATGCTCGGCCAGTTCTTCGCGAGATCGGCATTCAGTTCGATGAAGTTCTGCTGGTCGCCCGGCACGTCTTCCTCGGCATAAATGGCGTTCACCGGGCACTCGGCCACGCATACGGCGCAGTCGATGCATTCATCGGGGTCGATCGCGAGGAAGTTGGGACCTTCGCGAAAGCAGTCCACCGGGCACACATCGACACAGTCGGTATAGCGGCACTTGATGCAGCTTTCGGTCACAACGTGAGTCATTCAGGCAGCTCCTGCATGCGGTATCTGGGGAGGCGGAAACGCCAAAAGCGCTATTGTATCGTAACGTCAAGAGGCGCATGCAGCATCGCACAAGACCGTTTATACGTTTTCGTGATTAGTTTATGGCGTCCGCATTGGGACGTCCTTGGGGCGCGCTGCGCGGGCGTCCGCCGGCGCGCTGAACGCCGGCGCATTCGGGTAACATGCGTCAGGTCGGCGCGCACGGGGCGTGCCGTACGCGCATGGGTGAGTCGGGCCTTTCGTGTCAGACCTTCCGTTTTCCGCAGTCCAGTTCGCACCATCATGATTATTACTTCGCTGCTCGACACCGATCTGTACAAGTTCACGATGATGCAAGTGGTGTTGCATCACTTTCCCGCGGCGAATGTGGAGTATCGCTTCCGCTGCCGTACGCCGAATGTCGATCTCGTGCCGTATATCGGCGAGATTCGCGACGAAGTGCGCAAGCTCTGCAAGCTGCGCTTCACCGACGACGAGCTCGACTACCTGCGGCGCATGCGCTTCATCAAGGGCGACTTCATCGAGTTTCTGGCGCTGTTCCATCTGAACGAAAAATACATTTCGATCGAACCGTCGCCGAAGGGCAATGGCGAAATCGACATCGAGATCAAGGGTCCGTGGCTGCATACGATCCTGTTCGAGATTCCGATGCTCGCGATCGTCAACGAAGTCTACTTCCGCAACACCCAGCAGAAGCCGGACTACAGCGAAGGACGCGGCCGTCTCGTCGATAAGATCAAGCTGCTCGGCGCGCGTCCGGAATTCGCCGACTGCAAGATCGCCGACTACGGCACGCGCCGGCGCTTCTCGAAGCAATGGCACGAGGAAGTGATCCTCAAGCTCAAAGAAGGCCTCGGCGAGCAGTTCGCCGGCACCAGCAACGTCTTCTACGCGATGAAGCACAGCCTCACGCCGCTCGGCACGATGGCGCACGAATACCTGCAGGCGTGCCAGGCGCTCGGTCCGCGGTTGCGCGACTCGCAGATCTTCGGCTTCGAAATGTGGGCCAAGGAATACCGCGGCGACTTGGGTATCGCGCTCTCGGACGTCTACGGCATGGAAGCGTTCCTGCGCGACTTCGACATGTACTTCTGCAAGCTGTTCGACGGCGCGCGCCACGATTCCGGCGATCCGTTCGACTGGGGCGAACGCCTGCTCAAGCACTACGAAGCGAACCGCTGCGACCCGCGCACCAAGATCCTCGTGTTCTCCGACGCGCTCGACATTCCCAAGGTGCTGCAACTCTATGAGCGCTTCCGTGGCCGCTGCAAGCTCGCGTTCGGCGTGGGCACGAATCTGACCAACGACCTCGGCTACAACCCGCTGCAGATCGTCATCAAGATGGTTCGCTGCAATGGTCAGCCGGTGGCGAAGCTGTCGGACTCGCCGGGCAAGAACATGTGCGAAGACAAGGCTTACCTCGCATATCTGCGTCAAGTGTTCGGCATTGCGCAGCCCGAGGAAGAGGCGGCGAAGTAATGCGGTTCGTAGCTGGCTATAGCGTAAGGCCCGTGTTCGACACGCGGCAATAGCCCGTTCGGCCAGGGTGTTCGCGCGCAGGGCGGCCGGTATAATTCTCACCATATCGCACGGCTGTCGACACGAGGATTTCGCACATGGACACATCGATTGCCCGCCGCAACATCCTGGCGCGTATCCGCGCGGCGCAAGGGCGTGAACCCGAGCCGTCCGTTTCCGAGCGCGAGGCCGCCGCGGACTACCTGGCGCGCCATCCTGCTGGCCCGCGGCCGGAGATGCCAGTCGACCTCGTCGCGCGCTTCATCGAAGAAGCGCAGAAATTGGCCACCACGGTCGACTCGGTGCAAGCACTGAGCGACGTGCCGGCCGCGGCGCATCGCTACCTCGCGCAACACGCGTTGCCGCTGCAGGCCATCGCCTGGCAAACGCTGCAGGATCTGCAATGGGCCGAAGCCGGCCTCATTGTCGAATTTCGCAAGCCGCAAGACGGCGACGTGGTCGGTCTCACTGGCTGCTTCTGCGCGACCGCCGAGACCGGCACGCTAGTGCTGCTGTCCGGGCCGGAAACGTATGCGTCGGCCGGTCTGCTGCCGGAAACGCACATTGCCATTGTGCCGGCTTCGCGCATCGTCTCGGGTCATGAAGAGGCATTCGCACTGATCCGCAAGGAGCGCGGCGAACTGCCGCGCGCAGTCAATTTCGTCTCCGGGCCTTCGCGTACCGGAGATATCGAACAGACCATCGTGCTCGGCGCGCATGGGCCTTATCGGGTGCATGTGATCGTCGTGCAGGGCGCCTGAGCGGCAAGCGCGGCTCGGCGGTGCATCGGGACGCTTGCTCCGATGCGCGGCTGCGGGCAATAACAAGGACTTCAATTCTATGAAAGGACGTGCCGTTTGTACTGGCATGGGGCTCGCGGCTGCATTGACGCTGGCCGGCTGGCCGCAATTTGCGTCGGCCGCCACGCTCGACGGCGCAACTTTGTCGGCGCTGTGGGGGCTGCCGTTCGCGGGCGTGCTGCTGTCGATCGCGGTATTTCCGCTGATCGCGCCGGCGTTCTGGCATCACCACTTCGGCAAGATTGCGGCGGCCTGGGCGCTCGTATTTCTCGTGCCGTTCGCGCTGAGCTACGGTAGCGGCGTCGCATTTGGCACGCTCGTTCATGCGATGCTCGAAGAATACGTTCCGTTCATCGTGTTACTGATGGCGCTCTACACGGTGGCAGGCGGCATCTGCGTGCGCGGCAATCTGCATGGCACGCCGCGCCTGAACACGGCGATCCTCGCCCTCGGCACGTTGCTCGCGAGCATCATGGGCACGACCGGCGCGGCCATGTTGCTAATCCGTCCGTTGCTGCGTGCCAACGACAATCGCAAGCACGTCGTTCATGTGGTGGTTTTTTTCATCTTCCTGGTGGCCAACGCGGGCGGCTCGCTTTCGCCGCTGGGCGACCCGCCACTCTTTCTCGGCTTTCTGCAGGGTGTGAGTTTCTTCTGGACCACCACGCATCTCGCGCTGCCGATGCTGTTCGTCTGCGGCGTGCTACTGATCGCGTTCTATGCGCTGGACTCGTACTACTTTCATCGGCGCGAGGAAGAACGCTCGCGCTTTCTCGATCCGACGCCCGACACGCCGCCGCTCGGCATCGATGGCAAGATCAATTTCGTATTGCTCGCCGCCGTGATCGCGCTCGTGCTGATGAGCGGGCTGTGGAAACCGGGCGTGGAGTTCGACGTGTTCGGCACGCACGTGGCTTTGCAAAATGCCGTGCGCGATGCCGCGCTGATCGGCGTCACCTTACTCTCGTTGGCGCTCACGCCGCGCGCGGCTCGCGCGGGCAACGACTTCAACTGGGCGCCGATCGAAGAGGTCGCCAAACTGTTCGCCGGCATCTTCGTGACGATCGCGCCGGTCATCACGATTCTGCGCGCCGGCGAGGCGGGTGCGTTCGCGGGCATCGTCCATCTGGTCAACGACGCGTCGGGCCAGCCGCACGATCTGATGTACTTCTGGGCGACCGGGCTGCTATCTTCGTTTCTCGACAACGCGCCGACCTACCTGGTGTTCTTCAACCTGGCCGGCGGCGACGCGCAGACGCTCATGACCACCGGCGCCACCACGCTCGCGGCGATCTCGGCCGGCGCCGTGTTCATGGGCGCGAACACGTATATCGGCAATGCGCCGAACTTCATGGTGAAGGCAATCGCGGAATCGCGCGGCGTTCGCATGCCGGGCTTTTTCGCCTATCTGGGCTGGTCCGCCGTGGTGTTGTTGCCGCTTTTTCTCGTCACCGGCTGGCTCTTTTTTTGACGCCGAGGCAATCGAACTCGACGCGCTATACGGAGAATTGCAATGCAGAAGATCCTCGTCGCCCGTCCGATCTTTCCCGATGTGATCGAACGGCTCAAACAGTATTTCGACGTCGACTGGAATCAGGGCGACGTATTGTCCGCTGACGAACTGACGCGCCGTCTCGCGGATAAGGACGGCGCGCTGACCGCGGGCGACCCGGTCGGCGCGGCCGAACTCGCGGCGGCGCCGCGTCTGCGCGTGGTGGCGAATATGGCGGTGGGCTACAACAACTTCGACATGGCCGCCTTCAACGCGGCTAGCGTGCTAGGCACCAATACGCCGGACGTGCTGAACGAATCGACCGCGGACTTCGGCTGGGCGCTGATGATGGCGGCGGCGCGCCGCATCACCGAATCGGAACACTGGCTGCGCGCGGGCCAATGGCAGAAGTGGGCGTATGACGCGTTTCTCGGCAGCGATCTGCACGGCTCGACGCTCGGCGTGATCGGCATGGGCCGCATCGGCCAGGCGCTCGCACGTCGCGCGAAGGGCTTCAACATGCAGGTGATTTATCACAATCGTTCGCGCGTCGCGCCCGAGATCGAGGCCGAGCTGAACGCCGAGTATGCATCGAAGCAGGACCTGTTGCGGCGTGCCGATCACGTCGTGCTCGTTCTGCCGTACACGAAGGAGAACCATCACACGATCGGCGCGGCCGAACTCGCGTTGATGAAGCCGACTGCGACGCTCACGAATATCGCGCGTGGCGGCATCGTCGACGACGTCGCGCTCGTCGAGGCGTTGCGCTCGAAGCAGATTGCAGCGGCCGGTCTCGATGTGTTCGAAGGCGAGCCGAATCTGAATCAGGATCTACTCAGCGTGCCGAATGTCGTGCTCACGCCGCACATTGCCAGCGCGACCGAAGCCACGCGCCGCGCCATGGCGAATCTCGCCGCGGACAATCTGATCGCGGGCCTGGGTGAAGGTCCGCGCGCGGGCCGGCCGCTGAATCCGGTCAACCCCGACGTCATCGGCAAGGCGCGTTCATGACAATGTATCTGGTGGCGGCCGTCGCCGTGCTGGCGGTCGCATTGGTTATCGCTTTGGTTTTGCTGATGCGCGCTCATGGCCGCGCGGAGGACAACGAGCAGTTCGAGTTGCTCAACGAACGCATGGACGCCACGGCCGACGCGCAAGCCCACGCTTACGAACGGCTTGAGCGGCAACTGCGCAACGACATCACCGAGACGGCGCGCGTGTCGCGTATCGAACAGAGCGGCGGCTTTGCGCATTTTCAGCAGACGCTGGCCGCGCAGTTCAGCAGCATGACGACGGTGCAGGGCGGCAAGATCGACGGTTTCGCGCAGCAACTCGACGCCGTGCGTCACAGTCTGCAGGCGCAGGCCCAGCAGGCGCGCGAGGAGCAGGGCCGCTCGCTCAAACAGTTCGGCGATACGCTGAGCCTGCAACTGGGGCAACTCACCGAGGCGAACGACCGCCGTTTCGCCGAAGTGCGCGCGACCATCGAACAGCGGCTCAAAGATATCGAGGCGAACAACTCGGTCAAGCTCGACGAAATGCGCCGCACCGTCGACGAAAAACTGCATGCCACGCTCGAACAGCGGCTGGGCGAATCGTTCAAGCTGGTTTCCGACCGGCTCGAACAGGTGCACCGCGGCCTGGGTGAGATGCAGACGCTGGCGGCCGGCGTCGGCGATCTGAAGAAGGTGCTCACCAACGTGAAGACGCGTGGCACGTGGGGCGAAGTGCAGTTGGAAGCGCTGCTGGAGCAACTGCTCACTGCCGACCAGTACGCGAAGAACATTGCGACGGTGCCAAGAAGCGCGGAGCGCGTCGAGTTTGCGATCAAGCTGCCGGGCCGCGCGGAGCAAGGCGCTGCGGCCACGCCTGTCTGGCTGCCCATCGACGCCAAGTTTCCGCGCGAGGATTACGAGCGTCTGATCGAAGCGCAGGAGCGCGCCGACCCGGTCGCGGTGGAAGAAGCATCACGCGCGCTCGAAGCGCGGATTCGCGCGGAGGCACGCACGATTGCGGAAAAGTACGTGTCGCCGCCGCACACCACCGACTTCGCGCTGCTGTTCCTGCCAACCGAAGGCCTGTATGCGGAAGTGTTGCGCCGGCCAGGCCTGACGGACCTGCTGCAACGCGACTATCGCGTGACGATTGCAGGGCCGACTACGCTCACCGCATTGCTCAATAGCTTGCAGATGGGTTTCCGCACGCTCGCGATCGAGAAGCGGTCGAGCGAGGTGTGGCAGGTCCTCGGCGCCGTGAAAACGGAGTTCGGCAAATTCGGCGATGTGCTGGCCAAGACCAAGGCGCAACTGGAAACCGTCACGCGCTCTATCGAAGCGGCGGAGACGCGCACGCGCGTCATGAGCCGCAGATTGCGCGATGTCGAGGCATTGCCAGGGGAGGAGGCGAGCGGGTTGCTCGGCGATGCGCTGTCGGGCGTGGATCCTGACGAGCAATAACAGAGTGGGGCTAGCGGTTTGGTCGCAGCGCCGATTCAGGCGCTTGCAGCCGCCAACCGTTCAAGCGCCTCACCCGCCAGACGCACCACGCGCCAATCCGGCATGACAGAGGCGCCCATCTTTTCATAGAAGCTGATGGCCTGCTGGTTCCAATCCAGCACGGTCCATTCGAACCGCCCGCATTGCCGTTCCACCGCCAATGCGGCGAGGCGTTGCAACAGCGCGGTGCCGAGACCGCTACCCCGTTGCGAGGGTTGCACATAGACGTCTTCGAGATACAGCCCGCGCTTGCCGACGAAACTCGAGTAATTGTGGAAGAACAGCGCATAGCCGACGATGCGTCCTTCATTCTCCGCTACCAGTGCCTCGATCGAAGGCCGCGCGCCGAACAGCGCGTCGCGCAAACCGTCTTCGGTCGCGACGAAGACATGCGTGAGGCTTTCGAATTGCGCGAGTTCGTACATCAGCGCAAAGATGGCGCCGGTGTCCGCGGGCGCGGCGGCGCGGATCGTCGCGGGCATTACGCCTCTTCCGGCGCGTCGGTCAATTGGATTTCAATGCCGCCGAAGCGCGACGCCACCCAGTTGTACGCATGACATGCGATCCACAGCAGGATGAAACCGAGAATCGCGTTCAGCAGCAGCGCGCTGAACACCGTGCTCAGTTCCACCGAACCATAGCGCACGAACGCGACCAGCACGCCCAGCAGCACGATCGGCACCGAAAACGTCAGGTACACAAGGATCAGTGCTTTGGCCGTCTGTCCCGGTGCAATGAACGAGATCTGTTTTTTCATGTAAGTCAAACCCGTGTGTCGTAGTGGTAATGGGTAAAGCTGCAAGTCAACGCCGGCGGGTACGTTGCCTCAGCCGTGCGTCAGCCGTCAGATGAGACCGTCGAACAGCATGATAGCGACGCGCTCTCCTTCGGCGATCTCGCCTTCATCGTGCCCGAGCACGATGAAGCAATTCGCTTCGCTCATCGAACTCAGCACGCCGGAGCTTTGCGATCCGGTCGGCGTGACGTGCCATTGTCCGCGCGCATCCTGTTCGGCTACGCCGCGCTGGAATTCGGTGCGCCCGGCGCGTTTGCGGATGGCCCGGCGGCTCATGGCGTGAATGACCGGCAGCGGTTGCGGCGTGGCGCCCGACATCAGCAGCAGCACTTCTCGCACGATCTGATAGAACGCCACCATCACGGCGACCGGATTGCCCGGCAACCCGAAGAATAACGCGGGAAGCCCGACACCCGGCCGCTCGCCGGACCAGACGCGGCCGAATGCAAGCGGGCGGCCCGGGCGCATGGCGAGACTCCAGAACGCGACGTCGCCGAAAGTTTGCAGCAGTTGCTTGGTGAAATCCGCCTCGCCGACCGAGACGCCGCCCGAGGTCAGCACCACGTCCGCGCTCGCCGCGGCGCTGCGCAAGGCGGCTTCCATCGCGGCGGGCTCGTCGCGCACCACGCCGAGGTCGAGCGTGTCGACGTTCAGGCGCCGCAGCATGGCAAAGAGCGTGTAGCGGTTGCTGTCGTACACGCAACCCGGATCGAGCGGTTCGCCGAGCGAGCGCAATTCGTCGCCGGTCGAGAAGAAGGCGACGCGCAAACGCCGCCTGACATTGACTTCGCCGATGCCGAGCGACGCCAGCAAGCCGAGGTCCGACGCGCGCATGATGCGGCCCGCCCGCAGCGCGGCATGACCGCGCGCGAGGTCTTCGCCGGCGAGGCGCCGGTTTGCGCCGCCCGCCACGGCGTTGGCCGCGAAGCGGATCGAAACGGAATCGGCGCCGCGCTCGACGAGTTCCTGCGGCACGACCGTGTCGCAGTCGGCCGGCATGCAGGCGCCGGTCATGACACGCGCGCATTGCGTGGCCTCGACGCGGCCCGCGAACGGATGCCCGGCCAGCGCCTTGCCGACGACCGCCAGTTCGACGGTGGTCGCGCCGGTGGCGAGTGCCGCGCGGTTGAACGCGTAGCCGTCCATGGCGGAGTTGTCGTGCGAAGGGACGTCGATCGGCGACACGATATCGGCCGCGAGCACGCGGTCGAGCGCGTCGCGCAAGGCCACGCGTTCAACGGCCGTGATCGGCGCGGCCCACTGACGAACAATCGCCTGAGCGGCCGGCACAGGTAGCGCGTGAGGATCGTACTGCGCGACGCAGCGGGAAAATTCGTTAAGCGTGGTCATGAAGGGCTGGGCGTCGCGACCGAAGGCGGGAGCGGCGGTTGCCGTGCGGCCGGAGCGGGATTTCAACCGGGGCCTCAATCACGCTGGAGGTCGGCGAGTTCTTGTAGCGAATTGATATTGTAAAACGCGCGCTCGTCGGTAAAGACGACTTCCACCGTCTTGTGGCGCGCGTACCACGCGCGAACTTTACGCTCGCCGGCTGCCAGGAAAGCCGAGAGATCGTCCGCGAGACTCGTGCGCAAGAGCGCGAAGACGGGATGCAGGGACATTTGGCCGTGCGCGTCGGTGGTGGTGACCGTGGCGATATCGGCCCCGTTCGAGTCCAGCGCGTGCGCGAGGCGCTCGGCGAGGTCGTCAGGCAGCCACGGCGAGTCGCAGGGTGCACTGAGTACATAGGCGGTGCCGGCTGCGCGCAACCCGGCGAGCAGGCCCGCCAGCGGGCCCGGAAATCCGGCCAGGGTGTCCGCCACCACCGTGGCGCCGAACGGCGCGCCGAGTGCGCTGTAAGCCTCAGGGTGACGATTGGCGCTGATCAGGAGGGCGCCGGTTTGTGGCGCGAGGCGCTTGAGCACGTGGGCGGCGAGCGGCTCATCGTGCAGCAGTTGCAGGCCCTTGTCGGCGCCGCCCATGCGCATGCCGCGCCCGCCCGCGAGCAACAAACCGGTAATGTGTTCGCGCGTCGGCTTCATGCGCCGCCGCTCAGCCGCCGATGTACGACATTTCGACGCGGCGGCCATCCCGCGCGCCCGAATCGGCCGAGGCGCTGCCGCGCAATTGCGAATAGCGGTCGCCGCGGTCCTGCCAGATTTCGGCGATGGCGGTGGCGATGTCGGCGTCGCTCGCTCCGTTGCGCACCAGCGCGCGCAGATCGTGACCCGACGACGCGAACAGGCACAAGTAGAGCTTGCCTTCGGTCGACAGACGCGCTCGCGTGCAACTGCCGCAAAACGCGCGTGTCACGCTCGAAATCACGCCGATCTCGCCGCTGCCGTCCGCGTAACCCCAGCGCTGCGCGGTCTCGGCGGCGCTGTGCGCTTCGAGCGGCGCGAGCGGGAAGTGCTCGGCGATGCGCGTGACGACGTCGGCGGACGGCAGCACTTCAGTCATGTTCCAGCCGTTCGACGTGCCGACGTCCATGTATTCGATAAAGCGCAGCACCGCGCCCGAGCCTTTGAAATGACGCGCCATCGGCACGATTTCGCTGTCGTTGGTGCCGCGCTTGACGACCATGTTGACCTTGACCGGCGCGAGGCCCACCGCGTGCGCCGCGGCAATGCCGTCCAGCACGTCGCCGACGGCGAAGTCGGCGTCGTTCATGCGGCGAAACAGCGTGTCGTCGAGCGCGTCGAGACTCACCGTGACGCGGCTCAAACCGGCGTCTTTCAGGCTGCGCGCCTTGCGTTCCAGCAGCGAACCGTTGGTGGTCAGCGTCAGATCGAGCGGGCGGCCCGCCGGCGTGGTCAGTTGCGCGAGCCGTTCGATCAGGAATTCCAGATTCTTGCGTAACAGCGGTTCGCCGCCCGTCAGACGGATTTTTTCGACGCCGTGTGCGACGAACAGCCGCGCCAGCCGTTCGATTTCCTCGAAGCTCAGCAAGGCGCTATGCGGCAAAAACGTGTAGTCCTTGTCGAACACCGCGCGAGGCATGCAGTACACGCACCGAAAATTGCAGCGATCCGTGACCGAAATGCGCAGGTCGCGCAGCGGGCGCGCAAGCGTGTCGTGCAGCGCGCCGCTGGGCGTCTGCACGGGGCCGGCGATGACCGGCACGGCACTGAGATCGGCAACAGGGATGATGCGTCGGGACATGAATTGCTTCGATGAATGGCGTCGGTTAGTGCTTGAAATTAAAGCTAGATATTCATTCTATCGGAAATGCTTCCGGGGGCAGCGGCACCCCTGGCCGTGTCGGGGTATACGGGGAGTGGCATAGCGCTGCGAGTTTGGGCTGGAGCACGGCCCATGAAAACAAAAAGCCCGCCGGTAAGGGCGGGCTTTTCGAGTGCGGCAGGGCGGCTTACTGCGGGTGCCGGCCTGTTTCCACCTGTTGCATCGGCGCGCTGTCGGCAGGCGGCAGCGGTTTGCGTTCGCGCACCACGCGAGCCGGCTTGACGGTCTGCGCAGCAGCTTCCTGAGCCGCGCGCAGCTTGTCGGCGTCGGTATTCACCCAGACGAGACCGGCTTGTTCCAGTACCGGCTTCAGGGCTTCCGCCGACACGCCGCTATGACGGGGCGCTTGTTGCGGTGCTTGCGGTGCAACGGCGACAGGCGCCGGTTCGATCGCCGCCGGCTCGGCTGCCGGTGCCACCGCTGCCACGACCGGCTGCGGTTCGACGATCTCAGCTTGCGGTGCAGGCTGAACGGCCGGCGCTTCAACCACCGTAGCCGGAGCCACGGTTTCGACCGGAGCCGGCGCAGCGGCTTGCGCTTCGACAACAGGCGCAACTGCCGGTGCCTCGACCTGCGCTTGAGCCGGGGCCTCAACACGTGCGACCGGTTCAACCAGCGAAACCGTTTCGCTAGCGGCCGGCGCGGCTTGCGCCGCTTCGACCGGCTCGACAGCGGCTTGCGCCACCGGCGTTTCGGCGACCGGCTCGACGGCTGCCGGCGCAACCGGCGCTTCCGCGACCGGTACCACCGTTTCCGTCTTTGCAGCCTTTTCGACGGCCAGTGCCGGTGTTTCGGTTGCGGCGTGCAGTTCGGTCACCACGGCGGTTTCAGTCGCGACAGCAGCGACCACCACTTCCACCGGCGTCACGTCCTTCGCCGCGGCGACTTCCGGCTTGCGCTCGACCGGCTGATGCGCCGTGCGCACCGGCGCTTCGTCGGTTGCGCTCGCGTTGTCGCCTTCGGCTTCCGCGACGTCCGCTGCCAGGTTGCCGTTCACGTCCTCTTCACGCTCACGACGGCCACCACGACGGCCGCGACGACGACGACGGCGCTCTTCACCTTCACGCGCCACCGCTTCCTGATCGATCGGCGCGCCGTTTTCGCCCAAAGCGGTCTGGTTTTGCACCAGTTCTTCCGCCGTTTGCGCTTCGCTTTGCGTCAGTGCATCCGTGGTTTCTGCTTGCGGCTTGCGGCGTTCGCCACGTTCCGAACGATCACCACGTTCACGGCGCTCGCCGCGTTCCTGACGTTCGCCACGCGGTGCGGCCTCCGCCGTTTCCGCGCGCTCGGCACCGCGATTGTCGCGGTCACGGGTTTCGCGACCCTCGCGCAGTTCACGGCCTTCGCGTGCTTCACGCGGCTCGCGAGTGCCACGCGGTTCGCGCGCCTCACGTGCTTCGCGCGGCTCGCGGCCTTCGCGTGCTTCACGCACCTCACGGCCTTCACGCGGCTCGCGTTCCTCGCGGCGTTGCGACGGTTGCTGGCCTTGGGCTTGACGGCCGCCGGTCGTGCCTTCGCCACGGCCCGCTGCATCGCGAGTGCCCGTGCCGCTACGGCGATTACGGCTGCGATCGCCGCCGCGTTCGCCGGTGCGCTCACCGCGCTCCGTGCGTTCGCCGCGTTGCGGACGCGTCTGCTTTTCGGTCGTGGCCGGCGCGGCAGGCGCCGGAGCGGCCGGCTGCATGCCGAACAGATTCTTCAACCAGCCGATGAAGCCACCGCTCGCCGGCGTGACCGCGACCGGAGCCGGGGTGGCGACGGGGCGAACCGGTGCGCTCGGCGCCGGCTTTTCAGGCGTGATGCCCTTGACCGCGGCTTCCTGCTTCGGCTTCACTTCCTCGGCACGCTTGCTGTAGCCGGTTTCCGATTCCAGTTCGCGGGCTGCTTCCTCGGCCATCTTCCACGAAGCACGCGGCTCGTCGAGGCGCGCGTCGTCGTGACGCAGACGCTCGAGCTTGTAATGCGGCGTGTCGAGGTGCTTGTTCGGGATCAGAACGACATTGACCTTGAAACGCGATTCGATCTTGTTGATCTCGGCGCGCTTTTCGTTCAACAGGAAGGCGGTCACTTCGACCGGCACCTGGCAATGAATTGCCGCGGTGTTTTCCTTCATCGCTTCTTCCTGAATGATCCGCAGCACTTGCAGCGCGGACGATTCGGTATCGCGGATGTGACCCGTGCCGTTACAGCGCGGGCAGGTCACGTGGCTGCCTTCCGACAAAGCCGGACGCAGACGCTGACGCGACAGTTCCATCAGGCCGAAGCGCGAGATCTTGCCCATCTGGACGCGCGCACGGTCGTGCTTGAGGGCGTCTTTCAGGCGCTGTTCGACTTCGCGCTGGCTCTTGGCCGATTCCATGTCGATGAAGTCGATCACGATCAGGCCGCCCAGGTCACGCAGACGCAACTGGCGGGCGACTTCGTCGGCGGCTTCGAGGTTGGTGCGCGCGGCCGTTTCCTCGATGTCGGCGCCCTTGGTGGCGCGTGCCGAGTTCACGTCGATCGCAACCAGCGCTTCGGTGTGGTCGATCACGATTGCCCCGCCCGAGGGCAGCGGCACCGTGCGCGAGTACGCCGTTTCGATCTGGTGTTCGATCTGGAAACGCGAGAAGAGCGGCACGTCGTCGTGATACCGCTTCACCTTGCTGACATTATCCGGCATCACGATATCCATGAAGGCGCGTGCCTGGTCATGAATTTCGGTGGTGTCGATCAGAATTTCGCCGATGTCCGGCTGGAAATAGTCGCGAATCGCGCGGATGACGAGGCTCGATTCGAGATAGATCAGCATCGGCTGGCCGCTCGAGCCGCTTTGCGACGCGGCTTCGATGGCGCGCCACAGTTGCATCAGGTAGTTCAGGTCCCACTGCAGTTCTTCGGCGCTGCGGCCAATGCCGGCCGTGCGCGCGATGATGCTCATGCCTTCCGGCAGTTGCAGCTGCGCCATGGTTTCGCGCAGTTCCTGACGGTCGTCGCCTTCGATCCGGCGCGACACGCCGCCGCCGCGCGGGTTGTTCGGCATCAGAACCAGATAGCGGCCGGCGAGCGAGATGAACGTGGTAAGGGCCGCGCCCTTGTTGCCGCGTTCTTCTTTTTCGACCTGAACGATCAGTTCCTGGCCTTCGCGCAGCGCGTCCTGGATGCGCGCGGAGCGCATGTCGACGCCGTCGCGGAAGTACTGGCGGGCGACTTCCTTGAACGGCAGGAAGCCGTGGCGGTCTTCGCCGTAGTTGACGAAACAGGCTTCGAGCGACGGCTCGATGCGAGTAATGATGCCCTTGTAAATATTGCCTTTGCGCTGTTCGCGCCCGGCGGTTTCGATGTCGATATCGATGAGTTTTTGCCCATCGACGATGGCGACGCGCAGTTCTTCCTGCTGCGTCGCGTTGAACAACATTCGTTTCATTGAACGGCTCCAGAGCGGCTTAGCCTGCCCCTTCACTGCGCGGTTGTCAGTCGCGAGAGCGAAGCGGGCAGCGGCATGCCGCGCCTTACTGTGTTTTCACAAGCACGCTGGAGCGGGAAAGCTGGTGGGAGAATTGCCTGAGAGGGCCCGGCCCCATTAAACAATGGGCACGGTGCCGCAGGGCACATGCGAACACGGCTTCAAATAACGACCCGACACGCCGCGGGTTATGCCGGCCGACCTTCATAAGCCTTCGTCCACTCGCGCCGGTGCGCCAACTGGACGCGTGACCGGAGGGTCGAAGGCTGCGGTCGTGCCGCAGCGGGAAGTTCGCGCAGTCGGCGCGTCTTTTCCTGCTGGGGGTGTCTCGCCTCATTTTGACGTCGCCATGTCTTGTACTTTCTACAAGACGCCTCGGGCGCACGCCGTATTTTCGCAACTCGCAGCTTCGTACAGCAGGGCGTCAGACCGCCCGATACCGAAGCTGAAAGTTAAATTCTTTTTTACCAAAATTCCGTTACCGTCGAAGCCGACCTTGACCGAACGCGCCTGTGGGCGCCGTCCCTGCCGGGCACTGACTTCGTGCGTGCAACTTGTTGCATCTCATTTTCAGGGTGAGCAACCAGACCCCGGCGCAAGTAAAATAACGGTTTATCGCTTGCACCTGCGCAATCCGCCCGAATTCCGGACACTGCGCCGGCCGCCGCAGACTGCTGGGCAAATTATATTCAGAATGAAAGAGTTAGGCAAAATATCCCAGAAATCGGTCGCAAGCGACCAGGTCTCGATGATCGAGATCGACGACAGTGCGGCCGGACAGCGCATCGACAACTTCTTGTTACGCGTCTGTAAAGGCGTGCCGAAAAGCCATATTTATCGCATCCTGCGTAGCGGGGAAGTGCGTGTGAATAAGGGCCGGATAGACGCGCAGTACCGTCTCGAGCTCGGCGATCTGGTGCGCGTGCCGCCCATTCGCGTCGCCCAACAGAACGAAGCAGCCGCCCAGACACCGGTGCCGGCCGCCCATTTCAAGATTATTTTTGAAGACGAGCACATGCTCGTGATCGACAAACCGGCCGGCGTGGCGGTGCACGGCGGCAGCGGCGTCGCGTTCGGCGTGATCGAGCAGATGCGCGAGGCGCGTCCGCAGGCGAAATTCCTCGAATTGGTGCATCGGCTGGATCGTGAGACGTCCGGCATTCTGATGCTCGCCAAGAAGCGCTCGGCGCTCGTCAATCTGCACGAGCAGATTCGCGAGAACAAGATGGATAAGCGCTACTATGCTTGCGTTCACGGCGACTGGGCGAGCGACTGGGGCCGCCGCCGCGCGGTCAAGGAGCCGCTGCACAAGTATTTGACGGCCGACGGCGAGCGTCGTGTGCGCGTTCAGCCGGACGGACTCGCGTCGCACACGGTGTTCAATCTGATCGACCGCTGGCCGGAGTACGCGCTGCTCGAGGCGGAACTGAAGACGGGCCGCACGCATCAGATTCGCGTCCACTTGCAGCATCTGGAACTGCCGATCGTCGGCGACGCCAAATACGGCGACTTCGCGCTGAACAAGGCGTTGGCGCGCGCCAACGCCAAGCCTGGCCTGAAGCGCATGTTCCTGCACGCTTACCGGCTGAAGCTCACGCACCCGGCAACCGGCGCGCCGCTGCAGTTCGAGGCGCCGTTGCCGGCCGAATGCCGCAGCTTCATCGCACAGCTCAACGAATTACGAAATGGGTCACACCCGGAGACGACACCGCATGGCTAGAGAGCAATTTGATCTGATCGTCTTCGACTGGGACGGGACGTTGATGGATTCGACCGCGCACATCACGCGCAGCATCCAGTCGGCATGCCGCGATCTCGGTTTGCCGGTTCCCGCCGACGAGGCGGCCAGCTATGTGATCGGCCTCGGGTTGCGCGACGCGCTGCAGATTGCCGCGCCCACGCTCGATCCTTCGGACTATCCGCGACTGGCCGAGCGCTATCGCTTCCATTATCTGGTGAAGGATCAGACCACCGAGCTGTTCGTCGGCGTGCGCGAAATGCTGCAGGAATTGCGCGACCAGGGCTATCTGCTGGCCGTGGCGACGGGCAAGAGCCGCGTCGGGCTGAATCGAGCTTTGGACCAGTCGCGCCTGACGAGCCTGTTCGACGGCACCCGCTGCGCCGACGAGACGTTCTCGAAGCCGCACCCGGCGATGCTGCACGAATTGACGCGCGAACTGGGGCAGGACAACGCACGTACAGTGATGGTCGGCGACACCACACACGATCTGCAAATGGCGATCAATGCGGGCGTCGCGGGCATTGGCGTCACATATGGGGCGCATCCTGCGGATTCGTTGAGCGCGTTGTCGCCGAAATTCGTTGCGTCGAGCGTGAGTGTGCTGTCCGGCTGGCTGCGAGAGAACGCATGAGCACCGCTGCCACGCAAGCGCCGGCAGAGGCGGTTCGCGTCTGCGCATCGGACGAACTGGTCGACGGCGGCGCGGGCGTGCGCCACGCGGCGAAGCTCGGTGGCGGCGACGTGGTCGTATTTTTTGTTCGCTATGATGGCCGCGCATACGGCTACCTGAACCGCTGCGCCCACGTGCCGATGGAGCTGGATTGGGCCGAAGGGCAGTTCTTCGAATCGTCCGGTTTATACTTGATGTGCGCTACACATGGCGCGATTTACGCGCCGGATACGGGCAAATGCGTCGGTGGTCCGTGCCGCGGCGGCCGATTGCGGCCAGTTCAGGTGGACGAGCGCGATACGCCGGAAGGCCGCGCCGTGTTCTGGCTGCCCGACGGCGAACTTCGTCCGGCCACACTCTGATTTTTCTCCCTTTCGACCTTTCCACTGCACCGCATGTCCGACAATTTGACTCCCGAGCCGAAGGAACCGTCCCTGACAGGCCGCCCCCGCACGCCTGCCGATGAGCCGGGCTGGGAACGCGCCGCGCTCGAGCGTATCGCGCTCGCGGCGATCAACGAGCAGCGCGCGGCGCGGCGATGGAGGATCTTTTTCCGCTTCGTTTTTCTGATCGTAGTGCTGCTGGCAATTTGGGCTGCCATCGACTTCTCCGGCGACAAGGTCGTCGCCACAGGCCGTCACACGGCCATGGTGACGCTTGACGGCGAGATATCGGCGGATACGAACGCGAACGCGGAAGATGTCAACGCGGCCCTGCAAAGCGCGTTCGACGACGCGGGCACCGCCGGCGTGATCCTACGCTGCAATAGCCCGGGCGGCAGTCCGGTGCAGGCGGGCATCATCTATAGCGAAATTCGCCGCTTGCGCGCCAAATATCCGTCGATTCCCCTGTATGTGGTCGTCGGCGACATGTGCGCGTCCGGCGGCTATTACGCGGCCGCGGCGGCTGACAAGATTTATGTCGATAAGGCGAGCATCGTCGGTTCGATCGGCGTGTTGATGGATAGCTTCGGTTTTACCGGCTTGATGGATAAGCTGGGGATCCAGCGGCGTCTGCACACATCGGGTGAGAACAAGGGATTTTTCGATCCGTTCTCGCCGGAAACACCGAAGATGGACGAACATGCCCAGGATATGCTCGATCAGATCCACGCGCAGTTCATCGACGCGGTACGCCAAGGGCGCGGCAAGCGTCTGCATGAAACGCCGGACATGTTCTCGGGCCTTTTCTGGACGGGCCAGAAGAGCGTCGAACTCGGCCTTGCCGACGGTTTCGGCGACGCGGATTACGTGGCGCGCGATCTGTTCAAGGCACCAGATATCGTCGATTACACGGTGAAAGAGAGCATTACGGACCGCGTTGCGCGCAAATTCGGCGCGGCGGTCGGCAGTGGCGCGGTTCACGCCATGGCGCTCGGTGGGAAGATGAATCTGCGTTGATCTGCTGTCGGTATTGAAAAAGCCCCGCGTGATCGGAATTCGATGATCGCGCGGGGCTTTTTGTTTTCCGCCTGGTTTTTCTACGCGGCTTGGGTCAAACGGCCAGGATCAGGAAAATAGCCGGTCGTTTGTGCAGATCGATCGCCGGCTTTTTCTTCCAGTCAGCCACGGTGCGGCTGGCGATAGTCTCCGTTTCCAGCGTCAGATTGACCGCTACGCAAACGAGCGTGGACGGCGCGCACGTCGCCAGCAGCGTGTCGAGCAACGCGCGATTCCGATAGGGCGTTTCGATAAAGATCTGCGTTTGCTTGCCTTTGCGCGACAGTTGCTCCAGGTCTCGCAGACGCTTGGCGCGCTCCGCGGCGTCGACCGGCAGATAGCCGTGGAACGCGAAGCTCTGCCCGTTGAGCCCGGAAGCCATCAACGCCAACAGAATCGAACTCGGGCCGACAAACGGCACGACCTTCACGCCGCGCTCGTGCGCGCGGCGCACCAGCAGCGCGCCGGGGTCGGCGACCGCCGGGCAGCCCGCTTCGGAAACCAGACCCGCGTCCGTGCCGCCGAGAAGCGGCGCGAGCAGCTTGTCGATCTCGCCAGCCGGCGTATTCACATTCAGTTCGCGGATCTCGATTTCCTGGATCGGCCGTTCCGTGCCGACCTTCTTGAGGAAAGCGCGCGTGGTTTTCGCGTTTTCGCCAATGTAATAGTGAAGCGAGGCGGCGCGGGCGCGTACCGGCGCGGGCAGAACGGCGTCGAGCGCCTCGGCGTCGCCTTCGCCCAGCGTGTTCGGAATCAGATAGAGCGTGCCGCTCATTGAGCCCCCAATAGTGGATAACCCACCGCGAGCAGCATGCGCGACAGCGCGATCAACGGCAGGCCGACGAGCGCGGTCGGGTCGTCGGAATGGATGGCCTCGAGCAAGGCGATGCCGAGCCCTTCGGATTTGGCGCTACCCGCAACGTCGTACGGCGTTTCGGCTAGCAGGTAGGCTTCCAGCGTCGAGTCCGGAAGATCGCGGAAATGCACGCGGGTAATCACGTCGACCGCTTGTACGTTTCCCGAGCGGCTGTCGAACAGACACAGTGCACTATGAAACAGCACTTCGCGGCCGCGCATCGCCTGCAACTGGGCGAGCGCCTTGTCGTGCGATCCCGGCTTGCCGATCTGCAGACCGTCGTAAGTGGCGACCTGGTCGGAGCCGATCACGAGCGCCGCTTCACCGGCGCCGAGTCCGCCGGCTACCGCGCGAGCTTTGGCTTGCGCGAGCCGCAGCGCGGTGACTTCGGGCGTTTCGCCGGCGCGCGGCGTCTCGTCGATCGCGGGCACGACGACATCGAACGGCACGCGCAGACGTTCGAGCAGTTCGCGACGGTAAGGCGAACTCGACGCCAGAATCAGGCGTGGCGGGCGATTGGGGGAGTCTGGCATGGGCAATCAACGGCTAGAGAGGCAGGGCGTACGGGGTTGCGCGAAGCTCGCGCGCGTACGGGCTTAAGTGTTTGACTCGAAAAGACAAAACGGATATGATTTTGGGCTTTTCATCGGTATGCTTGCGCTAAGCGGGTCTCGGCGTGTGTCAACTGCGGTGCTAACTGCAGGCGATACATGGGTCTCGCGGGCTGTCTTGCAAATCAGTTATACCTCGCGGTTTATACCCGGCGAAATCTTTGCCGACGCAGGAGCGCACATGACTCAACATCCTGGCAACCCTGCAGGTCTGTCCGACCCGCACGATATCGATCTGTTCGAATTTGCGCGGAGTGGGCGTCAGGCCGCGGGTGTCGTGCGCGTCTCGCAACTGCCGCGCATGTTAAACGAAGTCCCGGCAGAAGCGCCAGACCGCGATACCGCGTTCACCTGGCAAGCCGAAGGCACGACGCAGCCGGAATTGCAGGACGACGGCACCGAGGGTCCCCAGCCTTATTTGAGGATGGCGATTCACGGCGCTGCATGGCTCGAATGTCAGCGGTGCATGACACCGTACTTGCAGGCATTCAACGTCGATGCGACTTACCGGATCGTCAACACTGAGGCGGAAGCCGAAGAGTTTCCGCTCGACGAGGATGAAGTCGAAGTGATCGTGGGTTCGAACCATTTCGATCTCATCGACTTGATCGAAGAAGAGTTGCTGCTTTCCTTGCCGCTCGTGCCCAAGCACGAGGTCTGCCCCAAAGTGCACGAGAGTCTCGTCTCTGGTGTGGCCGGTGCCGAAGGCGAGGGCGACGAGGGCGCACTGGACGAAGCTGGCGAGGGCGGCGAGCCCGAACGGCCCAATCCGTTTGCGGCGCTCCAGAGTCTGAAGCGCGGTGAGCCGGACGACAAGAAGCACTGAACAGTTGCATGGGAGCGCGATGCGGGCGCATTGGCCATTCGGCCAGTGGCGGAGACCGGATCGGGCTGTGTTAGAATTCGGAAAATTTTTAGGAGTTAGTCATGGCAGTTCAACAAAATAAGAAGTCGCCGTCGAAGCGCGGCATGCACCGTTCGCACGATTTCCTGACGGCAGCGCCGCTGGCCGTGGAACCGAGCACGGGCGAAGTGCATCTGCGTCACCACGTGAGCCCGAACGGCTACTATCGCGGCAAGAAAGTCGTCAAGACGAAGAACGATTAATCGTTTCACTGCGCGTTTCGTTGCGTGTCGCCCTGTGGCGTTTCGCGTGGCGATCGGCTCGCTTGACATTTTCCCGGCTCGGCAAAAAGGCGGCATTCAATTGCCGCTTTTTTATGTCGATCGCAGTTGGCGCTTTGGCGCTTGCTATGATCCCATGCAGGGCGTCTGAAATTCGTCGCACTCCATGACAGTAAAGCTCACGATAGATTGCATGGGAGGCGACCACGGCCCGTCCGTGACCGTTCCCGCTGCCGTCAACTTCGTTCGTTCGCATCCCGACGCGCAATTGCTGCTCGTCGGCATTGAAAGTGCGATTCGTGCGCAGCTGAAAAAGTTGAAGGCTCAGGACCTGCCGGCGCTGACCGTCGTATCCGCTTCCGAGATCGTCGCCATGGACGATCCGGTCGAAGTCGCGCTGCGCAAGAAAAAAGATTCGTCCATGCGCGTGGCGCTGAACCGCGTCAAGGAAGGCGAGGCGCAAGCCTGCATTTCCGCCGGCAACACCGGCGCGCTGATGGCCGTCTCGCGCTATGTGCTCAAAACGCTGTCGGGCATCGAACGCCCGGCCATCGCGTCGGCGCTACCCAATCCCAATGGCTACACGATGATGCTCGACCTGGGCGCCAACGTCGACTGCGAGCCGCAGCATCTGCTGCAATTCGCGGAGATGGGGCACGCGCTCGTGTCCGCGCTCGAGGGTAAGGATCGGCCCACTATCGGCCTGCTCAACATCGGCGAAGAAGTCATCAAGGGCAACGACACCATTAAACGTGCCGGCGAACTGCTGCGCGCGAGTACACTTAACTTTCACGGTAACGTTGAAGGTAACGATATCTTCAAGGGCACGGTCGACGTGATCGTTTGCGACGGTTTTGTCGGCAATGTCGCCCTGAAGACGTCGGAAGGCCTTGCGCAGATGCTGTCCAACATCATCAAGGAAGAGTTCGGCCGTTCGTGGCTCACCAAAGTGATGGCGGTGCTCGCCTTGCCGGTATTGATGCGCTTCAAGAAACGCGTCGATCATCGGCAATACAATGGCGCCGCGTTGCTCGGCCTGCGCGGGCTGGTGATCAAAAGCCACGGTTCGGCAGATGCTTACGGGTTTGAGTGGGCTATCAAACGCGGGTATGATGCCGTCAAAAACGGCGTGCTGGAACGCCTTGCGCGAGCGATGGAAGAGAATGCGGGTTCTCTCGAACAGGCGGCGCGCGACGCGAGCGGTGCGGGTCACGCAAGCCCGATCGCAGGCCAGCCCGCCGAGCCCTACGCTGCGCAATCCTCGAAGGCATAATGGCTCAATCGACAATTTATTCCCGCGTGCTGGGCACCGGCAGCTATCTGCCGTCCCAACGCGTCACCAATCAGGATCTGGCCGAACGTCTCGCCAAGCAGGGCGTGGAGACGAGCGACGAGTGGATCGTCGCTCGCACGGGCATTCATGCGCGCCACTTCGCGGACCCTGATGTCACGACCAGCGATCTGGCGCTCATCGCTTCGCAACGCGCGATCGAAGCCGCGGATATCGACCCGCAGTCGATCGATCTGATCATCGTCGCCACCTCCACGCCGGACTTCGTGTTCCCGAGCACGGCGTGCCTGTTGCAAAACAAGCTCGGCATCAAGAATCACGGCGCGGCATTCGACGTGCAGGCCGTCTGTTCCGGGTTTGCTTATGCGGTCGCCACGGCGGACAGCTTCATTCGCAGCGGTCAGCATCGCACGGCGCTCGTGATCGGTGCGGAAACCTTCTCACGCATTCTCGACTTCAACGACCGCACCACGTGCGTACTGTTCGGCGACGGCGCGGGCGCGGTGATCCTGCAGGCGTCCGAAGAACCGGGCGTGCTGGCAAGCGCGTTGCACGCGGATGGCAGCCATTCGAACATTCTCTGCACGCCGGGCAACGTGAATGGCGGTGTGGTGGCCGGTAGCGCGTTCCTGCATATGGACGGCCAGGCCGTGTTCAAGCTCGCCGTCAACGTGCTCGAAAAGGTCGCGGTCGAAGCGCTCGAGAAAGCCAATCTGTCGGCTGAACAGGTCGACTGGCTGATTCCGCATCAGGCGAATATCCGCATCATGCAAAGCACCTGCCGCAAGCTCGGCTTGCCGCAGGAACGCATGGTCGTCACGGTGGGCGAGCACGGCAACACGTCGGCTGCGTCCATTCCGCTCGCATTCGACGTCGCGGTGCGGGACGGCCGCATCAAGCGCGGCCAGAACGTGCTGATCGAAGGTGTCGGCGGCGGCTTCACGTGGGGCGCGTCGGTTATCCGCTACTGATAGCGGCGACGTTATGGCGAGCGCGCTTCGCGGCGCTCGACTACGCTTGAGCGCGCTCGCTCGCCAGTCAACTGGGCGCGCCACCCACATCTGACTAAATCGATTTTGGGGACGATATGAAATTTGCGTTCGTTTTTCCTGGGCAAGGTTCGCAGTCGGTCGGCATGCTCAACGCATTCGCCGATCACGCGGTCGTGCGTGAAACGGTTCAGGAAGCCTCCGATGCGCTTAATCAGGACCTCGGCAAGCTGATCGCCGAAGGCCCCACCGAAGATCTGAACCTCACCACCAACACCCAGCCGGTCATGCTGACCGCCGCTTACGCGATGTATCGCGCTTGGCTGCAGGCTGGCGGCCCGAAGCCGGCGCTCGTCGCGGGCCACAGCCTCGGCGAATACACGGCGCTGGTCGCGGCGGGCGCGATCGCGTTTCGCGATGCCGTGCCGCTCGTGCGTTTTCGCGCGCAAGCCATGCAAACGGCCGTGCCGGTCGGTGAAGGCGGCATGGCCGCGATTCTCGGTCTCGACGACGACACGGTGCGCGCGGTGTGTGCCGAAGCGTCGGTCGCGGGCGTCGTCGAAGCGGTGAATTTCAATGCGCCGGCGCAGGTTGTGATCGCGGGCCACAAAGCCGCGGTCGAAAAGGCTTGCGAAGTCGCCAAGGCGAAGGGCGCGAAGCGCGCTTTGCCGCTGCCGGTCTCGGCGCCGTTTCACTCGTCGCTGCTCAAGCCGGCCTCGGATCAGCTGCGTGAGTATCTGGCAAGTGTCGACGTGCAGGTGCCGGCGATTCCGGTGATCAACAACGTCGACGTCGCCGTGGTCAACGAGCCGGCCGGGATCAAGGACGCATTGGTACGCCAGGCGGCCGGCGCGGTGCGTTGGGTCGAAAGCGTGCAGGCCATGTCGGCGCAAGGCGTCACGCACGTGATCGAATGCGGTCCGGGCAAGGTCCTTGCGGGTCTGACCAAGCGCATCGACGGCAACCTGGTTGGTGCTTCGATTTTCGATCCGGCTTCGCTCGAAGAAACGCTCAAACTCGTGAAGGCAGGCTGAACGCAACGTCGCGCGGCACCTGGCAGCAGGCGCTTCGCGACGGCATCAGGGCTGCGCATCAAGAATCAATCAGCCCTCCGAAGGGCATCCGGACTGACAGATGGAAAAGACTCTCGACAAGCAGATCGCAATCGTCACCGGCGCGTCGCGCGGCATTGGCCGTGCGATCGCCATGGAACTGGCGCGCCAGGGCGCGACGGTGATCGGCACGGCGACCAGCGAAAGCGGCGCGACCGCCATCAGCGAAGCGTTTAACGCGGCCGGCGTGAACGGCCGCGGCGCGGTGCTCAACGTGAACGACGCGGCTGCGGCGGAAGCGCTGATCGACGGCACGGTAAAGGAATTCGGCGCACTGCACGTGCTGGTGAACAACGCCGGCATCACGCAGGATCAACTCGCCATGCGTATGAAGGACGACGATTGGGACGCGGTGGTCGACACCAATCTCAAGTCGGTGTTCCGTCTGTCGCGCGCGGTGCTGCGTCCCATGATGAAGGCCAAGGGCGGCCGCATCATCAACATCACGTCGGTGGTCGGCTCGGCCGGTAACCCTGGGCAGATCAATTACGCGGCCGCGAAAGCGGGCGTGGCGGGCATGACCCGCGCGCTCGCACGCGAGATCGGCAGCCGCGGCATCACGGTGAATTGCGTGGCGCCGGGCTTCATCGATACCGACATGACCAAGACTCTGCCGGAAGAGCAGCAAGCGGCGCTGAAAACGCAGATTCCGCTGGGCCGCCTCGGCAGCCCGGAAGATATTGCGCACGCCGTGGCGTTTCTGGCATCGCCGCAAGCCGGGTATATCACCGGCACGACACTGCATGTGAACGGCGGAATGTACATGGCGTAACCAAATTCGGTTACTATCCGCGCCTTGATGCGTTTGTAAATGCGTAAGGCGCATGCCTTGACAGCAACCCGATGCGCCGCTTTTTTGCCGGGTCAAACCTGATAAAATGCGCGCACCTGTATTTTTGAACTTCTTTTCCCTTGGAGGGGTAATGGACAATATCGAACAGCGCGTCAAGAAGATTGTCGCAGAACAACTGGGCGTTGCAGAAGCTGAGATCAAGAACGAAGCTTCGTTCGTGAACGACCTCGGCGCCGACTCGCTCGACACCGTTGAGCTCGTGATGGCCCTCGAAGACGAATTCGGCATGGAAATTCCGGATGAAGAAGCCGAGAAGATCACCACCGTTCAGCAAGCGATCGACTACGCTCGCGCGAACGTCAAGGCCTAAGGTCATTCGCGCCCGCGTTTCTGCGTTGGCGGCGTATGACGCTCTGCCGTGTCGGTTGCCGACGCCAGCAGGGTTGGCGTTTTTTGCCGCGCGTTTTGCCAAGCAGGAGCCAGCGATGTTGACTGCGCAATTTTTCGCGCGATTGCCGAGTTAAACAGCCACAGGGCATACAGGGCAAGTTCCTGTGGCCGCTGTGGCTTTTGCTTTTGTCATCTATGAAAAAGGGGTTACCGTGAGCCGCCGTCGTGTTGTTGTTACAGGCCTGGGGCTGATTTCGCCTGTTGGCAATAATGTTGCCGACGGCTGGGCCAATCTGGTCGCCGGCAAGTCAGGTATTGCCAATATCACGAAGTTCGATGCATCGAACTTTTCGACTCGTTTCGCCGGCGAGGTGAAGGGCTTCAATATCGAGGACTACATCCCCGGTAAGGAAGCGCGCCACATGGATACGTTCATCCATTACGGCGTGGCTGCAGGCATCCAGGCGATGCAGGACAGCGGCCTTGAAGTCACCGACGAAAATTCGGAGCGTATCGGCGTGGTGGTCGGTTCGGGCATCGGCGGTCTGCCGATGATCGAAGTGACGCAAACCGAACTGCTCAATCGCGGCCCGCGCCGGATTTCGCCGTTCTTCGTGCCGGCGTCGATCATCAACATGATCTCCGGGCATCTGTCGATCAAGTTCGGCATCAAAGGTCCGAATCTGGCGATCGTCACCGCCTGTACCACCGGCCTGCACTGTATCGGCGAGGCTTCGCGCCTGATCGAATACGGCGACGCCGACGTGATGATCGCGGGCGGTGCGGAATCGACCGTGTCGCCGCTCGGTATCGGCGGCTTTGCGGCGGCGCGCGCGCTGTCGCAACGCAATGACGATCCGGCAACGGCGAGCCGTCCGTGGGACAAGGATCGCGACGGTTTCGTGCTGGGCGAGGGCGCCGGCGTGATGGTGCTCGAAGAGTACGAACACGCGAAGGCGCGCGGCGCGAAGATTTACGCCGAAGTCAGCGGCTATGGGATGAGCGGCGACGCCTATCACATGACCGCGCCGCTGGAAGACGGCGACGGCGCCCGCCGCTGTATGCTGGCTGCGTTGAAGAACGCGGGCATCAACACGGATCAGGTGAACTACCTGAACGCGCACGGCACGTCCACGCCGCTTGGCGACCTGGCCGAAACAACCGGCATCAAGCGCGCTTTCGGCGACCACGCCAAAGACATGGTCGTGAACTCGACCAAGTCGATGACGGGTCACCTGCTGGGCGGCGCCGGCGGTCTGGAGTCGGTGTTCACCGTGCTGGCCGTGCATCATCAGGTGTCGCCGCCGACGATCAACATCTTCAACCAGGATCCCGAGTGCGACCTGGACTACTGCGCCAACACCGCGCGGGAGATGAAGATCGACGTCGCGCTGAAGAACTCGTTCGGGTTCGGCGGCACGAACGGCACGCTGGTCTTCAAGCGCGCCTGATCGACTGATCGTTGGTGACGCGCCAGTCGACGGCGCCGGCTCTGCCGGCGCTTTCCCCTGAATCGGCCACGCCCGACGGAGCGCCGCAGCGGATTGCGCTGCGGCGCTCCGTCGCCATCTGGGCTGCAATGGGGGGTTTCGTTGTGACGGCGACTTTGGCCGTCTTTGCTTGCCTCGCGCCGCATCTGGGTGCGTGGCAAGCAGTTCCGTTGACGCTCGCCGTGTGGGCGTTGCTCGCGCTTTGCGCGCTCCGGTACGAGCGCACGCGGCCCGTTGCGCTGAAAATCGGGCCGGACGACTTGTCCGTCTGGGGCCGCACCGGCGCGCTGATGGCGCAAGGCCGCATCGCCGGTTGTTCGCAGTGGAGCGGCCGCTTGCTGATTCTGGCGCTGATGCCGGAACGGGGGCGCTCGCGCACTTTGCTGCTTGCCGCCGACGCACTCCCGGCCCCCATCTTCCGGGAACTGGCCGTGCTGGGCCGGCGTAGCGCCGGCGCCTGACTGTAACGACTGTAACCGCTGTTACCGGCGTAACGTGCCCAGATGACGGGAACGCTACAATGGTGCCCCGCCATGCGCCCTATAGTTAACGGATTTATCAGGTGAGCGAAAAAGAAATTGATCAGGTGCTGGTCGAGCGCGTCCAGAAGGGCGACAAGGCCGCGTTCGAGCTTCTGGTCTCCAAATACCACCGCAAGATTCTCCGGCTGATCTCGCGCCTCGTGCGGGACCCCGCCGAAGTGGAAGACGTGGCTCAGGACGCCTTTATCAAGGCGTATCGGGCATTGCCGCAGTTTCGCGGCGAATCGGCCTTTTATACGTGGTTGTACCGGATTGCCGTCAACACGGCAAAGAACTACCTTGCGACCCAAGGGCGGCGCGCGCCGACCTCGACCGAAGCAGATGCTGAAGAAGCTGAAACTTTCTCGGACGCGGACCAACTAAGGGATATCAACACGCCTGAGTCGATGTTGATGAGCAAGCAGATCGCTGAGACGGTCAATGCTGCGATGGCGGTTTTACCGGAAGAGTTGCGCACCGCCATTACTCTTCGTGAAATTGAAGGTTTGAGCTACGAGGAAATCGCTGAGATGATGGGTTGCCCAATTGGCACAGTCAGATCACGAATTTTCCGCGCTCGCGAAGCCATTGCGGCAAAATTGCGTCCGTTGCTTGACACACCTGAAGGCAAGCGCTGGTAAACCACCAGCCTGCCGAACGGAGCGCGGGTGCAATATCTGGATTAGTGGTGTCACTACGGGGTATTTGTAAGATGGGGAGCATCATGGGGTCGGTCTCGATGCAATCGCAAGCCAGCTCGCGCGGCGAGCGTCTGTCCGCTTTTGTCGACGGTGAGCTGTTCGGCGAAGAGCATCTGAATCTGGATACGTTTATTTCCGGGCTGAATGGCGAGGATCGCACCGCCTGGTCGAGCTATCACCTGATCGGCGACGCGTTGCGTTCGGACGATCTGGCGGTCAGCCCGGCGGCAAGCAGCGCGTTCCTGAACGGTTTTGCCGCGCGTTTCGACAACGAGCCGCACGTGCTGGCGCCTGCCGCCATGCCGGTCGCACGTCGTTTGCTGGCGCTGCGCCGCCGTGTCGTGCCGGCCTTTGCCGTCGCAGCCGCCGCCGCCACGCTGACGTGGATCGTCGTGCCGCAACTGCAAGGCGTGCCGGGCGGTCCGGGCACGGCGCAACTCGCGTCGGCCCAGTCGCATGGCGACGCGCTGCAACGTGTGGCCATGGCTTCGGTGCCGGCGGCTACGGTCCAGCCGGCCGTGCAGGACGCCAACATCATTCGTGACGCCAGTCTCGACCAGTATCTGGAAGCTCACCAGCAATTCGCGCAACAACCGGTCATGCCGGGCTCGATGCCGCTGATTCGCGCTGCCGCAGTCTCTACGCAAGGCCAATAGTTTGATGCAGACTCCGCGGTTGAATAGAACGACTATCTGGGGGCGGCTGCCGGCATTTCTTTTCTGCGCAGCCGTATTGCTGTCCGCTACACCGCGGGTCTTTGCCCAAACCGACGATCCGCTCGTCGCCCGTCGCACGGCTGCGGATCTGCTCGATCGCATCCATCAGGCCGCGCAACAACAAAATTACGAGGGCGCGTTCGTCTACCAGCGCGGCAATTACGTTCAGACTTCGCGGATCGCGCACTATGCGACCCGCTCGGACGGCGAATTCGAGCAGCTCGAAAGCCTCGACGGCAAGCCGCGCAAAATGCTGCGTCATAACGAAGAGCTCTACACGTTCGTGCCAGAGCGGCATCTGTGCGTCGTCGAGAAGCGTCAGAACAAAGATTCGTTCCCCGCGCTGCTGGCCGTGAGTGGCGAGCAGGTGCTGTCGGTTTACGAGCCCAAGCTGCTCGGCGACGACCGCGTCGCGGGCGTCGACAGCCAGGTGATCGAACTCGATCCGAAAGACGCGTATCGCTTCGCCTACAAACTGTGGGCCGACAAGAAGACCGGCCTCCTGCTGCGTGCCCAAACGCTCGACCCGAATGGCCAGGTGCTCGAGCAACTGTCCTTTTCGCAGATTCGCATCGGCGTGCCGGTCGACAAGGCCGGCATCGTCAGCGGTATTCGTAATACCGCGGGTTGGACAGTGGTGCGTCCGCCCGTCGAGCCGGTCGACATGGCCGCGCAAGGCTGGCAGATCACGCCGACGGTGCCGGGCTTCCGTAAGATTCGTGAACTGCGCCGGCCCATGGCCGCGCGCGATCCGGGCCAGCCGACTATTCCGGTGGACCAGGCGGTGTTCTCCGATGGCCTCGCGGCCATTTCGGTGTTCGTCGAACCGGTCGAGAACAACACGCGCAAGGAAGGCGCGGGAAGCAGCGGCGCCACGCACGTGCTCGTCAAGCGTCGCGGTGACTTCTGGATTACTCTGCTTGGTGAAGTGCCCCAGACCACATTACAGCAATTTGCGTCTGCCATAGAATACAAGGCTCCGAAGTAATCCTCCGAATCCTGAATCCCTCGGCTTGCTACGATATGACGACTTTCTCGGTGCGCAAATTCCTCGCGGCCGCGGTGGTAGCGGCGTGTTTGCCGCTCGTGCCGCATATGGCGTCGGCGGCTCCCGCCGCCAATCTGCCCGACTTCACTGATCTGGTCGACAAGGTCGGCCCGGCGGTCGTCAACATTCGCACGACTACACGCGTCTCGAACAGCGGTGCTCGCGGCGGGCTGCCGCCAGGTATGGACGACGGTGACATGTCGGAATTTTTCCGGCGCTTCTTCGGCATTCCGTTGCCGCAGTCGCCGCAATCGCCGGGTTCGCCAGGCACGCCGCGCGGCGGCGACAACGGCGGCAGTGGCGGCAGCCAGGACACGCCGGATAACAGCGACGCCGAGCAGAACAGCGGCGTCGGCTCGGGCTTCATCCTGTCGGCGGACGGCTACGTGATGACCAACGCGCACGTCGTCGACGACGCGGACACCATTTACGTCACGCTCACCGACAAGCGCGAATTCAAGGCGAAGCTGATCGGCGTGGACGATCGGACCGATGTCGCCGTCGTGAAGATCAGTGCTGCGAATCTGCCAACCATCACGATCGGCGACTCGAACAAGGTGCGCGTGGGCGAGTGGGTGGTCGCGATCGGCTCGCCATTCGGTCTCGAGAACACGGTGACGGCCGGCATCGTCAGCGCGAAGGGGCGCGATACGGGCGACTATCTGCCGTTCATCCAGACCGACGTGGCTGTCAATCCTGGCAATTCGGGCGGTCCGCTGATCAACATGCAGGGCGAGGTGATCGGCATCAACTCGCAGATCTATAGCCGCACTGGCGGTTTCATGGGCATCTCGTTCGCGATTCCGATCGACGAGGCCATGCGCGTGGCCGATCAGTTGAAGGCGTCGGGCAAGGTCGTGCGCGGCCGCATTGCGGTGGCGATCGGCGAAGTGACCAAAGACGTGGCCGACTCGCTCGGCCTGCCGAAGGCGCAGGGCGCGCTGGTGAGCAGCGTCGAACCGGGCGGCCCGGCGGACAAAGCGGGCGTGCAGCCGGGCGACATCATCCTGAAGTTCAACGGCCATTCGGTCGACACGGCAACGGATCTGCCGCGCATGGTCGGCGACACGAAGCCGGGCACCAAGTCGACGATCACGATCTGGCGCAAGGGCCAGACGCGCGATCTGCCGGTGACGATCGCCGAGATGCAGCCGGATAAATCGGCCAAGGCGGATCAGAAGAAGCCGCAGCCGCCGAAGCAGCGCGCCACGAACGCGCTGGGTGTGGCCGTCAGCGATATCCCGGCCGATCAGCTGAAGGCGCTGAAGCTGCGCAACGGCGTGCAGATCGACGCCGTGGACGGTCCCGCAGCACGCGTCGGCTTGCAAAAGGGCGACATCATTCTGCGGGTGGGCGATACGGACATCACCAGCGCGAAGCAGTTCGACGAAGTGAGCTCGCACCTCGATTCGCAGAAGATGGTCGCGCTGCTGGTTCGCCGCGGCGAGAACACGCAGTTCGTGCCGGTCCGCCCGCGCAGCGTCCAGAAATGACGAAGGCGGCGCCGCTCACGCTTTACGGGCGCGCGTGGTGCCACCTTTGCGACGACATGCGTGCCGCGCTCGAGCCCTTGCTGGCCGAGTTTGGCGCGCAGGTCGAAGTGATCGACGTCGACGCCGATCCGACACTGGAAGCTCGCTACAACGAACTGGTGCCGGTTCTGGTCTGCGACGGCGTTGAACTGTGTCACTATCACCTCGACGAAGCGCGGGTTCGTGCCGCGCTCGCCACACGGGTTGCGGCGACGCCCTGAGCTTGGCTCAAGGGTTCGAACACAGCGCCAACGCCGCGCCGTTCACACCACGTTTCACGCCTCTCCTGAGCCGTCTTTTCCGCCCGAGCTTCGCAAGATGCGCCGGGCGATAGCCTTTTCGGCTAAAATAGATAGGTTTTTCACCTACTTACAAGGCGTGCTCCGCTATTGTCCGAGCGCGCCTTTTTTGCTTGATCGGCACTGAATGGATCATATTCGTAACTTCTCGATCATTGCGCACATCGACCATGGCAAGTCGACGCTCGCCGATCGCATCATCCAGATTTGCGGCGGCCTGTCCGACCGCGAGATGGAATCTCAAGTGCTCGATTCGATGGATCTCGAACGCGAGCGCGGCATCACGATCAAGGCACAAACCGCCGCACTGACATACAAGGCCCGTGACGGGCAAGTCTACAACCTGAACATGATCGACACGCCGGGCCACGTCGACTTCTCGTACGAAGTCAGCCGCTCGCTGTCCGCATGCGAAGGCGCGCTGCTGGTCGTCGACGCGAGCCAGGGCGTGGAAGCGCAAACCGTCGCCAACTGCTACACGGCGATCGAACTCGGCGTCGACGTGATTCCGGTGCTCAACAAGATCGATCTGCCGGCGGCAAATCCTGAAAACGCAATCGCCGAAATCGAAGACGTGATCGGCATCGACGCAACCGACGCGACGCATTGCAGCGCGAAGACCGGCCTCGGCGTCGAAGACGTGCTCGAAGCGCTGATCGCCAAAGTGCCGCCGCCCAAGGGCGATCCGGAAGCGCCGTTGCAGGCGCTGATCATCGACTCGTGGTTCGACAACTACGTCGGCGTCGTGATGCTGGTGCGCATCGTCAACGGCACGCTGCGTCCCAAGGACAAGATCCGCATGATGGCGACCGGCGCGCAGTATCCGGTCGAGCACGTCGGCGTGTTCACGCCGAAGTCGAAGAATCTCGAATCGCTGTCGGCCGGGCAGGTGGGCTTCATCATCGCCGGCATCAAGGAATTGGCCGCGGCGAAGGTGGGCGACACCGTCACGCTGGTGAACCGTCCGGCGCCCGAACCGCTGCCGGGTTTCAAGGAAGTGAAGCCGCAGGTGTTCGCCGGTCTCTATCCGGTCGAAGCGAACCAGTACGACGCGCTGCGCGATTCGCTGGAAAAGCTGAAGCTGAACGACGCCTCGCTGATGTACGAGCCGGAAGTGTCGCAAGCACTTGGTTTCGGGTTCCGCTGCGGCTTCCTCGGGCTGCTGCACATGGAGATCGTGCAGGAACGTCTCGAGCGCGAGTTCGACATGGACCTGATCACCACGGCGCCGACCGTGGTGTACGAAGTCCTGCAACGCGACGGCACGACCATCATGGTCGAGAATCCGGCCAAGATGCCGGAGCCGTCGAAGATCGAAGAAGTGCGCGAACCGATCGTCACCGTGAATCTGTACATGCCGCAAGACTACGTCGGCTCGGTGATCACGCTGTGTACGCAAAAGCGCGGCACGCAGATCAACATGCAGTATCACGGCCGTCAGGTGCAGTTGACCTACGAAATCCCAATGGGCGAGGTCGTGCTCGATTTCTTCGACCGTCTGAAGTCGATTTCGCGCGGCTATGCGTCGATGGATTACGAGTTCAAGGAATACCGCGCGGCCGACGTCGTGAAGGTCGACATGCTGATCAACGGCGACAAGGTCGACGCGCTGTCGGTCATCGTGCACCGCTCGCAAAGCCAGTATCGCGGCCGCGAAGTGGCGTCGAAAATGCGTGAACTGATTCCGCGTCAAATGTACGACGTCGCGATTCAGGCCACCATCGGCGCGAACATTATCGCGCGCGAGAACATTAAAGCGTTGCGTAAGAACGTGCTGGCAAAATGCTACGGCGGCGACATTTCTCGTAAGAAGAAGCTGCTGGAAAAGCAAAAGGCAGGCAAGAAGCGAATGAAGCAGGTGGGATCGGTCGAGATTCCGCAAGAGGCTTTCCTCGCGATCCTGCGTGTCGAAGACAAATAAGACGAACAACGGAACCCTATGAATTTTGCGCTGATTCTTTTTGTGCTCGTCATTTTGACGGGCGTCGCATGGGTCGCAGACAAACTGGTTTTCATGCCGCAACGGCGCCGCGCGGCGGAAGCCGCGGTCGCCGAGTTCGACCGCCAGCAGGCACGCATCGGCGAGCGTTTCGCCGACGAAAACGCGGCGCAAACGCGCGCGCGTCTGCGTGACGACAAGCTGCGTCAACCGTGGTGGCTCGAGTATTCAGCGAGCTTTTTCCCGGTGATTCTGGTGGTGTTCGTGGTGCGCTCGTTCGTGGTCGAGCCGTTCAAGATTCCTTCGGGTTCGATGGTGCCGACGCTGCTGGTGGGCGACTTCATCCTCGTGAATAAATTCGACTACGGCATCCGTCTGCCGATCACCAACACGAAGATGACCGAAGGCCGCCCGCTCCAACGCGGCGACGTGGTGGTGTTCCGCTACCCGAAAGACGAATCGGTCGACTACATCAAGCGCGTGATCGGCCTGCCGGGCGACACCGTTGCGTATCAGGACAAGCAGCTCACGATCAACGGCAAGCCGGTGCCGGAAACGCCGCTGCCCGATTACCTCGACGACGAACGCATGGGTTACGCGAAGCAGTTCGAAGAAGATATCGACGGCCGCAAGAACGCGATTCTGAACAATTCGGCCGTGCCGCCGTTCATCGTCGGCGCCGAAGATTATCCGTATCGCGATAACTGCACGTACAACGCACGCGGCGTAATCTGCAAGGTGCCGCCGGGCAACTACTTCATGATGGGCGACAACCGCGATAACAGCGCGGACAGCCGTTATTGGGGCTTCGCGCCGGACAAGAATATCGTCGGCCGCGCGTTTTTTATCTGGATGAACTTCAGCAATCTGAAACGCATCGGCTCATTCAACTGAGTTCGCGTGCGTCGATTGCACGACACGCCGCGCGGTTGGCCTTCACCAGGTCACGTGAGCCGCGGCGTGTTATCACGCTACTTTAAGATCCCGCGGTAACGTCGCTTCACCACGCTTTTTCCGCTGGCCGTCCCGCGTTTTCGCCGGGTCTGGCGCCCGCGTTATACTCTGCCCATGCCCCTATCTCCGTTGGAAAGCCGTCTGCGCTACGAATTTCGCAATGCGGAATTGTTGCGCCAGGCTTTAACGCACCGCAGTCATAGCTCCACGCATAACGAACGGCTCGAGTTTCTCGGCGATTCCGTTCTGAATTGCGCGGTGGCTGCGCTTTTGTTCCAACGTTTCGGCAAACTGGACGAGGGCGACCTGTCGCGCGTCCGCGCCAATCTGGTCAAACAGCAGTCGCTTTACGAAATCGCTCAGGCCCTCAATATCTCCGAAGGCTTGCGGCTGGGGGAAGGCGAGTTGCGCAGCGGCGGCTTCCGCCGGCCCTCGATCCTCGCTGACACGCTCGAAGCGGTGCTGGGCGCAGTGTTCCTCGACGGCGGCTTCGAAGCCGCTCAGACGGTCATCAAGCGCCTTTACGTGCCTATTCTGGATCACATCGACCCACGCACGCTCGGCAAGGACGCCAAGACGCTGCTGCAGGAGTATCTGCAAGGCCACAAGATCGCGCTGCCGACCTACACGGTCGTCGCCACGCATGGTGCGGCGCACAATCAACAATTCGAAGTCGAATGCACGGTGCCGAAACTGGACGTGAAAGTCTCCGGTTCCGGCGCGAGCCGTCGCGCGGCGGAGCAGGCGGCGGCCAAGAAAGCGCTCGACGAAGTGATGGCCGCGGCGCCTGCCGTGGTCGCCAAGCCCAAGCGCTCGAAAGGCGCTCGCGCGGCGAAGAACGCCGAGCCGGAAATCGTCCCCGGCGTGACCGGTGTGCAGGCCGCGCTGGATTTGCGCAGCCCGGATCGCAAGAACGAGCGCGGAGCGGGGCGCGGTGAGTCCCGCGCCGCCGCCGCTGCGGAACCGGCAGCCGAGCGCCCGCCGCTGACAGCCGCCGCTGCGCCGTTGGCGGTGATTCGCGCCGCGCACGTGGAGTACAGCGGACAGGACAAAACTGAGCGCGCCGAGAAGGCAGAGAAGACGGCCGCTCACGCGGGCGACAAAGCCGCAGCTGACAAAGCCGCCGAAAAGCTCGACACCAAGGCCGCGGATGCGAAACCCGCCGAAGCCAAGTCCGCCGAAGCGAAACCAGAAGCCAAGCCGGAAGCCGCTGCGGTCCGCAGCGTCGACAAACACCGCAGTCGCGAAGCCACAGCCGGTCCCGCCGTGCCCGCGCCGAGCGCAGCAGCGGCGCCGACCGAACACGAACCCGGCGTAGCCGACGCGGTGCAAACGCGCGTCGCCGACGCGGGCCATTGATTGCCATCGGCGCGCCATTCCCGCGCGTCGATCTGAAACTTGCCGTAGCCCGAATATGAACGCTCCCACTCCCACTGGTTTTCGCTGCGGCATGGTCGCGATCGTCGGCCGCCCCAACGTCGGCAAGTCCACGCTGATGAACGCGCTGGTCGGCCAGAAAGTCAGTATCACGTCGCGCAAGGCGCAGACCACGCGCCATCGCATCACGGGCATTCATACGCTCGAAGACGCGCAATACATTTTCGTCGATACGCCGGGTTTCCAGACCAAGCACAGCGGCGCACTGAATCGTTCGCTCAATCGCGCGGTCACGTCCACGCTGACTTCGGTCGATGCGATCCTGTTCGTGATCGAAGCCGGCCGTTTCGGCCCGGACGACCAGAAGGTGCTCGACCTGATCCCGCCTTCGGTGCCCACGCTGCTGATCGCGAACAAGCTGGACCGCGTGTCGGATAAGGATTCGCTGTTCCCGTTCATGCAGCAGGTCAGCGCGCTGCACAAGTTCGCCGAGATCGTGCCGCTGTCGGCGAAGAATTCCGACGACATCAAACGTCTGATGGCGACCGTCAAGCCGTTCCTGCCGGAAGGCGCGCCGATCTACGGCGAAGACGACCTGACCGATCGCAGCGAGCGCTTCCTCGCGGCGGAAATCCTGCGCGAGAAAGTGTTCCGCTGGACCGGCGACGAACTGCCCTACACGAGCACCGTGCTGATCGACAAGTTCGAAACCGAAGGGCGCCTGCGCCGCATTTTCGCGACCATCATGGTCGACCGCGACACGCACAAGGCGATGATCATCGGCCAGAAGGGCGCCAAGCTGAAGCAGATCAGCACCGAAGCGCGCCTCGACATGGAAAAGCTGTTCGACGGTCCGGTGTATCTGGAAACCTTCATCAAGGTGAAGAGCGGCTGGGCCGACAACGAAGCCGGGCTCCGTGCGTATGGGTACGAATGACGCGTGGATGACGCTGAATTCCGACGCTGACCCGGACGATTCGGAGCCGGCAGCGCCGGCACGCGAGCCGTCCAAACCCGCTCGTAGCACCCGAAAGTCCTCGACTAAAAGCGCCCAGGGCGCCGAAGGCGAACCACGTAAAGCGCCGCCTCGCCGCGCTCCACGCACCTCCGCGTCCGACTACCGGATCGCGGAGCAACCCGCCTTCGTTCTCCATAGCTATCCGTATCGCGAGACCAGTCTGATCATCGACGTGCTCTCGCGCGATCATGGCCGCCTCGCGCTCGTCGCGAAGGGCGCGAAGCGTCCGCACTCCGCGCTGCGCGGCGTGTTGCAGACGTTTCAGCCGCTCGCGCTGTCGTGGTCGGGCAAATCCGAAGTGCGCACGCTGACCGGCGCCGAATGGGTCGGCGGCATGTTGCCGCTGGCCGGCGACGCGCTGCTGTGCGGCTTCTACGTCAACGAACTGCTGGTCAAGTTCTGCGCGCGCGAAGATCCGCATCCGCAACTGTTCCATCACTACGTCGTCACGATGACGCGTCTCGCGCACGACGAGCCGCCCGTGCAGGTGCTGCGTTCGTTCGAGCGCGTGCTGCTGCGCGAAACCGGCTACGCGATGGCGCTGGATCGCACCGTCGCGCGCAAAGCGGTGCTGGCCGAAGGCCGCTACGTGTTCGACCCGGAGCGCGGCGTGCGTGAAGCCTCCGACGATCTGCCCGCGCAATGGCCGGTAATCGCGGGGCAAACCTTGCTCGACATGGAACAGGACGATTACCATCGAGCGCAGACCGTTGCGCAAAGCAAAACGCTAATGCGCTTTCTGCTCAACACTTACCTTGGCGGCACGCCGCTCGCGACGCGCCAGATCCTGATCGACTTGCAGAACTTATGAGCTTCTTTCTTACGTCGCCGAATGTGATTGACCTGGGCGTGAACATCGATCACGTCGCTACGCTGCGCAACGCGCGCGGCACGTCCTACCCCGATCCGATCCGCGCCGCGCTGATGGCCGAAGAGGCCGGTGCCGATGTCATTACGCTGCATCTGCGTGAAGACCGCCGCCATATCGTCGACGCCGACGTGCACAAGCTGCGCCCGCTCCTGAAGACGCGCATGAATCTCGAATGCGCGGTCACGCAGGAGATGCTCGACATCGCATGTGAAGTCCAGCCGCACGACGTCTGCCTCGTGCCGGAAAAGCGTCAGGAGCTGACGACGGAAGGCGGCCTCGATGTCGCCGGCCAGTTCGAAGCGGTGCGTGCCGCATGCAAGCAGCTCGCCGACGCGAACTCGCGCGTGTCGCTCTTCATCGATCCGGACGAAACGCAGATTCGTGCCGCGCACGAAGCGGGCGCGCCGGTGATCGAACTGCACACCGGACGTTACGCCGAAGCCCACGATCCCGCCGAACAGGAGCGCGAATTCGAGCGCGTGGTTCGTGCCGTCGAATTCGGCGCGACACTCGGCATCAAGGTCAATGCGGGCCACGGCCTGCACTACACGAACGTGCAGCAGATCGCGGCGATCGAGGGCATCGACGAACTGAATATCGGCCACGCGATCGTCGCGCATGCGATCTTCGCTGGTTGGGACAACGCGGTGCGCGAGATGAAGGCGATCATGGTCGCCGCGCGTCTCGGCGCGCGCGCCTGATGCGACTTGAGACGGCAACCCGCGCATGACGATCTACGGCATTGGTACGGACATTGTTCAGGTGAGTCGCGTGGCCGCGGTCATGACGCGCACCAACGGCCGCTTCGCCGAGAAGGTGCTCGGTCCGGACGAACTGCGCGTCTATCATGCGCGGCACGCGCGCTCAGCGGCGCGCGGGCTCGCGTTTCTCGCCACGCGGTTCTCGGCGAAAGAAGCATTCTCGAAAGCGATCGGCCTCGGCATGCACTGGCCGATGACCTGGCGCGCGCTGCAGACGCTCAACAAGCCGAGCGGCGAGCCCATGGTGGTCGCGTCCGGTGAATTGGCCGAATGGCTCGACGCGCGCGGCATCACGGCGCGCGTCACGATCAGCGACGAGCGCGATTACGCGGTGTCGTTCGTGATTGCGGAAACGACGCAAGCGGGTACGCCCGACGACGTCGCCGAATAAAAAATACTTTTGAACGCGGCGCAGGCCGGCCGCGTCTCTCCTTGCCTCAGGCTTTTTTCCAGCGGAAATCGATGAAAACCATTCCCGGACCGGTGATGCTCGACGTGGTCGGCAAAACGCTGAACGACGACGACAAGCGCCGCCTTGCCCATCCGATGACCGGCGGCGTGATCCTGTTCGCGCGCCATTACGAGAGCCGCACGCAACTGATCGCGCTGACCGACTCGATCCGCGCGATCCGTGAGAATCTGCTGATCGCCGTCGACCACGAAGGCGGGCGTGTGCAGCGCTTTCGCACGGACGGCTTCACCGTGCTGCCTGCGATGGGCAAGCTCGGCACGTTGTGGGACAGCGATGTGCTGCACGCCACCAAAGTGACAACGGCCGTCGGCTATATCCTCGCGACGGAGTTGCGCGCGTGCGGCATCGATATGAGTTTCACGCCGGTGCTCGATCTGAACTATGGTCAATCGCAGGTGATCGGCGACCGCTCGTTCCACCGCGATCCGCGTGTGGTGACCTTGCTCGCCAAGAGCCTCAACCACGGACTCGCGCTGGCCGGCATGAGCAATTGCGGCAAGCATTTCCCGGGGCACGGCTTCGCACAGGCGGATTCGCATGTCGCCATGCCGGTCGACGACCGCTCGCTCGAGGAGATTCTGCGCGACGACGTGGCGCCGTACGACTGGCTCGGCTTGTCGTTGGGATCGGTGATTCCCGCGCATGTGATCTATCCGCAGGTCGATTCGAAGCCGGCGGGTTTCTCGCGCGTCTGGCTGCAGGACATTCTGCGCAACAAGCTGCGCTTCGAAGGCGCGATTTTCAGCGACGATCTGTCGATGGAAGCCGCGCGCCAAGGCGGCACGCTGACCGAAGGCGCGAGCGCCGCGCTGCAAGCCGGCTGCGACATGGTGCTGATCTGCAATCAGCCGGACGAAGCGGAGAAGGTACTGGATACGCTGCGCTTTACGCCGTCGAAGGAATCGCAACGGCGCTTGCAACGCATGCGGCCGCGCGGCAAGGCGTTGAAGTGGAGCAAGCTGGCCGCTGATCCGCAGTACCTGCAAGCGCAGGCGCTGTTGCGTAGCGCGTTTGCATAAGCCGCGCGAACAGTCGGCAAGCAAGTAAGAAAAACGGCGCCTTCATTGAAGGCGCCGTTTTTTTTCAGCCAGGGCCGACGGCGAGCGATCGCAGAGGCACTCCACTCAATTCAAGCGCATGCGTTGCAGCTTGTTGTACAGCGTCTTCGGACTGATGCCCAGCAGCGACGCCGCCCGGTGACGCGTACCGCCGACTGCGTCGAGCGTAGCGCGAATCAGCATTTCCTCGACGTCCGCGAGCGGCGTGCCCACGGTAACTTGCACGCGGCTGCCATTCAGATCGCGGCCGTTCGCCGAGCCCGCCTCATCGGCGCGCAGCGATTCCAGCACGTCGCCGGACGCGTGATATGCGCGCCGCACGCGGTCCTGCAACTCGCGCACATTGCCCGGCCATTCATACGCGAGACACTCGCGCAGGAAGTTCGGCGCAACCTGCTTGGCGGTCTCCGCCGAGCCGCGCGTCAACCCTTCGTGATTCAATTCGTCGACCAACGCCTGGGCGATCAGCGCCGGATCTTCGCCGCGCTCGCGCAGCGGCGGCAGCGTGACGGCGGCCGCTTCGAGGCGCAGCGCCAGATCTTCGTGCAGGCTGCCGTCGGCCACCGCCGCACGCGGCGCTTTGCGTGTCGAGGCGATCAGCCGGAAGTCCGTCACCACCTGATTCGTGCCGCCGACCCGCATGAAGGTCTGCGAATCGAGCGCACGCAGCAGCGCTTCCTGCTGGGCGCGCGGCAACTCGGCGATTTCGTCGATGAACAGCGTACCGCCGCTCGCCTGCTCGAACAGGCCCGGTTCGCGCTGCTCGGCGCCGTTGAACGCGCCGCGTTCGTGACCGAACAGCAGGCTGTCGAGCGAGCGTTGTCCGGCCGCGCTATTCGCGCTGCGGCAGTCGAATGTGATGAACGGACCTTTACGGCGCCGGCTCATGTCATGCATCGTGCGCGCCGCGATCTGCTTGCCGGTGCCGGTTTCGCCGGAAATCAGCACGGCGGCTTCAGTCGGCGCGATATGTTCGATCGTGTCGTAGACGTGCTGGATGGCACCGCTGCGGCCGAGCATCGAGCCGAAACGGCCGAGTTGACGCAGCGACGCGCGCAGCGTCTGCACTTCTTCGGTCAGTTCGTACGGCCGCGGGATACGCGCGAGCAGGCTGCGCAAACGCGGAATGTTGACCGGCTTGAGCAGGTAGTCCCAGATGCCGTGCCGCAAACCCTCGATCGCGCTTTCCACTGTCGCATTGCCGGTCATGACGATCACGGGCAAGGCGCCGCCGGGCGGATGCGCGGGGAGGTGTTGCAGCAGGTCGAGTCCGCTGCCGTCCGGCAGGTTCAGGTCGACCAGCACGACGTCGGGAATGAAGCGTGTCAACGCGGCCCGGGCCTCCGCGATCGTGGTCGCGGTGTCGACGGAGAAGCCGTCGGCGGCGAGGATGGCGGACAGGCCTGACAGGCTATTAGGATCGTCTTCAACAATCAGGGCGTGTGGCATGGCGAGCGCAATTTTTAGATGGATGGAATACCCGATGCGCTGCGCCGATACGTTGGCGCGCGGCACGGGCGCGATGCTGGCCGGTACTGTCGGTCGAATTCCGAGTCGAATCCAGCGCCGCGCGCGCAACCTTGGCTCGCGCGGCGCAAGAGCGGCCGCGTCTGAGGTAGACAGGTCGTCCGGCGCGCGCACCAAGCACGGCACCGGGCAGAAAAGCGGCGATTCGACTCAAGTCGTTCAGGTCCTTTGCGTTATTAATTTGGGAGTCCGTCCTGACGTTTTGTAAGCACAGACGGACGCCTGTATTTCCTTCACTCGGGCGGTCAGAAATCCCGATTGCTGTCGAAGAAGCGGCGTACTTCGAGTTCCGCTTGTTCGCGCGTCTTGCCGTAACGTTCCTGGATCAGGCCGGCGAGCTTGTCAGCGCGACCTTCGGCCTTGGTCAACTCGTCGTCCGTGAGTTCACCCCATGCCGTCTTGGCTTTGCCAACCATCTGCTTCCACTTGCCTTCAGCGATGTCGTTATTCATGTCGCATCTCCGGAGTTGAAGAAAATAAAGCCGTACTGGCCTGTATCCAGAGAGAAGCATGGACCGTGCCACGATAATTTATTTAAACTTATCAATGATTTGGTGACCGACATACGGGAAATTTGAGGTTGCGGTGTGGCAATTTCGAGAAGATCGCCGGTAAAGTTTTCCTCAACCATACACGGCGGCGCAAAAAAGAAAAAGCGCCCAAATTGGGCGCTTTTTTTGCCATTTTTTTCGCAGCGCCCGCTTTGGGGCGCTGGATTCAGGCGAGCAGGGCGCTTAAGCGCGGCTGCGGTACTCGTGCGTACGCGTGTCGATTTCGATCTTGTCGCCGATGTTGCAGAAGAGCGGCACTTGCAGTTCGAAGCCGGTGTTCAGCTTGGCGTTCTTCAACACCTTGCCCGACGACGTGTCGCCCTTGACAGCCGGTTCCGTGTAGATGATCTCGCGGACCAGCGTGGTCGGCAGTTCGACCGAGATGGCTTTCTCGTTGTAGAACACGACTTCGCAAGCCATACCGTCTTCGAGGTAATGGAGGGCGTCGCCCATCATTTCGCCTTCGACTTCGAACTGGTTGTAGTCAGCGTCCATGAACACGTACATCGGGTCGGCGAAGTACGAGTACGTAACTTCCTTGCGTTCCAGCACGACGACGTCGAACTTGTCGTCGGCCTTGTACACGCTTTCCATGCCTGCGCCGGTCAGCAGGTTCTTGAACTTCATCTTGACGACGGCGGAGTTGCGGCCCGATTTGTTGTATTCGGCCTTTTGCACAACCATTGCGTCTGCGCCGATCATCACGACGTTGCCGGTGCGGAGTTCCTGTGCGGTCTTCATAAAACTGTCCTGTACGAAATTAGTAGCTTCAACTTGTGCTCAACGGCATACGGCGCAAGCGGCTTCGGCGCTTTGCTCACCGCGCGCCGCGCCGCCGAAGCGGCTCGGCGGGTCGCGAGCGAGTCAAGCGTGGCCGGCTTGCCGCGGGGAGCGGCGGGAGCGCCGCAAACCCGCGGTCTCTGCCATTCCCAGCAATCCGTTACCTGCTTTTTACCCGGTGCGGGCGTGTACACGAGTGGCGCCGATTCGCAACATACGTCCCTTTTTTGACATTCCACCTCTCACGCTTTGATATTGGGGAAAGGTGTTGCATCTTGCGATGCCGGGTTGGCGGGCCGCTCAAACGAGTTGACCGGATTCCGCCGTTGCGATCGGGCCGCGCTTGCGTCGTCGGCCGTTGGATAACCGCTTATTTTAACTGAGTTTTTGCGAACAAGGCCAGATTTCCAGCGAGGTCGCCCACTTGAGCCAGTTCGCCGGCCCAATCGGCTGCGCGTTGCTTGAGCGCCGGCAAGTGACGCTGGAATTCCGCCCAGTCCGGCCGGCCCGTGCCGTTCCACGCGTGCCAGAAACGCGCAAGGGCGTCGCGGGCGTCGGCGGGCAGAGTGCGCGCGTAGTGCGCGAGCGCGGCGTCGAGCTTCGGCAGATGGGCGTCGTCGGCTTGCGGGTAGATATGCCAGACGAAGGGTTTCGCGGCCCATTGGGCGCGCACGAACGAATCCTCGCCGCGCACGAAATTGATGTCGCTTGCCCACAGCAGCGCGTCGTAGCCGGGCTGGTCGGTAAAGGCGAGGGCACGTGCGCTGAGGTTGCCGCGCACGGCGTGAGCGCCGGCGGCGAACGCGGGTAGCTCGAAAAAGCGCGCGACCGCGCCTGAAACGCGGCCTTCGGGCACGAGCAGGACGACCGGGTCCGCGCTATCGCGCCATTGTTCGAGCAGGTTGTCGGCGGCGGGGTTCTCGTAGGCGAACAGCGAGACGACGGTGGCCGCGGCGGGCGGCGGCGCGTGGCCGGTGGTCTGTTGCCACCATGCTCGGCGCGCGGTGGGCGATGCTTCAAAAGCCGCGCGCGCGCCGTCGAGATGCCGCTCCTTCAGCACGCCGCCGGTGCCGGGGCCGAGTCCGGGGAAAAAGAATGTCTTGGTCAGCGGATAGCGCGGATGAGGCGAGGGCCGCAGATGAAAATCCGCGACCCAGTCCTCGGCACTCAGATATTCGAGGTTGAACCACACTGGCGTACGTTCGCGCGCCGCCATCGCGGCGACATAGATGGACGGGAGTTCGCAACCAAACGCCTCGATCACGACATCGGCGACTTCGAGCCTATCGCCCGCATGAGCCGGCTCATGCCAGTGTTCGACGACGATGCCGCCGACCGTCTGGCGAGCGTGCTCCAGCGTCAGCGACGGGCACAGCTTCTGGAACGCATGCAGGTCGTCGACGAACACGCGCACCTGCCAGCCGTGCTCGCTCGCAAGCTGGCGCGCGAGGCGCCAGCACACGCCGATGTCGCCGAAATTGTCGATCACCGCGCAGAAGATGTCGCAGGCGATCGCCGTGGGCGTGTCAGCGGCTTGCTCGGAATGGGGCGTAGCGGAAGACATGATGGCCTGGGTCGCGGATTCGAACGGATGGAAGGAGTGGGGGCGATGCGAATGATGCGTCGGTGCCGCGCTGCGTTGCGCGCCGACCCACGGCTGCCGACGCGTCGCCCGATTCAAGGCAACAGCGTTCGGACGCACGCGGAATGTTCTAAACTGGCGATTCTAAAGCACTCGTTCACGATTGCGCGCGCAAGGCGTCCTGCGGTTCGTCCCGGCGCGCGGCACGCAGAGCAAGGCTTCGCGAGACCGTCCCACCTCAACCGATTCTGCATGACCGAACCCGAAGCAACCGACGCTTTCGAGCCGAAAAAAGTGCTCGCCCAACTGCCGCATCTGCCCGGCGTCTATCGCTATTACGATACGCACGGCGCGGTGCTTTACGTGGGCAAGGCGCGCGATCTGAAGAAGCGCGTCTCGAGCTACTTCACCAAGACGCTACTGTCGCCGCGCATCGCGATGATGGTGACGCGCATTGTGCGCATCGAGACGACCGTGACGCGCTCCGAGGCCGAAGCGCTGCTGCTCGAAAACAACCTGATCAAGGCGCTCGCGCCGCGCTACAACATTTTGTTTCGCGACGACAAGTCGTATCCCTACCTCAAGCTGACCGGCCACAAGTTTCCGCGCATGGTGTATTACCGTGGCGCGGTGGATCGCAAGAATCAGTACTTCGGTCCGTTTCCGAGTGCGTGGGCGGTGCGCGAGAGCATCCAGATTCTGCAGCGCGTGTTCCAGTTGCGCACCTGTGAAGACTCCGTGTTCAACAACCGCACGCGGCCTTGTCTGCTGCATCAGATCGGCCGCTGCACGGCGCCGTGCGTCGCGGCGATCACCGAAGAGGATTACGCGCGCGACGTCGCCAACGCATCGCGCTTTCTGCTCGGCCGCCAGGGCGAGGTGATGAAGGAACTCGAGCAGAAGATGCACGCCTTCGCCGGCGAGTTGAAGTTCGAGCAGGCCGCGGCGGTGCGTAACCAGATGAGTTCGCTGTCGACGGTGCTGCACCAGCAGGCGATCGAAGTCGGCAGCGACAGCGACGTCGATATTCTCGCGGTGGTCGCGCTGGGCGGCCGTGTGTGCGTGAATCTGGCGATGGTGCGCGGCGGACGGCATCTGGGCGACAAGGCGTATTTCCCGGCGCATGTCGAAAGCGCGTTGACGGCTGATGAGGGGGGATTGGAAGACGACGGCGCGGCGTTGACCGGTACCGCTATCGAGTCCGGTTCGCTCGCGGAAGACAACGCGGGCGGTGAGGCGGAGTCGGCCGATGCCGCCGATGCGCTCGCGATCGCGCAAGAGATGCCATCGGAAGACGAAGAGGACGACGCGTCCGATGAAGCCGACGACGCACCCGACGACGCACCCGACGACGCACCCGACGACGCACCCGACGAAGACGACGCACTCGGAGAAGCCGATTCCGAACCCACGAAACCGCGCAAAGTCCGCGCAACCGGCGGGATCGAAGCCGAAGTCCTCGAAGCGTTCATCGCCCAGCATTACCTGGGCAATCGCGTGCCGCCGGTGCTGGTGGTCAGCCACGTCCCCGCCAACCGCGAACTCGTCGACGTGCTGATCGAGCAGGCTGGCCACAAGGTCACCGTGCTGCGCCAGCCGCAAGGCCAACGGCGCGCCTGGCTCGCCATGGCCGAGCAGAACGCGCGGCTCGCGCTCGCGCGCCTGCTCTCGGAGCAAGGCTCGCAGCAAGCCCGCACGCGCGCGCTGACCGATACGCTCGGCATGGAGTGCGACGATCTCGCGCATCTGCGCATCGAATGTTTCGACATCAGCCACACGATGGGTGAAGCGACGCAGGCGTCGTGCGTGGTGTATCACCATCACAAGATGCAGTCGTCGGAATACCGCCGCTACAACATCACCGGCATTACACCCGGCGATGATTACGCCGCGATGCGCCAGGTGCTCACGCGCCGCTACGAGAAGATGGTCGAGCAAGCCGCCGCGAATGCCGCTGACGAAGCCGCGGAGTTGCAAAGCGACGCGGCCGCCGATCCGTCGCTCACGCCGGACGCCGCGGAGCCGGTCGCGGCCGGCGGCATCCTGCCGACTATCGTGCTGATCGACGGCGGCAAGGGCCAGGTCGAAATCGCGCGCCAGGTGTTCACGGAACTGGGTCTCGATACCGGCATGCTGGTCGGCGTCGCGAAGGGCGAGGGACGCAAGGTCGGCCTCGAAACCCTGATTTTCGCCGACGGCCGCGCGCCGCTCGAACTCGGCAAGGAAAGCGCCGCACTCATGCTGGTCGCACAGATCCGCGACGAAGCGCACCGCTTCGCCATCACCGGTATGCGCGCGAAGCGCGGCAAGACGCGTCAGACCTCGCGGCTCGAAGAGCTCGAAGGGGTGGGCGCTAAGCGGCGTCAACGGCTCCTTGCGCGCTTTGGCGGACTGCGCGGCGTGGTCGCCGCCAGTGTCGAAGATCTGGCAAGCGTCGAAGGCATTTCGCAGGCGCTCGCGGAGCAGATTTACCGGCAATTGCACTGATCTCGGCGGCTTCGGCCGTCCGCTCAGCCACCTTCGAGGGGCGCTGCCGCGGCGCGCGCGGCAGCGCCCGGCGCGCCGCTTTGCTTGTGGCAGGCCTTGTGACACGGCACAATTGCATCTCCCTTGTCAGACGCTGCGCCTGCCCATGCCGTTTAATTTCCCGATTTTCCTGACTTGGCTGCGGATCGTCCTGATTCCGCTCGTCGTCGGTGTGTTCTATTTGCCCGACATGATGATGAGCCCCGCGCACCGCAATCTGGCGGCCGCGACCATCTTCATTCTGGCGGCGCTGACCGACTGGTTCGACGGCTTTCTGGCGCGCAAGTGGAATCAGACCTCGGCATTCGGCGCGTTCCTCGATCCGGTCGCCGACAAGCTGATGGTGACCGCCGCGTTGCTGGTGCTCGTGCAACTCGCGCGAATCGATTCAGCGATCGCCCTTGTGATCGTCGGGCGCGAGATCGCGATCTCGGCGCTGCGCGAATGGATGGCGCAGATCGGCGCATCGAAGAGCGTCGCGGTGAATTCGCTCGGCAAGTTCAAGACCGTTTGTCAGATGGTGGCGATTCCCATGCTGCTGTTCTACGGGCCGCTGTCGTTCGGCGGCGGCGTGGTGGTCGATACGCGCGTGTGGGGCTTGTGGCTCATCTATCTGGCCGCGTTCCTGACGATCTGGTCGATGCTCTATTACATGAAGCTCGCATGGCCGCAAATTCGCGAACGGGGCGGCGTGGCCTGAGTTTTCGTCGTTGTGGAGGGCGCCCGGCGCGTGTCCGAACTTCGCTGGCGCATGAGTGAAATTTGTTCGGTAAAAGAGATACGCAAAAGGGGTTGACACGTTTCAGTCGTTTCTCCATAATCTCGTTTCTCCGATGCACGCAGTTCGAAACATCGGTGGCAGTAAAGAGTAGTTGCAGTAACAAGGCAGCAGATAGCACGGCAAAAGCAGCACAATGCGGGAGTAGCTCAGTTGGTAGAGCGCAACCTTGCCAAGGTTGAGGTCGCGAGTTCGAGCCTCGTCTCCCGCTCCAAATTTTTGAAGCAACGCGTTGTTTGGCAAGTAACAGTGCAAGGCGTTGTGAAGCAGTTCAATGCGGGAGTAGCTCAGTTGGTAGAGCGCAACCTTGCCAAGGTTGAGGTCGCGAGTTCGAGCCTCGTCTCCCGCTCCATACATAAGGGGAAGCAACGCTTCCCTTTTTGTTTGGTGGCCCGGTCCATCCGGTTGTCCGCTAAACAAAATCTGCGAATCTGTTGCTAGGTTCCAGTCCGCTTGCGGCGCGATAGCAAAGCGGTTATGCAGCGGCCTGCAAAGCCGTTTAGGCCGGTTCGACTCCGGCTCGCGCCTCCAGTAGTTCCAGTAGTTGATGTAAAGAAAAGCCCCGACTTGTCGGGGCTTTTCTTTTTTCGGCGTCGGTTCTTCGGCGGAGTTGATACATATGCTGACGTGGCAGCAGTTCTCTTTGCTCCTGCTAATCGCGCCGGCAGCCGGGTTGATTCTCTGCGTTGCCGTTATCGTGACGGATGTGGCGCACAATTCGTGGTTCGCGCTTCATCACCCGGTCCGGATGGACCTGTATCTCTCGCAGATCGTCTTTCTACTGTTCGTCGCGTTCACGGTCCGTACGGCCGGGCGAGGGGCTGTGAACCGGCGCACTGCGCTGCGCGTGATCGATTGAACAGCGCGCCTGCTTTACGTCATTGCCTGTCCACACCGAGGCTGCATGTACCTACAACTCACCGGCACCCACGTTCGCCTGCTCGGCTCGATGCATCTATTTCCGGCGACAAGCCGAAGAACGCCGCCGTGGATCGCGGAAGCGTATGACTGGGCCGAAGCGCTCGTCTTCGAGTCCGATCCGCCGACGATCCTGCCGTTTCTGAAGGCCGACCGACAAGGCGGCGCGGAGCAACTGCAGCCCTTGCTATCCGCCGACGCATGGCAGCAACTTCACGCCGCGTGGCCCGTTGAAGGGCCGCTGGCGCCGCTCACCGATCTGCGTCCGTGGGCTGCGCTGATCGTCGCGCCGACGCTGTTCCAGCAAGTCGTCGAAGGTGTCGAGCCGCGCATGTTGCGCTCGGCGATCACGCAGGCCAAGCCCTATCGATATCTCGAGAGCGCGCAGGAGGTAGCGGCGGCGCTCGAATCGATTCCGCTCGACGCTGTCGGTGCGGCGCTCGGCCTGCTGATGGCCGACCTCGACGAACCGCAGCGCACGCTCGAGCGCATGCACGCGGCCTGGCTGGAGGGCGATCTGCTTGCCGTGCACCAGATCGCCATCGAGTCGCCGATGTTCAATCTGCCGGGCATCCGGCATGCGATTCTCGACGAGCGCAATCGCGCATGGGCGGCGCGCTTGACTGAGGTCCTCACGCGGCCGGAGCGCACGTTGGTGGTCGTCGGCGCGCTGCATCTGTGCGGCCCCGGCAATCTGATCGACTGTCTCGCGCGGCCCGTCGAGCCGGTCTTTGCCAACCCATAGCAGAGCCGTCGCCGCGCGAGCGTGGCAGCCTGATGCGGCCTGCATCGGTTCGAATGCGGCTCCGGCGCGCACGCGATCCGAGGGAACTCTCGCGCCGGGGTTTTGCCCCAAGGTAAAGCACGTCGCTATACACTACCCGCCTACCACTTCGGCCACGCCGGTCGCCTTAGGGAATACAACATGCATGTGCCACCGACGCCCAGTAACGAAAGCACCCGTCTCGACACCCTGCGTGCGCTGCATATTCTCGATACGTTGCCGGAAGAGCGCTTCGATCGTCTGACCCGGCTCGCCAAGCGACTCTTCAGTGTGCCCATCGCGCTCGTGAGTCTGGTCGATGCGGACCGTCAATGGTTCAAGTCGTGCGTCGGCCTGAAGACGAGCGAGACCTCGCGCGATGTGTCGTTCTGCGCGCACGCGATTCTCGGCGACGAAATCATGATGGTGCCCGACACGCTCGCGGACGAGCGGTTTCACGACAATCCGCTCGTCACGGACAACCCGAATATCCGTTTCTACGCCGGCTGTCCTCTGACGGTGCCCAACGGCAGCAAGCTCGGCACGCTCTGTCTGATCGACACCAAGCCGCGCGGCCTCGACGAAGAAGAGCGCGAACTGCTGCGCGATCTGGCGCGCATGGCCGAGCAGGAGTTGGCGGCGGTGCAGTTGGCCACGCTCGACGATTTGACGCTGCTGTCGAACCGGCGCGGTTTCGAGGCACTCGCGCAACACGCGCTGAACGTTTGCAAGCGGATGCACAAACCGGCATCGCTGCTGTTCTTCGACCTGAACGATTTCAAGCAGATCAACGACACGCTCGGCCACGCCGAAGGCGATCGCGCGCTGAAGACCTTCGCCGATGTCTTGCGCACCGCGTTGCGCGAAAGCGATGTGATCGGGCGGCTCGGCGGCGATGAGTTCGTCGTGCTGCTCACCGATTCGGACAGCGGCGCCACGCAGGAAGTGACGCAGCGTCTCACGCAGTTGCTGGCCGAGCGCAATGCCGAAGCGCAGCGTGGCTATGACATCCGCTATAGCGTCGGGCAGATTCAATACGATTCTGCGCGGCATCAATCGATTGCCGAACTGCTGGCGGCCGCCGACGCCGCGATGTACAGCCACAAACAGGCATCGAAGGCGCGCGCGGTCCATCGCAACTGAGCGCGGCACGGCGGCGAAAAAACCGTCGCGCGCGGCATAATCACGCATCGCGGCTCTCCGTGCGATGCGACTCTTTCTTTAGAACGTTGTCATGACTGAACCGCAGCAAACCGCCGCCACGCGGCTGGCGCAACTTGATTGGCGCTGGAAATCCTTCGACGACCTCACGGGCCTCGAGGTCTATACGATGCTGGGCGCACGCAGCACGGTGTTCGTCATCGAGCAGAACTGCTTGTATGGCGATATCGACGGGCTCGATATGGATGCGTGGCATCTGCTGGTCTATGGCCCCGATGAAAAACGGCCGGCGCTCGCGGGTTATCTGCGCGTGCTGTTGCCCGATGCGGACGACGCCGACATCCGCATCGGCCGTGTGCTCACGACCGCTGAATTCCGTGGCATCGGTCTGGGCAACGCGATGCTTGAACGGTCGCTGACGCACATTCGCGCGCAGTGGCCCGGCACGCCGATTCGTTTGCATGCGCAGGCGCATCTGCAAGGTTTCTATGGTGCGTTCGGCTTCACCCCGGTTTCGGAGATTCACGAAGAAGACGGCATCCCGCATGTGTGGATGCGGTCGGCCTGAAGCGGCTACTGCATACAGAGCCCGGCGCGGGCGCGCCGGGTTGTCAATCGAATCGTAGAGTCAGTGCTGGCCACGCGCCGGCGCCGAAGCCGTGGGCGCCAGGGTCTGCCTGGCTTTCACACGCTGTTCGCCGCGCAGGCGTCCGCGCGCCGACAGTCGCATCCAGTGACGCAAGGCGAGCAGCGCGCCGATCACGCTCATCATCGAACCCGGAATCCACAGCAACAGTCCGCCGATCTGCTGATCGCGCATCGGGCTCAACCACGTGAACGCGCGGCCACAGATCGAGTAGATCGGATACAACTCGCGCGGCGTGAAGAAGATGAAGGCGCCGAGCATGATCTGCGGCGGAATCGCGGCGATCACCACCAGCACGCGCTTGCCCGGCGACAGACGCGCCGGCGGCGCGGGACGCGGATCGAGCACGAGCCACCAGAACAGCAGGCCGTCGATCACCATGCTCCAGTTCATCACGCGATAAAGCCGCCAGTCGAGCATCGCCATGAAATGAATCGGCGACATCAGCCAGAAGTAGATCAGCCCGACGAACAGCGTCACCGCGACGACGGGATGCATCACCACGTCGAGCAGCTTGCGCACTACCGGTGTTTCCAGCGCGGGCCGCACGAAACGCTGCCGCCAGTTGAACGGAATCCCCGCGCGCAACGCCGCGCCCGGATACGACAGCGCGATAAAGAACGGCCCGAGGTGATGCAGCACCAGATGCTGCGCGCGATGCATGAAGAACTCATGCTCGAAGAAATAGTCGAGCCGCGTATGCAACGCGACATACAACGCCACCAGCCCGAACCAGAAGGAGATGCGCCGCGCGACCGTCACCTTCGCTTTACGCGCGCCGCGCACGAACAGGATCGCGGGCACCAGCAGCGCGATCACGACGGTTGGCGAAAACTCCCAGGGATCGAGCCAGTAGAGCAGATTCATCGCGGCACGTTACCTGGTTACTTGGTTTGCGCCGGCGACTTGACGGCGAACGGCGTGTCGAGCGTTTCGCCGTCGGAGAACTTGAGCGTGAGATGCACGGTGTCACCCGGCGCGACCTTGTGCTTCGCGTCTTCGAGCATCACGTGATAGCCGCCGGGCGCGATGGCGACCTGGCCATGCGCGGGCACCGTCAGCTTGTCGACCATCACCATCTTCTGCGACGAACCGTTCGACACGGTCTGATGCAGCATCGCGTCGCCGTAGTCGTTGCTGGAGATATCGACGAGGTCGACCGGTTTGTCGCTCGCATTGACGAGCGTCACATAGCCGGCGGCGGGCAGGTTGTTGGGCAGCCAGCGGACCCACGCGTCCTTCGCGCTGATCGCGTTGGCGCCCGCCGCTTGCGCGGTCGATGCGGCACCGAACGAAAGGGCGAGGGCGCAACTCAGTGCAGCGAACGTTTTGATCTTGATCGACATGGTTGAACTCGGGAAAGGTCAGGAACGGTCATCGATGATGCGGCGCAGGTCTTGTGCGATCGCATCGGGCGTGTCGTGATCGGTGGCGAGCAGGCGCGCGTGGCCCTCGCTGTCGAACACGTAGACGGCGGAACTATGGGTGACTTCATAGTTGCCGGAAGGGTCGCGCTTTTCCATCTGATAGGCGACGCGGTAACGCTTGGCGAGCGACTCGATCTGCCAGTCGGTGCCGGTCAGCCCCTCGGCATGTTTCGAGTCGAAGGCGCCGACGTAGTCGTGCAAGGCCTGCGCCGTATCGCGCGCGGGATCGACGGTGATGAACAGGATCCGCACCTTCTGCGCGTCGGGGCCGAGCTTGCCGAGCACTTGCATCAGCCGGCCCATCGTTTCAGGACAGACGTCCGGGCAATGCGTGTAGCCGAAATAAACGAGCGAGGCGCGGCCCTTGAACGAATCGCCGTTGACGGGGCGGCCATCGTCGCCGGTCAGCTTGAAATCGAGGTCAGGCAAGTGACCGGTCACATTGGTCAATTGCCACGTTTCCGTGCGATGCGTGCAGCCGGCGAGCGCCGTCAGCGTGCCCAGCACGACCGTCGCCGCAAACAGGCGCGCGGACCACGGCCTGCGTGAAATTGCGGGGTGCGGTTGCGGGTGCCGGGATGAGAAGATCGGGAACAAAGCAGGGTTCAGTGACTCGATTGAATTGCGGCGCCGCTCGATGCGCGTGTGGCGCGTGCGCGGTCATAGTGTGCAAATATGGTCGTAACGGCAATGATCCGCGTGGCAGCGACTTTAGCGCAAATTGGCCGATGGCGTCGCGCAGCGCCCACGGGCGCGCGGTTTGCGAGGCAATTTGACGCAGGTGGCTGAAAGCTGGGTGAAGCCCGATTGTTCCCGTTTTGAACGCAATCGCCGGCGAGGCTCGCGTGTGGCGCCCGGCTGGGCTTGTGCCCAGCCTTACTTTCTCGAAAAATTGGTGGATGCGCGGTAAGATGCGCACACTTTTCCGGCCGCAGAAGGCTGAAAGGCAAAACTAACCGATGCAAGCACTTCCGGCTGTTCTGTCTCCGAGCGAGACGGCATTTTTCTTCGACTTCGACGGCACGCTCGTCGAACTCGCCCCCACGCCGGACGGCGTGCTGGTGCAACCTCGCGTGAACGACTTGCTGAGCGAGTTGCGCAGTTTGACGAACGGCGCGGTCGCGGTCGTGTCGGGCCGCGGTATCGACAGCATCGACAGTTTTCTGAACATGCCCGATCTGCCGATTGCCGGTCTGCACGGCGCCGAGCGGCGCGATGCGAACGGCGACACGCAGCGCGTTGGCTTCCATGACGAGCGGCTGCTGCGCATGGAGCAGGTGCTCGCGCAGGTGGTCAACGAAAACCCCGGCATGCTGCTCGAGATCAAGGGCGCGGCCGTGGCGCTGCACTACCGGAATGCGCCGGATCGCGAGCCGCTGGCGCGCGAGGCGACCGAGCGGCTGGTGGCCGATTACGCCGGCTCCTACGTGCTGCAGCCGGGCAAGATGGTCTACGAAATCAAACCTAAAGATGTCGACAAGGGCCGCGCGCTGCGCGCGTTCCTCGACGAGCCGCCGTTCGTCGGCCGCAAGCCGGTCTTTGCCGGCGACGATCTGACCGACGAGAAGGGCTTCGCCGTCGTCAACGAACGTGGCGGCGTGTCGATCAAGGTCGGTCCGGGCGAGACGATGGCGCATACGCGCATAGGCTCGGTGTCGGGCCTGCTCGACTGGCTGGCATCGATCGTCGCGGCGGCGCGCACAGCATGATGACCACGCCGCGTCGCTCGCAGCAAACAACGCACCGTATCGGGAATCGCGCTTCATGAGTCGACTGATCATCGTATCGAACCGGGTTGCGCCAATCTCGGAGGGCGGCCCGGCGGCGGGTGGTCTGGCGGTCGGCGTGTACGACGCGCTGAAGGAAACGGGCGGCATGTGGTTCGGCTGGAGCGGCGACGTTCTCACCTCAGGCCAGCCGCAGATCAAGGTCGAGGAGCGCGGCCCGGTGACCTTCGCGACCATCGCGCTGATGCGCCGCGACTACGATCAGTACTATCGTGGCTTCTCGAACGCCACGCTGTGGCCCGCGTTCCACTATCGCGCCGACCTGCTGCAATACGACCGGCATGACTTCGAGGGCTACTGCCGCGTGAATGCGTGGCTTGCGCAACAGCTCGTGCCGCTGCTGCGCGAAAACGACGTGATCTGGGTCCACGACTACCATCTGATTCCGTTCGCGCAAGCGCTGCGCGCGGCGGGCGTGAAGAATCGCATCGGGTTTTTCCTGCACATCCCGTTTCCGGCTTCGCAGGTGCTGCTGGCGGTGCCGCCGCATCGCGAACTCGTCGAGGCGCTGTGTTCGTTCGATCTGCTCGGCTTCCAGACCGCGCCGGATCTGCGCGCGTTCTGCGACTACATCGTCAATGAGGCGAACGGCACGGTCGACACATCGGCGCAAGGCCCGCTGACGATCCACGCGTTCGGCCACACGCTGCGCGCGGCGGCGTATCCGATCGGCGTCTATCCGGACGAGATCGCCGAACTCGCGAAGGCGGGTGAGCGCGGCAAACCGGTGCGCACGATGAAGGCGACGCTGCATTCGCGCAAGCTGATCATGAGCGTGGACCGGCTCGATTATTCGAAGGGACTGGTCGAGCGTTTTCGCGCCTTCGAGCGGCTGCTCGAACACGCGGCCGCGCAACGCAACAAGGTGTCCTTCCTGCAGATCGCGCCGCCGACGCGCGCCGACATGCACGCCTACCAGGATATCCGCTTGCAGCTCGAAGGCGAGTCGGGGCGCATCAACGGACGCTTCGCCGAACTGGACTGGACGCCGATTCTCTACATCCACAAGCAGTACGAGCGCTCGGTGCTGGCCGCGCTGTTCCGCACCGCGCACGTCGGCTATGTCACGCCGTTGCGTGACGGCATGAACCTCGTCGCCAAGGAGTATGTGTCGGCGCAGGATCCGGAGAATCCCGGCGTACTCGTGCTGTCGCGCTTTGCCGGCGCCGCGCAGGAACTGGATGGAGCGCTGATCGTCAATCCGGTCGATATCGACGGCATGGCCGAGGCGCTCGCGCGGGCGCTCGCCATGCCGCTTGCGGAGCGTCAGGCGCGTCATCGCGACATGATGGTGCAGTTGCGCGAGAACAATGTGTCGGTGTGGCGCGATAACTTCATGCGCGATTTGCAGGGCGTCGCTGGTGCAAAGAGCACCCGAAGCGGGAAGGCGCGCGCCGTGTCGGGGAGAAAGGCGGCGCGCGAAACTCAGGCCGGGTAGGTTGCGTTCGAGGCTGCTTGCAGCGCGTGTAAAAGAAAAAGCCGCTCAAGAGCGGCTTTTTCTTTTGGCGGTGACGGCTCGCGGCTCGAAGCCTGCCGCGCGGGTTCAGACCACGTGCTGTTCGTCGACCTTCTTTCCGCCGATGTGCAGCGTGTGGCCCTTGCCATACTGCTTGGTGAGCAGGTCGCGATATAGGCCCGGGCGCTGGCGCAGTTCTTCCGGACTGCCGTCGTCGATGACCTTGCCGGCGCTCATCACGATGATCCGGTCGAAGTTGTTCAGCGTCGACAGACGATGCGCGATCGCGACCACCGTGCGGCCGACCATCAGCCGGTCGAGCGCCTTCTGGATCGCTTCTTCCGACGCGCTGTCGAGCGCCGAGGTGGCTTCGTCGAGCAGCAGGATCGGCGCGTTCTTCAAAATTGCGCGTGCAATCGCGATACGCTGACGCTGGCCGCCCGAGAGCTTCACGCCGCGGTCGCCGACGATCGTGTCGTAGCCTTCCGGCATGGCCTCGATGAAGTCCGCGCAGCGCGCCTCGCGCGCGGCCGCGAGCACTTCTTCGCGGCTCGCCTCCGGGCGCCCGTAGGCGATGTTCTCGTACACCGTGCGATGGAACAGGGAGATGTCCTGCGGGACCAGCGCGATCGTGTGGCGCAGGCTGTCCTGCGTGATCGTGGCGATGTCCTGGCCGTCGATCCTGATCGCGCCGCCTTGCGTCTCGTAGAAACGCTGCAGCAGCGCCAGCACGGTGGATTTGCCCGCGCCCGACTTGCCGATCAGGCCGACGCGCTGGCCGGGTTCGATATGCAGGTCGAAGTGATCGAGAATCGGGCGGCGGCGCGGGTAAGCGAACGTCACGCTTTCGAAATCGATGCGGCCGCCTTGCGGCACGAGTTCGGTCGCACCGTCGCGATCCGGCATGCCGTGCGGCTCCAGCAGCGTGCGCACGGCTTCAGCGAGACGCGCCACGTGCTGCGTGACGTCGACGAGCGCCACGGCCAGGTCGCGCGTGCCGTGCAGGATCGTGAAACCGAGCGAGCTGACGAGCACGATGTCGCCCGAGGTCGCCTTGCCTTGATCCCACAGCCAGAGCGCCCAGCCCAGCAGGCCCGCCGACAGCAGCGCGGTGATCACCGCGTGCAGCAGACGCAGCTTTTCCAGATACAGCAGGCTCTGCTGGCGCGCGTCCATCTCGGCCTTGACCGTTGCGCCGAACCGCTGCTGCTCGCGAAACGTCATGCCGAAGGCGCGCACGAGGCCCATGTTGCTGATCACGTCGACCAGCTCGCCGTCCACCGACGCCGCCTTGGTGGCGAAATGGTGATGGCGCGCCGAGCCGCGGCCGGCCAGCTTGTACAGCACGACCGACAGAATGGCCGAGCACAGCATCAGGCCACAGGCCATCAGCGGATTCACCGCGATGATCATGACGATCGCGCCGAGCACCGCGATGCACGGCGGCAGCACGTTCCACGCGGTGGTGTTCTCCGCCGTGTAGACCGCGTTCGAGGTCGCCGTGATCCGGCTGGCGAGCATGCCCGGCTGCTTCTCGGAGTAGTACGTTGGCGAGTGTCCGCTCAGATACTGAAACAGGTCGCGCCGCAGGTCGCCGGTCACGGCGACGAACGTATGCGCGGCGACCCAGCCGCCGACCCGCCACAGCATGTTGTCGGCGGCGATCAAGCCGACCAGGATGGCGAACGCCCCCCACAGCGGGCCGGGATGATGCCGGCCTTCGCCGAGCACGTCGATCAGGTGTTTAATCGCGTATTGCGAAGCGAGCGCACAGCCCACGGCCGCAAACACGCTGCACAGGACGATCGCATGCGCGAGCGGATGGCGGCGGATAAAGCGGAAAAGGAACGCAAGAGGCCGGTGCGCATAGCTCGCGAGCTTTGCGTTCTGGGCATTACGCTGGGCGATGGTTAAATGTTCCAATTGATCGTGAGGTCGATGTGTTTCGGGTTGTGCATGCAAAGCGTAGGCCACATGGAAAAGGTTCGCCGCGAAGCCGATGCTTCGCATTGTAAACATGCAAAAGCGATTGCGCCCTGTGTATCCGGGCCTTGGCGCGATTGATTTCGCGATAGACGTCCGCGACCTACTGCTACTCGACCCGTTCATGGGGTCAGGGTTCACGCAGGCTGCGGAACTTTTAGGGATATAATTACAAATTGCATTCAACCGCGATGCGGCATTTCTTCAACGCTTGCCGGCAAAGTTGACGCAAGAGCTTACGACGCCACCTCGGCGGTCCATGCCGCAAGCCAGTTGCCACTGTAGAACTGTCTTAGAAAACAAGGGTTTGCAAAGTGTTTCGCCTTTGTAACAACGTAAAGACTTTGAAATGTTGTGGTGCAGCGAGAATGCCGGCATTGATAATGCATGCTCTGTAGGCCCGTCGAATTTTCTGACAGTTTGTCAACGTAGGTGTCATGTGTGCGTTTACCGGCACATGCGCAGACATTGATCACTGGTCTGGGCTCACTACCCAAGCGATCCATCGCAGGATTTCTCGAAAGAATCAGGCCCGCGCCGGCATGTTCCGGCCAGACTGCCCTGGCGAGCAAGCGAGTCGCTTTTACCAAACGCAGTACTTTTGCCTGATTTTTTACGAGGAGTTCTTCATATGCGAATCGCTCAAATCGCTCCGTTGCACGAGGCGGTTCCTCCCAAGCTGTACGGTGGTACGGAACGCGTGGTGTCCTATCTGACTGAAGCTTTGGTCGAGCAGGGGCACGACGTCACGCTCTTTGCGAGCGGCGATTCGCAAACCTCGGCGAAACTCGAAGCCTTCTGGCCGCAGGCGCTGCGCCTCGACCCGACCATCCGCGACGTGATGGCGCCGCACATGCTGCTGCTCGAAGAAGTGCGCCGCCGCGCGGACGAATTCGACGTGCTGCATTTCCACATCGACTACTACCCGTTCTCGCTGTTCGCGCGCCAGCCGGTGCCGTTCCTGACCACGCTGCACGGCCGTCTCGATCTGCCGGAACTGCAGCCGATCTTCAATACGTTCAGCGACGTGCCGGTGGTGTCGATTTCGGACAACCAGCGCATTCCGCTGCAACAGGCGAACTGGCTGCAAACCGTCTATCACGGCCTGCCGGAAAACGTGCTCACGCCGATCGCCAACGTCGAGCCGGGCTACCTCGCTTTCCTCGGCCGCGTCTCGCCGGAGAAGGGCCTCGACCGCGCGATCCGCATCGCCGGCCAGGCAGGCATGAAACTCAAGGTCGCCGCCAAGATCGACAAGGCCGACCGCGCCTATTACGAAGAAGTGATCAAGCCGCTGATGGCGCTCCCGCACGTCGAGTACATCGGCGAAATCGGCGAAGCCGAAAAGCGTGAGTTCCTCGGCAACGCGCATGCACTGGTGTTCCCGATCGACTGGCCTGAGCCGTTCGGTCTGGTCATGATCGAAGCGATGGCGTGCGGTACGCCGGCGATCGCGTTTAACCGCGGTTCGGTGCCGGAAGTGATCGAAAACGGCGTGTCGGGCTTCGTCGTCGAAGACGAAATCAGCGCGGTCGCCGCGGTCAAGCGTCTGCACACGCTGTCGCGCGCCGGTGTGCGCAAGGCGTTCGAGTCGCGCTTCTCGTCGAAGGTGATGGCGAAGAACTACGTCGCCACCTACGAAGAACTGCTGCGCCAGAAGCATCGCACCGTGCTGCGCGAAGTCAACGCCAGCTAATCGACGTGATGCGCGGCAATTAAAAAAGTCGCATCGGCTCGAGGAGCGCTTTCAGGCGCTCCGGCGGCCGCCAGCAACGCCCCGTGCGGCACTTGCCCACGGGGCGTTGTTGCAGGCGCGCCGCGTTTTTCTTAATCAGCGGACGAAAGTGCGGGTTTCGGCCGGTAAGAATGAGCCACTCTCCGTTATATCCCTATAATGGCCCTGCCGCAAATTTGGCTGCGGCGCCGCCGACGACAGGAGGATGCCTTGGCGAGAACGAAAGAGACGCGTGCGAACGCGGCGCCCGGCGCCGGAACGATTTTCGCGTTGCGCGCCATCGGTCTCGTGATCCTTGCTCGCTGGCTTTTTTCGATGGCGGACCTGGATGCGGGCGCGTCGCTGCTGGCCATGCTGTCCTCGCCGTGGGCGTGCATCAACCTCGTTTTCCTGTTCCTGCTGATCTTCCTGCCGGGCGCGCGCGCCGTGGCCGAGCGCCCGTTTCATCCGCTGCCGCAATGGCTGCGGCAGGCGCTGCGTCTGTTCGCTTTCCTCGGGTTCCTGTTTGCGGTCTGGTCGGTCGGCGCGTTTACCGCGAGCGCCGGCTGGCGGCGTGCCGCCAATGCGGTGGCAGCTTCCAACGGCTGGTTGTTGGCCGCGCCGGCGCTGTATGCGGCCGTGCTGTGGATCTGCCGGCCGCGCGCGCTATGGCGCACCAATATCGCCGCGCGCCGTTTCGCGATCGGCCGCTATGCGGTCGCGCTCGATCCGGTCACGCGGACGGTGATCGTGTGGGCGGAGCGTCGCAAGGTGGGACAGTACGACGCGCGCGAATTGTCCGTGCGCTGGGCGGCCGGGCAGGGCGTGCGAACGACGCCGACGCCCACTCCCACGGTCGCGTTCGGCACCGCAGGCGAGCCGGCAGGGTCCGGCGCGTCGGGCTCGGCCGCTGCGCCGTCGCTGGCACACGGCGCCTTTGGGCGCCGTCCGAAGATCGAGTTGCTGTGGGATTCGCCGGCCGCCGCGGGGCACAACCGGCAAACCGTATTCCGCACCGCGCTGACGACCGAAGGCGATCGCGTCGCCGCCCGCGCGCTTGACACATCCTTGCAGCAGGTCTGAGTCTGCCGATTTGTGCAGTCGGCCACACCCCGTGGCCGAAGCAGGCGTTGTAGATTGAGCCGTAGTCGATAATGAAGTCATGGCGCCCGGCGCTTCAGCGCGGGCGAATGAGACACACAACGATCGTATCGCGTCCTTTGCAGGAGTCGCTATGCTGGTTCGCTGGTTGATTGCCGCCATCCATCTGCTTGCTTATGGCTTCGCGCTCGCGTCGATTCTGCGGCGCACGTGGGCGCTCCGCCGCGCCACCGTACCTGCCGCGCTGCGCTCCGTGTTCCGGGCGGATACAGGCTGGGGCATCTCGGCCTTGGTGCTGATTGTCACCGGATTGATGCGCGTTTTCGGCGGTTTCGAAAAGGGCACCGACTACTATCTCCACGAGCCGCTCTTTCATCTCAAGATGACGCTGCTCGTGATCATTCTCATCCTCGAAGTCCCGTCGATGCTCGCGCTGATGCGCTGGCGCGCAGCGATCAGGAAAGGCGCGGCGCCGGATCTGCGCAAGGCGCGCTCTTACGCACGCTATAGCGTGATACAGACGATTTTGATGGTGCTGATGGTGTTTGCGGCGACAGGGATGGCGCGTGGTGTGGGATTGCCTGCGGGCGTGGTTTAACTCCGGCGCGGGCGCGTTGGCGTTTAGGCGGTTCGTGCTGACCAGCCGCTAGCGCTTACGCGCTTGAACCTACGCTCGCGCTCGTAAAAAATGGGCGGTGGAACGCCAGCCGAAAGCGCCGCCAGCATACTAGCGGTTTCCAGTCGACCTTCCACGCGCCCCCTTCAAATCACTTCCCGACCAGCAAGCTGGAATCGTCGGTCCGGTTCGCGTTCGGCCGCGCGGCCCGAGTCGTCGTGAGTTCCGGCTCACCCAGCCCCTTGATCAGCTCCAGCGCCTGACGCTCGAACAACCGCCGGTACAGGCCTTTCTCGAGCCTGATGAGCGCTTCGTGGCTGCCTTCCTCGATTACCTTGCCCTTATCCAGCACCAGCAGCCGGTCCAGCGCACGCACGGTGGAAAGGCGGTGCGCCACCACCAACGTAGTGCGGCCCATCATCAGCCGCTCCATGGCCTGCTGGATCAGCACTTCGCTTTCGCTGTCGAGGCTCGACGTCGCTTCGTCCAGAATCAGGATCGGAGCGTCGGCGAGAAACGCCCGCGCGATGGCGACGCGCTGACGTTCGCCGCCCGAGAGCTTGACGCCGCGTTCACCGACCAGCGTGTCATAGCCATTGGGCAGCGCCGCGATGAAGTCGTGCGCGCTCGCGAGCTTTGCGGCGCGCTCGATCTCGGCGCGGCTCGCACCGGGCCGCGCATACGCGATGTTCTCGGCGAGCGAGCGGTGAAACAGCACCGGCTCCTGCTGAACGATCGCGATCTGGCTGCGCAACGACGCCTGCCGCACCCGGGCGATGTCCTGACCGTCGATCGTGATCCGGCCTTCCGAAATGTCGTAGAGGCGCTGGATCAGCTTGATGAACGTCGTCTTCCCCGAGCCCGAATGCCCGACCAATCCGACGCGTTCGCCCGGCGCGATGCGCACGGAGAAGTTGTCGTAAAGCGGCTGGCCGTTCGTTCCGTAGTGGAAGGTCACGTGCTCGAAACGGATCTCGCCTTTGCCGATCGCGATCGGACCCGCGCCGGCACGGTCTTCGATACCCAGCGGCTGGCTCTCCAGCGACACCAGTTCCTCCATGTCGTTGACCGAGCGTTGCAGGTTGCGGATGTGCATGCCCACGTCGCGCAGATAGCCTTGCAGCATGAAGAACATGGTCAGCGCGAACGTGATGTCGCCGACGCCGGCTTCGCCGCGCGCCCACAGCAGCAGCGCGGCGCCGAGGATCGCGGCCTGAATCGCCACCAGCATGCCACCCTGGACGCCGCCGTTGATCGTGCCGCGCATCCATGTACGGCGCGTGCGGTGCCGCCACTTGCCGATCACGCGCGACAGCAGCACTTCTTCGCGCTCTTCCGCGCCGAACGCCTTGACCACGCCGTTGCAGCTGACCGAGTCGGCGAGCGCGCCGCCCATGCGCGTGTCCCACGCATTCGCGAGGCGCGCGGCCGGCGCGACAAAGCCGAGCGACATGGCCACGGTCACCGCGATATACAGCACCGAGCCGATGCCGACGACCGCGCCCATCATCGGCCAGCGCCAGCCGAGCAGAACCGTCGCGCCGACCAGCATCACGAGCGACGGCAACAGGGCGATCAGCAGCGTGTCGTTGAGCAGGTCGAGCGCCCACATGCCGCGGGTGATCTTGCGCACCGTCGAGCCGGCGAAGCTGTTGGCGTGCCAGTCGGTCGAAAAGCGTTGCACGCGATGAAACGCATTCGCGGCGATCTCGCTCATCATCTTGAGCGTGAGCCGGATGATGTTGAAGTACACGCCTTGCCGCAGCAGCGTGGCGCCGAGGCCGAGCGCGCTCAGCACGCAGAAGGCCGTGATCGCCGCACGCCAGGCGACGGCGTCGCTGGCCGCGCAGGATGCGATGGCATCGACGAGGCGTCCGGCGAACATCGGCGTGAGTACGTCGGCCAACGCCGAGAGCAGCACCAGCGCCGTAATGACGACGATGCGCCAGGGCTGCTGCGCCCAGTGACGGAAGGTAAAGCCGAGGACATCTTTGAAGGCTTGTCCACGAAAGTCGAGTTTTTTTCTGGTCATTTGCCACGACCCGGTGGCGCATGAGCGCACCGAGGTTCCAGTCAGAAGCGAAAGGACGAGACAGTCAAAACGCGCCGGAATGCACCGGCGATTGAACTGCGGACTGTCTGGGAATTGCGCGGAGTGCCTTTTCAGGCGACACCACGTGAACGGCGATCAGGCGACTTAATCGAACGGATTAAGATCGCGAAACCGCTCGCGAGACCATGCCGGGGACGGCGATACGCATTGCAAACATGTGGCGCCTCCCTATGGTCGAATGAAGTGAAGAAAATTGACGGGGCGAATGCCCGAGCGCCAACTATAGCAGCAGTATCTGGCGTCCGCAAACGTACGAAGATCCGGAGTTGACGCCTGAGGCGGACGTTGAGAGCCGGAATCTGCCTGGCATTCCGTACGGTTTCCAAACGCCGAATCACGAAATGAAAAAGGGCTCACGCATTTCTACGTGAGCCCTTTAGTCTTCGGTGATCGACACACCAAAATTCTGGTGGGTAGTACTGGGATCGAACCAGTGACCCCTGCCGTGTGAAGGCAGTGCTCTACCGCTGAGCTAACCACCCGAAGAGAGCCGAATTATGTCAGGGATTTTCGGCCTCGTCCAGTACTTTTTAAGCGGTTTGCTCATCCGCGGCGGGCGCAGGTTCGAGGCGCCACACGCTCGTGCCCTTGATCGCCTTGTCGAGACCGTCGAGCACCGCCTGGTGCGCAGCAAGTTCGTCGTCGCTGGCGGCGATCACGACCAGATCCAGCGAACTGATCGCGATGCGCGGCGCGTGCGCATCGCCACCGGCATGCGACTCGCCGAGCATGTCGATGACGAGGCTTTCCTGGCCGCGCGTCATCGCCAGATAGACTTCGGCGAGCAGTTCCGAGTCGAGCAGGGCGCCGTGCAGCGTACGGTGCGCGTTGCTGATGCCGAAGCGGTCGCACAGCGCGTCGAGTGAATTGCGCTTGCCGGGGAACATCTGCTTGGCGCGCGCCAGCGTGTCGATGATTTCGCCGCAGTAGGTGCTCACCTGCGGCAAGCCGAGCAACGCGAACTCGACATCGAGAAAGCCGATGTCGAACGGTGCGTTGTGAATGATCAGGTCCGCGCCCTGGATGAAGTCGCGGAACTGGTCGGCGATCTCGCCGAACTTCGGCTTGTCGCTCAGAAATTCGGTGGTCAGGCCATGAACGGCCAAGGCGCCCGGATCGCTGTCGCGTTCCGGGTTGATGTAGAAGTGCAGGTTGTTGCCGGTGAGCCGGCGGTTCACCAGCTCGACACAGCCGAGTTCGAGAATCCGGTCGCCGGTGCGGGCATTCAGGCCGGTGGTTTCGGTATCGAGGATGAGTTGACGCATGTCGGATTAGCCTGCCAAAGATAATTGCAGCAAAAAAATGGCGCGCGCGGTTAGCCGGCGCGGCGTCGCAGCAGGAATTACATCTGCGCGAGTGACGCGACGCCGCGATTGGCCAGCTGGTCGGCGCGCTCATTCTCCGGGTGGCCATTGTGCCCACGCACCCAGCGCCACTCGATTTCGTGTTGCGCGACGAGCGCATCGAGCCGCTTCCACAAGTCGGCGTTCTTGACCGGCTGCTTCGCGGCGGTGATCCAGCCTTTCTTCTTCCAGCCGTGGATCCATTCGCTGATGCCTTTCTGCACGTATTGCGAGTCGGTGTGCACGACCGCCTTGCAGGGCCGCTTCAGCGCTTCGAGCGCGGCGATCACGCCCATCAGTTCCATGCGGTTGTTGGTGGTGTTGGCTTCGCCGCCGAACAGTTCTTTTTCCTGGTCGCCGAAGCGCAGCAACGCGCCCCAGCCGCCGGGGCCGGGGTTGCCCTTGCAGGCGCCGTCGGTATAAATGTCGATGAGATCGGAAGTCATTGAGTGTGGTTGCGTGTATTCGGTGTGGCGGCGGGCGCGAGGCCCGCGGCGAGGACGGGTTTCTTCACTTTCAGCGGGCCGACGAGACGCATGCCGCGCACGCGCTTGATCGCCTTGATCATGTAGGTGGCGCCGAAAATCGGCCACCAGCGGTCGCCGGCGGCTTCCATGAAACCGTAGCGGGCGAGCCATTGTTCGCTGCCAAGCGGCGGACGATAGCAGCCGAAGCGCCCGCGTTCAAGGTCGAAGCCCAGCAGCTTGATCCAGTCTTTCAGCCGGGTGAAGGCGATCAGGTCGACGGCCGCCGGCACGAAAGGCCGGCCGGTCATCTTGCCGACCGATTGCCGCGCGCCCCAGAGCGACAGCGAATTGAAGCCGAGAATGATCAACTGGCCCTCGGGCATCAGCACGCGCTCGGCTTCGCGCAGCAGACGGTGCGGGTCGCTCGTGAATTCCAGCGTGTGCGGCATCACGATCAGATCGACGCTTTGCGCCTCGAACGGCAGGTCCAGCAGGTCGCACCATACGGCACTGCGTCCGGCCGGCGCCGGCAGGCCCGCGAGTGCGCTTTGCGCCGCGCCGCTGCCCGAATTGCTGCTCGAACCGTTGCGATTGCCATTGCCAACGTGCCCCGCGCCGCGCGGAAAAGCATACGGCGCGCTCGCCCCGCTCGCGGCGTCGAGCACGAGTCCGCGGCACGGCATGCGGTTCTCGCGCAGCGCGTCGAGTTGCGGCAGGCCGAGTTGCAGCGCATGGTAACCGAACACGTCCGACACCACGCGGTCGAGTTGGGTTTGCTCCCATTCGAGTACGTATCGGCCAGGTGGCGAGTCGGTCCAGGCGGGCCAGTCTATAATCGCTCGGTCAGTCATATCAAAGAATGCGTCGCCTATGAATGCGCTCGAGTACGTACCGGTCCCGGCGTTTGATGACAATTACATCTGGGTCGTTTCCGACGGACACCACGCGGCGGTCGTCGATCCGGGTGAGGCCGCCCCCGTAAAAGCCTATCTGGCGAAACGGGGCTGGCGGCTGAGCGCTATTTTACTCACGCACCATCATCAAGACCACGTCGGCGGGGTGGCCGATCTGCTGAATGGCCAGGCCGTGCCCGTCTACGGCCCCGCCGGTGAAGCGATCGAGCATCTCACGCGCCGTCTGAAAAATGGCGATCACGTGTCGATTGCGGCGCCCGCGCTCGAATTGAGCGTACTCGACGTGCCGGGTCACACGAGCGGCCACATCGCCTATTTCCAGGCGGCCGACCCGCAAGGCACGCCGCACGTGTTTTGTGGCGACACGCTGTTCGCCTGCGGTTGCGGCCGGCTGTTCGAAGGCACGCCGAAGCAGATGCTCGCCTCGCTGGATGCGCTCGCCGCGCTGCCCGGCACGACCGAGGTTCACTGCGCGCACGAGTACACGCTGTCGAATATCCGCTTCGCGCTCGCGTGCGAGCCGGGCAACGCCGAACTGCAGGCCTGGCGGGACAAAGCGAGCGAACTGCGCGCGCGCGACGTGCCCACCCTGCCCACCACGATCGCCCATGAACGCGCCGTGAATCCGTTTTTGCGCGCCGGCGATCCAGCGGTGCAGGCGAGCTTGCGGGAGCAGTTGCACGAGAAGGTGCCGGATCGATTGACGGCCTTTACTTTGATGCGCGAATGGAAAAACCGCTTCCGGTGACCCGATCCCAGGAGGGGTATTCCTCACGCGATGAATCGGAAAAATTCGCCAAGCCCAAGATTTACTTGATTTTTTCGTAATTTTCCGATTGACGTAAACGTTGCCGTTTCGTACTATCGGCTGCAAATTCCAGCCCTTGTGGAAGCCGAGACGTTCATGCGATTTATCTTTAGTGCGTTGCTGGTCCTGACGCTCGCCGCTTGCGCGAGCCAGGGACCGACGACGAGTATTCCGAACACCGCAACAAGCCCCGCCAGTCAGCAAGCCGTAGCCGACGCCCTTCGCAAGACAGCCACCGCCAAAGAGACGATCAACGTCGACCAGGGCTCCGTCACTCAGTTGACGAGCGCCGACGCCGACCTGTGGGGCCGGATTCGCCGTGGTTTCCAGATGCCGGACCTGCAAACCGACCTCGTCGACATGCAGGTCAACTGGTATGCGCAGCGTCCTGATTACGTGCAGCGCATGACCGAGCGCTCGCAGAAGTACCTGTACCACATCGTCGAAGAGCTGGAGGCGCGCCATATGCCGACCGAGCTCGCGTTGCTGCCGTTCATCGAATCGGCGTATAGCCCGCAGGCTTTGTCGGTGGCGAAGGCGGCCGGCATGTGGCAGTTCATGCCGGGCACGGGCCGCACCTACAACCTCAAGCAGAACATGTGGCAGGACGAGCGCCGCGACGTGCTGGCCTCGACCAGCGCCGCGCTCGACTATCTGTCGCGTCTGCATGACATGTTCGGCGACTGGCAGTTGGCGCTCGCGGCGTACAACTGGGGCGAGGGCAACGTGCAGCGCGCGATTGCGCGCAACGAAGCGGCGGGCTTGCCCACCGACTATCTGAGCCTGCGCATGCCGAACGAGACGCGCAACTACGTGCCGAAACTGCAGGCGGTGAAAAACATCGTGATGAACCCGCAAATGTACGGGCTCACGCTGCCGTCCATTCCGAACCACCCGTATTTCGTGACGGTGACCACCTCGCACGACATCGACGTGGACATGGCCGCCAAGCTCTCGAATCTGTCCGCAGACGAATTCCGCTCGCTGAACCCGTCGTTCAGGAAGCCGGTGATTCTCGGCGCGACGCAGCCGCAGATCCTGCTGCCGTTCGACAACGCCAGCGCCTTCGAGCGCAATCTGAAGACGTACTCCGGTTCGCTGTCGTCGTGGACCACGTACACGGTCACCGAACGCGCGACACCCGCGGCGATCGCGCAGAAGATCAGTGTCGACGCCGACACGCTGATGGAAGTGAACAAGATTCCGGTCGGCATGCGTTTGAAACCCGGCTCCACAATCGTGGTGCCGCGCGGTTCGGACGACGACGAAGACATCAGCGCCGACGTGGCTGAAAGCGCCGTGCTGGCAATGGAGCCCGACGTCCCCGATACGCGCAAGATGCTGATCCGCGTGCGCCGTAATCAGTCGATGGCCGCCATCGCCGTGCGTTACGGCGTGTCGGTCGGCCAGTTGAAGGCGTGGAACCGCACGCATCGCGACAGCGTGTCGCGCGGCCAGGTAATCGTGCTGCACGTGCCGGTCGGCAAGGCGATGCCGAGCGAGCCGGGTCCGGAGCGCATCGCGACCGACGTGCAAGGCGGCGGCGTCGAGAAGATCGGCACCCGCGTCGCAGACACGCGCAGTGATTCGCGCTACGATAAGAAGAAGGGTCGTGGCCGGACAGAGGTGGTGAAAGTCTCCGAACCTGTTGGCAAGGTCAGCAAGCCGACGGCATCCAGCGCCAATAAGGGCAAGGTGACCAAGGTGTCGGCTTCCACGTCCAGCAAGGCGTCGAAGGCTGCGGCAGAGAGCCGCCCGAAGACCGTGGCCAACGCGAAGAAGGGTAAGTAGACCAATAGCGGCTCAGACGGTAGTGACCACATGCGTTGCGGGGGCAGCGCATGAATTGCGCTCCGATCACGCACCGTGCTTTTTCCAACGCCGTCACCTGTGGTGACGGCGTTTTTCATTGTGCAGATCATTTCCGGCAAAGCGAGCGCTTTTCCTTTATCTTTCGTGCTTCGCCCAAACCCATTCGGCCAGCCGCCAAATTCAAAGCTCATGTCGTCGACCCAGTTGCGCGTCTTTTTGCTGTTCTCCGCCGGGTATTTCGTATCCTACGTGTTCCGCGGCGTCAACCTCGGCTTTGCGCCGTTCATCACGCACGATCTGGGTTTGTCGGCTGCGGATTTGGGCTTGCTCACCAGTCTTTACTTCCTCGGTTTCGCGGGCGCCCAGATTCCGGCCGGCGTGCTGCTCGACCACTACGGCGCGCGGCGCGTCACGGCTGTCACGCTGCTGTTTGCGGCGCTCGGCATCTGGGTGTTCGGCGCCGCGCATAGCGTCGGCATGATGATGGTGGGGCGACTGCTGATCGGCGTCGGCGTTTCTGTCTGTCTTGGCGCCGCGTTCAAGGCATTGGCGCAGCACTTCGCCGCGGCGCGCCTGCCATTAATGAACGGTCTGGTGATGGCGATCGGCGGCTTCGGCGGCGTGATGGTTGGCTCGCCGCTGACGTGGGTCCTGACGTTCGCAAGCTGGCGCGTGGTCTGCATCGGACTGGGTTTGCTGACCGTGCTGGTCGCGTTGGCGCAGTGGACGCTCGCGCCGGACACGAAGGAAGCCCATCACCAGGCCAGTATCGGCGCCCAGTTCAAAGGCACGCTGCATATCCTGCGCAGTGCGGCGTTCTGGAAAGTCGCGTCGTTCTCGGTCGTCACGCAAGGCGTCTTTTACGCGATGCAGTCGCTTTGGGTCGGCGCGTGGCTGCGTGACGTGCAAGGCTTCGAGCCGCGCGAGGCCGCCGCGCTCGTGTCGATTCTCGGTTTCGCGATGATGGCCGGTTGCGTGGGCTTCGGCGCGGCGGCGCGCAGTCTCGAGCGGCGCGGCATCTCACTCCATGCGTTTTGCGGCATCGGCATGGCGCTGTACGTTCTGACGCAGTTGCTGATCATGTTCAAGGCGCCGTTGCCCGCGGGTCTGTTGTGGGCGGCGTACGGGATTTTCGGCGGCACTGGCATTCTCAGCTACGCGGTCATGACCCGGCACTTCCCGGCGCAGATGATCGGCCGCGTGAATACCACACTGACGTTGATCATCTTCCTGCTGATTTTCGGCTTTCAGATCGGCGTCGGCGCGGTGCTGTCGCGTTGGCCGGCGAGCGGCGGCCATTATCCGGCGGCCGCGCATCTGACCGCGTGGGGCATTCTGGTCGCGCTGCAGGTGCTGAGCGCGATCTGGTACATATTGCCGGGCCGCAAGCTGGTTCGTCCGGCCGAAATCCCCGCCGAACAGGACGCCTGAGCCCGGCCGGTGCGCCGCTTCGTCGGTCGCGCCCCATCTGCCGGCACTATCCCGATTCGCGCTCATGGAAACGCCGCGGAGCGCCGTCCGCACCAGCCGCAGCAAGGCTTTGAGCGATTTCGAGCCGCGCCGTCCCACGAGTCGAAGCCATCTCGGATTTGGAGGGAAGGGTAGTTTCACGCTATAATTCCAAGGTTTGAGCTTATCAACCCGCACCCTAGCGCCTACCTCTCCCATACCGTTCATCCGCCGCGCGCCACCGGCGTAGCAAGCAGGGCCCCGCCCCCAGCCGATCCGTCCACACAATGGACCCATCGCGCCTCTTGCAACGTCAACGGCAGTTCGCGAGCGAGTCTGCGCGCGCATCCCGGATGCGTTTCGCTGCGGCTCGCAGTCGGATAGACAGGTCGGCAACAGGGTGTTCCCCAAGGAGTCTCCCGTGTTGCCGTCATTTTCTCCCGCTCTGCTCGCGCTCGCCGACGGCACGGTCTTTCGTGGTTACTCGATCGGCGCCCCCGGGCACACCATCGGCGAAGTCGTGTTCAACACCGCTATCACCGGCTATCAGGAAATCCTGACTGACCCGAGCTACGCGCGCCAGATCGTGACCCTCACGTATCCGCATATCGGTAACGTCGGCGTGAACGCCGAAGACGTCGAAGCTACGAAAGTCCATGCCGCCGGCCTGATCATTCGCGATCTGCCGGTTCTCGCGTCGAACTTCCGCATGGAGCGCACGCTCTCGCAATATCTGCAGGACGAAGGCGTGGTCGCCATCGCCGGTCTCGACACCCGCATGCTGACGCGCGTTCTGCGCGACAAGGGCGCGCAGAACGGCGCGATCCTCGCCGGTTCGGACGACGAAGCCAAGGCAATCGAACTCGCACGCTCGTTCCCCGGCCTCTCGGGCATGGACCTGGCGAAGGTCGTGTCGACGAAGGAAACCTACGAGTGGACCCAGACCGAATGGCGTTTGGGCGAAGGCTATGGCACGCAGAAGGCGCCGAAGTATCGCGTGGTGGCGTTCGACTACGGCGTCAAATACAACATCCTGCGCATGCTGGCCGAACGCGGCTGCCACGTCACCGTGCTGCAGGCGCAAGCCAGCGCCGCTGACGCGCTCGCGCTCAATCCGGACGGCATCTTCCTGTCGAACGGCCCGGGCGACCCGGAACCGTGCGACTACGCGATTCGCGCCACGAAGGAGCTGATCGAGCGCGGCATTCCGACCTTCGGCATCTGTCTCGGTCATCAGATCATGGGCCTCGCGGTCGGCGCCAAAACCATGAAGATGAAGACCGGCCACCACGGCGCGAACCATCCGGTGAAAGATCTGGACGACGGCCGCGTGGTGATCACGTCGCAGAACCACGGTTTCGCGGTCGATGCCGACACGCTGCCCGCCAACGCCCGCGCCACGCACGTCTCGCTGTTCGACGGCACGCTGCAGGGCTTCGCGCTGACCGACAAGCCGGCGTTCTGCTTCCAGGGTCACCCGGAAGCGTCGCCAGGTCCGCATGACATCGCCTATCTGTTCGATCGCTTCGCGGCGTTGATGGATACGAAGAAGGCCGGCAAGACCGCAGCGGCATAAAGCGGCATACAAGTCTCGGCGGCGCGCGGCTCGCGCCGCGCTGCGGTGCGCGTCATCGACGCACACGCGACATACAGCGGCGCACGCGCGGCGAGCCGCACCAGACAGAGCAGAGCGCGCGCAACGTCACGGCGACGCGCGCCGACGGAAAGAATTCAGGAATACATTAGCGAGAGCGTTATGCCCAAGCGGACAGACATCAAGAGCATCCTCATCATCGGCGCGGGTCCGATCATCATCGGCCAGGCGTGCGAGTTCGATTACTCGGGCGCGCAGGCATGCAAGGCGCTGCGTGAGGAAGGCTACAAGGTCATTCTCGTCAACAGCAATCCGGCGACGATCATGACCGACCCAAACACGGCCGACGTGACCTACATCGAGCCGATCACGTGGGAAGTGGTCGAGCGCATCATCGCAAAGGAGCGCCCCGACGCGATCCTGCCGACGATGGGCGGTCAGACCGCGCTGAACTGCGCGCTCGATCTGCACGCGCACGGCGTGTTGGAGAAGTACAAGGTCGAGCTGATCGGCGCATCGCCGGAAGCGATCGACAAAGCGGAAGACCGCCAGAAGTTCAAGGACGCGATGACCAAGATCGGCCTCGGTTCGGCCAAATCGGGCACCGCGCATTCCATGGAAGAAGCGCTTCAGGTGCAGGCCGAGATCGCCGCGCAAACGGGCAGCGGCGGCTATCCGGTGGTGATCCGTCCGTCGTTCACGCTGGGCGGTTCGGGCGGCGGCATCGCGTACAACCGCGACGAGTTCGAAGAGATCTGCAAGCGCGGTCTCGATCTGTCGCCCACGCGCGAGCTGCTAATCGAAGAGTCGCTGCTCGGCTGGAAAGAGTACGAGATGGAAGTGGTCCGCGACAAGAAGGACAACTGCATCATCGTTTGCTCGATCGAAAACCTGGACCCAATGGGCATCCACACCGGCGACTCGATCACCGTCGCGCCGGCGCAAACGCTCACCGACAAGGAATATCAGGTCCTGCGTAACGCATCGCTCGCGGTGCTGCGCGAGATCGGCGTCGATACCGGCGGTTCGAACGTGCAGTTCTCGATCAATCCGAAAGACGGCCGGATGATCGTGATCGAAATGAACCCGCGCGTGTCGCGCTCGTCGGCATTGGCGTCGAAGGCAACCGGTTTCCCGATCGCCAAGGTCGCTGCCAAGCTCGCCGTCGGCTATACGCTGGATGAGTTGAAGAACGAAATCACCGGCGGTCAAACGCCGGCATCGTTCGAACCGACCATCGACTACGTTGTCACCAAGATTCCGCGTTTCGCGTTCGAAAAATTCCGCGAAGCCGATTCGCGCCTGACCACACAGATGAAGTCGGTCGGCGAAGTGATGGCGATTGGCCGCACCTTCCAGGAGTCGTTCCAGAAGGCGCTGCGCGGTCTGGAAGTCGGCGTCGACGGTCTGGACGAAAAGACCGATAACCGCGACGAGATCATCCGCGAGATCGGCGAAGCCGGTCCGGATCGCATCTGGTACGTGGGCGACGCGTTCCGTGTCGGCATGACGGCCGAAGAGATTTTCGAAGAAACCTCGATCGACCCGTGGTTCCTCGCGCAGATCGAACAGATCATCCTGAAGGAAAAGGCGCTGGCAGGCCGCACGCTCGCGAGCCTCTCGAAGGAAGAGCTGAAGTATCTGAAGCAAAGCGGCTTCTCGGATCGCCGTCTCGCCAGGCTGCTCGGCGCGAAGCCGGCGGAAGTGCGTCAACGCCGTATCGAGTTGAACGTGCGCCCGGTGTACAAGCGCGTCGACACGTGCGCGGCCGAATTCGCCACGAAAACCGCCTACATGTACTCGACCTACGAGGACGAGTGCGAGGCGAACCCGACCAACAACAAGAAGATCATGGTGCTGGGCGGCGGCCCGAACCGGATCGGCCAGGGCATCGAGTTCGACTACTGCTGCGTGCACGCCGCGCTCGCCATGCGCGAAGACGGCTACGAAACGATCATGGTCAACTGCAACCCTGAAACCGTTTCGACCGACTACGATACGTCCGATCGTCTGTACTTCGAATCGCTGACGCTCGAAGACGTGCTCGAAATCGTCGACAAGGAAAAGCCGGTTGGCGTGATCGTGCAATACGGCGGCCAGACGCCGCTGAAGCTCGCGCTCGATCTCGAAGCGAACGGTGTGCCGATCGTCGGCACGTCGCCGGACATGATCGACGCCGCCGAAGACCGCGAGCGTTTCCAGAAGCTGCTGCAGGACCTCGGCCTGCGTCAGCCGCCGAACCGCACCGCGCGCGCCGAAGACGAAGCGCTCAAGCTCGCCGACGAAATCGGCTATCCGCTGGTGGTGCGTCCGTCGTATGTGCTCGGCGGCCGCGCGATGGAAATCGTCCACGAACCGCGCGACCTCGAGCGCTATATGCGCGAGGCCGTGAAGGTGTCGAACGATTCGCCGGTGCTGCTCGACCGCTTCCTGAACGACGCGATCGAATGCGACGTGGATTGCATCTCCGACGGCGAAGCCGTGTTCATCGGCGGCGTGATGGAACACATCGAACAGGCCGGTGTGCACTCGGGCGACTCGGCGTGCTCGCTGCCGCCGTATTCGCTGTCGAAGGAAACCGTGGCCGAGTTGAAGCGCCAGACCGGCGCGATGGCGAAAGCACTGAACGTGATCGGCCTGATGAACGTGCAGTTCGCGATTCAGCAGGTGCCGCAGGCAGACGGCTCGAAAGAAGACGTCATCTACGTGCTCGAAGTGAATCCGCGCGCTTCGCGCACGGTGCCGTACGTGTCGAAGGCAACGAGCCTGCCGCTCGCGAAGATCGCGGCGCGTGCGATGGTCGGTCAGACGCTCGCGCAGCAAGGCGTGACGAAGGAAATCGATCCGCCGTACTTCAGCGTGAAGGAAGCCGTGTTCCCGTTCGTCAAGTTCCCGGCAGTCGATCCGGTGCTCGGACCGGAAATGCGTTCGACCGGCGAAGTGATGGGCGTGGGCGAGACGTTCGGCGAAGCGCTGTTCAAGTCGCAACTCGCGGCGGGTTCGCGTCTGCCGGAGTCGGGCACGGTGCTGTTGACCGTGATGGACGCGGACAAGCCGAAGGCCGTCGAAGTCGCGCGCATGCTGCACGAACTCGGCTATCCGATCGTCGCGACCAAGGGCACGGCCGCCGCGATCGAAGCGGCCGGCGTGCCGGTGAAGGTCGTCAACAAGGTGAAGGACGGCCGTCCGCACATCGTCGACATGATCAAGAACGGCGAAATCGCGCTGGTCTTCACGACTGTCGACGAGACCCGTGCCGCGATCGCTGACTCGCGCTCGATCCGCATGAGCGCGCAGGCGAACAAGGTCACGTACTACACGACCATGTCGGGTGCGCGTGCTGCCGTCGAAGGTTTGCGCTATTTGAAGGACCTGGAAGTCTATGATTTACAAGGCCTCCACGCTCGCCTAAACTAAGGCTTCGAATACCTGTCCAAGATGTAAGTGCCGCGGTTAAGCGGCGTTCCGCAGGTGCTTGGCGCCGAGCTTTGCTCAGCGCTCTGGCCCCGGCGGAATGCACTTAACCGCGGTGATTTTTTTTACGGCTGTTTTTTGCATAGAGTTGTTTATGAGCACTGTTCCATTGACGAAGCGCGGCGCGGAAATGTTGCGCGATGAATTGCAGCGCCTGAAATCGGTTGAGCGTCCTTCGGTGATCAATTCGATCGCGGAAGCGCGTGCCCAGGGCGATCTGTCGGAAAACGCGGAATACGACGCGGCGAAGGAAAAGCAGGGCTTTATCGAAGGCCGGATTGCTGAAATCGAGTCAAAGCTGGCCGGCGCGCAGGTGATCGACCCGGCGGCGGTGGAAGCGGACGGTCGCGTGGTGTTCGGCGCGACGGTGGAACTGGAAGATCTGGACTCGGGTGCGTCCGTCAAATATCAGATCGTCGGCGACGACGAAGCGGACATCGACCATGGTTTGATCTCGATCAGTTCGCCGATCGCGCGCGCCCTGATCGGCAAGTCGGAAGGCGACGTTGCGTCGGTGCAGGCACCGGGCGGCGTGCGCGAATACGAAATCATCGCGGTTAGCTACGTTTGAAGGCGGTTCCGGTGTCCCAGATGCCGCATCGATTTTTCCGTTTGTTGACGGTGGTGTGGGTCGGTAGTCTGCTGACTATCGGCTATGCCGTCGCACCCGTGCTGTTCACTTCGCTCGACCGGATGACGGCGGGCGCGGTGGCGGCGCAACTGTTTCGCATTGAAGGCGTGCTGGGTGCGGTGTGCGGCATTTTGCTGCTCGGTCTCGCGAATGTGCTGGTTCGGCGCGGCAGCGATGCGTATCGCCGTTTGCGCTGGCTGATTGCCGGCATGCTGGTGTGCGTGCTGGTCGGTTACTTCGCCTTACAGCCGTTTATGAATGCAATGCGCATTGCCGCGCTAGAAGCGGGCAGCGATGTCGGACACTCGGTTTATGCGACGCGCTTCGGCATTCTGCACGGCGTCTCGAGTCTGTTCTATCTGATCGAAAGCCTGCTGGGCGTGGCGCTGGTGTGGAAACTGCCTGCCGGAGCAGGCATTGTGCCGGCGGAGCAGGGTGCTCGCGGCACGGCGGGGAAGGTCGCTGGCTGAGGCAATCCGCTGAAGCTGCTTTGCAGCGCCTGAGCGTGCAAGCTGACGCAGCGAGCTTGATAGGCAACGTTGGGCTTTCGGGTCTTGATCACGTAGCCCACGTCAAGGTGCGGACGCCGCCCGCACCTATCATCATTCGCTTATTTCGACGATTGATGCGAGCGCTTCGCGCTGGTCTGGCGCTTCTTGGCGCGCTTGATGTTGCCGCCTTGCGTCACGCGTTCATTGCCGCGTACCACGACCGCTTTGGCCTTGGGTTTGCGCATCGGGATTTCGCTGGGCTTCACGACCGTCACGACGCGTGGCGCGCGGCCTTTACCCGGTTTGGCTTCCACGGCGGCTTCGCGAGCGCTCGGCAACGCGCCGCGTTTGGTCTTCACCGCCGGCTGCGCGGTTTCCGGCTTCCAGATCACCAGCAGCTTGCCGATATGCTGGATCGGCGCGGCGTTCAGCTTGTCGCAGATTTCTTCATAGATTGCGATGCGCTCTTCGCGTTCGTCGCCGAACACGCGGATTTTGATGAGCTGATGAGCACCAAGGTGGACCTTGATCTCGGAGAGCACAGCGTCGGTCAAGCCTTCGGCGCCGACGAGCACGACCGGTTTGAGCGCATGTGCCTGGGAGCGCAACTCGGCGCGTTGGTCGGAAGAGACTTTGAGGGCGGGCATGGAAAGTGGGAGACTCGACTAAAATGGCGGCACCTGCATTTCCGAGAGATTCGGCCAATTGCGCAGGGCGGCGCGTCAGAACAACAGAATCGCGGATGACTGCCAGTTTTGGCGGTGTCCGCGCGAATTAACCGCGTATTATCCCCTAAAGCGTGTCATAACGCAGCAAGAGTTCAACGCTTAATGGCAAAAAACAAGTTCAACACGGCGTGGTTGCATGATCACATCAACGACCCGTACGTAAAAATGGCGCAGCGGGAGGGCTATCGTGCCCGTGCAGCCTACAAGCTCAAAGAAATCGACGAGCAGGACAAGCTGATCCGTCCGGGGCAGGTGATCGTCGACCTCGGCTCGGTGCCGGGCAGTTGGAGTCAGTACGCGCGTAACAAGCTCGCAAAGGGTTCGCAGCGCGACGCCGAGCGCGAAGGAGGCATTGACGGCACGATCATCGCGCTGGATATCCTCCCCATGGAGCCGATCGCCGACGTCACGTTCATTCAGGGCGACTTTCGTGAAGACACCGTGCTGGGCCAACTCGAAGAATTGGTCGGAGAACGCCAGGTTGATCTTGTAATTTCGGATATGGCGCCCAACCTGTCGGGAGTGGCGGTGGCGGATGCGGCGCGAATCGAGCATTTGTGCGATCTCGCGCTGGAATTCTCACAAAATCACCTGAAGTCGGATGGTGCCCTTTTAGTCAAATGCTTTCACGGCAGCGGTTACAGCCAGATTGTCGAAAAGTTCAAGCATCAGTTCAAGGTGGTGGCGGCCCGCAAGCCGAAAGCCTCGCGGGACAAGTCGTCAGAAACATTTATTTTGGGTAAGCATCTCAAGCGGCCCGCATAGGGGCGCTGCAGGACGGTTCCGTATCTGCCGATAATGCGATCACGGCCCCGGAAATGGGTGGAGCAATGGCCCGCTGCGCTATTTCTGTGGTAGTGAAACCTTATGGCAGGGGTCTGCGGACTGGATTAGAATGCTTTCGTGGTGCCGCAAGGCAAATGTAGGCGCCCGTCTAAGTGAAGGAGTGGTGCTTTGAACAACAATATGTTTTCGAAAGCAGCAGTGTGGCTGGTTATCGCACTGGTGCTGTTTACGGTGTTCAAGCAGTTCGACAAGCCCCGTGTCCAGGAAGGCGTTTCCTATTCGCAGTTCATGGACGACGCGAAGAACGGCAAAGTCAAGAACGTCATTGTCCAGGGGCGGAACCTCACGGTCACTCCAGCAGACGGCCAGAAGTACCAGATCGTGTCGCCCGGCGACATCTGGATGGTCGGCGATCTGATGAAGTATGGCGTTCAGGTGAGCGGCAAGGCTGATGACGAACCCAATGCGCTGGTGTCCGCGCTGTACTACCTCGGGCCGACGATCCTGATCATCGGTTTCTGGTTCTACATGATGCGACAGATGCAGGGGGGCGGGAAAGGTGGTGCGTTCTCGTTCGGTAAATCCCGTGCACGTCTGATCGACGAAAACAACAACGCAATCAATTTCACCGACGTCGCCGGTTGCGACGAAGCCAAGGAAGAAGTCTCCGAACTGGTCGACTTCCTGCGCGATCCGCAGAAATTCCAGAAGCTGGGCGGCCGCATTCCACGCGGCGTGCTGCTGGTCGGTCCGCCGGGAACCGGTAAGACGCTGCTCGCGCGTGCTATCGCGGGTGAAGCGAAAGTGCCGTTCTTCAGCATCTCGGGTTCGGACTTCGTGGAAATGTTCGTCGGTGTCGGCGCGGCGCGTGTGCGCGACATGTTCGAGCAGGCCAAGAAGCACGCACCGTGCATCGTGTTCATCGACGAAATCGACGCGGTCGGCCGTCACCGTGGCGCCGGCATGGGCGGCGGTAACGACGAACGCGAACAGACCTTGAACCAGATGCTGGTCGAGATGGACGGCTTCGAAGCGAACTCGGGCGTGATCGTGATCGCTGCAACGAACCGTTCGGACGTGCTCGACAAGGCGCTCTTGCGTCCGGGCCGTTTCGACCGCCAGGTGTATGTCGGTCTGCCGGATATTCGCGGCCGTGAGCACATCATGAAGGTTCACCTGCGCAAGGTGCCGATTTCGAACGACGTCGACGCAGCGGTGATCGCACGCGGCACGCCGGGCTTCTCGGGCGCCGACCTCGCGAACCTCGTGAACGAAGCGGCTTTGTTCGCGGCTCGCCGCGGCAAGCGCATCGTCGAAATGACGGACTTCGAAGACGCGAAGGACAAGATCTTCATGGGTCCGGAGCGCAAGTCGGCCGTGATCCGCGAAGAATCGAAGCGCGCCACGGCGTACCACGAGTCGGGCCATGCGGTGATCGCCAAGCTGTTGCCGAAGGCCGATCCGGTGCACAAGGTCACGATCATTCCGCGTGGCCGTGCGCTGGGCGTGACGTGGCAGTTGCCGGAGCATGACAACGAAACATATTCGAAGGACTACCTGCTGGATCGTCTCGCGATCCTGTTCGGTGGCCGCGTCGCGGAAGAGCTGTTCCTGAACCTGATCAGCACCGGCGCATCGGACGACTTCAACAAGGCGACGCAAACGGCGCGTGCCATGGTGGCTCGCTTCGGTATGACTGACGCACTCGGACCGATGGTCTACGTCGACGACGAAAACGACGCCACGCCGTTTGGCCGCGGTTTCACGCGCACCATTTCGGAAGCGACGCAACAGAAGGTCGACGCAGAAATTCGCCGCGTGCTGGATGAGCAATACAACCTCGCGAAGCGTCTGCTGGACGAGAACCGCGACAAGGTCGAAGCGATGACCGCCGCACTGATGGAGTGGGAAACGATCGACGCCGATCAGATCAACGACATCATGGCAGGCCGTCCGCCGCGTTCGCCGAAGAGCTCGCCGCCGTCGGCAAGCGACGCCTCGTCGGGCGGCAGCCCGGGCACCGAGGTCAAGCCGGGCAGCGCGACCGCGCCGGCCTGATAGGCGACCAGTAGAAAGTGCGGGCCGGTGTGTTTCACACCGGCCCGTTTTGCATTTATCCGTTTTGCGTGAAGCACCACCACGTGTCGAAAGTCGAATTCCCTTCTTTGCCTATTCCCGAGCCGCTGCAATGCGGCCGCTTCAAGCTGACCTTTGAACGCCCGTTGGTCATGGGCATTCTGAACGTCACGCCCGATTCTTTTTCCGACGGCGGCAAGTACGCGATGCGCGGCGATGCGTTGCGCCAGGCCGAGCGCATGATGCTCGACGGCGCGGACATCATCGATATCGGCGGCGAATCGACGCGTCCCGGCGCGCCCCCGGTGCCGCTCGACGAAGAGCTGGAGCGGGTGATCCCGCTCGTCGAGCAACTGCGCGGCGCGAATGTACCGTTGTCGATCGACACCTACAAGCCCGAAGTGATGCGCCACACGTTGGCTGCTGGGGCGGATCTGATCAACGACATCTGGGGCTTCCGGATGCCCGGCGCAATCGACGCGGTGCGCGACAGTGAATGCGGCCTGTGCGTCATGCACATGCTTGGCGAGCCGCAGACCATGCAGCTCGGCGAGCCCGTCTATGATGATGTAGTGAGCGAGGTTCGGGATTTTCTCGAGGAGCGTGTCGAGGCGCTGAAGCGGGCGGGCATCGCGCGTGCTCGTATCAGCGTGGACCCAGGTTTCGGCTTCGGCAAAGCCGTAGTCGAGCATAATTACGCGCTGCTTGCACACTTGCCGGAAACGGCGCCGCGAGCGGAGCCGCCGTACCCGATTCTTGCCGGCATGTCGCGCAAGTCGATGGTCGGCGCGGTAGTTGGACGCCCGGCGCCGGACCGCGTCGCGGGCAGTATTGCGGCGGCGGTGTGCGCCGCTGAACGGGGCGCTGCGATTCTGCGCGTGCACGACGTCGCGCAAACAGTAGATGCATTGAAAGTATGGGCAGCCATGCGCGACGCGGCGAAGCACAGCCGCGCGCGCGGTTGAACCCACAGCCAAGGAGGAAGATAAAACATGGCACGTCGTTATTTCGGAACGGACGGCATTCGGGGCAAAGTCGGCGAAGGACCTATCACGCCGGAGTTTGTATTGCGGCTCGGCTACGCGGCCGGCAAGGTATTGGCAGGCGCGGACCGCTGGGCGAGGACAGGCACGCGGCCAACTGTGTTGATCGGTAAAGACACGCGGGTGTCGGGCTACATGCTCGAAGCCGCGCTCGAATCGGGTTTTTCCGCGGCCGGTGTGGATGTGATGCTGGCCGGCCCGATGCCGACCCCCGGCATCGCCTATCTGACTCGCGCGTTGCGGCTCGCTGCGGGCGTGGTCATCAGCGCATCGCACAACCCGTACTACGACAACGGCATCAAATTTTTCTCCGCCGACGGCAACAAGCTGCCGGACGAAGTGGAAGCGCTGATCGAAGAGCAACTCGATTTGCCGCTCGCCTGTGCCGCATCCGAGCAACTCGGCAAGGCGCGGCGTCTCGACGACGCGGCGGGCCGCTACATCGAGTTCTGCAAGAGCACGTTTCCCGCTGCGTTCGATCTGCGCGGTCTGAAACTGGTGGTCGACTGCGCGCATGGCGCCGCGTATGACGTCGCGCCGCATGTGTTCCACGAACTCGGCGCCGAAGTGATTCCGATCGGCGTCGCGCCGAACGGCTTCAACATCAACGACGGTGTCGGCGCGACCGCACCGGATGCGCTGGTGCGCGCTGTGCGCGCGAATCATGCAGACCTGGGCATTGCGCTCGATGGCGACGCTGACCGTCTGCAGGTGGTCGATTCGGCAGGGCGCCTCTATAACGGCGACGAACTGCTGTACGTCCTGGTCAAGGATCGTGTTGCGACCGACGGCAAGGTGGAAGGCGCGGTCGGCACCTTGATGACGAATATGGCGGTGGAAGTGGCGCTGCAGGAAGCCGGCGTGAAGTTCGTCCGCGCGGCGGTCGGCGACCGCTACGTGCTCGAGCAGTTGCGCGAACACGGCTGGCAACTCGGCGCCGAAGGCTCCGGCCATATTCTTTCACTCGACCGCCATTCCACGGGCGACGGCATCGTGTCCGCGTTGCTGGTGCTCGCGGCCATGAAACGCAGCGAAAAATCGCTCGCCGACCTGCTCGACGGCGTCACGCTGTTCCCGCAGAAGCTGATCAACGTGCGCATGAAGCCCGACGCGGACTGGAAGAGCAGCGACGTGATCCGCCGTGCCATCGCCAAGGCCGAGAGCGCGCTGAACGGCCGCGGCCGCGTGCTGATCCGCGCGTCCGGCACGGAGCCGGTGCTGCGCGTGATGGTCGAAGCGGAGAATGTCGCCGACGCGCTTCATCATGCGGAGTCGATTGCCGACGCGGTGAAAGAGGCTACGGCGTAAGCCACGTGCTTTAGCGGCACAGCGCGGCGGGGCGATGTTGCCATCGCCTCGCCGCGCTGTGCCGCCCATTCGCAACCCGCCACCGGCAACCCGCCACCAAACCCCCACCGCCACCCCCGTCTCCACCAACCCTCTCCCACCCGCGGCCCATTGCCGCACCACCCGGCCTCACTCATCTTCCCCCGAACACGCACCCGCAAACGTTCGCGCCCCATCTTTTTCGCCTAATCTGTAGAGCGACGCCCCGATCGTCGCGAAACCGGCAATTTCTCCGTTCAAGCGCCTTTCAGGCCTGTAATCTCACTGTCACATCCGTTTCACGGTCAGTCACGTTACTGTCACAAAGAGACCCTAAGCTTCGCGGTGTTCGTCTTACACGCTCACACCGCTCACACCTTTGGAGGTCTCATGAAATTGATGCAAACCGTGTTCGCTGGCGTCGCTGGCGCGCTTTTCGCGATCGCAGCGCAAGCCGCAGACATCACCGGCGCGGGCAGCACCTTCGCAGCACCGATTTACACGAAGTGGGCCGACTCGTATCAGAAGTCCGGCGGCGGCAAGGTTAACTATCAGGGCATCGGTTCGTCGGGCGGCGTGAAGCAGATCGTCGCGAAGACCGTCGACTTCGCCGGTTCGGACGCTCCGTTGAAGGACGACGAACTCGCCAAAGAAGGCCTGTTCCAGTTCCCGACGGTGGTCGGCGGCGTGGTGCCGGTCGTCAACGTGCCGGGCGTGAAGCCGGCTGAACTGACGCTGTCGGGCGAAGTGCTCGGCGACATCTATCTGGGCAAGATCAAGAAGTGGAACGATCCGGCGATCGTTGCGCTGAACCCGAAGGTCAAGCTGCCGGATACCGACATCGCCGTGGTTCGCCGCGCCGATGGTTCGGGCACCAGCTTCATCTGGACGAACTATCTGTCGAAGGTCAACGCAGACTGGAAGTCGAAGGTCGGTGAAGGTTCGACGGTCAACTGGCCGACGGGCACGGGCGGCAAGGGCAACGACGGCGTCGCGGCCTTCGTGCAACGTCTGCCGGGCGCAATCGGCTACGTGGAATGGGCGTACGCGAAGCAGAACCACATGACGTATGTGGCGTTGAAGAATTCGTCGGGCGCAGTGGTCGAGCCGAAGACGGACACCTTCAAGGCAGCGGCAGCAGGCGCGGACTGGTCGAAGTCGTTCTACCAGATCCTGACGAACGAGCCGGGTAAGAACGCATGGCCGATCGTCGGCGCGACGTTCGTGCTGGTTCACACGACGCAGGACAAGGCGCCGCAAGGCACCGAAACGCTGAAGTTCTTCGACTGGGCATTCAAGAACGGCACGCAAGCCGCAAACGATCTGGACTACATCTCGTTGCCGGATTCGGTCGTGTCGGAAATCCGCACGCAGTGGAAGTCGAAGGTGAAGGACGCTTCGGGCAAGGCTATCGCCGAGTAAAAGAGGCAATGAGCACAGCGCTCAGCATCCGTAGTACGTAACACGTTGGCCGTCCTCATGCGAGGACGGCCAATGGCTTTAACCACCGGCACTACCGGCCGCACGACACGTGTCATACGGCAACTGGAAACAGGTCCATCAGGCTCTCATGTCCGATATCCAATTAGCGTCCGGCGCGAGCAGGTCGACCCCGCCCGGCAGCGCTTCGCAGCAGAAAGCGCCTAGCCGCGCCGGCGACGTGATCTTCGGCGGTCTCACGCGCCTCGCCGCCATCATCACCTTGTTGCTGCTCGGCGGCATCATCGTTTCGCTGATCGTCGCGTCCTTGCCGTCGATCAAGCAATTCGGCCTCAGCTTCCTGTGGACCGCCGACTGGGATCCACCCAGCAAGCAATTCGGCGCTCTGGTGCCGATCTACGGCACGATCGCCACGTCGATCATTGCACTCATCATCGCGGTGCCCGTCAGCTTCGGCATCGCGCTTTTCCTGACTGAACTCGCGCCCGCGTGGCTGCGCCGCCCGCTCGGCATCGCGATCGAACTGCTCGCCGCGATTCCGTCGATCGTGTACGGCATGTGGGGTCTGCTGGTGTTCGCGCCGATCTTCGCGACGTGGTTCGAAAAGCCGCTCGGCGCAGTGCTCGGCGGCATTCCGGTGGTTGGGGCGTTGTTTCAGGGCGCGCCGATCGGCATCGGCATCCTGTGCGCGGGTGTGATTCTCGCGATCATGATCATCCCGTACATCGCCTCGGTGATGCGCGACGTGTTCGAAGTCACGCCGGTCTTGCTGAAGGAATCGGCGTACGGCATCGGCTGCACGACGTGGGAAGTGATGTGGAAGATCGTGCTGCCCTTCACCAAGAGCGGCGTGATCGGCGGCGTGATGCTGGGTCTGGGCCGCGCGCTCGGCGAGACCATGGCTGTCACGTTCGTGATCGGCAACACCAATCTGCTCGACAACGTGTCGCTGTTTTCGCCGGGCAACAGCATTACGTCGGCGCTCGCCAACGAATTCGCCGAAGCGGATCCGGGTCTGCATACGTCGGCGTTGATGGAACTCGGCCTCATTCTGTTCGTGATTACTTTCATCGTGCTGGCGATCTCCAAGGTCATGCTGCTTCGCCTCGAAAAAGGGGAGGGCGCGAAATGAGCCAGCCCACTTTGAATATGCCGGGTTCGAACGACGCGGTCGCGCTCGAAGCGATGCGCGTGCGTCTGCAAGGCCGCCGCCGCATGAAGAACGCCGTTGCGCTGACCATGTCGCTCGCCGCGATGGCGTTCGGCCTGATCTGGTTGATCTGGATTCTGTACACGACCTTGCGCCTCGGTATCGGTGGCTTGTCGGTCGAGTTGTTCACGCAATCGACGCCGCCGCCGAACACCGACGGCGGCGGTCTCGCCAATGCGATCGTCGGCAGCCTGATGCTGGTCGGGCTCGCGACTTTCGTCGGCACGCCGATCGGTATTCTGGCGGGCGTCTATCTTGCCGAATACGGTCAGAAGGGCTGGCTCGCGAGTTTCACGCGCTTCATCAACGACATTCTGTTGTCGGCGCCCTCGATCGTGGTGGGTCTGTTCGTCTACGCGCTGGTCGTCGCGAAGATGGGCCACTTCAGCGGCTGGGCCGGCGTATTCGCGCTCGCCTTGCTGCAGATTCCGATCGTGATCCGCACCACGGAAAACATGCTGAAACTGGTGCCGAACGCACTGCGTGAAGCGGCTTTCGCACTCGGCACGCCGAAGTGGAAGATGGTGCTGTCGATCACGCTGAAGGCGTCGATCGCGGGTATCGTCACCGGCGTGTTGCTCGGCGTGGCGCGTATCGCAGGAGAAACCGCGCCGCTGCTCTTCACGGCGCTGTCGAATCAGTTCTTCTCGATGGACATGGGCCAGCCGGTCGCGAACCTGCCGGTCACGATCTACAAGTTTGCGATGAGCCCGTTCGCGCAGTGGCAATCGCTCGCGTGGGCCGGCGTCTTCCTGATCACGCTCGCGGTGCTGGGACTGAACATCCTCGCGCGCACGATCTTCTCGAACAAGTAAGGGCGGAGTGTAATCCGATGAATATGGCAGAAACTCAACTCAATCCGATCGCGCGTCCCACTGCGCCCGCCGGTTTCGATCCCGCCCAGAGTGGCCAGTCGCAGGCGTCGTCGCGCCCGAAGATCGAGATCAACGACCTGAACTTCTTCTACGGCAAGTATCACGCGCTGAAGAACATCAATCTGCAGATTCCCGAAGGCAAGGTGACCGCGTTCATCGGCCCGTCGGGCTGCGGCAAGTCCACGCTGCTGCGTACGCTGAACAAGATGTACGCGCTCTATCCGGAACAGCGCGCCGAAGGCGAGATCCTGATGGACGGCGAAAACCTGCTGACCTCCAAGCGCGATATCTCGCTCTTGCGCGCGCGGATCGGCATGGTGTTTCAGAAGCCGACGCCGTTTCCGATGTCGATCTACGACAACATCGCGTTCGGCGTGAAGATGTTCGAAACGCTGCCGCGCTCGGAAATGGACGACCGCGTGGAATGGGCGCTGACCAAGGCCGCGCTGTGGAACGAAGTGAAGGACAAGCTCGGCCAGAGCGGCTACGGTCTGTCGGGCGGCCAGCAGCAGCGTCTGTGCATTGCGCGCGGTATCGCGATTCGTCCGGAAGTGCTCCTGCTCGACGAGCCGTGCTCGGCGCTGGACCCGATTTCGACGGGCCGTATCGAAGAGTTGATCGCCGAACTGAAGAGCGATTACACGGTGGTGATCGTCACGCACAACATGCAACAGGCGGCTCGCTGTTCGGACTACACTGCCTACATGTACCTCGGCGAGTTGATCGAATTCGGCGATACCGAAAAGATCTTCATCAAGCCGGTCCGCAAGGAAACCGAGGATTACATCACTGGCCGCTTCGGTTAAAACGCCGAGCAAAACAAGGGAGTACGACATGTCCGACAAACACCTGTCCAGCCAGTTCGACGCCGACCTGAATCTGGTTTCCTCCAAGGTGCTCGAAATGGGCGGCCTGGTCGAATCGCAGATCGTCAAGGCCATGCAGGCGCTCAACGAATTCGATCTCGACATCGCCGAACAGGTGATCGCCGCGGAAGAGCGCCTGAACAAGATGGAAGTGGAAATCGACGAAGAGTGCAGCAACATCATCGCGCGCCGTCAGCCGGCCGCGCGTGACCTGCGCCTGCTGATCGCGATTTCGAAGACCATCACGAATCTCGAGCGCGCCGGCGACGAAGCCGAAAAAATCGCCAAGCGCACCAAGCGGTTGATGGAAGACGGCGCCTCGCGCACCATCAATATCGCCGAGATCAAGTTGTCGGGTGAAATGGCGGTGTCGATTCTGCGCCGCGCGCTCGACGCGTTCGCGCGCCTCGACACGGTCGCCGCCGCGCAGATCGTGCGCGACGACAAAGCGATCGACGAAGAATTCCGCGCTTTCGTGCGCAAGCTGATTTCGTACATGACGGAAGATCCGCGTTCGATCTCGGTGGGCCTCGACTTCCTCTTCATCGCCAAGGCGATCGAGCGGATCGGCGACCACGCGAAGAACATCGCCGAATTCATCATCTACATCGTCAAGGGCACGGACGTGCGGCACAAGTCGCGCGACGCGCTCGAACGCGAAGCACTCAGTTAATCCAGATATAAGGACCAGAGGTGCCGATGCCCAGCAGCATTCTCGTCATTGAAGATGAGCCCGCCATTTCCGAACTGATTTCGGTCAATCTTCAACACGCCGGTCACTGCCCGATTCGCGCGTACAACGCGGAACAGGCGCAGAACCTGATCAGCGACGTACTGCCCGACCTCGTCCTGCTCGACTGGATGTTGCCGGGAAAATCGGGCATCGCGTTCGCTCGCGATCTGCGCAACAACGAGCGCACGAAGCATATTCCGATCATCATGCTGACCGCGCGTGGCGATGAGCAGGACAAAGTGCTCGGCCTCGAAATCGGCGCCGACGACTACGTCACCAAGCCGTTCTCGCCGAAAGAACTGATGGCGCGCATCAAGGCGGTGTTGCGCCGCCGTGCGCCGCAGTTGACCGAAGACGTGGTCGCGATCAACGGCCTCAAGCTCGATCCGGCAACCCACCGCGTGGCCGCGCATGCCGAAGGCAGCGAGATCAAGCTCGATCTCGGCCCGACGGAATTCCGTCTGCTGCACTTCTTCATGACGCACCCGGAGCGCGTGCACAGCCGCACGCAACTGCTCGATCAGGTGTGGGGCGACCACGTGTTCGTCGAAGAGCGCACGGTGGACGTGCATATCAAGCGTCTGCGCGCGGCGCTCAAGCCTGCTGGATGCGATGCTATGATTGAGACAGTGCGCGGCAGCGGCTACCGGCTTGCGAAGAGCGCCTGACGCTCGCTCAGCAGTGGCGCTGTTCGAGCCCGCTTCGGATACGTCATCTTCGCAACGATAGGCGCCGCGGTTCCCATCACGGCGCATAGGCCTTTCTCTTCGATCGCTAGACCATGAACATCATCTGGGCGCGCTCCATCGTGTCGGTCGTGCTGCTGGCTGTTCTGTGCGTGGTGGTCGGCGCACTCGTGAACGTCAAGGCAGCGCTCGTCCTCGCGATTGTCATGCTGCTCGCGCAGAGCCTTTTCAGCACCTTTCATAAACAGCGTCTGTGGCGTTTGCTCGACGCGCCGGTTTACGGCGAAGTGCCGAGCGCCCCCGGCATCTGGGGCGAAATCTACTACCGTCTGCACAAGCTCGCGAAGCGCTGGCACGCCCAGGTGCGCCAGGTCGAGCAGCAGCATTCGCGCTTCATCCAGGCGATCCAGGCCTCGCCGAACGGCGTGGCGATGCTCGACGATCACGATCAGATCGAGTGGTGCAACGCGATCTCCGAACTCCATTTCGGCCTGGATGCGAAGCGCGATCTGCGCCAGCACATCACGCATCTGGTACGTCAGCCGGACTTCGTTCGCTATCTGAATTCGTCCCGCTACGAAGAAATGCTGATCATGCGCGGCATGGGCGACAAGCGCCAGAACGTGCTGTCGGTGCAGGTGTTTCCGTACGGCGAGAATCGCAAGCTGGTGCTCTCGCAAGACATTACCGAACTCGAGCGGACCGACGCCATGCGGCGCGACTTCGTGGCCAATGTTTCGCATGAACTGAAGACGCCGCTCACGGTGCTCTCGGGTTTTCTGGAAACCATGCGCGAGTTGCCGTTGAGCGAAGGCGAGCGTTCGCGCTATCTCGAACTGATGGAGCAGCAGGCTTCGCGCATGCGCCATATCGTCAGCGATCTGCTGGTGCTCGCCAAACTCGAAGGCGACAACAAGCCGCCGAGCGATCAGATGATCGATATGCGCGCGGTGTTGCGGCATCTGCGCGACGACGCGGAAAACCTGTCGAGCGATCATCACAAGATCGTGTTCGATGCCGACGAAGGGCTCACCGTCACCGGCGTCGAAACGGAAATTCTCAGTGCGTTCGGCAATCTCGTCACGAACGCGATCCGTTACACGCCGGACGGCGGTGCGATCAAGGTGGCTTGGCACGCGCAAGGCGGCAATGCGGTGTTTTCCGTGACGGACAGCGGACTCGGCATTCCCTCTGCGGACATTCCGCGGTTGACCGAGCGTTTCTATCGCGTCGATCGCAGCCGTTCACGCGACACCGGCGGTACGGGCCTCGGCCTCGCGATCGTCAAGCACGTGCTGCAACGTCACGATGCGCAGCTTGATGTGAAAAGTGAAGAGGGACGTGGCAGCACGTTCACCGTGCGCTTCCCGGTGTATCGCACGGCGCGCCGGCAACCTGCGCCGGCTTGAACGTAAATGCATCGACCTGAAAAAAAGCCCGCATGTTGCGGGCTTTTTTTCGCGTGTCTGTCGCTAGCTCGCCGAAGCGAGTGCAATCTCTAACGTTACGAACAGAATTTCCCCAGCAGGCTCATCTGCGCGTTGCGCGAGGACTTGCCCGGCCGGCGGCGCCGATAATGCCCGTCGCTTTGCATGAGCCAGGCGGACTGATTGTCGCCGAGAAATGCCGACAGACCTTCGGCGATCACGCGCCGCTTCAAACGGCGATTGTTGACCGGGAACGCCACTTCCACGCGCCGGAAGAAATTGCGGTCCATCCAGTCGGCACTCGACAGGTAGACCTGCTCCTTGCCGCCGTCGTAGAAGTAGAAAATGCGATGGTGTTCGAGAAAGCGCCCGACGATCGAGCGCACGGTGATGTTCTCCGAAAGCCCCGCCACACCCGGCTGCAACGAACACACGCCACGCACGATCAGATCGATCTTCACGCCGGCCTTCGCGGCTTCATACAACTCGGCGATCACCGTGGGTTCGAGCAGCGCGTTCATCTTCGCGACGATGCGTGCTTTCTTGCCGGCGCGAGCATGCTCGGCTTCGGCGCGAATCGCTTCGACCAGTTTCGGATGCAGCGTGAACGGCGATTGCCACAACTCGTGCAGCTTCAGTTCGCCGCCAATGCCGGTCAGCTGCTGGAACACGTGATGCACGTCTTCGCAGATTTTCTGATCGGCGGTCATCAGGCCGAAGTCGGTGTAAAGGCGTGCCGTGCGCGGATGGTAGTTGCCGGTGCCGAGGTGCACATAGCGCTTGAGCGTGGCCTTGCCGCCCACCGACACGCGCCGCACGATCAGCATCATCTTCGCGTGGCACTTGTGGCCCACCACGCCGTACACCACGTGCGCGCCGACCGCTTCGAGCTGCGAGGCCCAATTGATGTTGGTTTCTTCGTCGAAGCGCGCGAGCAATTCGACCACCACCGTGACTTCTTTACCGTTGCGCGCGGCTTGCATCAGCGCGTCCATCAGCGGCGAATCGGTGCCGGTGCGATAGATGGTCTGCTTGATCGCGACCACGTTCGGATCTTTGGCCGCCTGCAGCAACAGTTCGAGCACCGGCTGAAAACTCTCATACGGATGGTGCAGCAGCACGTCGCCCTGATCGATCACGTCGAACATGTTGGCGCTGTTGGCGATCTGCGGCGGAATCGCGGGAATGTGCGGCACGAACTTCAGATCGGGGCGGTCCACCATCTCCGGCAATTGCATCAGCCGCACGAGATTGACGGGGCCGTCGGCGTAATAGCAATCCTTGTTGGACAGGCCGCTTTCGTCGAGCAGGCGCCGCACGACATGCGTGGGCGTTTCCGCCGACACTTCGAGCCGCACCGCGTTGCCCAGATGCCGCGCCGGCAATTCGCCCTGCAACGCGACACGCAGGTTGGTGATTTCATCTTCGTCGACGAACAGTTCGCTGTTGCGCGTGATGCGAAACTGATTGCAACTGCGCACTACGAGGTTCGGAAACAGCTCGCCGACAAAGCGTTGCAATAGCGAGCTCAGCAGCACGAAGCCATGCGGATAGCCCGACAGGTCTTGCGGCATGCGCACGAGCCGCGGCAACGCGCGTGGCGCCTGCACGATGCCCATCATCGCCTGACGGCCGAACGCGTCCTTGCCTTCCAGTTCGACGACGAAGTTCAGGCTCTTGTTGAGCACGCGTGGAAACGGGTGCGCCGGATCGAGTCCGATCGGCGTGAGCACGGGCAAAAGTTCGTCGAAGAAGTAGTTGCGCGCCCATTCGGTCTGCGCTTCGTTCCACGCTTCCGTGCCGTGAAAATAGATGCCTTCTGTTTCGAGCGCGGTGAGCACCGTGTCGTGCAACATGGTGTATTGACGATGTACGAGCTTCTGCGCGCGTTCGACCACGAGGTCGTACACGTGCTGCAGCGACATGCCGTCCGGCGACAGTGCGCCGGGGTTGTCGCGCATCTGTTCCTGCAGTCCGGCCATGCGGACTTCGAAGAATTCGTCGAGATTGCTACTGGTGATGCAGATGAAACGCAGGCGTTCGAGCAAAGGGACGGCTGGGTCGGCAGCTTGTGCCAACACACGCTCGTTGAAACCCAGAATGCCCAGCTCGCGGTTCAATAAGGGGTAGCGGATGGACATCGGCAGCGAGAATGGAATGTCAGGAAGGGAGGCGGAAAGACGCTCGGAAATTCTCACAGTATGATGACGTTGTTATGACATTCTCGATGTTTTAAATTCTACGCCGTATTCGCCGCGTGTCGTCAATATGACGCAGTGTGTATGGGACCATGGGGCACCCCCATTGCTGCGAGGTGACATCGTGAGGCCCGGTACGCTTAGAATGGCGTCTTTGAACAGCGCGGCCGGCCATAAGGCGCCCAAGGCACCCAATGGATATGCGGCGCCCTCTGCATCCAACGCTGCCGCGCTCGCGCGCATGGAGCACGCTTACCCGATGGTCAATACTCCGCAACTCCTCGCTGCCGTCGATCTCGGCTCGAACAGCTTCCGGCTGATCGTGGGCCGGGTCGAGGAAACCGACGCGGGCAGCCAGATTTATCAGGTCGATGCCTTGCGCGAGCCGGTGCGCCTTGCCGCCGGTCTGTCGCGCGACAAGATGCTCGACCGTGCTTCGCAGGTGCGCGGCTGGGACGCACTCAAGCGTTTCGGCGAGCGTCTTCGCGATTTCCATCCCGATCACGTTCGCGCGGTCGCCACCAACACGTTGCGCATCGCCAAGAATGCCGGCGAATTTCTCGGCGAGGCGCAAGCCGCGCTCGGTTTCCCGATCGAAGTGATTGCCGGGCGCGAAGAAGCGCGCCTGATCTACGCGGGGGCAGCACACTCCGTGCCCGCGAGCCCGGGCAAACGTCTTGTGGTCGACATCGGCGGCGGCTCGACGGAATTCATCATCGGCTCGCATTACACGCCGATCAAGATGGAGAGCCTGTATATCGGTTGCGTGAGCCATAGCCGTGCGTTTTTTCCGGCCGGCAACGTCGACGAATACACGATGCGCCAGGCCGAACTCGCCGCGGGCCGCGAAATCCAGATCATTTCCGCCGAGTACAAGAAAACCGGCTGGGAGCAGGCGATCGGCTCGTCGGGCACCGCGCGCGCATTGGCCGAACTGGTCGAGGCGAACGGCTTCAACGATCCGGGCGTCACGCATGGCATCTCGCGCGGTGGGCTCGAACGGCTCAAGCGCGCGCTGATCAAGGCGGAGAACGTCAATCGGCTGAAGCTCGTCGCGTTGAAGGGCGATCGCGTTCCTGTGCTGGCCGGTGGCCTGTCGATCATGATCGCGGTGTTCGACGAACTCGGCGTCGACTATGTCGATACCACGGACGGCGCGCTGCGCCTCGGCGTGCTGTACGACCTGCTGGGCCGTTCGCAGCACGAGGACATGCGCACGGTGACGGTGGAAGGCTTCATGCGCCGCTATGGCGTGGATCGCGCGCAGGCTGGGCGCATCGGCGAACTCGCGGTGCGCTTCTACGACCAGTTCGCGGAACCCGACGAAGAACGCCGCGCGGAAAACCGCATGTTCCTTGGTTGGGCCGCTGCGCTGCACGAAATCGGGCTGTCTATCTCGCACAGCGCGTATCACAAGCATTCGGCCTATATCGCGAGCAACGCGGACATGCCGGGCTTTTCGCGCACCGATCAGGCGCGGCTCGCCGCGCTCGTGCTCGGTCACGCGGGCAAGCTCGGCAAGCTGTCGCAAACGCGGGAAGTGGAGTGGCCGCTGCTGTTCTGTCTGCGGCTCGCGGCGCTGTTGTGCCGGCGGCGTGCGGATGTCGGCTTGCCGGGCATCTCGGTGGCGCAGGTCAACGGCGGTTATGAGGTGCGCTTGCCGAACGAGTGGGTTGCGAACAATCCGTTGACCGACTACAGCCTGATTCAGGAGGCCGCGGAGTGGGAGAAGGTCGGCATTCCGTATCGCGTGGTCTATACGGACGATTGAGGTCTTGCCCGCGCACTGCGCATGAATGAGAAAGCCCGGCAATTGCCGGGCTTTTTTTGTCGCAGCGTGTTTTGTTTCGCCGACGCGCATCAAAGCGCGTCGCGCGAACGAGTCCGCTCAGCGCGGCAGCGCATCGCCGAGGAAGTGGCGAGCGTAACGCGCGTTGATATCGGACAAACGGAACAGCGTCAGGAAATCCGCGGTATTGAAATCGGGATCCCATGCCGGCGCGCCGCAAATCTTTGCGCCAAGACGCAGATAACCCTTCACCAGCGGCGGCGGCGCTACCTCGGCGCCCGTCTGCAGTTCATCGACCGGCAGCGGCGTGTGCGGAAACGCGCGATATTCCGGCGCGGTCAGCGCGTTGTCGCGCAGCGAGCAATACAGATTCGCCGCGTAGTGGCCGCCGTCGACCATCGCCACGCTCGCGCAGCCGAGCATCGTCTCGTAGCCGTTGTGCTTCATGTAGGCGGCGAGACCCGCCCACAGCGACATGATCACCGAGCCGCTGCGATAGTCGGGATGCACGCACGAACGGCCCACTTCGACCATCTTGGCGCGCAGGTGCGTCAGACGCGACACGTCGAATTCGCTTTCCGCATACAGGCGGCCGATACGCGCGGCCTGATGCGGTGGCAACGCGCGATACGTGCCGACCACTTTCAACGTGTCGAGATCGCGCACCAGCAGGTGATCGCAGTAGGAGTCGAACGAATCGACGTCGAGACCCGCGGGGCCCGTCAGGCGTGCACCCATTTCGTCGGCGAATACGCGGTAGCGCAGACGCTGGGCTTCGCGCAGCTCTTCGTCGGTGCGAGCCCACGTGACTTGCAGGCGATGCTGGGCGGTGACCGTTTCCTCGGCGCGCGGCAGACGGCGCGACTCGAAGATCGAAGCGAGGGGCAGGGTAGGCGTCGGCAGTTCTCGCATTGGGGGGTCCTGGTCGAAAAAAGGGAGATTTCTTTTTTCGCCAATGTAGTAACGCCTGGTGACGCTCGCATGGCAAACCCATGACGATTGGATGACTGCCCGTAAGCTGCTTGCCCGCTGCTTGTAATGTCGCGAGGGGGAGCGGCGAGTGTTGTTTCCGTGCGAAACGTGGGGTCGAGGAAACGGTGGGAGCGATTCAGCGCCGGGACGGTGCCATCCCGGCGATGTGGGTGAAGTGTGTGATCGATGCGGGCAGAGCGGCGGCGCTCCTGCGCCGCGTGGGATTTTATGGACCGCTGGTTTGGTTGAGACGCGACTCCGGATCAGACCAGATCAGGACTCATGGCGGCTCGCAGCACGGCCTGATCGTCGCCGTCGCGCTCACGGCTCGCAATCCACCACACGCCGGCTTTCTTCAGCGGCCAGCTCGCGGCGCTGTTGCCGAGCAGACGCGCGGCGACGTGACCGAGCGTCGGTTGATGGCCGACGATCACCACCGTCTGCGCGATGCCCTTGGGCCAACCGGCGGCGTTGAGCACGTCGTCCGCGCTCGCGTTGGGCGCGAGTTCGCGCACCACGCGATATTGATCGCTCAGGGTCTCGGCGGTCTGGATGGTGCGTACGGCTGGGCTTGCGAGCACCACGGCGTCGTCGGGCAGCCGCGTGCGCAGCCATTTGGCGACGTTTTGCGCCTGCTTGCGGCCACGGGTGGTGAGCGCGCGCGCGAGGTCGGTGCTGGCGATGTCTTCGGCTTCGGCGTGACGCCAGAGAATCAGATCCATGGGTGTCTCCTTGACTCTGGTTGCGGCGCTTGAGCCTGATCAGGCGTGCGCCAGGTTTCAATCACTGTCGCACGCGGGCTCGCCAGGCCGCAAGGCGATGGCTCAAGCTGACCGTATAAGCGTTCCGGTATATCGCAAGCACGGCCCGAAAGCCCAAAAAGCAAAAACCCGCGAAGCCGGAGGCTACGCGGGTTCCGTGTTGCTTTTCGTGGTCGGAGCGAAAGGATTCGAACCTTCGACCCTCTGATCCCAAATCAGATGCGCTACCAGGCTGCGCTACGCTCCGACGAATCCGAGATTCTACGTGGCATTGGGTGCCAGAGTCAATCACGAATTGCGCCGGTGCGAAACGGAGGCTCGAATGCGCGATTCGCCGCGTTATATGCGTCCCATCAGCAGCAACACGATCACGATGATCAGCACGACCCCGAGTACGCCGGTCGGCCGATAGCCCCAGCCACTGCTGTACGGCCAGGTCGGCAATGCGCCGATCAGCAGAAGAATAAGCACGATAAGCAGTATGGTTCCGATGGTCATTCGAGTTCTCCCTGTCTGGCCTGAGCCATTTGGTCTGTTGGTTCGGCGCATTCGCGCCGGGACGCTCGACGCGCAATCTGCGCGCTCCTTGCAGGCTTACATGCAGCAAGGCATGTGCCTGAACGGAAAACAAGTTCGAAGGGAGAGGGCGGGCGGCTGCGTGCTTTAGCCGTGGCGCGGTGATGCGTCAGGGGAAATGGCAGGCAGGAAAAACTTGCGCGCTGATGGCGGGTGCGCGACCGCCATCGCCGCGCCAGCGCCCGACGTGCGAGCGGCGGGCTCGCACGTGCGGTGCAGCGTATCAACCGTTGAATCAGCCGGAACTGCCGCAGGCGCAGCTGGCAGCCGGTTTTCCGTTCAGTGCCGGCGACGCATCCAATGCGGCATGTGCTGATGAGTCAGCCAGTGATGCACCATGCCTTCGCCATTGTGTTCGCGCCGATAGGTTCTCGATTCGTAAATCGACAACACGAGCAGCACGAGCAGACCTATTCCCAGTCCGATCAGACCCGCGATCGTTTCAGCGTCCATGGCAGTCTCCTGTGAGATGCGGCTGTGACTTCATAGTAGCTCACGCGTAACGAAATGGGAGGGGGCCCGCTGCTCGCCGCGGCGTCGTGGAACGCGCTTTACAGGTAGACTCTCGGCGCTCGCGCTTGCCCGGTCACCGCCGGGCAGCCGCTCTTTCATTCTGCTTCGAGAGACTCCTGTTTATGATCCGCGTTTCGATGCTTGCGTTGCTGCTGGTTGCCGGCGTTGCCGGTTGCGCGAATGGCCCGTCCGGCCATCACGGCGGCCCGCCGCCGCAAGATCCCGCCGACTATCACGGCGTGCCCACCGACAGCCGTCCGCCCGCCATGGTGCCTGCGCCGGTCACGCCCTGAGCGTCGGCTGATAGCGGATTCGGCAACGGTGTGAACAGCGGAAGCGAAGCTCCGGCGCGGGCACGCCGGCGCTTCTGACCCGCGCAGACTTTTCGCGCGGAGAGCGCGGGCTGAGGTCATTCTAGGGCGAGCGTCGCGTTCGATATGTGTGCGCTTGTTTCAAGCCGTAACCGGGTGCCGCGATGCGAAATGGATGCGCGGTGGTTCGTGCCCGTTTGCCTGGGAAGCGCGATGCACCGATACGTCGGCGCGCTTGGAGGTTTGGTGCAATAGTGCGCTGGGCGAGATAAGTAGCACACGCGCATGGCGAAACGGCGCTTAAGCAGCCGCGCCCGCCATGCCGCGCACGACGCCCGGCAGATAGCGCGCAAGCGTGAGACCACGCAGCGCCATGAAGAGCAGCATCGCGGCCCACAAGCCGTGATTGCCGTACAGCGCCAGCAAAGCCCACGACGCCGCCACGAACAGCGCGAACGACACCACCATCGACATCATGAGTTCGCGCGTGCGGGTCGCGCCAATGAAGACGCCGTCGAGTAGAAAGCCCCACACGGAAACTACCGGCGAGAGCGCGGCCCACGGCAGATACATTTCAGCGGTGGCGCGCACCGCGGCCTGATCCGTCAGACGTTCGACGATCCACGAGCCCGCGCCCCAATACACCAGCGAGAACCCCAGCGCACCGAGCGTGGACCACAATGCCGTCACCTTGATCGCCTGCGTGAACGCGTGCCGGTCGCGCGCGCCAATCGCCGCGCCGACCAGCGCTTCGGCGGCGTGCGCGAAGCCGTCGAGTCCGTAGGCCATGAAGGTCTGAAAATTGAGCAGCAGCGCGTTGGCGGCGAGCGTGGCGTCGCCTTGCTTCGCGCCCAGATGCGCGAACCAGCCGAACGACGAGAGCAGGCACAAGGTGCGCACGAAGATGTCGCGATTGAGTACGACGAGCCGCTTGAGCGCCGCCGCGTCGAACAAAGCGGTGCGGTTCAGCGCGGGCAGGCCGCGCGGCCTGCCCTGCCATAACAGGGCGGCGCCGAGCACGAAGCCGAGCGCATCGGCGGTGGCCGTGGCCGCGCCGATGCCGGCCACGCCCCAATCGAATCCGTACACATACAGCAGCACGGCCGCGATGTTCACGCTATTGATGAACACCTGCGAGAGCAGTGCGAGCCGCACCTGCTGCGTGCCGAGCAGCCAGCCGAGCACGACATAGTTGCCGAGGGCGAGCGGGGCGGCCCAGATGCGCGCATGACAGTAAAGCCGCGCGTTGCGTTGCACCGCGTCGCTGCCGCCGATCACGCGCAATGCGTAATCGATGAGCGGCATTTGCAGTGCCAGCACTACGGCGCCGATCGCGGCCGCCAGCAACAGCGCGCGTACGACGTTGTTGCGCAACTCGGCGTGGTCGTCCGCGCCGTGCGATTGCGCGACGAGACCCGTCGTGCCCATGCGCAGGAAGCCGAAGCCCCAGAACACGAAGTTGAAGAACAGGCCGCCGAGCGCCACGCCGCCGAGATACGACGCGCCATCCAGATGGCCGGCAACGGCGGTGTCGACCGCGCCGAGAATTGGCTGCGTCAGATTGGCGAGAACGATGGGAAACGCCAGCGCGAGCACCCGGCGGTGCCAGTGCACAGGGACGGCGGGTGCCGCGGCCGACGGGTCCGCGTCGCGCGCGGCTTCGCTCAATTGCGTTCCTGCACGCACACCCAGGGCGAGACGACGACGGCCCAGAGATCTGGGTCGCGCTCGGCGAAGTCGGCGGCGGTTTCCGCCTGCACGCGCTCGACAAGCCCCGAGGACAGCCATTGCGTGACCTGCGTGGTGTCGTCGCTGGCGATCGCTTCGGCGACGCTCACCAGATCGAGGTCGCGCGCGACGCGCAGCAGCATCCCGCGTGCGAAGAAGCGTTCGAGTTCGGGCCAGCCGATCTTGGCGGTTTCGGCGAGCAGCTTGGCGTACAGCGGGCTATGGGTGGCGTCGTTGGAAGTCATCGTAAGCGGGTTCTGACGGGGCCGTTACTATAAACCATTGGGGCGGGCCGCCGGCGCGGCGCGCGTTCCGGTAGGCTATGGGTTCTTCGAAATTCATTCTGAACCTTCATGTCACTGGATTCAACGGCGCCGGCTTCGGGCGCGCAAGCTCACGTCGTGACCGATGCCGCGCTCACGCGCGCCGAGGTGGAGCGACTCATCGCGGCGAGCCTCGCCGGCAATAAAGCGCCGCTGCTTTTCACCGACTGCGATTTCGAAGGCGCCGACCTGTCGCGACTCGATCTGCGCGGCGCCGAGTTTCATCGCTGCACGATCGTCGAGACCTCGTTTTTTGGTGCGACGCTCTCGCATACCCGCTGGGTCCGATGCCGTGGCCGCGAGGCGGATTTCGCATCGGCCGACCTGGTCGACGCGGCGTTTCAGTCGAGCGACCTGAACAACACCAGCTGGCGGCGCGCCAAGCTGGCTTCGGCGTCGTTTCATAGCTGCAAGCTGACCGGTGCCAATTTCGAAGCGTGCACGGCGCTGGGTTTGAGCTTCGTCGAAACGCTGCTGGTCGGCGCGCACTTGCGCGGCCTGTCGTTTCGCAAGGCCACGCTGCAACAACTGGACTTCTCCGATGCCGATCTCGCCGGTGTCGACTTCCGTGAAGCAATTTTCGACGGCGGCAGCCTGAAGGACGCCCATCTGAAGGGCGCGCGCTTCGACGGCGCGGATCTGCGCGAAGCCGACCTGAGCGGCGTGCGGCTGGTGGACGCGGCGCTCTTCAAGGGCGCGACGATCTCGCATGCCCAGGCGGCCGTGCTCGTCACCGAACTCGGTTTGCGGGTCATGTGAGCGCGGCCTCAGGCTGGCCGATTTTTAGCCATTCGGCCAGCTTGAACGATTGGATGCCGATGTTTATCATTCGATTGGTCGAATCAAAAGCCGCTCGATTTTCAGTGCAGGAATTCGTCGGCGGATTTGAATCTCTTTAATATTTTCGCTATTCGCGAATTTTTTGTGAAGAAATCACTGCTTTAATTGAACCGTCAATATCGGTTAATAATGCGAAAGAGTGCGGTGGCGCACTAAAGCTACGCAGTACGCAAAGCGTCCGAATCATGCTGGATGGGTTAGCCGAAATCGGCCAGCGCCCTTTCCTCAGGCCTTTTCCGGGCGCTTTCAGGCGGACCCTTGCTTTGCGCGGTCCGGCGGGCAATACCTGAGTTTCGAGCCGGGGCCATTTGAAGCGCTTAATGTGAAACGGTGGGCGAATTTAGCCTGTTTATTTCCGACTTTTCCGCTTCACGTAACGCGGAATCAGTACGCCGCATCACATTGACTGCGAAATTAATATATTGCGCTTGTAAAAGGGGATTGTTAGATTTCGTTCTGGCGCATGGTGAACCGGTCCTTTGCCGATATGCGCCGAACCCCCGTTAGCCCGGCCTCGTGCCGGGCTTTTTTTTCGCCGCGCTCATCGTCGAGTCACGTCCGAGTCACTGCGGATTCACATGTGTAGTGGATCATGAAAACTTAGTTCCCCTTTCCCAGAGCATGAGCGCGTTAATCATTTTTCTCGGCATCTGCCCAGTTGCGCTTGGCGTGCTGATCGCCTTCTCCGCGCGCATCGATCCGCGCTCGGGACGCTGGCGCCGCCGCTAGTCCGAGCGGCGGTGCGCGGGCGTCGTCGTTATTGCTTGCAGCGAACCACCATCGACCGGTTCTTCACGTTCGCGCCGAAAATACCGCCGACCGTTCCACCCGAGGTCGCGCCATTGTCGACGTCTTTCGACACCACGTCGTAGCCGTAGTTGCCGCAGACTTCGCCCGCGCGTTTGTAGCACTCGGCCCAGCTCGAGCTTGCGTCGCTGCCACTGCAGTTGATTGCAAAGCCGGTGTCGCCGTTCGGCAGGTAGGTCATGGTGGTGGTGCTGGAGCAGCCGCCGAGGCTGCCGAGTGCCAGCAGGCCGAGACCGATCGCCGCGGCCGTTGCGACGGACGCAAATGCGCTCTTCATACAAATTCCTTACAGATTGACGGAGGAAGACGTGACGCGAAGCCACGTCGTGTCCTGATTGAGCGTTTTATAACACGCCGGGTTCCCTCGGCCGCGGTTGCAGGGCGCGTGCCCGGTGGCAGGCGCCGCGAGCGGCGGGAAAGCGCACGGACCGCGCAGGGCGAGCCGAGAGCGCCCGCTGACGGCACAGTGCCGTGCCCCAAGTCAGCCTCTAACGGGGCGGCAGCGCCCGCGACGGATCGATTGAACGGCCCTGATAGCGCAGTTCGAAGTGCAGCATCACACGGTCGGTATCCGTGTCGCCCATCTCGGCGATTTTCTCGCCGCGCGTGACCGACTGGCCTTCCTTCACCAGCAGCACGCGATTGTGGGCATAGGCGGTCAGATACTCGGCGTTGTGTTTGAGAATCAGCAAATTGCCGTAGCCGCGCAAGCCGTTGCCGGCGTACACCACCGTGCCGGGCGCCGCAGCGATGACGGGCGTGCCCGCCGCCGACGAAATATCGATGCCCTTCGAATTACCGCCGTCAAAACGCCGGATGACCGTGCCGTCGGCCGGCCATACCAGCGAGATCGTCGAAGCCGGCGCGGCGGACGGCGCGCTATCGGCGGGCGCCGGACGCGGCGTGGCCGAAGCGCTGCCGCTTCCGCTGCTGCGTACCGCGCCACTGGTCGATGCCGTGCCGCCCGGCGGCGCGACGCGCAGCACCTGGCCGACCTCGATGCTGTCCGCATTGGTCAGATTGTTCCAGCGCACGATGCTTTGCACCGATTGCCGGCTACTGCGTGCGATCTTCGACAGCGTATCGCCCCGTTCCACCCGATAAAACCCCGGCCCCACCGGCGCCGACCCGCACGCGGCGAGCAGTGCCACCAACGACGCGCAGGCGAGCCGTTTCATCATTCTTGTTGTGTTACGCATTGGACCTCGCAAAGCGCTGCCGCGCGCCGATCCCGATCACGCGGCAGGTGGATACAAAGCGCTCGATTCTAACGGTTTTGCGCTGCAACACGCGAAAAGCGGGCAACGCGGCAGGCTCGTGCGGTGCGCAATGCGACAAAATGCAGCGAAATTTTTGGCGAAACCTCGCTCCAAATCCGGCTTCAAAGCCGACCGCGCGATTCGGTCCGCAATCCCCGCAATCAACCTGGCTTGGCGACGCTGATTCGCAGCGCGGCGACTTCGGTCCGCCCCGGTTCGAGCCAGCGCAGACCCCTGCCGTTGTGAATCGCGTCCGGCAGACCGAGCCACGGTTCGACACAGTAGAAGTCCGACTCCGCGGCTTCGGTCCACGTGGTGACGGCGTACCAAGGCACCGAGCCCGGCCGTTGCAGGTCGATCGTGACGACCCGGTCGAGACCCGGCGCGACGAGCCGCACCGGCTGATCCGGCGTGCCGACGAGGCAATGGAAGCGGTCATGGATGCGCGCCTCGTCGAGTGTGTAGCGCGCTTCGCCCGGCTCGGCGGCGCTGATCGAACCGTCCTCCTGCTGATAGCACCGCTGCGTGCGTGGCAACTCCAGCGAGGTCTCGCCACGCTGCGTGTGCGGCAGCGTGAAATAGAAGTGATGGCCGGCGTAGTAGGGCAGCCGCGCGTTGCCGGTATTGGTGGTGGTGAATGTGACGTCGAGCGTGTGCGCATCCGCGAGGTCGTAGGCGGCCTCGAAACGGAAGCCGAACGGATAGCCGCCACGGGTCGCCTCGCTGTCGGTCAGGACCATGCGCAGGCCGGCGCCATGCACGTCCGCGTGGGCTTCGAACGGCAGGTCGCGGGCGAAGCCGTGCATCGGCAGCTCGCGCACCTTGCCCTGGGCGTCACGCCAGTAGCCGATCTTGCCGTCGACACGATGCCGGCCGAGAAACGGGAACAGCAACGGATTGCCGCCGCGAATCCGCGCGGGCTGGCTCCAGTCGGCATGCTCCGGCCAATGGATGACTTCTTCGCCGTCGATCGTCCACGACATCAGACGGCCGCCGGCTTGCGGCGCGAAACGGAGCACGGAGGCATCCTGGGCGATCTCGAGAATGTCCGGTTGCGGGGAGAGGGGCATGGTCGATGGACTGATGAGTAAGAGGTTGAAGGCAGAAGCGAGGCGGCCCGGAAGCGGCGCAATCCTCGCATGCGAGCGTCGGAATTTGCCGCGCGGCGCCGCGCGAGAGAATGATTTTGCGCTGCTTTCCGCTACGGGGAAACCCTTCTCGGGAAATTGCGGGTGTCGCCGCAAGGCCATCCTTGCTGATAATTCGTCTGACTGCTCGGAACTTCGACGACCGGGCGAGACTGCCTCAGGAGGCTGTATGGATCTCGCAATGGCAATGGCTGTGACTTTGTTCGGCATGTTCGCGGCAAGCACGGTCTACTTCTTTTACAAGCTCGAACGCTGATCCGGGCATTCGCATCGTCTTGCTCAGCTCGTCAAAGGGCATCCGGTCCCGTGGATGATTCTTCTGCCGGGCACCACGTAGTTCGCTTCACGTCATTCTGCTGATCCACAGGGCGGCCATTCACGGCGGCCCGTTTCTTTTTCTGCGCCGTAACAACGGTTTCGAGTTGTGACGCAACGCACAAAATTTCCCTGAATGCGGTCCAAACGCTTGGCGCTGACATTGCAGCCAGGCATAATCGGTGCGCTTCGAGGCGGCCGTGGATTCCTTATCCGGTGCGCCTTTCCCCGACATTTTCCTTACAAGGACGCCCCGCGTGAACCTGTCGTTTCTCATTTTCCTGAGCGTGCTGCAAGGCGTCACCGAACTGTTTCCGGTGAGCAGCCTCGGCCATACGTTGCTCGTGCCCGCACTGTTCGGCATGCATATCGACAAACACGCGCCGCAATTGCTGCCGTTCCTCGTCGCGTTGCATCTCGGCACGGCGCTCGCGCTGCTGTGGTACTTCCGTAAGCGCTGGTGCGCGCTGGTGCGCGGCTTCTTCGCGTCGTTCGGCGGCCGCCGCAACGACGACGCGCACATGATGTGGGCGCTCGTCATCGGCACGATTCCGGCGGGTCTGGTCGGACTGCTGCTGGAAAAGCGGCTCGAACGGCTTTTTCACGACCTGCGGATCGTGGCGATCGCGCTGATCGTCAATGGCGTGCTGCTGTGGTTCGGCGATCGCCTGCAGCGTACGCGTGCGCATCAGGCGCCGGAGAAGCTGACTTTCGGCCAGGCGTTTTTTGTCGGTCTCGCGCAGATCGGTGCGTTGATTCCGGGTTTCTCGCGCAGCGGTCTGACGATGATCGCCGGCAATGCGGCCGGCCTGACGGCGGAGAAGTCGGCGGAGTTCTCGTTCCTGCTCGGCACGCCGATCATCTTCGCGGCCGGCGTGCTCGAGTTGCCGAAGCTGTTCCATGCGCCGGGCCAACTCGCCGACGCGTTGCTCGGCGGCGTGCTGACCGCGATCGCCGCCTATCTCAGCGTGCGTTTCCTGATGCGCTATTTCGAAGGCCGCGGACGTCTGGCTTCGTTCGGCGTGTATTGCGTGATCGCCGGCATCGTGTTCCTCGGCTGGTTCATGCTGCATCCGCAGCCGGTGTGATTGAGTTCGCCATGTCCGCTAGCGCGTGCTGGCGGGCAGGGAGCGATCGGTTATAATCCGGGCCCGGCTCAACCTGCCGGGCCCGTTTGTTTTGTGACTGGCAACGGCCGCTGTGGCGCGCGGAATGTCCGCGCGGCGCCGGAGTGGATTTCCCGTCTACCGCACGGTCAGTTAGAATTTCGGTATTCGACGAACCCTGTGGCTTGCAGGTGCACAGGTTCCAATGCCCGAAAGCGGGTTCTCATTGCGGGTGATGCACGTCGTGCGTGGTTGCATCGCCTCACTTCAATACGGCAGTAGCTCAGCTGGATAGAGCATCGGCCTTCTAAGCCGAGGGTGGGGGGTTCGAGTCCCTCCTGCCGTACTTCTCATGTTGGCGCGCGCGCGCCGCACCACGCGGCCAGAGTCGCGCATAGCTTGCGCCGCGCCACGTTCGCTTGTCACTCCGCCGGTTTCACATCGATCGAGTCCACGCGGTTCGGATAGAACGCCAGATGTTGGGCGATCTCCTTCACCGCCGCATACGGCGACTCGTAAGTCCACACCGCGTTCACCGTCCGCTCGCCGCCAAGCGGAATGCTGTAGTACGCGCAATCGCCCTTGTACGGGCAGTAGGTCGCGTGATCGGTGCGCTCCAGCAGCGTCATTTCCACGTCGTTGCGCGGAATGTAATACACCTCTGGATACGATGCTTCGCACAGCACGAGGGCCTTCTTCGAATCGGCGATCACCTTGCCGGCTACCGTCACGACCACGCGCGCTTTGGCCGGCACGACCGTGATCGGATGATCGGGACCGGGCACCTTGATGGTTTTTTCAGTCATGTTGTCGAACTCCTGAATGAGTGGGCGAGGCTGCAACGTGTTGCGGAGGATATCGAGCCGCCATCGACGAGACGATCGCGTCCTGGGTCGAAGCATACGCCGCTCGTGAAAACGCGTCGGACTCCACGGCAGCCATAAAAAAGGGCAGCCGAAGCTGCCCTGTCAAAGTCTCACCCTCAGGCGGACTGTTGCTTACCGCTTAACGTCGTCCGTCTGAAATCGAACGCCTTTCGCCCTGCGCTCATTGCTTGATGTTCAGCGCGGCCGTGAGATCGCCCATCGGCTTGCTGCCGTTGCTCACCAGTGCCGCGTCGCGCGCCGCGATGCCCGGCAGCGTCGGCAGCGAGAAGCGGTGCGCGATGAAGCGCAGGATCGACGTGGTGTCGTACTGCGTGTGATCGACGAAACCCTTCTTCGCGTACGGCGAGATGATCAGTGCCGGAATACGCGTGCCCGGACCCCAGCGGTCGGCCTTCGGCGGCGACACGTGATCCCAGAAGCCGCCGTTTTCGTCGTAGGTCACGACCACCACCATGTTGTTCCACTGCGGGCTCTTCTGCAAATGCGAGATCACGTCCGCGATGTGTTGATCGCCCGATGCGACATCGGTGTAGCCCGCGTGTTCGTTCAGGTTGCCCTGCGGCTTGTAGAACGACACTTGCGGGAGCGTGCCGTTGTCGATCGCCTTGATGAACTCCGAGCCGGCGAGACCACCGTCGAGCAAATGCTGCGAACGGTTCGCGGTGCCCGGTGCGAGGTCGGCGAAATAGTTGAACGGCTGGTGATGCGGCTGGAAGTTCGGCGCCGTCAGATTCGCGCCGTAAATCACATTCGACGTGCCGTTTTGCGCCGCCGACACCGCCGCGCCCCACGCGCCGCCGTACCATGCCCACGACACCTTCGCGTTGTTCAGCAGATCGCCGATGTGCTGCTGCGACTGTGCCGGCAGCGTGGTCGCCTGGGTCGGATCGGCGAAGTTCGCGTCGCCGCCGGTCGCCGGCTTGTTGCCGCTCGGCTGATACGGCGGCTGCATCGTGTTGATCGCGAAGAAGTCAGGCGTGAGGTTGCCCGAGTTCACGTATTTGGGCGGACCGCTCAACGCCGAAGCGGGCGAGTTGGACGCGAGCTTCAGCGTGACGCCGTCGCTTTCCACCGACGAGATCGAGCTGGCCGCCACGCTCTTGTCCGCGTTCGGATAGGTCGGCGTGCACGCGCAGATCAGCCATTGGTGGTTCAGGAACGAACCGCCGAACGCGCCCATGAAAAAGTTGTCGGCGAGCGTGTACTGCTGGGCGATTTTCCACAGCGGCAGCTTGTCGGCGTTGAGCGTGTAGTGGCCCATCACGAGGCCGCCCGAATCCGCCCACGCGGCGAACTTGTCGTTCTTGCCGCCGTTGATCTGCATCTGGTTCTCGTAGAAGCGGTGATACAGGTCACGCGTCGTCGCCGTGATCGGCGTGTTGAAACCCTTCGGGTCGTCAATGGCGAACGGGCTGTTCGGCAGGTTTGCCGTCATGGCCTGCGTGACCACCGGCGTGACGCCGGTTTGCGTCAGGCCGTTCCACACCTGCGGCAGCGTCGCGAGCGTCGTGCCGTTGCGGTCCACCTGCGTGGCGCTAGCCGCCGTTACGTTCTGCAGACCGTTGGCGCCGGGGAAGTTGCCGTACAGGTTGTCGAAGCTGCGGTTTTCCGCGTAGATCACCACGACATTCTTGATCGAAGTGATGTCCGGTTCGTTGACTTTGTCACCGCCGCACGCATACAGGCTCAACGCTGCTGCGATCGCGATAGGCGTCGCGCAGATCAGTTTCTTGTTCATTTGATGTGGTTTCTCTCTCTCGCGTTGGGGACGGGTCACCTGCACTCCTTACACGGATGACCGCGGGCGAAAGTTTGGCAAGGCAATTTGACAGAAAGATGTAATTAATTACGAATTGCTTCTGATATGAAAATATCGTCGGCTGTATGTCATTTAAAAGACATGGGAATGAAATACGCTCGCGGACTTCACTATCGCAAACTCACATCTTTCTTATGCGGCCAGGTCTGACGGGGATTCGGAAAATAATGGCTCGGGTCGAGGCGCGGCGTGGCGCCGGTCTCGCGACGATGCGCGTGCGGCAAGCGACGGCGTTCGCGCTGACAGCCATGACCTTGACGCTTGCCGCGTGCGATGCGGGTGCACCAGGGACGGCAGCCGTCGCGAGTGCCGCGGCGAGCACGGTCGCGGGCGGTTCGGCTTCGTCCGCGCCGGTGGCGGCGTCGGCCGTGCAGGTGGCCGCCCATGAAGCGGGGCAGTCCCGTGCGCAAGTCTACGAATCCGTGCGGCAGATGACGGCGCTCGGCAAGCAGTTATTTTTCGACGCGTCGCTCTCCGGGTCGGGCAAGCTCGCTTGCGCGTCGTGCCACAGTCCGGACCATGGGTTTTCGCCGGCCAATGCGTTGTCGGTGCAACTCGGCGGCAACGACATGCACCGCACCGGCATGCGCGCCGCGCCGACGCTGAAGTATCTGCAATCGGTGCCCGCATTCGCCGAGCACTACCACGAGTCGGACGACGAAGGCGACGAAAGCGTCGATGCCGGCCCGACCGGCGGCTTGACCTGGGATGGCCGCGTCGACCGCGGTGGCGACCAGGCGCGCATTCCGCTGCTGTCGTCGTTTGAAATGGGCAGCACGCCGGCCAAAGTCACTGCGGCGCTCAAGGCTGCGCCCTACGCCGATGCTTTCCGCGCGGCCTTCGGCGCACATATTTTCGATAGCGACGACGCCACCTTCAAAGCCGTGTTGCAAGCGCTCGAAACCTTCGAGCAGACGCCGGAAACTTTCTATCCGTACACCAGCAAGTACGACGCCTATCTGGCGGGCAAGGCTCAGTTGACGCAAGCCGAACTGCGCGGCCTGCAACTGTTCAACGACGAGAAAAAAGGCAATTGCGCGAGTTGCCACATCAGCCAACGGACCATGGACGGTGCGCCGCCGCAGTTCAGCGATTTCGGTCTGATCGCGATCGGCGTGCCGCGCAATCGCGCGCTGTCGGTGAATCGCGATCCGCATTTCTATGACCTTGGTGCCTGCGGCCCGGAGCGCACCGATCTGAAGGGTCGCGCCGAGTTCTGCGGCATCTTCCGCACGCCGACGCTGCGCAATGTGGCGCTGAAGAAGAGCTTCTTTCACAACGGCATCTATCATTCGCTCGATCAGGTGGTGCGCTTCTATGCCGAGCGCGACACGAACCCGGAGAAGTTCTATCCGGTCGCGAAAGGCAAAGTGCGGAAGTTCGACGATCTGCCCCAGCAGTACTGGGCCAATCTGAATACTGACCCGCCGTTCGATCGCAAGCCGGGTGACAAGCCAGCGCTCGACGAGGCTGAAATCAAGGACGTGGTCGCGTTTTTGAATACGCTGACCGACGGGTATAAGGCGGGAAGCGGGGCGGCCGATTCAGTGGCCGCGAAGTGAGGCAGGTGACGCGATGGCTGCTGGCGTAGCCGGTCGCTCAGGTCAGGATTAGTTGCCGACGCTCGCCAGCATGTAATAGCAGCCGACGAGCAGCATGGCGAAGGACAGCAACAGGCAGGCGACGCCAACACGCGTCAGCAGATTCGGCCAGCGAGCGCGAGGCAACGCGTCCATCCGCACGACGCGCCGCGCGAGTCCGGGATCGCGTCTGATCGCAACCGGTACGAGCGCGACACACAGCAGCGCAAGTGCGATAGCAAAAGTTTTGAGGGCGGAGAGGGTGTGCATGGCGGAGCGTCTTAAGATTCTGATTGGGGCGGATGCGCAATCAATCAATCTTAAGAAGTCGTCCTACTGCTAGGAATGGGAGCTGTCCTAAAATTAGGGGCGCTCGTTGTGTCCGGTGGCGCGTGATTCAAGCAATAGAGCGCGCCGCAGATTCCGCTGGCGGCCGCCCTGTTCGGCTGAGAGCCCGGCCGTTTCTCGCGGTCCCTTCGAGGGGGACATGCTATGCTTTTGGGGTCCAGATCACGATGCGCCCCGCGCGCTCGAGACCGCCGAACAATTTCGAGGAGAACCCTTCATGTCGATGCGAACCCGTGTCCTGTCTCAACTGACTGCCGGTAGCCTGTTGCTGGGTGTTGCGATCGGCGCGCAAGCTGCGAATCTTGGTTTTCTGAACGACACGCCGATCAGCTACATGAAGCAACGCGACATCGACTCCGTCAAGAAGGCGGTCTTCTCCGCACTGAACGACAAGCAGGACGGCGAAACCATGAACTGGGTCAATGAAGGCACGGGCAACAGCGTGAAGATCGACGCCGCGATCACGATGGCCAGCACGGCCAAGGACGGCGACCGTACCTGCCGCGACGTCGGCGTCGTGCTGAGCGCCAAGGGGCAATCGATGAACCTGCGCCCGCAGTTCTGCAAGCACGGCAGCGGCAACTGGCAATTGCAGAAAAAGCACTGAACATGCGGGCCTTGATGGCGGCGCGCGCCGGTTGGCAGACGGCGCGGCTCGAAGCCATGCATGTGCGTGTCGATGGTTCGTTGCGTTCGCTTGAAATGGTGCGGCAATGAGCACACGGATTGTCTCGTGCGGCATCGTCTTGCTCGACCCGGACGGCCGCGTGCTGCTCGCGCACGCCACTGAAACGTCGCACTGGGATATTCCCAAAGGACACGGCGAAGAAGGCGAGGCGCCGCACGTCACGGCGCTGCGCGAGATGGTCGAGGAGACCGGTATCGCAATCGAGCCCGAGCGTCTGAAAGACCTCGGCCTATTCGTCTATCGGCGCGACAAGGACCTGCATCTGTTCGGCGCGCGTGCCACTGTCGATGAACTCGATCTGAGCGTGTGCACCTGCACGTCGCTCTTTCCGCGCCGCTCCGACGGCACGCTGATTCCCGAAATGGATGCCTACCGCTGGGCCGCGCCTCACGAAGTGGACAAGTATGCGAGCCGCAGTCTCACGCGGCTCTTTCAGACCACGCTGTCGCTCGCGGAATTGCATCGGTTGTTATAGCGGCGAGGCCAGCGACTGCGTGGACCGCCCGACACTCAGTCGAGTGCGCGGTCGTTCGGATGCGCGAACAAAGCGCGGTTCTGCTCCGACAGCGGATAGTTCAGATTGATGCCGTGCGGCGGAATGGGTTGCGTGAACCACTGCTTGTACAGACGCTCCGCTTCGCCGGAAGTCTGGCTGCGCGTGATCACGCCATTGACGAGCGTGCGGAACGGTTCATCGCCTTTGCGGAACATGCACGCGTAGACTTCATAGCCAAGCGGCGTGCCGGTCACCACGAAATCGTCGGGACGCGGATCGGTCGATTTGAATCCGTACACGATCGGCTCGTCCATCACGAAGGCCACGGCGTGGTCGTCCTTGAGCGCGGAAAAGGCCTCCGAATGATCGCGTGCGCTGGTGATGCGCATGTTCAGGTGCTTGTCGGTGTTCAGGCGGCGCAGCAGGCGTTCATCCGAGGTGCCCGCGGTCGTCACGACCGCTTTGCCGGCCAGGTCGGGAAAATCCGTGATGCCGCTGTTCTTGCGCGCGATCATGCGCACGGCGTACTGGAAGAAACTGTTCGAGAACGCGGCCACGTTTTCGCGTTCCACCGTGTGCGTGGTCGAGCCGCATTCCAGATCGATCTGGTTGTTCAGCAGCATCGGCGTGCGGTTCGACGAGGTCACGGTGATCTCGTGCACCTTCAGTTGCGGCATGCCCAACGTCTTCTTGATCTCGTCGACGATCTGCAGCGCGATGGTCTGCGAATAGCCGACCGTGCCTTTGCCGTCGAAGTAAGAGAAAGGAATCGACGCTTCACGCACGCCGAGCACGACCACGCCGTCGTCGTGAATTTTTTTCAGCGTGCCGGTGAGTTCATCCGTTTGAGCGGAGCAGGCGAGCGACGCCGCGCCGAACGTGGTCAGCGCCATGAGCGCGCAACGCGCGCCCTGAACGAAACGCGCCGCGCGCGCCGTGCTTCCCGTTGTGCGCCGGGTACTCGCCCTGCGGCGGGCTGCAACTTTCATCGGACCTCCCGGACTGGCGTTGGCGGATGCCGCGCCGTCGCTGTCGATGGAACATGATGCAACAAAACGGCGTGCATCTTTCTATCAAGACGCACGCCATATCCAACTTCAGATGCGCTGCAAAAGGGTGCGTTCCAGCTTACGCCGGCTTGCCCCAACTGTCGCGCAGACTGACGATGCGATTGAATACTGGCTTACCCGGCTTGGAATCGACGCGGTCGGCGACGAAATAGCCATGACGCTCGAACTGATAGCGTTGCTCCGGCAGCGCTTCGCGCGCGCCCGGTTCCAGGTAGGCGTTGACCACGCGCTTCGAATCCGGATTCAGCGCTTCGAGGAAATCGCGGCCGCCGGCGTCCGGTTGCGGTTCCTTGAACAGGCGGTCGTAGATGCGCACTTCGGCCGGGCACGCGGCTGCCGCGCTGACCCAGTGAATGTTGCCCTTGACCTTGTAGTTGTTCGCGCCTTCGGTGCCCGATTTGCTGTCCGGGAAGTAGTTGCAATGGACCGCGACGATGTTGCCGTTCTCATCCTTGTCCGCGCCGACGCATTCGATCACGTAGCCGTAGCGCAGACGTACCTTGTTGCCCGGGAACAGGCGGAAGTAGCCCTTCGGCGGCGTTTCGTTGTAGTCATCGCGTTCGATCCACAGCTCGCGTGAAATCGGAAACTCGCGCACGCCCATTTCCGGGTGATGCGGATGGACCGGCGCATTGCATGGCTCGGTCACGCCTTCGGGGAAGTTGTCGATGATCAGCTTCACCGGATCGAGCACGGCGGCCGTGCGCGGCGCCTTATCGTCCAGATCGTCGCGCAGCGCGCCTTCGAACACGCTCATGTCGATCCACGAATCGACCTTGGTCACGCCGATGCGCTCGCAGAACAGCTGGATCGCTTCCGGCGTGAAGCCGCGCCGGCGCACGCCGACAATGGTCGGCATACGCGGATCGTCCCAGCCGTCCACATGGCCTTCGGTCACGAGTTGCAGCAGCTTGCGCTTGCTGGTGATCGCGTAGGTCAGGTTCAGGCGCGAAAATTCGATTTGTTGCGGCAGCGGGCGCGTGAAAATGCCGGCCTCGGCGAGTTCGTTCAGGATCCAGTCATACAGCGGACGATGGTCCTCGAACTCCAGCGTGCACAGCGAATGCGTGATGTTTTCCAACGCGTCCGAGATGCAGTGCGTGTAGTCGTACATCGGGTACACGCACCATTTGTCGCCGGTGCGGTAGTGATGCGCGAAACGAATCCGGTAGATCACCGGATCGCGCATATTGAAGTTCGGCGACGACATGTCGATCTTCGCGCGCAGTACGTGCTCGCCTTCCTGGAACTCGCCGGCCTTCATGCGGCGGAACAGGTCGAGATTCTCCTGCACCGAACGCTCGCGGAAGGGCGACGGCGTGCCGACTTCCGTGGCCGAGCCGCGGTTCGCGCGCATTTCTTCCGCCGACTGGCTGTCCACGTAGGCCTTGCCGCGTTCGATCAGCAGTTCGGCGAATTCGTACAGCTTGTCGTAGTAGTCGCTCGCGTAGTAGAGCTCTTCCTTGCCGCCTTTTTCCCACTCGAAGCCGAGCCAGCGCACGGCGTCGATGATCGAGTCGACGTATTCGACGCTTTCCTTTTCCGGATTGGTATCGTCAAAGCGCAGATGGCACACGCCGCCGTAGCTGCGCGCCACGCCGAAGTTCAGGCAGATGCTCTTGGCGTGACCGATATGCAGATAGCCGTTCGGCTCGGGCGGAAAGCGCGTTTCGACGCGCTGACCCCACTTGCCGGTGCGGTTGTCGTCGTCAATGATGTTGCGGATGAAATTGGATGCCGCTGGCGCGTCGTTGCGTTCGGTATTCATGCGAGAAGGTGAAAGTCTGTCGGGGGCGCGCAATGCGTCCACTTATCCGACAATTCTACCTGACGAGTCCCGTCGCAGCAGGCGAGTGCGGCGTGCAGCCAACGTTTGAGCGGTTTTGGCGGCAATTCAGGGGGCAGGCCGGCGCTGTAACAGGAGGTAAAACGTTTTGTTCGCGCGCCCGCCGCCGCCTTAGGATGCCAGCGGCGCGGGTTCGTCCGCGAGGGCCGCATGGTAGGTCCGCGTGGGGTTTCCGGACGCCGCAATAGGCGTTGTGCGCCCGCGTTCAGGCCGCATCGCGCAGCATCAGGCCGCTTTTCTCGCAACCTGAGCGCGCGGGGCGGAAAATCACCGCGTATAGCAAGGCGCATTAGCCGTCCCGCCTTGCCTCACATGCCCGCCGCCCGATCATTTCCCGGGGCAGTGCAGCTTGCGCCATGACGCGCAGCGCGTGCACTCGTCGCAGCCGTCCACGCAGGCCGCACCGCCCTTTGTCGCCTTGCACGAATTCTTGCCGTTCGTGCACCATGGCGCCCTTAGTTGCCGGAGTTTCTCGGATGTCTGTCCCGACGCACGGCGCGCCTCGCGCGCCTTTCACCTCGCTTTCTCTGGCCCGGATCCTGACGGTATCCATGCTCGCCGCGTTCACCGGCGTCGTCGTCGCGCCCGTGCCCGCGCTGGCAAAAACGCCGCCGCCGAAGGCCGTGTTCGACGCATCGGCGGTGGCCGTGCCGGACCGCTACAGCGCGGACACGGCGCAGCAGATCTTCGCCGCCGGCGGCAACGCGGTGGATGCCGCCGTCGCCATCGCCTTCACGCTGGCCGTGACCGCGCCGGATGCGGGCAATCTCGGCGGCGGAGGCTTCATGACCGTGTTCATGGACGGCAAGCCGTACTTTCTCGACTATCGCGAGCGCGCTCCCCAACAGGCGACCCGCGAAATGTACCTCGACGACAAGGGCAACCTGCTGCCTGGCATGAGCGCCGTCGGGCATCGCGCAGTGGGCGTGCCGGGTACGGTCGAGGGGATGTGGGAGGCGCAGCAGCGGTTCGGCAAGCTGAAGTGGAAGCAGGTGCTGGCGCCCGCGATCCGCTACGCCACCGACGGCTTCCAGGTCGAGCCGTGGTTGCAGCAGCGCCACGACGCGGCGGCGAAGACCTTCGCCGGCAAGACCAATTTCGACGCCTACTTTTCGAATCTCAAGGCGGGCGTGACGTACCGCCAGCCGGAACTTGCGCAGACGCTGTCGCGCATTGCGAGCGACGGCGGGCGCGAGTTCTACGAGGGCCGCACTGCGGATCTGATCGCCCAGCAGATGTACGGCCACGGTCTGGTCACGAAACAGGATCTGATTCAATACAAGGCCGTGTGGCGCCAGCCGCTTACCGCCGACTGGAACGGCTATCAGATCGTGACCGCGCCGCCGCCGAGTTCGGGCGGCGTTGGGCTGATCCAGATGCTGAAGATGAAAGCCGATCTGAAGCAGGCGTTCGACGGCCTCGAGCTGAACTCCGTGCCGTATATCCATCTGATCGCGCAGATCGAGGACCGCGTGTTCGCTGATCGCCAGCAATACCTGGGCGATCCGGATGCGTACAAGGTGCCGACCGGCAAATTGATCGACGACGCCTACCTCGCGCAGCGCGCCGACGAAGTCAAGCCTGACGAAGTGCCGGGCGCGGCGCCGGTGAAGCCTGGCCTCGGCGACGCGGCCCCGGAGAAAGCGCAAACCACGCATTTCTCGGTGGTCGACAAGTGGGGTAATGCCGTGTCGAACACCTACACGTTGAACGGAGACTTCGGTTCAGGCGTGGTGGTGGACGGCGGCGGCTTCCTGCTGAACGACGCCATGGATGACTTCGTCACCAAGCCCGCTGCCGCAAGCGCGTCCGGTGCAAGCAGCGCCGAAGTGAACACGGTGGCGCCCGGACGTCGGCCGCTGTCGTCGATGACGCCGACCATTCTGCTGAAGGACAACAAGGTGTCGCTGGTGATCGGCACGCCCGGCGGCTCGCGCATTCTGACGTCGATTTTCCAGGTGATGACCGATCTGTACGACTTCAACATGTCGCCCGTCGACGCGCTCGCCGCCATGCGTTTCCACCATCAGTTGCTGCCGCAGAAGACGATCTATTTCGAGCCGTATCGTCCGATCACAGGTGAGCTGGCCGAGCAATTGCAAGCCAAGGGCTACACGCTCGAAGGGCAGTCGTTCAACGGCGACGTGCAGTTGATCCGCATCGAGGGCACGACGCCCGAGCCGGCGGCGGACCCACGCGGCGTGGGTGTGGGGCGCGTGATGCATTGACGCGGCCTGGCGGCGGCGCGAACAAAAACAATAAACTGCGAATAACGACCAACTACGGGGAACGCGATGAGCGGACAAAAACAACCTGACACGCTGGTGCTGCCAGGCTACCAGAACTCCGGCGCCGGCCACTGGCAGACACGCTGGGAAGCATTGAGCCCGGCATTTGTGCGCGTACAGATGCCGGATTGGGACCACCCTCAGCGCGACGCCTGGTGCCGCACGCTCGACGCCGCGGTGGCCGCCGCCGACGCGCCCGTGGTGTTCGCCGCGCACAGCCTCGGTTGCCTGACGACGGCTTTCTGGGCGTCGCAATACGCGAGCGCCGCGCAGCTAGCGAAGGTGGCGGGCGCACTGCTGGTCGCGCTGCCCGATCCCGCCGAGGCGCATTTTCCGCGGGACGCGACCGGTTTCGCACCGGTGCCGCTCAAGCGGCTGCCGTTTCCGACGATCGTCGTGGCCAGCAGCGATGATCCCTACGGCGGCGTGCCGTTTTCGAAGACCTGTGCGAACGCGTGGGGCAGCCGCTGGATCGACATCGGCCCGCGCGGCCATATCAACGCGGACAGCGGGCTCGGCGATTGGAACGAAGGGCGCGAGTGGCTGGAGTCGTTTGACGCGCCAAACTGTCGCTAAGTAACGCCCGCGCTGAACGCGCCCACCGCGCGCCCACCAGAATCAAATCACCGACTGCCCCCGCAACGCCGCAATCCTCGCTTCGTCATACCCGAGCACGTCGCGCAAAATGGTCTCGGTGTGTTCACCGAGCGTAGGCGGATGCGCAAGCGCTTCAGGCGGCGTGCCGGTCATATTGATCGGATTGCGCACCAGCTTGACCGTGCCGCCCGACGGATGGGGCAGATCCACCTGTAGCCCGCGCGCCACCACCTGCTCATTCTCGAACACCTCGCCAAGATCGTTGATGGGCCCACATGGCACACCAGTAGCTTCGAGGGTGGCGATCCATTGCTGCTTGCCCTGCAGGCGGACCATGTCCGCGAGAATCGGCACGAGGATCTCGCGGTTGCGCACACGCGCCGGGTTGGTGGCAAAACGTTCGTCGTCCGCCAGTTCGGGGCGGCCGCCCGCTTCGACGAACTTGCGGAACTGCCCGTCGTTGCCGACCGCGACGATGATCCAGCCATCGCTCGTCTGGAAGGTCTGGTACGGCACGATGTTCGGATGCGCATTGCCCCAGCGCACCGGCGGCTGGCCGCTTGCCAGGTAGTTCGAATTCATGTTGGCGAGCATCGCCACCTGGACGTCGAGCAGCGCCATGTCGATGTACTGGCCTTCGCCCGTCCGGTCACGGTGGGTGAGGGCGGTGAGCACAGCAATGGTCGAGTACATGCCGGTCATGAGGTCGGCAATCGCGACGCCGGCCTTCTGCGGGCCGCCGCCTGGCTGGCCGTCGCGTTCGCCGGTGATGCTCATGAAGCCGCCGATGCCTTGCACGATGAAATCGTAGCCGGCGCGCTGCGCATACGGCCCGGTCTGCCCGAAGCCGGTCACCGAGCAGTAGATGAGGTCGGGCTTCACTTCCTTAAGCGACGCGTAGTCCAGACCGTACTTCTTCAACTGGCCGACCTTGTAGTTCTCCAGCACCACGTCGCTCTGCGCGGCTAATTCACGGATGATCCGCTGGCCTTCGGGCGAGGCGATGTCGACGGTGACCGAGCGCTTGTTGCGGTTCGCCGCGAGATAATACGCGGCCTCGCGCGTGTCTTCGCCTTCCGGCGTCTTGAGGTACGGCGGCCCCCAGTGGCGGGTGTCGTCGCCGACTTCGGGGCGTTCGATCTTGATCACGTCGGCGCCGAAATCGGCGAGAGTCTGCGCGCACCAGGGTCCGGCGAGCACGCGTGTGAGATCCAGCACGCGGATATGACTGAGAGCGCCCATATTGGTCAATGTCTCCTTTGTGGCCAAGCGGCGCGCAAGGCGCCGCGAATGGGGGCAATCTTAAGCGATTCCCGCGCGCAGGCGCAGTCGGCCGAACGGCATAGGACGAATGACACGCGCCACAAAGTCCCGCGATGTCCTACGTTGCCCGCTCAAACCTGGCCGAACGGCCAACCATGCAGGCCGCGCTGCCGCGCACGGGCGCCGATCCCGTATAATCAGTCGTTTAAGAAACAAACAGTTGGCGCATCCCACGATGCCGCCGGTAACAGCCAGGGAACTGGCAAACCCGTCCCCCGCCCGCTATGAAAGCCGCCGAAATCCGCGAGAAATTCCTCAAGTTCTTCGAATCGAAGGGCCATACGATCGTTCGCTCGTCGAGCCTTGTGCCCGGCAACGACCCGACACTGCTCTTCACCAATTCGGGAATGGTGCAGTTCAAAGATGTGTTCCTCGGCGCGGAATCGCGCCCGTATTCGCGCGCCACGACCGCGCAGCGCAGCGTGCGCGCCGGCGGCAAGCACAACGACCTGGAAAACGTCGGCTACACCGCGCGTCACCACACGTTCTTCGAAATGCTGGGCAACTTCTCGTTCGGCGACTACTTCAAGCGCGACGCGATCCACTACGCGTGGGAACTGCTGACGGGCGTGTACCAGTTGCCGAAAGACAAGCTGTGGGTCACCGTCTATCACGAAGACGACGAAGCGCACGACATCTGGGCGAAGGAAGTGGGCGTGCCGGTCGAGCGCATCATCCGCATCGGCGACAACAAGGGCGCGCGTTACGCGTCGGACAACTTCTGGCAAATGGCCGACGTCGGTCCGTGCGGCCCGTGCTCGGAAATTTTCTACGACCACGGCCCGGACGTGTGGGGTGGCCCGCCGGGATCGCCCGAGGAAGACGGCGACCGCTACATCGAGATCTGGAATCTCGTGTTCATGCAATTCAGCCGCGACGCGCAAGGCAACATGACGCCGCTGCCCAAGCAGTGCGTCGACACCGGCATGGGTCTGGAGCGCATCGCCGCCGTGCTGCAGCACGTGCACAGCAACTATGAGATCGACCTGTTCCAGGCGCTCATCCAGGCCGCCGCGCGCGAAACCGGCGTGAGCGATCTGACCAATAATTCGCTGAAGGTGATCGCCGACCACATCCGCGCGTGCTCGTTCCTGATCGTCGACGGCGTGATTCCGGGCAACGAGGGCCGCGGCTATGTGCTGCGCCGGATCGTGCGCCGTGCGATCCGCCACGGCTACAAGCTGGGCAAGAAGGGTTCGTTCTTCCATCGCATGGTGGCGGACCTCGTCGCGCAGATGGGCGGCGCGTACCCGGAACTGAAGGAAGCCGAACAGCGCGTGACCGACGTGCTGCGTCAGGAAGAAGAGCGCTTCTTCGAGACCATCGAGCACGGCATGTCGATTCTCGAGGGCGCGCTGGCCGACCTCGAAGCCAAGGGCGGCAAGACGCTCGACGGCGAACTCGCATTCAAGCTGCACGACACGTACGGCTTCCCGCTCGATCTGACGGCGGACGTGTGCCGCGAGCGCGAAGTGACGGTCGACGAAGCCGCCTTCGACGAAGCCATGGCGCGTCAACGCGAGCAGGCTCGCGCGGCGGGCAAGTTCAAGATGGCGCAAGGCCTCGAATACTCGGGCGCGAAAACCACGTTCCACGGTTACGAAGAAATCGTCTTCGACGACGCGAAGGTCGTCGCGTTGTATGTGGACGGCGCCTCGGTGCAGCAAGTGAGCCACGGCCAGCAGGCTGTCGTCGTGCTGGACCACACGCCGTTCTACGCGGAATCGGGCGGCCAGGTCGGCGACCAGGGCGTGCTGGCCAACGCGAGCGTGCGCTTCGCGGTGAGCGATACGCTGAAGGTGCAGGCCGACGTGGTCGGTCATCACGGCACGCTCGAGCAGGGCACGCTGAAGGTCGGCGACGTGGTCAAGGCGGAAATCGACGCGGTGCGCCGCGCCCGCACGCAACGCAACCACTCGGCCACGCACCTGATGCACAAGGCGCTGCGTGAAGTGCTCGGTTCGCACGTGCAGCAGAAGGGCTCGCTCGTCGACGCCGACAAGACCCGTTTCGACTTCGCGCACAACGCGCCGATGACGGACGAGCAGATCCGCCGTGTCGAGGAAATCGTCAACGCCGAGGTGCTGGCGAACGCGCCGGGCATCGTGCGCGTCATGCCGTTCGACGAAGCGGTGAAAGGCGGCGCGATGGCGCTGTTCGGCGAAAAATACGGCGACGAAGTGCGCGTGCTCGACCTGGGCTTCTCGCGTGAATTGTGCGGCGGCACGCACGTGCATCGCACCGGCGACATCGGCTTCTTCAAGATCGTCATGGAAGGCGGCGTGGCGGCGGGCATCCGTCGCGTGGAAGCGATCACGGGCGACAACGCCGTGCGCTTCGTGCAGGATCTCGACGCGCGCATCAACGCGGCCGCGGCTGTGTTGAAGGCGCAACCGTCGGAACTGACGCAGCGGATCACGCAGGTACAGGACCAGGTGAAGTCGCTGGAGAAGGAACTGAGCGCGCTGAAGTCGAAGATGGCGTCGAGCCAGGGCGACGAACTGGCGGGTCAGGCGATCGAAGTCGGCGGCGTGCATGTGCTGGCCGCTACGCTCGAAGGCGCGGACGTCAAGACGCTGCGCGAAACCGTCGACAAGCTGAAGGACAAGCTGAAGAGCGCGGCGATCGTGCTGGCCTCCGTCGAAGGCGGCAAGGTGAGCCTGATCGCCGGCGTCACGGCGGACGCCAGCAAGAAAGTCAAGGCGGGCGAGCTTGTCAACTTCGTGGCGCAGCAAGTCGGCGGTAAGGGCGGCGGCCGTCCGGATATGGCGCAGGCTGGCGGCACCGAGCCGGCGAATCTGCCGGCGGCACTGGCCGGCGTGAAGGGTTGGGTCGAAGGCCAGCTTTGATTCTGATGTGATTGGGCCACGCGGAGCGTCGGGAGGTTGGGCGTGTCGCGTGGCCTAAGTTTTTTGAGCGTCTGGCGGAAGCGCAGCAACCGTGCTGTCAACAACCGTGCAGTCAAAAAATCAGGACGCCCCTTCCGCAGCAGTCACAGTCTCGGGCAAGCTCACCGCATCCTGCCGCATCACCAGCGCCTGTTTCAACGCATTCAGTGCGGACGAAAAGTGCCCGCGTCGCCACACCAGCAGTGTCTCGATCACTCCGATGTCGGGCAGCTCATGCACCGCGATATTGCTGGCATCGGTCTGCAAATTCAGCACCGACCGCGGGGCCACCGCCACCCCTGCGCCAGCGGCCACGCATGCCACGATCGCGTGGTAGGAGCCCAGCTCCAGCACGCGCGCCGGCCTCACGCCGTGCTCCAGATACCACTTCTCGATATAGGACCGGTAAGCACAGCCACGCTCGAACGCAATCAGCGTCGACAGTGCGATGTCCCGGACGTCGCGAATCGGCCGATGCCCGCGCGGCGTCAGCATCACCAGTTCTTCCCTGAACACCGACACCGACTCGAATAATTCGCCGAGCGCAGCCGGGTCCAACGGCGTCGCCACCAACGCGGCATCCACTTCGAATTCACGCACCCGCTCGATCAGCTTGCCGGTCGTGCCGATCTCGAGTTCCAGCGCGACGGCGGGCCACTGCTGGTGATAACGCGCGAGCAGCGCGGGTAGACGCGTCGCGGCGACACTTTCCATGGTGCCCAAACGCAGCCGCCCGCTCGGACGGTCCTCGCGCACCGCATGACGCGCCTCGTCGGCGAGCGCGAGCAGGCGTTCGGCGTAGGGCAGCAGCGTCTCGCCGGCGGGCGTCAGCACCAGGCGGCGGCCGTCGCGGATGAACAGGTCGGTGCCCAGTTGCTCTTCGAGCTGCTTGATGCGCGTGGTGACGTTCGATTGCACGCGATTGAGCTTGGCAGCGGCGCGCGTCACGCCGTTTTCCCGCACGACGGCACGAAAAATGGTCAAAGCGGCCAGATCCATGATTCTCTCTAGGCGATGGGTGGTATCCGAATTATTCATTTTTCGTGATTGAAAGGTCAAGCTACTATGGACGTAAGCCATCTGATCGATTGACCGCACGTATCGTCGCCTGCTCATGAACAATCTCGCCTCCACCACGCACGGCAGCTTCGCCGGACGCCACCCCGCCCGCCGCGCGGCGCTTGCCTGCATGGTCACGCTGGCCGTCGCGCTCGGTATCGGGCGATTTGCATTCACGCCGCTCTTGCCGCTGATGCTTCACGGCGACGCGTTCGGTCAGCCGCAGCTCGATATTCAGCATGGCAGCTGGCTGGCGTCGTTCAATTACGCGGGGTATTTCCTCGGCGCGGTCACGTGCGCGGCGCTGCGGATCGAGCCGGCGCGCATGGTGCGTTGGGGGCTCGTCGCGACGGTGCTGCTGACGCTGACGATGGGTGTGGCGAGCCAGTTCTGGATATGGGCGGTGGTGCGGTTCATCGCGGGCGCGGTCAGCGCCTGGACGTTCGTATTCGCGTCCCAGTGGGGCTTGCGGCGGCTCGCCGAGCTCGGTGCGCATGGATGGGGCGGGGTGATCTACACGGGGCCGGGCATGGGCATCGTCGGTACGGGCCTGCTGGTCAGCGTGGCGGGCGGGTATGGGGCCACGGTGGGGTGGCTCGGGTTCGGGTTGATTGCGGCGGCTCTGTCGGTTGTGGTTTGGCCGGTGTTTGGCGCGGCGTCCGGCAGTGGAGAAATAAATCTGCGCGCTCGCATGGTTGGTTCTGGTCGTGGTGATCAGACGAGTGTTGGCGCGATGAGCCAACGTGACACCGGTGAATTCGGCGCGACGGAACGCGCCGCAGGTCAAAGCGCAGCAACCCAAGCCACACCAATCCAAGGCCCCGCCGCCCAACCCACCACGACCAGCACCGCCCACCACGCCACCCACCACCACGCCGACGCCCTCTGGCTCATCCTTCTCTACGGCGTCCCCGGTTTTGGCTACATCATCACTGCGACCTTCCTGCCCGTCATCGCGCGTCACGCATTGCCTGGCTCTGCATGGCCCGACCTGTTCTGGCCGATGTTCGGCGCGGCGCTGATCGTCGGCGCACTGCTGGCTGCGCGTTTGCCGGTGCATTGGGACAACCGCACGCTGCTTGCCGGCTGCTATGTGCTGCAGGCGTGCGGCATCGCCCTCGGTATCGTCTGGCCGACGGCGGGCGGCTTCTCATTCGGCAGCATCCTGATCGGCTTGCCGTTCACCGCGATCACGCTGTTCGCGATGCGCGAGGCGCGGCGTCTGCGCGGCGACGACGCTGCCGGTCTGATGGGCTACGCGACGGCGGCCTATGGCGTCGGTCAGATCATCGGCCCACTCGTCGCCGCGCCGATCGCCGAGCAGACCGGATCGTTTTCGCCGGCCTTGTGGCTGGCCGCGGGCGCGTTGCTGCTGGGCGCGGCCGGGCTGATCGTCGTCGCGCGCATGCCGCGTGGCCGGGGCCGCATGCCCGAATGCGGCTGCCATTGAAAGCGCGTGGATGCAGGCGTCCCAGTCAATCCCATAGCCGGAAAACAAATAACCGAAGGGCGCACTAAAATGACCGCTTTCCCGTCATCCCAGCGCGCCCATCGCCGGACGCGCCGCCAGCCATGCAACATTTCGCGTCCGACAACTACGCCGGCATCTGTCCCGAAGCGCTCGACGCGCTGATCGCCGCCAACAACAGCGGCCACGAGCCGGCCTACGGCGACGATTCCTGGACCAACCAGGTGTGCGACCGTCTGCGCGAACTGTTCCAGACCGACTGCGAAGTGTTCTTCGTGTTCAACGGCACGGCGGCCAATTCGCTGGCGCTCGCGTCGCTGTGCCAGTCGTATCACTCGGTGATTTGCCACGAACTCGCGCACATCGAAACCGACGAATGCGGCGGCCCGGAGTTCTTCTCGAACGGTTCGAAGCTGCTGACGGCGCCGGGCATTGGCGGCAAGCTCACGCCGGACGCGATCGAAGCGGTGGTCACGCGCCGCGCCGACATCCATTACCCGAAGCCGAAAGTCGTCACGCTGACCCAATCGACGGAAGTCGGCACGGTCTACAGCGTCGAGGAAGTGCGGGCGATCGCGGCGATCGCCAAACGGCGTCATCTGAAAGTGCATATGGACGGCGCGCGTTTCGCCAATGCGGTCGCCGCGCTGGACGTGCATCCGTCGGAGATCACGTGGCGCGCGGGCGTCGACGTGCTGTGCTTCGGAGGCACCAAGAACGGCTTGCCGGTCGGTGAAGCGGTGGTGTTCTTCGACCGCGCGCTCGCCGACGATTTCGCCTACCGTCTGAAGCAGGCCGGCCAACTGGCTTCGAAGATGCGCTTCATTTCAGCACCGTGGCTCGGCCTGCTCGATAACGACGTGTGGTTGCGCAACGCGCGTCACGCGAACGCGATGGCGCAACTGTTGCAAACGCGGTTGCAGGAAATTCCGGGCGTGAGCATCATGTTTCCCGGAGAGTCGAACGCGGTCTTCGCGCAATTGCCCGCGCAAGCCGCCAAGGCCATGCGCGCGCGCGGCTGGAAGTTTTACGAATTCATCGGCGCGGGCGGATGCCGGCTGATGTGCGCGTGGGATACGCAACCGGAAACGGTCGAGCGGTTCGCCGCCGAGGTGCGCGAGTTGTGCGCGGCGTGAGGCCGTGTTGGACCGGAGGCGCTGAAGTGCCGGGCCATGAGCGCGTCGAGATCGCGCGCTAACCTGAGCGCCAACCCGAGCACCGGCCTGAACGCGACCCTGCGCACCATTGGGCGCGCCGACTAAAACGGCACCGCAAACCAAGCGTCACACCCATAAGCTGCAAGCCATCACACAAGACAAACGGAACGTCACCTTCGCCATGACCGAATACCGATTTTGCCCACGTTGCGCCACGCCTTTGACCCAGCGCGCCGACGCCGAACACGAAGGCGGCCGCATCCGCCAGACCTGTCCCGATCCGGCGTGCGGCTACGTCCACTGGAACAACCCGCTGCCGGTGGTGGCGGCGATCGTCGAGTACGAAGGCAAGATTCTGCTGGCGCGCAATGCCGCCTGGGCCGAGGGCATGTTCGCGCTGATCACGGGCTTCCTCGAAAACGGCGAGACGCCGGAAGAGGGCATTGCCCGCGAGGTGCTCGAGGAAACCTCGTTGCACGCGGAGACGGTCGAGTTGATCGGCGTGTACGAATTCATTCGCAAGAACGAACTGATCATTGCGTATCACGTGAAGGCTTACGGAACGATTGCGTTGTCGCCGGAATTGCTGGAGTACCGGCTGGTCGAGCCGGCCAGGTTGCGCCCATGGCGCGCGGGCACCGGCCAGGCGCTCGGCGAATGGATGCGGCGGCGCGGCCTGCCGTTCGAGTTCGTCGAAAGACCGGGGCAGTGAGCCAGCCGACAAACACGTCGATGAGCGGTGCGATGAACCCACGCTCAGCGAGGAGCGCGGCATGGCTTATATTTCCTGTCCGACCGTGCGCCGGTAGCAAAGGCGCTCGTGCCGCATGCTGACCAAGTGGCATTGACCAAAACAACCGGCCACACAACGTTCACGATAACGCCCGAGACAACCACGCCCGAGACAACCACACCCGAGACAACCACACCCGAGACAACCACACCAGCATGAACAAACCCGCATCCGCCTTGCGCAGCGCGTACCCGCATTTCCTGACGATCCCCACCCGCTGGATGGACAACGACGTCTACGGTCACGTGAACAACGTCGTCTACTACAGCTACTTCGACACCGTGGTGAACGAGTATCTGATCCGCGCCGGCGTGCTCGATTTCGAGCAGGGCGAGACGATCGGTCTCGTGGTCGAGACGCAATGCAACTACTTCGCGCCGCTGGTGTTTCCCGACCGGATCGACGCGGGTCTGCGCGTCATACGGCTCGGAACGTCGAGCGTGCGCTATCAGGTCGGTCTCTTCAAGGAAGGCGAGGATCAACCCGCCGCGCAAGGGCACTTCGTGCATGTGTATGTGAATCGTGTCACAAGGCGCCCGGTGAATCTGCCCGCCGCATTGCGCGCGGCGCTCGAACCGTTGAGCGTCGCAGAACAGCCGGACTAGGCGCGTGCAGTCGTTCGTCATCAACCTGCTGAACGGCATCAGCTACGGCCTGCTGCTGTTCATGCTGTCGGCGGGCTTGACGCTGATTTTCAGCATGCTCGGGGTGCTGAATTTCGCGCACGCGAGCTTCTACATGCTCGGCGCTTACGTCGGGTTTTCGGTGGCGGCGCGCGCGGGGTTCTGGAGCGCGCTGGTCGTGGCGCCGCTTGTCGTCGGACTGATCGGTGCGGCCCTGGAACGGTGGCTGTTGCGGCGCGTGCGTGGGCACGGCCATCTTGCCGAGTTGCTGCTGACGTTCGGCGCCGCGTATCTGCTCGGCGAACTGGTCAAGCTCGGGTGGGGCTTGAACCCGCTGTCCGCGACCGTGCCCGCCGTGCTCGACGCGCCGCTCTTCACCGTCTACGGCGCGGCGTTCGCACGCTACCGCGCGTTCATGATGGCGGTGTCGCTCGCCATGCTGGGCGTGCTGTTCGCGGTGTTGCGCGTGTCGAAGGCGGGCCTGATCGTGCGCGCCGCGCTGACGCACGCGAGCGCCGTCGAAGCGCTCGGCCACAACGTGCCGCGCGTGTTCACCGGCGTATTCGCGGCGGGCACGGCGCTCGCCGCGCTGGCCGGCGTGATCGGCGCGCCGCTCTTCGTGATCGAACCGGGGATGGCGGAGTCGCTCGGCTCGATCGTGTTCGTGGTGGTCGTGATCGGCGGACTGGGTTCGCTGAGCGGAGCGCTGGTGGCGTCGTTGCTGGTCGGTTGCGTGCAGACGCTGGCCGTGGCGAGCAGCGTGTCGTTGGGCGACGTGCTGTCGATATTCGACGCCACGCTCCCCGTCGAATGGGACGCGTTGACGCTCGCGCAACTCGCGCCGCTGATTCCGTATCTGCTGCTGGTGGCGATGCTGGCGCTGCGCCCGCGCGGGCTTTTCGGGCGGCGCGACGACCATGCGTGAGGCCGACGAATCGCCAGCGCCGTCCGTGACCGCGCCGCGCGCGCTGTGGCGCATGCTTGCGCCGTGGCTTGCGCTCATTCTGTTGCTCGCGGTGCCGCCTTTCATCTGGCCGCAAAGCTGGTTGCTCGCCTACCTCGCGCAGACCGCGACGATGATCGTGTTCGCCCTTTCATACAACCTGCTGCTCGGCGAGACGGGACTGCTGTCGTTCGGCCATGCCGCTTACTCCGGCCTCGGCGCGCTGCTGGCCGCGCAGGTGTTCAACCGGATCGGCGTACCGCTCGTGCCGCTGCCGCTGGTCGGCGGGATCGGCGGCGCGCTGTGCGGCGTGCTGTTCGGTTTCATCTCGACGCGGCGCGCCGGCACGGCCTTCGCGATGATTACGCTCGGTCTCGGCGAACTCGTGGCGGCCGCCGCGTGGACGCTGCCGGACTGGTTCGGCGGCGAGGCAGGCGTGGCGATCGATCGCGCGAGCGGACCGTTGCTGGGAAGCTGGAACTTCGGCCCGGCGCGCGAGGCTTATGCGCTGATCGCCGTGTGGTGCCTGCTCGCGTGCGCGGCGATGTTCGCGCTTTCGCGTACGCCATTCATGCGCCTTGCCAACGCCGTACGCGACAACCCGGTGCGGGCTGCGGCGATCGGCTGCTATCCGCGTCGCATTCGCTATGGCGTAGTGGTGATGTCGGCGTTTTTCGCGGGTATCGCGGGGACGTTGGCGCTGATCAATGTGGAACTGGTGTCGACGGAGAGCGTTGGCATGATGCGCTCGGGTGCGGTGTTGATCGCCACGGTGATTGGCGGGACGGCGGCGTTCTTCGGGCCGGTCGCGGGCGCGGTCGTTCTGACGTTTTTCAGCGTCGCGGTGGCGAGCGCGACGCGGGCCTGGCTGTTCTATCTGGGGCTGTTCTTCATCGTGGTCGTGGTGATTTCGCCAGATGGATTGGCGGGCTTCATGGGGCGTTTTACGGCGCGTGTGGCCGCGCACGGCTGGCGCCGGTGCCGCGCGGCGTACGTGTGGGGCATGGCTGCCGCATTGTTGTGGACTGTGGCCGCTGTGCTCGCCGTGCAATGGGCCTACGCGGCGCAATTCGGTGCGGACGACGGCGCGGTCTTCAACGTGCCCGGCGTGCCCTTATGGATCAACGCGTCTCCGCTTTACTTCGGCTCCACAATCTTTGTGTTGGCCGCGTTGGGAGGACTCTCCGCGCATTACGCGATTCGCGCGCAAACGCTTCTTGCAGCCATGCGCTCGAACGCCACGCATGCCACCGGAGCCTCGCGATGATCCCCGCGCTCGCGCTCTACGGCATCGAAAAACGCTTCGGCGCCACGCAGATTCTGCGCGGCGTCGATCTTGCGATTCAACCCGGCGAGCGTCACGCACTGATCGGTCCGAACGGCGCGGGCAAATCGACGCTCTTCAATCTGATCGCTGGCGGCGCGCGGCCGAACGCGGGGCGCATCGATCTGTTCGGCGCGGAGATCACGCGCCTCGCGCCGGCCGCGATCACGCGTCGCGGCCTCGCGCGCAGCTTCCAGAGCACCAGCGTGTTCACGCGGCTCTCCGTGTTCGACAACCTCCGCTGTGCGGCGATGCTGGCCGAGCGTGACCGCACGCGCTGGTGGCAGCGTTTCAGCGGCTCGCGTACGGTCGACGCGCGCGCCTCACAAGTGCTCGACGCGGTGGGCTTGAGCGCGCGTCGCCACGTTCAGGCCGGCACGCTCAGCTATACCGAGCAGCGCGCGCTCGACCTCGGCATCGCGCTCGCGGGCGGCGCGCATACCTTGCTGCTCGACGAGCCGACGGCCGGCATGAATCGCGCGGAAGCGGCGCGCGCCATCGAACTGATTCGCGAGACCACGGCGGGCCGCACGCTGCTAATGGTCGAGCACGACATGGACGCGGTCTTCGCGATCGCCGATCGCATTTCAGTGCTCGTGCAAGGACGCATCATCGCGAGCGGCACGCCGGCGGCGATTCGTGCGGACGCGGCGGTGCGCGCCGCGTATCTCGGCGAGGGGTTCGGCTCATGAGCGCCTTGCTCGAGATTCGCGCGCTGAACGCGTGGTACGGCGCGAGCCAGGCGCTGCACGGCGTCACGCTGAGCATCCACGCGGGCGAAGTGCTGGCACTGGTCGGCCGTAACGGTTCGGGCCGCTCCACGCTCGCGCGCGCGATCATGGGTCTCGTACGGAGCGAAGGCGAGTTGCGTTTCGCGGGCCGCGCGCTCGGTGGCCTGCGCACCTTCGAGATCGCGCGCCTCGGCCTCGGCTATGTGCCCGAGCATCGCGACGTTTTTCCGACGCTGAGCGTGCACGAGAATCTGCAACTCGGTGTCGCGCCACAGGATCGCGGCCGCGCGCCGCGCTTCACCATCGACGATGCGTACGCGCTTTTCCCCGTGCTGAGCGAACGGAAGCCCACGCGCGCGGGTGCGCTGTCGGGCGGCGAGCAGCAGATGTTGACGCTTGCCCGCGCGCTGCTCGGCGACCCCGATCTGCTCGTCATCGACGAACCCGGCGAGGGTCTCGCGAGTCTGGTGATGGAGCAGGTCGCCCGATGCTTGCGGACGCTGCGCGATCGCGGCGTGGCGATGCTGCTGATCGAGCAGCGTCTGGTGATCGCGCAGGACATCGCCAGCCGCGTCGCGGTGATGGGGCACGGCGAAATCGTGTTCGACGGTGCGCTCGCGTCGTTCTTGCAGCGGACCGACGTGATGTGTGAATGGCTCGGCGTCGGTTGAGCCTACGCGCGGTGCTCTATTGAGGTGCGACGTGGCGGCCTGGTGATCGATTTGCTGTCGAGGTAAATCCCTCACGCGTCGGCAGAGTCGCGTGCCCCGCGCTCTGTGCCCAGATCGCGCCAATCATGGCGTTTGAATCTCATTTGTCGACACGCCGCTCACGCCCCGCGCACGCGGCTTTCCACTCACTTGCCGCAGCGAAGAGCTTCGTCTGGATCGAGCCCGGCGACGTGAAGATGTTCAACTCGCTGGCGACGAATACGCGCACGTTCATCAGGGACAGTTCGAACCCCGGCGTGATGAAGTTCGATCTGTACGGCTATCGCAAGGACGTGGCGAAGGGAACGGTGAAGATGGGCGAGGACGGCGGCCTCGATCTGGCCGTTAGACAGTAGCCTGCGCGGTGCATTTGGAAAGCGCCGCGCAGGCTGCAAGATCAAGCGTCCTTATTGATGATCCACTCGTGCGCCGGATCATTGCGGAAATGCCAGACTCGTTGCCCACCCGCCATCACGTTCAGATAATACGAGTCATACCCGTACGGCACGATCACGGGATGATAGCCGCGCGGCACCATGACCACGTCGTGATTCTCGACGGCCATCGATTCGTCGATGTCGCGCATATCGGTGTACACGCGCTGAAACGCAAACCCTTGCGGCGGATCGAGCCGGTGATAGTAAGTCTCTTCAAGCGAACTCTCGTGCGGGACATTGTCGGTGTCGTGCTTGTGCGGCGGGTAGCTCGAAGCGTGTCCACCAGGCGTCCTGACTTCCACCACCAACAGTGACTCCGCAGGCTCGGTCTGAGGAAGAATATCGCAGACGTACCGCGTATTCAGTCCTTTGCCGCGGGTCGAGCGCTTCATTGAACCAGGCTCGATCAACCTCGCCGGGAATTCGCCTTTGGCCGGTGCACTCGCCACGCCGATTTCGGCGTCGCGGCAAGCGCGAACCGTCACCCGCACGTTCGGCGGCAAATACACCGCGTACGGTGCGGCGTCCTCGAACACGCTGTCGCGCGAACCCAGCGAACTCCATTTAGTGTCCGCGGTTTCGATATCCACCGTACCCGTGAGCACGACGATGCACACTTCACGCGACGGTTCGAACACGTGCACGACCTCGTTCTCACCCAGCCGGTAAGCGGCAAAACCGACGTACCGCCAGCACGCCGACGCGGGTGTCACTCGCGCGATCGTCTGGCCTTCGCGCTGCGCCTTTACCAATAAACTCATGCTGCCTCCTGCTCAGAGCCGCCGGCGGCGCCCAGCGGCGCATCGACCAGCGTGCGTAATGTCCTGAAGCCTTTCTGCGCATATTCGAACGACGGCGCCACGACCGGATCCTGTTCCGCTTCCACCACCAGCCAGCCGCAATAACCGTGCCGCTTCAAGCGCTCGATGATCGCGGGGAAATTCACCGCGCCGTCGCCCGGCACCGTGAAGGCGCCGGCGATGACCGCGTCGAGAAAACTCCAGTTTCGGTTGCGCGCGAGCCTCATCACGGCGGGGCGCACGTCCTTGCAATGCACGTGGCAAACGCGCCCGATATGTTTGTCGAGCACGGCCAATGGATCGCCGCCGGCAAACGTGATATGTCCCGCGTCGAACAGCAGGCCGACGGCGTCGCTGGTGCGTGCCATCAGTTGATCGACATCGGCTGGCGTCTCGACATAAGCGCCCATGTGATGATGATAGGCGAGCCGCACGCCACGGCTTAACGTATAACGCGCGAATTCGTCGACGCGCGCCGCGTACTCGGCCCATTGTGCATCGCTGAAAAAACGTGGACGTTGGTAAAGCGGTTGCGACGCGCCCTGAATCGAATCGGCGACCTCGCCATACACCATCGCCGTCGCGCCGTTTTGCGCGAGCAGCTCGAGATGCGGACCGACGGAGGCGATTTCCTCTTCCACGCTGCGTCGCGCGAGGCGTCCGGAATACCAGCCGGAGACCAGCGCGAGATCGTATTGCGCGAGCAGCGTCTTCAATGCCTGGGGTTCGCGCGGAAACTTGTTGCCGAGTTCGAAGCCTTGATAGCCGATCGCGCGGCCTTCCGTCAGCGCCACCTCGAGTGGCGTCTCGCCGCCGAGCGAAGGCAGATCGTCGTTCATCCACGAGAGCGGATTGATGCCGATACGTACGTCGAAAGCAGTCATGCGGGCGTCCTCATTCGTTGTCGGTGGGGCCGGTGTTTTGCGCGGAACTCGCCGGCTCCGCGCGGGCCGCGAGTTGTGTTTCGTATTTCGCACGCGCGTCGCGCACAGCGGGGCGCGCCGACACTTCCGGCACCGCCACTTCCCACCACCAGCCGCCGTCGTCAGTGGTGCGGGCCGGATCGGTGTCGATGCTGATGACATAGGTACGATCCGCCGCGCGGGCGCGTTCCATTGCGGCTTCGAATTCGGCGATATTCGCCGCGTGTTCGGCTTGCGCGCCGAGGGCACGCGCATGCGCGGCGAAATCGATCTTCGGTGCGCCGAGCGGTCCTTGCACGCAATTTTCGAGCAGGTTGTTGAATGGCGCGCCGCCACAGGCCTGCTGTAAGCGGTTGATGCAGCCATAGCCGTGATTGTCGAGCACCACGACGATCAGCTTCGCGCCGATCATCACCGAGGTGGCGATCTCGCTGTTCATCATCAGGTAACTGCCGTCGCCGACCATCACGATCACTTCACGCGCGGGGCGGGCGAGCTTCACGCCGAGTCCGCCGGCAATCTCGTAGCCCATGCACGAATAGCCGTACTCGACGTGATACGCACCCGGCTTGCCGGCGCGCCACAGCTTGTGCAATTCGGCGGGCAGCGTGCCGGCCGCGCAGACGACGATATCGTTCGCAGGCGAACTGGCGCTCGAACGTTGCACGGCGCCGATCACATCGCCCTCGTAGGGCAGCACGGTGTCGCGCTGCGGCGCATGCGTGAGCGTGCTCACCGTATCGCGCCAGCTCGCCGCGAGTTTGTGCGCGCGCGCGGTCCATGTGCGGTCCGCATGCCAGCCTTGCAGCGGTTCGGCGAGCGCGTCGAGCGCAAGACGCGCGTCGGCTTCGACTACCTGCGCGCGATGCTTGAGGCCGTCGAACGCATTGGCGTTGATCGCGATCACATCGGCCTGCGTGAACAAGGTGTTCGAGCCAGTGGTGAAGTCCTGCAAGCGGGTGCCGATGGCGAGCACGCAATCGGCGTCGTGCGCGAGCGCGTTCGCGGCGGGCGAGCCGGTCACGCCGAGCGCACCCGCGTTCAGCGGATCGTTCCAGGCAAGCGCGCCTTTGCCGGCCTGCGTTTCCGCGACCGGAATGCCGTGCGTGGTCGAGAAACGGTGCAGCGCATCGGTGGCGCGGCCGTATAGCACACCGCCGCCCGCGACGATCAACGGCCGCTTCGCATGCCGCAGACGCGCAACCGCGGCCTCGATTTCATCGACGCGCGGCGCGGGCGAATAAAACGTGACGACGCGCGGCTTGAAGAAATCGACGGGGAAATCCCACGCCTGCGCCTGCACGTCTTGCGGCAACGCGAGCGTGACGGGTCCGCACAAGGCGGCGTCGGTCAGCACCCGCACGGCGCGCGGCAGTGCGTTCAGCAACTGCGCCGGATGCACGATGCGGTCGAAGTAGCGCGACACCGGCTTGAACGCGTCGTTGGCGGACACGCCGCCGTCGTGGAAGTCTTCGACCTGCTGCAACACCGGGTCCGGTGCGCGCGAGACGAAGATGTCGCCGGGCAGCAGCAGCACCGGCAAACGGTTCACGTGGGCGAGCGCCGCCGCGGTTAGGAGGTTGGTGGCGCCCGGTCCGATCGACGTCGTGACGGCCATCATGCGGCGGCGGAAATGCGCCTTCGCATAGGCGATCGCGCTATGCGCCATCGCCTGTTCGTTGTGGGCGCGCAGCGTCGGCAGTTCGTCGCGGTGCTGATACAGCGCCTCGCCGATCCCCGCCACGTTGCCGTGACCGAAGATGGCGAACACGCCGCCGAATAGCGGCTCGGTGCCCTGGCCGTCCTCGGTCGCGACGCGTTGCGCGGCGAGATAGCGGACCAGCGCCTGTGCGGTCGTCAGGCGCACCGTGCCGCCCGAGCCGGCGCGAGCGTGGCTGGCGTCGTTGGCGGACGCCGCGTCGTGATGCAATACGCGCTGATTCATGCGGCTTGCTCCTGATGGACATGGTTCGGCGCGCTGGCCTGCGCGGCACTTGCGCCACGTGTTGCGCGCCACGAAGCGATCAGCGTTTCGAAGGTGCGGCGCACGCGCGCGATCAGTTCGTCGTCGCCGATTTCTCCGGCGAGCCACGCATGGCTCGGCTCGTGGAAGATCGTGCGCCCGACCGTGAAGCCGCGGCACGTCGCCGATTGCGCCGCCGCGCGGAAGCCTTCGTCCAGTTGCTCGACGGCCGCCGACAAACCGAGCAGCACCACGCCCCGGCAATACGGATCGCGCTCGGCGATCAGCGCGTCGACGTTGCGCCATTGCGCGGCGTCCATCGGTTCGAGCTTCCACCACTCGGGATAGATGCCGATGTTGTACAGGCGCTTCAACGCGCGATACACCGTGTCCGGCGCCTGCGGCAGATGCGCGTGTTTCGGCGGAATCACTTCGAGCAGCAATTCGTGGCCGCTTGCTTGCGTCGCGTCATAGAGCGCGCGCAGCTGCGCTTCCTGTTCGAGACGCTGCTCGATGGGTTCGTCGGGATGGAACTGTACGAGGCACTTGACGATATGCTCCTGCGGCCACGGGATCAGCGTGGTCCCGATCGAACGGCCATGATCGAACACGAGCGGCACCGAGCCCGGCAGTTCCACTGGCCGGCCGATCCACCAGCCGCGCCCGGTGGCCGCGTTCAGCGCGTCCTGTCCGTAACGGTCGTCGATCAGCACGCCGATGCGGTTGTGCAAACCCAACGCGCTTTCAGTCTGCGCGACGGCTTCGACGAACAAGCCCTTCAGGCGCGCAATGCGCGCTTCGTCGGCGCCGGTTTGCTGCGCGAGTTCGAAGAACTGGTTGCGGTGGTCGAACGCGAAGCCGAGTACTTCGTCCCATTGTTTGCGGGCCGGCGAGACACGATGCAGCCGTGCGAGCGTCGCGTCGCGATCGGGGCGGCGCATGCGCTGCGGATCGGCTTTCGCTTCGCGCAGGAAGTAGTCGAGTTCGGCGGGCGTCGGCATGGCCGGCGCGCAGCCGTGCCGTGAGACAACCAGCGCGCCGCTCGCGTTCGCGGCGCGCGCGCACGCTTCGAGCGGCTGATCGCGCAGCCAGCCGGAGAGAAAGCCCGAGGCGAACGCGTCGCCTGCGCCGAGCACGTTCAGCACTTCGACTTCCACGCCGCCGTGAATCGGCACGTCGTCGAGCGAGGCTGGCACCTGGCCGTCGATGATCTGGCAGCCGAGCGGTCCGCGTTTGAGCACCAGCGTGGCCGGTGTGACGGCGCGTACCATCGCGAGCGCGTCGACCAGTTCGGTCTTGCCGCCGGCAATGCGGAATTCCTCTTCGGTGCCGATCACCAGATCGATCAGCGGCAGAATGCGCTGCAAATGCGCGGTGACGCCTTCGCTCGCGACGAAGCGCGTTTCGCCGTCCGCTTTGCCGGTAAGACCCCACAACACCGGGCGATAGTCGATATCGAGCACCGTGCGCACCTGGTTGCGGCGCGCGTAATCCAGCGCACGGCGGCTCGTACGGTTCACCTGTTCGGTGGAAAAGTGCGTGCCGGTGATCAGCAGCGCTTTCGACGACGCAATGAAGGCCTCGTCGAAATCCGCTTCATCGACCGCCATGTCGGCGCAGTTCTCGCGATAGAAGATCAGCGGGAAAGTATCGCGGTCTTTCAGGCCGAGCAGCACGAGCGCGGTCAGACGTTCCTGATCGATGCGCACGTGGCTGACGTCGCAGCCTTCTCTGGTGAGCGTCTCGGTGAGAAAGCGGCCCATATGATCGTTGCCGACGCGCGCCAGCATCGACGACGCGAGGCCGAGCCGCGCACAGCCGAACGCGATATTCGCCGACGACCCGCCGAGATACTTCGCGAAGCTCGACACGTCTTCGAGCCGCGCGCCGACTTGCTGCGCGTACAGATCGACGGCGAGGCGGCCGAGGCAGACGATGTCGCGGCTGCGGCCCGGCGCAAAACGGCTGCCGCTCGCCGGCGCCGAAGCGGTCGGGGTCCCGCTGGATGTGCTGGAGTGATTCATGAAGTTTCCTGAATAGCTGGGCGCGTCGGCCGGCGCGGCTGCGCCGAACCGTCGCGCGAATGAATCAGATCGTCGCGCCTTCGAGTTCGCCGATCATCTTCTGCATCTCGGCGCCGCCGGCCATCATGTCGAGCACCTCGTCCTTGCTGATGGTTTCCTTGGTGAACGTGCCGAGCGATTTGCCGCGATTGAGTACCGTGAACGAATCGCCGATCGGATACGCGTGGTGCACGTTGTGCGTGATGAAGATCACCGAGATGCCCTTGGCGCGCGCCTTGTGAATCAGCTTCAGTACATTGAAGCTTTGCTTTACGCCGAGCGCGGCGGTCGGCTCGTCGAGAATCAGCACGCGCGCGCCGAAGTGAATCGCCCGCGCGATCGCCAGACACTGTTTCTCGCCGCCGGACATGGTGCCGATCGGCTGATGCGCGTCGCGCACGTTGATGCCCATTTCGGCAAGCTTGTCGCGCGCGGTGGTGGCGCTGGTTTCGAGGTCCATCACGCTCAGGAAGCCGAACAGTTTCTTTTGCGGCTCGCGTCCCATGAAGAAATTGCGCGCCACCGAGAGCAGCGGCACCAGCGCGAGATCCTGATACACAGTGGCGATGCCGAGATCGAGCGCGTCTTTCGGCGATTCGAACAGCACCGGTTTGCCATCCACCAGATACTGGCCGGAAGAGGGCTGATGCACGCCTGCGAGGGTCTTGATCAACGTCGACTTGCCTGCGCCGTTGTCGCCGAGCAGGCAGTGCACTTCGCCGCGTTTCAGACGTAAGGTCACGCCGCTTAGCGCGATCACTTTGCCGAAATATTTGTTGACGTTCTCGAGAGCGAGGATCACGTCTTCCTGCGGGGCGCTCGCGTTGGTGTTCGAGCCGTCGACGCCATTCGCTGCGGTATTCGTATCGGACATGGTCGTCTCCTCGTTACGATTGCGCGACGCGGCGGCGCACATAGTGATTGAACAGCACGGCGATCAGCAGCATCACGCCGAGGAACACGCGGAACCAGTCGGAACTGACGTTGGTGTAGGTAATGCCGATCTGCACGACACCGAAGATCAACGCGCCGAAGCACGCGCCGACCACCGAGCCGTAGCCACCCGTCAGCAAGGTGCCGCCGATCACCGCGGCGATGATCGCTTCGAATTCCTTCTGCAGACCGCGGTCGGCCGCGGCTGAGCCGATGTCGCACACTTGCAGCACCGCGAAGAGGCACGAGCAGAACGCAGTCAGCACGAACAGCGAAATCTTCACGCGACGCACCGGCACGCCGACGTTCTTGGCCGCGTTGGCGTCGCCACCGACGGCGAGAATCCAGTTGCCCGCCCGCGTCTTTGCCAGCACGAACGCGCAGACTGCGGCGAGTCCGAGCCACCACACAATCACTTTGGGAATGCCTGGCACGAGCGCGTGCCCGTTATCGAGCATGGTGCCGATGCCATGGCGGGCGAGCATCGTGAACAGACCGTTCAGCGCGACGCCGTGAAACAGCGTATCCGCGAGCCAGTCCTGCTGCGCAAGGTCGCCGACGCCGGAGACGATCGTGCGGTCCGCGAACATGATCGAGAGCGCGAGCGTGAGGCCGCGCAAGATGAACAGAAACGCGAGCGTGACGATGAACGAAGGCAGGCGCGTTCGCATCACCAGATAGCCGTTCAGCGCGCCTAGCAGCATGGAGCCGGCGAACGCGAAGAGGATCGCGAGCGAAATCGGCCAGTGAAAATACACCGAGGGGATCGCGACCATCATGCCCGCGAAACCGATCATCGAACCGATGGACAGATCGAACTCGCCGGCGATCATCAGCAGGCAGGCGCCCACGGCGAGAATGCCGAGATACGCCGAGACCTGCGACCAGTTCATCACGCCGTCGAGATTGAACATGCCGGAGTTGCCGGCCGTCAGCGCGAAAACGAGAAACACCAGTACCGCGCCGGAAATCGCGGCGAACTCGGGGCGGTTCAGCACATGGCCGAACCTGGATTCCTTGCGCAGCCGTTCATCCGAATCGGGCACCGAGGGCGCTGCCTCGCCGGAATTCGTCTTGACGTGCGGTGGGAAGTGTTTGCCGGCTACACCCATGATGTCTCCTTGGAGCCCGGCCGTGTGCGACTCGCACGCGAGGATGCGTGGCGAGAACAACAGCCGGTGAAATGCGCGGTGGCGGCGGGCGGCCCGCCTGTATCGAAGCGGTGCCCGCCGTGCGCGTGACTAACTAGCGTAAAGAATCAGCGGTACTGACCTGCGTACTTGATAACCTTGTCGAGGTTTTCCTTGGTGATGAAACCCGGGCCCGAGCGAATGTTCTTCGGCCCATAGGACGGTGCGAGGCCATAGGTTGCGAGCCGTTCCTTGAACTTCGGATTGGCTTCGAGAATCTGGCGGATCTTCGCGGGGTCGGTGGTGTGCTCTTTCTTCACGATCGCCAGCACCGCCACGGGGATGTAGCCCTGCAGGTACGGCTGCTGGTCGATGGCGAACTGGATCGTGCCGTTCTGGATCGCCTTGGCGATGTCGTCGGAGAAGTCGAACGTGCAGAAGTAGATCTTGCCCGCCAGACCCATTTGCGTGACCGCTTTCAGCGTGGCCGAAGCCGGGGTCGGTCCGAGCGTCAGGATCGCACCGGTGTTCGGGTGGTTGCGCAAATACGCGCTGACCTTCGATTGAATCTCGGTCGGATCCTGGCCGGAGTCGATAGTGGAAGCCTTGTAGTCGACGCCGAGCGCTTCGGCGAAACCACGGCAACGATCGAACGACACCGTGTTGGTGGCGATGTGGTTCACGCACAGGAACGACTTCACGCCCGCGGCCTTGGCCTTCTCGCCGGCCGCTCTGCCCGCGACGTATTCGGGTTGACCCACATGCATGATCGCGCCGAGCTGCGCGCTCTGTTCCTCCGTGCCCGAATTGATCGTGACGAGCGGAATCTTCTTCGCGGTCACCTTGTTGATCGAGCTTTTCAGCACGTCGAAATCGGCGATGGTGACGATCACGCCGTCGTAGTTGCGCGCGGCCGCCTGCTCGATCAGACGCGACATGTCGGCGATGTCGCCGTTCGGCGGATTGCGGTAGTCGGTCTCGACGTTGAAGTCCTCGTCGGCCTGTTTGATGGCGTTCTTGATGGTGTTCCACCACGAATCCGAATCCGGCGCGTGGCTAATCAGCACGAAGTGAGCGTCAGCCGCGCGGGCGGCCGAGGCCGCGCCGAATCCCGTCGCCAACGTCAGTGCCGTCACCAGAATCCTGAGCGTAGCCTTGCCCTTGCAAAGTCTCATTGTCTCCACCTTTCTCGGTATGTCGTTTTTGAAGGGAGCGTCTGGCCAACCCGGGTGTTGCCACCAAAGCACCATCGCTCACGACCAAGATTAGGCGATCTTCCAAGTCGTTGCAATGAAAATTTCATTACAAATAAAAATAGAAAATACGTTCCATTTGACAGGGCGCCTGCCTATAATCGGCAGCGTCAGGAGGCCGTGCGGCGGGCGTTCGGAGCGTCTGCGGCACTGCAATAAAGCACCCGAGAGAGAGCCATGGCGGAAGAGAGCACCGAGGAATTGCCTAGCGTCGAAGAATTGATGCAGCGCATCGCGGAAAACTACGACGCGTTGCCGCGTCAGTTGAAGAATGTCGCGACCTATATCGAGCAGCATCGCTCCAGTGTGATGGTGGATCGCACCAGCGACATCGCCGCGAGTTGCGGCGTGCATCCGTCCGCCGTGGTGCGTTTTGCGCAGCGCTTCGGTTTTTCCGGTTTCTCCGATCTGCAGGCGGTGTTTCGGCAGGCTTACACGGGTCAGGGCAGTTCGTCGCCGAGCTATCAGCAGCGCATTCGCAAGCTGATTGACGAGAAGCCGGGCGCGCTGTCCGGCGGTTCGGTGGCGCGCGAGTTCATCGCGGCCTCGCGCGGCGGTCTCGAAGAACTGGAGGCGGGGCTCGACGACAAGGAGTTCGACGCCGCCGTGAAGATGCTGCAGCAGGCCGACAACATCTACGTGATCGGCGTGCGGCGCTCGTTTCCGGTGGCGAGCTATATCGTCTACGCGCTGCAGCACACGCCTAAGCGCGTGCACCTGGTGTCCGGTTTCGGCGGCATGTATCGCGAACAGATTCGCAGTGTGAAAAAGGGCGACGTGGTGATCGCGATCAGCTTCGCACCCTATGGTAAAGAGACGCAGTATTGCTTGCGGGTTGCGCATCATCACCAGGCCAGAACGCTGGTTATTACGGATAGCCAACTATCTCCGCTCGCGCGTTATGCAACCACGCAACTGTATGTGAAAGAGGGCAGCGCGTTCGCGTTCCGCTCGCTGACCAGCACGATCTGTTTGTGCCAGGCGTTGTTCATCGCGCTCGCGTACAAGCTCGAATTGAATGTTGAAGAATCCAAAGACACTGGAGGATACGATGACTGATGGGGCAAATCAGGCGGCAAAGACGATCGACGTGGCGGTGTTCGGCGCGGGGCGCATCGGCAAGATTCATGCGGCGAATCTTGCGCGGCAACCGGGCGTGCGGCTCAAGTACGTGGTCGACGTGAATCGTGAGGCCGCCGCGGCGCTTGCGGCCGAGCACGGCGCGCAGGTCGCGGATATCGACGGCGCGATGGGCGATGCGTCGATCGGCGCAACGGTGATCTGTTCGAGCACCGACACGCATGCCGATCTGATCATGCAATCCGCCGCACAGAAGAAGCATGTATTCTGCGAGAAGCCGGTCGATCTGACGCTGGAGCGCGCGCGCGCTTGCGCGGCAGCGGTGGAGCGCGCGGGCGTGGTGTGCATGATTGGTTTTCAGCGGCGCTTCGATCCCACGTTCTCGGCGTTGAAAGCGCGGCTCGACGCCGGCGAGATCGGCACGCCGGAAATGCTGGTGGTGACGAGCCGCGATCCGGGGGCGCCGCCGGTCGAGTACATCAAGCATTCCGGCGGCATTTTCAAGGACATGCTGATTCACGATTTCGACATCTTCCGCTGGATTCTCGACGACGAGGCCGACACGCTGCACGCCACCGGCAGTTGTCTGAGCGACCCGGCGATCGCCGACGCGGGCGATATCGATTCGACCGCGGTGACGATCCGCACGAAGCGCGGCCGCCTGTGCCAGATCAATACCGCACGGCGCGCCGCATACGGTTACGACCAACGCTTCGAAGTGCTGGGCAGCACCGGCATGTTGCAGGCGGGCAATGTGCGGCCCACGGAAGTCACGGCGTATTCGAAAACCGAAGTGTCGAGCGACGTGCCGGAAGCGTTTTTCCTCGAACGTTACCGCGCGGCTTACGCGCATGAAATTGCGCATTTCTTCGATGCGGTGACACATGGCAAACCGGTGCGCACGACCGTCGCCGACGGCTTGAAAGCGCTTGAACTCGCCGAAGCGGCGACGCGCTCGTGGCGCGAGGGCCGCGCGATCAAACTCGGCGAGGCATCGTGATGGCGCCCGCCGCGGCGCGGGTTCGTGTGGGCGTAGTCGGCCTCGGGCGGCTCGGCAAGCGGCACGCGGAGAATCTCGCGTATCGCGTGCCGGGTGCGTCGCTCGTGGCGGCTTGCAGTCCGGTGGAGGAGGAGCGGGCGTGGGCGCGGGAAGTGTTGCCTGCGCCGCGACTGTACGAGGATTACGCGGAGTTGCTGGCTGATCGTGAGGTGGATGCGGTCTGGCTCGTCACGCCGTCTTCGTTGCACGCGCAGCAGATCGTCGACGCGTTGCGGGCCGGCAAGCATGTGTTCTGCGAGAAGCCTTTGTCGCTGGATCTCGCCGAGTGCGAGAGGGTGCTGGCCGAGGCCGCGCGCTATCCGCATTTGCAGGCGACCATCGGTTTCATGCGGCGCTTCGATCCGAGTTACAAGGACGCGTTCGACAAGATCAAAGCCGGCAAGATCGGCCGGCCGTTTCTTGTGCGCTCGCAGACGGCGGATCAGAACGATAGCGATGGTTTTTTTGTGCGTTTCGCGGCGACGTCTGGCGGAATTTTTCTCGATTGCACCGTGCACGATATCGATGTGGCGCGCTGGCTGCTGGGTAAGCCGCGTGCAAAACGCGTGTTTGCCGCGGGCGTTGCCGCGATGCATGAAGGCTTGCGTGAGTTCGGCGATGTCGATAACGGTGTCGCGATCTGCGAGTTCGAAGACGGCAAGCTGGCCATGTTTTATGCGTCGCGGACGCAGGCGCATGGTAATGACACGCATAGCGAAGTGATCGGCACGGCTGGAGCGCTTGCTATTGGGCGTAATCCGCGGGCCAATCGGGTTGAGATTTATGATGCCACCGGGATTCGGAATGAATGTACGGCGAATTTTTTTGATCGTTTCGAGGAGGCGTTTTTGTTTGAGGCTAGGGCGTTTGTTGCGGCGGTGCAGGGGGGGACTGGTTCTTCTTCTGCTGTGCGGGCTGGGGCTTCGCTTGCTGATGCGTTGGAGGCTACGCGGATTGGGGTTGCGTTGCGGGAGTCTTTGTTGAAGGGGGAGGCGGTTGCGTTGTAGGTTTGGGCTGTTGTTCTTTGGGTTTTGGCCTTTCCTTGAATTCTTTGTGGTCTATTGGCGTAGCCCCTGTGCGGGGCGGCACTCCCTTTCTTTGCCGCCGCAAAGAAAGGAAGAAGAAAGCGGCTTCACACCGCCAGCTTGTAAGCGGGGCCCTCGCGCAGCCACGGTAGTGGTGCATCTGGAATCGGTCTTTTCGCACATTCCGCGCTGTGACAAGGGCGTCATACTTCCGGCGGCGCTGCGCGCGCCGTCGAGGTCGTTCAGCAAGTCGACTGTGTTTTGAGCTCGACGTCGTTCAGCAGACCGTCTGCGTTCCGTGCTCGACGAGCCTTCATCGAGACGTTGGCGTTTTTTTCCCCACCTGGCGCGGCTCGCGGCCTTTTTTCGTCCGAGCCATTTCCCGCGCTGGAAGACATTCCCGTGGCGCCTTAAACCCACCGGCCGTTTCGCGGCATCGCCGAGGCGAAGCCGACGGCTCCCACCACGCACACGCACCCACTTGTTTTCAGACCGACCGTTCCGGCGAGCGCGAAGCGCGAAGCGGGAGGTATGACTGCCTTGTCGCAAGCGCTGAATGTGCGAGGTGACCGATTCCAGATGCACCATTGGACCCTCCAAGCCGGGGGACCCGCTTACAGGCTGGCGGTGTGAAGCCGCTTTCTTTGCTTCCTTTCTTTGCGGCGGCAAAGAAAGGGAGTGCCGCCCCGTACAGGGCAACGCTAATAGACCACCAGGAACTCAAGGAAAGGCCACCCCCGAAAGCCCCATCCACCAAAGCGCCGCAGGTAAAAAAGCCACCCGGTCAAATCCCCAAAAATCCCCCACTGCCAGGCGCCGCTTATAATCGACCATTCCCAGCATTCACCAGCCGAACCGACACAATGAGCGAGACCCCGAGCGACACCACCTCCACGCTTGCCAAAAGCTTCGAGCCCCACACCATCGAAGCCCACTGGGGCCCCGAATGGGAAAAGCGCGCCTACGCGACGCCCTCCATCGAGGAAAACCGGAAAGATTTCTCGATCCAGCTGCCGCCGCCGAACGTCACGGGCACCCTCCACATGGGCCATGCCTTCAACCAGACGATCATGGACGGCCTCACCCGCTATCACCGCATGCTCGGTGAAAACACCCTGTGGGTGCCGGGCACGGACCACGCGGGCATCGCCACGCAGATCGTCGTCGAGCGCCAACTGGACGCGCAAGGCGTCTCGCGCCATGACCTCGGCCGTGAAAAGTTCGTCGAACGCGTCTGGGAATGGAAGCAGGAATCCGGCTCGACCATCACGAACCAGGTGCGGCGTTTGGGCGCCTCGATCGACTGGTCGCGCGAATACTTCACGATGGACGACAAAATGTCGGCCGCCGTGCGCGATGTCTTCGTACGCCTGTATGAACAGGGCCTGATCTATCGCGGCAAGCGCCTCGTGAACTGGGACCCGGTGCTGCTCACCGCCGTCTCCGACCTCGAAGTGGTCAGCGAAGAAGAAAACGGCTCGCTCTGGCACATCCAGTACCCGCTCACCGACGGCTCGGGCCATCTGACGGTCGCCACCACGCGCCCGGAAACCATGCTCGGCGACACCGCCGTAATGGTCCACCCGGAGGACGAGCGCTACGCGCACCTGATCGGCAAGACGGTCACGCTGCCGCTGTCGGGCCGCGAAGTGCCGATCATCGCTGACGACTACGTCGACCGCGAATTCGGCACCGGCGTCGTCAAAGTCACGCCCGCGCACGATTTCAACGACTATCAGGTAGGTCTGCGCCACAAGCTGCCGCAAATCGAAATCCTCACGCTCGACGCCAAAATCAACGAGAACGCGCCGGAAAAATACCGCGGTCTCGACCGCTTCGAAGCCCGCAAGCAGGTGGTGGCCGACCTCGAAGCGCTCGGCGTGCTCGAATCGGTCAAGCCGCACAAGCTGATGGTGCCGCGCGGCGACCGTACCGGCGTCGTCATCGAGCCGATGCTGACGGACCAATGGTTCGTCGCGATGAGCAAGCCGGCGCCGGAAGGCACCTTCAATCCGGGCAAATCGATCGCCGAAACGGCGCTCGACGTGGTTCGCGGCGGCGAAATCAAGTTCGTGCCGGAAAACTGGACCACCACCTACTACCAGTGGCTCGAGAACATTCAGGACTGGTGCATCTCGCGCCAGCTCTGGTGGGGCCATCAGATCCCGGCGTGGTATGGCGAAAACGGCGAAATCTTCGTGGCGAAGACCGAAGAGGACGCGCGCGCCAAGGCCGCGGCGGCCGGCTACACGGGCGCGCTCAAGCGCGACGAAGACGTGCTCGACACGTGGTTCTCGTCTGCTCTGGTGCCGTTCTCGTCGCTCGGCTGGCCGAATGAAACGCAGGAACTGAAGCACTTCCTGCCGTCGTCGGTGCTGGTCACCGGCTTCGACATCATCTTCTTCTGGGTCGCGCGCATGGTCATGATGACCACGCACTTCACCGGCCAGGTGCCGTTCGACACGGTGTACGTGCACGGACTCGTACGCGACGCCGAAGGCCAGAAGATGTCGAAGAGCAAGGGCAATACGCTCGATCCGATCGATATCGTCGACGGCATCGGCCTCGACGCGCTGGTCGCCAAGCGCACCACCGGCCTGATGAATCCGAAACAGGCCGTGTCGATCGAAAAGAAAACCCGTAAGGAATTCCCCGACGGCATCCCCGCGTTCGGCACCGACGCATTGCGCTTCACGATGGCCTCGATGGCCACGCTCGGACGCAACGTCAACTTCGATCTGGCGCGCTGCGAAGGCTACCGCAACTTCTGCAACAAGCTGTGGAATGCCACCCGTTTCGTGCTGATGAACTGCGAAGGCCACGATTGCGGCTTCGGCAAGCCGGAACAATGTGGCGAATGCGGTCCGGACGGACATCTGCATTTCTCGCAGGCCGACTTCTGGATCGTTTCACGTCTGCAGCGCGTGGAAGCGGAAATCGCCAAGGGTTTCGCCGATTATCGTTTTGACAATGTGGCCAACGCCCTATACAAGTTCGTATGGGACGAATACTGTGACTGGTATCTCGAACTCGCCAAAGTTCAGATCCAGACGGGTCAGCCGAACCAGCAGCGCGCAACACGCCGCACGCTGCTGCGCGTGCTCGAGACGGTGCTGCGACTGGCGCATCCGGTGATTCCGTTCATCACCGAGGCGCTGTGGCAAAAGGTGGCGCCGCTGGCCGGGCGTTATCCCGAGGGCAAAGCCGAGGGCGAAGCGTCCATCATGGTGCAGCCTTACCCCGTTGCCGAACCGTCGAAAATCGATGAAGACGCGGAGCAGTGGGCAGCCGACCTGAAAGCGGTGATCGATGCGTGCCGGAATCTGCGTGGCGAAATGAATCTGTCGCCGGCGGTCAAGGTGCCGTTGCTCGCTACCGGCAATGCGGAGCGCCTGCGCACGTTTGCTCCGTACGCCCAGGCGTTGGCCCGTTTGTCCGAAGTTCAGATCATTGCCGACGAGGCAAGCCTGGACGCGCAGGCAGATGGCGCGCCAATTGCTATCGTAGGGAACGACAAGCTCGTGCTGAAGGTCGAAATCGACGTGGCAGTGGAGCGGGAGCGGTTGTCGAAGGAGATTGCACGGTTGAGCACGGAAATCATCAAGTGCAACGGCAAATTGCAGAATGAAAGTTTTGTTGCAAAGGCACCGCCGGCAGTCGTTGAGCAGGAGCAGAAAAGACTGGCAGAATTCGAAGCGACGGTGGGCAAGCTGAAAGCCCAGCTGGCGCGCTTGCCGGTCTGATCATGCTCCGTGTCCGCCCCAAGAGGCGGGCAAGGACCGATAGCTAATCCAGAGGATTCAGGGTAATCACATGCTAAAAGTTACAAAGGCGGTTTTTCCGGTAGCAGGTCTTGGCACCCGGTTCCTCCCTGCCACGAAGGCTAGCCCGAAAGAGATGCTCCCGATTGTCGACAAGCCACTGATCCAGTACGCGGTCGAAGAGGCGATGGCAGCCGGCATCACCGAAATGATCTTCGTCACGGGCCGCAGCAAGCGCGCGATCGAGGACCACTTCGATAAGTCATATGAAATCGAGGCGGAACTCGAGGCGCGCGGCAAGGACAAGCTGCTCGAACTGGTGCGCAGCATCAAGCCGAGCCATGTGGACTGCTTCTACGTGCGTCAGCCGGAAGCGCTGGGTTTGGGCCACGCGGTGATGTGCGCCGAAAAGCTGGTGGGCGACAATCCGTTCGCCGTCATCCTCGCGGACGACTTGCTGTACGGCACGCCGCCCGTCATGACGCAGATGATCGAGGTGTTCGACCACTATCACAGCTCGGTGATCGGCGTCGAAGAGATTCCGGCTCAGGAAACCAAGTCGTACGGCATTGTCGACGGCAAGGAGTGGGAAGACTCGATCATCAAGATGTCGGGCATCGTCGAAAAGCCGGAGCCGAGCTTGGCGCCGTCGAATCTCGGCGTGGTCGGCCGGTATGTGCTGAAGCCGCGCATCTTCGAACATCTGCGCGCGCTGAAGCCGGGCGCGGGCGGCGAATTGCAGCTGACCGACGCGATCCAGTCGCTTCTGGCCGACGAGCAGGTGCTGGCGTACAAGTATCACGGCACGCGTTTCGACTGCGGCAGCAAGCTGGGTTATCTGAAGGCGACGGTCGAGTTCGCCTTGCGTCACCCGGAAGTGGCCGCCGATTTCGAAGAGTATCTGCGTACTCGTTCGCCGGTGCTGGAAGGTTGAGCGGGCTTCTGCCGCCAGCATTCCGGAAGCGTTGAACCGAAGTAAGAGGCGCTGTGCCCGCGAACGCGGGGCACAGCGCCTTTTTTGTTGGAGCGTGAATCAGGACACGGGCTTCAGCGACGCCTCATCAGGAAGGTGAAGACCTTGTCGTGCGCGGAGCTTTCGACGATTTCATTGCCGGTTTGCCTGGCAAACGCGGCGAAATCGCGCTGTGAGCCTGGATCGGTGGCGAGCACCTTGAGAATCTGGCCGCTTTCCATGTCGGCGAGCGCCTTCTTGGCGCGCAAAATGGGCAGCGGGCACATGAGCCCGCGTGCATCGACTTCCTTGTGAATCTGAATTTGCATCGACGACGACCTTCGGGGACTGGGCGTCTGTTTTGACGCCGAAGAGTCAAATTCTACCGCAGGCTTAGCGTGGTTGCCCGGGCGGCGGTTTTCTTGGGGTGTCGGCCTTTCCTTGAGTCGATGATGGTCTATCGGCCCCCAAAAACCCTACCCTCTCCGGGGCATATAATGTCGAACGAACTGCCGCCCCTCCCAAAAAATGCCCGATCTGCTAGCCAATCTAAACCCCGAACAACACGCCGCCGTCACGCTCCCCAACGAGCCCGCGCTCATTCTCGCCGGCGCGGGCAGCGGCAAGACCCGCGTTCTGATCACGCGCATTGCGTGGCTCATCCAGCATGGACTGGCGTCGCCCGCCACGATTCTGGCGGTGACCTTCACCAACAAAGCGGCCCGCGAAATGATGTCGCGTTTGTCGGCGCTCCTGCCGATCGACACGCGCGGCATGTGGATCGGCACCTTCCACGGTCTGTGTAACCGCATGCTGCGCGCGCATCATCGCGACGCGGGCTTGCCGGCCACCTTCCAGATTCTCGATACCGCCGACCAGCTGTCCGCGATCAAGCGTCTGATGAAGGGCCTCAACATCGACGACGAAAAGTACCCGGCGAAAAATCTCCAGTACTTCATCAACAACGCGAAGGAACAAGGCCTGCGGCCGAAAGACGTCGACGCCACCGACAACTTCAACCGCAAATTCGTCGAACTCTACGAAGCCTACGACCAGCAATGCCAGCGCGAAGGCGTGGTCGACTTTCCGGAACTGCTGCTGCGCTGCTACGAACTGCTCGCGCACAATCCGCCGCTGCGCGCCCACTACCAGGCGCGCTTCAAGCACATTCTGGTCGACGAGTTCCAGGACACCAACAAGCTGCAGTACGCATGGCTCAAGCTGCTGGCGGGGCAGACCAACTCGATTTTCGCCGTCGGCGACGACGACCAGTCGATCTACGCGTTCCGCGGCGCGAACGTCGGCAATATGCGCGACTTCGAGCACGAGTTCAGCGTCCGCCATCTGATCAAACTCGAGCAGAATTACCGCTCGCACGGCCATATTCTCGACGCCGCCAATCAGCTCATCGCCAACAACTCGCGCCGTCTGGGCAAGAATCTGCGGACCGACGCGGGTCACGGTGAACCGGTTCGCGTGTATGAATCCGCGACCGATTCGCAGGAAGCCGGCTGGATCGTCGAGGAAATCAAGGCGCTGATCAGCACTGGCACGTCGCGCAGCGAAGTGGCGATTCTTTACCGCAGCAACGCGCAGTCGCGCACGATCGAACACACGCTGGTCAACGCGGGCATCGCGTACCGCGTGTACGGCGGCTTGCGCTTTTTCGAGCGCCAGGAAGTCAAGCACGCGCTCGCCTATCTGCGCCTGATCGACAATCCGAACGACGACACCGCGTTCGCCCGCGTCGTCAATTTCCCGACGCGCGGCATCGGCGCGCGCTCCATCGAGCAACTCGCGGACGCGGCGCGTCTGTACAACTGTTCAATGGCCGCGGCGATTCCGTATGTGGCGGGCAAGGCGGGTTCGAGCCTTGCGGGCTTCGCGAACCTGATCGGCAAGATGCGCGCGGAAACGCAGCAGATGAGCCTGCCGGAAACCGTCGAATACGTGGTTCGCACGAGCGGTCTCGCGGAGTTCTATCAGAACGAGCGCGAAGGCCAGGACCGGCTGGAAAACTTGCAGGAACTGGTCAACGCGGCCGCCGCGTTCGTCAGCGAAGAGGGCTACGGCATGGACACGCCGGCGCGTTCCATTCCACTGCGGCCGGGCGCGACCGCCGCGCCCGAACTGGCCGTCGCCACCGACGATCCGAACACCGTCGTGCTCGACGCGCCCGGCATCGCCGATCCGGCGCAAAACCCGGACACGATGACGCCGCTCGCCGGTTTCCTGTCGCACGCATCGCTCGAAGCGGGCGACAACCAGGCGCAAGCCGGCCAGGAAGCCGTGCAACTAATGACGGTGCACGCCGCCAAGGGCCTCGAGTTCACGGCGGTGTTCATCACCGGTCTGGAAGAGGGGCTGTTCCCGCACGAAAACAGCGCGATGGAGTCGGACGGTCTGGAAGAGGAACGCCGCCTGATGTACGTGGCGATCACACGGGCCAAGGAGCGGCTGTATCTGTCGTTCGCGCAAAGCCGCATGCTGCACGGCCAGACGCGTTACAACATCCGCTCGCGTTTCTTCGACGAACTGCCGCAGGAAACGCTCAAGTGGCTTACGCCGAAGGTCGAGGCGGGCGCGCGCTGGGGCGGCCGTTCGGACAACGCGGGTTATGGGCGCGACTGGTTCGCGCGGCCGGGTTATACGGGGGCCGCGTCGTCGACGCCGGCGCCGTTGCCCGCGTTCGCGAACGAACAGCGTGCGGCGGAAACGGGTTTCCGCGTCGGCCAGCAAGTGTTCCACACCAAGTTCGGCGAGGGCACGATCACCGCGCTCGAAGGCGGCGGCACCGATGCGAAGGCGCAGGTCAAATTCAAGCGGCACGGCGAGAAGTGGCTGGCGTTGGCGGTTGCTAAATTGCAGGCGGTGGAATGAGCGGGGCGAATGCTGCCGTGCCGGTGTCACATCGGCCGCTCGGGATTCTGGCGGCATTGCCGCAAGAACTCGGCGATCTGATCGAAGCGATGCGCGCCGAGTCGGGCGTGCGCACCATCACGCATGGTCAGCGGGACTATCACCTCGGCACCGTCCACGGCGCGCCGTGCGTCGTGACGCTGGCGCGCGTCGGCAAGGTCGCGGCGGCGGCCACGGTCAGCGCGCTGATCCATGCATTCGACGTGGAAGCGATCGTCTTCACCGGTGTGGCCGGCGGTGTGGGGAGCGAGGTGCGGGTGGGTGACATCGTCGTCGCCGACGCGCTGCTGCAGCACGATCTCGACGCGTCGCCGCTGTTTCCGCGTTTCGAGGTGCCATTGCTGGGCATCTCGCGATTCGACGCCGATGCGACGCTCGCCGATCAGCTCGCCGCAGCCTGTGAGCGCTTCGTCACGGAGGAGGGCGCGGCTTCGGCGGCGCGTTTCGGCACGCGCGAGCCGCGTGTGCATCGCGGTTTGATCATCAGCGGCGATCAGTTCGTGGCTAGCGCGGCGGGCGTGCAGGCGTTGCGCGACGCGCTGCCGGATGCGCTCGCCGTGGAGATGGAAGGCGCGGCGATCGCGCAGGTCTGCTACGAGTACGGCGTGCCGTGCGCGGTCGTGCGTACCGTCTCGGATACCGCCGACGATCACGCGCCCGAGTCTTTCGTGTCGTTTCTCACGGACATCGCCGGGACGTATTCGAACGCGATTTTGACGCGGTTTTTAGAAGCGCGCAGTTCGACGGCCTGACTGCCGGCGTCGAGGGGCGCGTGTCGACGCATTCACTACGACACGCGCTTTAGCCACGCCGCCACTTTGCAAACTACTTCTCCCCACCGTCACTCAACGCCTCGCGCACCTGCTGCAACGCCGCCGGATCTTCAATGGTCGGCAGATCGCCTGGCTCGCGTCCTTCCGCGAGCGCCGCGATCGCGCGGCGCAGCAGCTTGCCGGAGCGCGTCTTCGGCAGCATCGACACCACCACAACCCGTGACGGCCGCGCAATCGCACCAAGCTGGCGATCCACCGTCGCCGTGAGTTCGGCTTCCAGCTTGCTGCGCTTCTTCTTGTCCGCGTAGGCCTGCGCGTCGCGCAGCACCACGAAGGCCATCGCAGCCTGACCCTTCAACGGATCCGTCACGCCGACCACCGCCACTTCCGCGACGGCTGTGTGGCTCGACAACGCTTCCTCGATCTCGCGCGTGCCGAGCCGGTGTCCGGCGACATTGATCACGTCATCCGTACGGCCGAGGATCGTCACGTAACCGTCCTCGTCCTGCACGCCCCAGTCGAAGGTCGAATAGACCTGCTGGTTCGGAATGCTCGACCAGTACGTGCTGACGAAACGCTTGTCGTCGCCCCATACCGTCGACATGCAGCCCGGCGGCAGCGGATAGTCCAGCGTGAGCACGCCCTTTTCGCCGGGCGGGCAGGGCTCGCCGCTCAGTTCGTTGCGCAAGGTCAGATTGAACCCGGCCGACGGCACGCCCGGCGAGCCGAGCTTGGTGGGCAGCGCCTCGACGCCGCGCGGGATCGCCAGCATCGGCCAGCCGGTCTCGGTCTGCCAGTAGTTGTCGATCACCGGCTTGCCGAGCGCGCCGGCGATCCACGCGGCGGTCGGCTCGTCGAGCGGTTCGCCGGCGAGGAACAGCGCGCGCAGGCTCGACAGATCGGCTTTCTTCAGCAGCGCCGGATCCTGCTTTTTCAGCACGCGTAAGGCGGTCGGCGCGGTGAACATCAGATTGATCCGGTGATGGGCGACGAGGCGCCACCAGATGCCGCCGTCCGGACGGATCGGCGTGCCTTCGTACATGACGGTGGTGAGACCCGCGATCAGCGGCGCGTAGACGATATAGCTGTGGCCGACCACCCAACCCACGTCCGACGCGGTGAACATCACGTCGCCCGCCTTGCCCTGAAAGATGTGTTCCATCGATGCCGCCAGCGCGACCGCGTAGCCGCCGACGTCGCGTTGCACGCCCTTCGGCTTGCCGGTCGTGCCCGACGTGTACAGCACGTAGGACGGCTCGTTCGATTCGAGCCATTCGCACGGCACGTGGGCGTTGAAGAACTGTTCACGCAGTGGTTCGTAGGCGACGAGATAACTGGCGTTGAGCCGCTCGGGCGCGAGTTGCCGGTCGATCAGCAAGACGTGCGGCGTTTTGTGCTTCGCGCGGGCGAGCGCTTCGTCCATCAGCGGCGTGTAGTCGATCACCTTGCCGCCGCGCGCGCCGGCGTCGGCGGTGACGATCAGCACGGGCTTCGCGTCGTCGATGCGGGCCGCGAGATTCGGCGCCGCGAAGCCGCCGAACACCACCGAGTGAATCGCGCCGAGGCGCGCGCAGGCGAGCATCGCGAACAGGGCCTCGGGGATCATCGGCAGATAGAGCAGCACCACGTCGCCGCGCTTCACGCCGAGCGAGCGCATGACCGCGGCCATCCGATTGATCTCGCCGTAAAGCTCGGCGTAGGTGTAGCGGCGCTCGATGCCGGTTTCCGTCGAGACATACACCAGCGCGTTCTGCTGCGCGCGCTCAGCCAGATGACGATCCACCGCGTTATGGCACAGGTTCGTGCGGCCGCCGACGAACCAGCGCGCGAACGGCGGATTCGACCGGTCGAGCACGGTGTCGAACGGCGTTTGCCAATGGATGCGCCGCGCCTCGTCGCGCCAGAATGCCTCGGGGTCTTCGATCGAACGGCGGTGGAAGTCGCGATAGCTTGTCATCTGCGGCGATCCTTCTGCTGCGTGAGTGAACGGATGTCGGGTCGTGCGGCCGCGTGACGCGGCGCGAGAGCAGGGCGTGTGTCCGCACAAGCATAGAGCAGGCGTGGCTCGGCGGACAACGCGGGTTCACCATGAGCGATGCGGGGCGCCGTCCGGCGCGGCGATGAGCCGCACACGCCGCGCTCGCCAGGTTCGCGCAAAGACAAAGAAAAAGGCGCCGAAGCGCCTTTCTCTCATCAGACCCGCGATCGCACGGCCATCACGCCTTTGCGCGCTTGCCTTCCACATCCGGCAGGAACACCGTCAACACGCCGATCAGCGGCAGGAACGAGCAGACCTTGTACACGTACGTGATGCTGGTGGCGTCGGCCAATTGCCCGAGGACCGCCGCGCCGATCCCGCCCAAGCCGAACGCAAAGCCGAAGAAGAGGCCCGCGACCATGCCCACCTTGCCGGGGATCAACTCCTGCGCGTACACGAGGATCGCCGAGAACGCCGAAGCCAGCACCACGCCAATGATCACCGTCAGCACGCCGGTCCAGAACAGGTTGGCGTACGGCAGCAGCAGCGTGAACGGCGCCACGCCGAGAATCGACACCCAAATCACGTACTTGCGGCCGATCTTGTCGCCGATCGGGCCGCCGATCATCGTGCCCGCCGCGACGGCCGCGAGGAACACGAACAGATGGACCTGCGCCGCCTGGACCGGCAGATGGAACTTGTCGATCAGATAGAACGTGAAGTAGCTGTTGATGCTGGCCAGATAGAAATACTTCGAGAACACCAGCAGGATCAGCACGCCCATCGCGAACATGACCTTGTTGCGCGACAGCGTGGCGTGACCGGCGACGCTGCGCGCCTTCTTCACCGACGGATGCTGCTTGTACCAGCGGCCGATCTGCGTCAGCACGACGATCGCGACGAGCGCCGCCACCGAGAACCACGCGATGCTGCGCTGGCCGTGCGGAATCACGATCAATGCGGCGAGCAGCGGCCCGAGCGACGAACCCGCATTGCCGCCCACCTGGAACAGCGACTGCGCCAGCCCGTGACGGCCGCCCGACGCCATGCGCGCAACCCGTGACGATTCCGGATGGAACACCGACGAACCGCAGCCGACCAGCGCCGCCGCCACCAGCAGCACGCCGAAGTTGGGCGCGACCGACATCAGCAGCAGACCCGCGAGCGTGAAGCCCATGCCGACGGGCAGCGAATAGGGCTTCGGATGCTTGTCCGTATAAGTGCCGACGAGCGGCTGCAGCAGCGACGCGGTGATCTGGTAAGTCAGCGTGATCAGGCCGATCTGGCCGAACGACAACGAGAAGTTGTCTTTCAGCATCGGATAGATCGCTAGGATCAACGACTGGATCATGTCGTTGAGCAGGTGCGAGAAGCTGATCGCGCCGAGCACGGAGTACACCGTGCGCTGCACTTTGGCGGCGGGTTGCGCGGCAGTGGCCGCGCCGGTTCCCGTTCCGGCTGGCGCGCCGGCGAGGGCGCTTTTATCGAGGCTCGTTTCCATACGCTAGATGAGAGAGAAGAAAGAGGGATCTGAAGCCGCCGGGCGCTATTCGAGCAACGTTTTCAGCGCTGCGGCATTTCGACGCGGCATTTTTGCGTCGTCAACTATTTGTCGAAGTTTAATGTGGCCTGACCGAATTGTAAGGACAAGTTTTGTCGCGAATCGGACATGTACTGCTGATAAGGGCCAGAGACGCTGCGCCGAAACCGGGAACCGCGCGCACCTCGACGGTGCCGGGAGCATGCGTGCTGCCACGGCCACGCGCGGCTGGCAAGTCATCTGATATATCCCGACCGGCGATTTTTGGCCGTGTATAAAACGGTCGCGGGCGCGCGGCTTACAAAGCAGCGCGTCGAGGACCGGGCGACACATGTGGCGAAAGCGGCCGGCATTTCGCGAGCGACGTTAAAGATCGCGGACGTTCTTGCCGTAGACCCGGAGAGATAAGAAGCAATGCCGGAACCGACCTTTCCGGCAGTTCTAAACGTGGGGACGGGGAATATGAAAGCAGTTTCGCTGGGCAGCCAGACGGGCGCGGGATTCGTACCGGAGGGAGAAGCGGCGGGCAAGCCGCCGCGTGGCCAGAGCAGCCGCTCGCGGGCGGTGAGGCTCAAGGGTTTGTCGGTGAAGGCGATGTTGCGCCTCGCGTTTGCCGTGCTGCTGATCGGCACGCTATTGATCGGCGTGTTTTCGCTGACCCAGATCAGCCGTCTGAACGCGTCCACCCAATCCATCTACGATCAGGGGCACGTCGCCAGCCGCGCCGCGGAAGAAGCGCGCGGCCACATGCTGCGCGCGAGCCGCGCGCAAAAAATGCTGCTCACCGCAACCACCGCGAAAGAGCGCGACGAACTCGGCACCGACATCGAGGCGGGCCTGAGCGGTCTCGCCGCGCAACTCGGCACGCTGCAACAGTACGTCGACACGTCCGACGCGAAGGCCGTCGATCAGCAGAAGAAATTCGCCGCTGCCGTGACGGTGTGGAGCGGACATCTGCGCGACTTCGTGACGCTCGTGAAAGCGCAGCCGCTCGATTTATCGCAAATGAACTGGCAGGTCGGCACGCAGGACGTGTCGATGCTGGTCGAAACCGGCAAGCTGGAAAAAATGGTCGACGAACTCGTCGCGCAGCGCGGCACGGCGGCGAAGGCGACCATCGAGGCGTCGGGCTTCATTTACCACTCGTCGTTCGTGATGATCGCGGTGGCGACGCTCGGGCTGATCGTGCTCGCGTTCGGCATCAGCGAGTGGGTGGTGCGGCGGCTTGCCGGCCAGCTCGGCGGCGAGCCGGCGTATGCGAAGGAAATTGCCAGCCGGATCGCGGCGGGCGATCTGTCGGTCGAGATCGCGCTGGGTCGCAAGGACAAGTCGAGCATGCTGTTCGCGCTGCACGACATGCAAAGCGGGCTCGCGACGACGGTGGCCGATATCGCGTCCAGCGCGGACGCGATTGCGACGGCGTCGGGTGAGATTTCGATGGGCAATCTGGACCTGTCGCAGCGCACCGAGCAGCAGGCGATGGCGCTCGAACGCACGGCTAGCAGCATGGAGCAGTTGACCTCGACGGTTCGCCAGAACGCCGATAACGCGAAGCAGGCGAGCACGCTGGCCAACAACGCGTCGGAGATCGCGGAGAAGGGCGGCGCCGTGGTGAGCCGCGTGGTCGCGACGATGAACGATATCAACGATAGCGCGCGCAGTATCGGCGACATCATTGGCGTGATCGAAGGGATCGCGTTTCAGACCAATATTCTTGCTTTGAATGCGGCGGTTGAGGCGGCGCGGGCTGGTGAGGAAGGGCGTGGTTTTTCAGTCGTGGCCGCTGAGGTGCGCAATCTCGCTCAGCGCAGTGCTGCGGCGGCGAAGGAGATCAAGGGGTTGATCAGCACGTCGGTGGAGCGCGTGAGCAATGGCTCGACCCTGGCTCAGGACGCCGGACAGACTATGGATGAGGTCGTCAAAGCGGTGAAGCGGGTGACCGACATCATGGGCGAGATTTCGGCGGCTTCTTCCGAGCAGAGCGCCGGGATCGAGGAGATCAATCTCGCCGTGACGCAAATGGATTCCGGGACGCAGCAGAATGCGGCATTGGTGGAGGAGGCTACGGCCGCTGCGAGGTCGTTGGACGATCAGGCGCGGGGTTTGAAGACGATGGTTGGGAAGTTCAGGTTGTAAGGGAAGGTCGCGCGCGGCCCTTCGTCGCGCGGCCCACCCTTTTAGACAATCAGAACGTGATCTTGAAAACCTGCGCACCTACGCCACGCGTGCCCACATACAGATTGCCGGCGCTGTCGGTGGTCATGGACGTAATGAAGTCGGTCGAGTTGCTGAATGGGTAGGACACCATGCTGCCGTTGGCCGCAATCCGGTAGATGATTTGCACGCCCGCGGCGTAGACGTTGCCCTGGCTGTCCACCGCAATTGCACTACTGGCATTCGACAGCTTGCTCGCCACGGTCGTCACGGTGCCATCCGGCGCAATCTTGCGGACCGCGTCGAGACTTTTTACATAAAGGTCACCGCTGCTGTCGATCGCAAGATCGGGCGTTCCGTTGAATGAGAATGTCGCCGCGCTACCCACTCCGTCAACATTGCCACTCGTACCGCTGCCGGCTAGAACCGTCCATGTGTTGCCGGCCAGATTGAACTTCACGATGCGGTTGTTTGCGGCATCGGCAAGAAACAGGTTTCCTTTGTTGTCCGCGACGAGGCCGCCTCCGCCAACGAGGCCGGAACTGGCGGTGGCCCAGTTTGCGAATAGTTGCTGGTAGACGCCCGACGCCGTGAGTTCACTGAGCGATCCGCCCAATGTGAACGGCGATGTGGAAGTAAGCGTGGTGTTGCCCGAACCGTAGATGTTGCCGGCGGCATCGATTGCGACGCCGTCCCACTCGGCAGCGGACGATAGTGTGGTGACCACGCCGGACTGCGTGACTCGCCGCAGGGCTAGCCGGTCGGAGAGGACGATGTCGCCGGAAGCGTTCACGGTGAGATGGCCGCCTCCCCAGAGAACCGCGGCTTCGCCGGTTCCATCGACGGGGGACAGGTTTGTTATGGGGGAGCCGGCCATGCTGACAGCCGTCAAGGCGGAGGTGGTAATGCCGTTACCCGTTGCCTGCGCGGTTGTCACGAGATTGTTTGCCGGACCCGTTGCATTCGCGGGCACAGTGACCTGCGCGCCAGTCTGTGTGTAGATGGTATTCGACGTTCCGCCGATCGTGACGATGTCGCCGTTTGGCGACGATACAATCGTGCCGGCGGGAACCTGCACCGACATGTTTGCTGTCATGGTTCGGCTGGCGCCTGCCGCCAGCGTGGTCGGGGCTGCATTGGCGCTGCTCTCGGTATTGCCTGAAGAAGTTGTTCCGGCGCTGCCCCCGCAAGCACTTAACACGACGGACAGACCTAGTACGAAAACCCCGCGTGACACTTTCTGCATTTTTATATTGCCCTTTCAAATCGTCGCGGGCCGTCGAGGAGCGGCATTGGCGACAGTCGAACCGTGAGGAGCTCAGTAGCCCAGCCGGTAACAGCACGAACACACGAAGGCATCAGGGCTTATGCACGCGCTTTCGTACGCTTCGCGGCAGTGGCCTAAGGCAAGTCGCCGACGAGACTGAGTTTTCATTTTTATCAAGCCTTCAACGACTTGCCTGGCCCGCGATTGAAGGGCCGGCAATGAGGGCGCGCACATCTTAGCGCCACTGCGACCGGCGAGCCACATTTTCTCGCGCACCGGTCGAGTGTCTTCATTTCAGCCGTAATACGCGTGTCGGCAAGGACGTGCCACCATGCCGCAAATCCCGCCGGTCATGCGCGCAACGACAAAACCGCTCAGCTCGACTTACCAGCCGATGGCGTCACCACAACCGTACAAGTAATCCCCGCGGCCAACACCACGTCATCCGGCACGGAATCAATCCTCACCCGCACGGGAACGCGCTGCGCGAGACGCACCCAGTTGAAAGTCGGATTCACATCTGCGAGCAGTTCACGACTTTCGGGATTATCCCGATCATATATACCGCGAGAAATACTTTCGACGTGCCCTTGCAATGTGCCACCGCTCATCAGCCGAACCTCGGCCTTATCACCAATACGCACATGAGGAAGCTTGGTCTCCTCAAAATACCCATAAACCCAGAACGAGTGACTATCGACGATAGCCAGCTTAGCCGCCCCGGCAGTCGCATAATCCCCGCGAAACACGCTGAGGTTAGTGACATACCCATCAACCGGCGACACAACCCGCGTCCTCGAAAGATTCAATTTAGCCGCATCCAGAGCGGCCACAGCCTGCTGATAAGAAGCCTCCGCGGCCGAAGCCGTATGCGTTGCATTCTCACGGCTCTCTTTGGACACAACCAAAGCATCCATATCCGCCCGCCGCTGCGCATCATCGCGCTTCATCTGCAACTCGGCCTTTCGCGCAGCCACCGCAGCCTGCGCCTGCTCGACCGCAATCTCATAGTGCGAGGGATCGATCTGCATCAACAGATCGCCTTTCTTCACCAGTTGATTGTCCTTCACAGGCAGATCGACAACCGCGCCAGAAACATCGGGCGCGACATTCACGATTTCGGCGCGCACGCGCCCATCGCGCGTCCACGGTTCGTCCATGTAATGAACCCACAACACGCGTCCAATCAAAATCGCGACGATAAAAATAACGGCTGTCGCGACGAAGCCCACAATATTTCGGATGGTCATGTTTCGACTCTGATCAACGATAAACGGCGAGACCCAGCACGCCGCACACACACACGAGCAAGCTGGCCCGGAACAAGGACGGATGCCACACCACGCGATACACGCCCGTATAGGCGATCACGCGGTCCAACACCCAGGTAAGCGCGGCGCCCGCGATGAACAGCAGCACGATGGCCGGCACGTAGGCGTCGAAAACGGCGATATCACGTGGCATGACGAACTCCTTCTGACGCGTCGGCACGTCCGCTCATCAGCGGTTCAAGCGGCGATTGCGGATCGAGCAGCGCGGTACGAATGAAATGCAGTTGACTCAATATGCGTTGCAGTCGATGCCGCTCTTCACGCGGCGGCGTGAAGGTGGCGAGCATCTGCTGAACGGCGGCGATGGCGTCGGTAGTCGCGACAAGCGCGCGGTCGAAGCGGTCTTCACGCGGCCGCTCGAATAGCGCGGCCAGCGCGTCGCGCATCGCACGTAACGCGACGCGCCACGGCATCGACTTCGCGTAGCGCGCGTCGGCGGGCAGCGCCGCAACTTCGCGGCGCAAGTCGATCATCGCGTTGCCCACTTCGAGCACCGAGAAGAGCCAGCGCAACGTGTCGCGTTTGAGCTCGGGTTCGTTCTGCGCGAGCGCGTTGATCTGGAACATCAGATCGCGCGCGCCGCTTTCAAAGCGCGAACGCACCCGGTGCATGCCCGCGCGGCTCGCCAGCACGACCTGGCGCCGCAGATCCACCAGCAGGCGGTTACGCAGCCACGGCGTCGAAGGCGGCAGCAACACCGCGAACGCGATCGACGACACCAGGATCGACAGCACGAGCGCCAGCGCATCGTTCATGAAGGCGCTCGGGTCGTAGTGAATCACGTTGTCCGGGCCGGCCAGGAAACAGAAGAAGATGCAGTAGCCGACACCGTAGCCGGCCAGCGCGGGCCGCGTCGTCATGAACACGCCGAGCAGCAGGAACGGCGTGAGCGCGGCGCACAGTAGCGGGAAGCCGTCGATGTGCGGAAACACGCCGTACACCGCGATCATGCCCATCACCGTGGCGGCCAGCGTGCCGGCCGCCATCTGGAACGCGGTGCGCTTCGGATTCGGCGACGACGACGCCAGCGCGCAAATGGCCGCGGCATTCAGCGTCAAGGTCGAACCGCTCGGCCACGCGGTCGCGATCCAGAAGGCGCCGAGCGCCATCATCACGATGGCGGCGCGCACGCCCGCGACGCCCGCGGCAAGCGCGTTCGTCTTCGGTTCGTAACGTTCGATCCAGCGCTCGCGCTCGTGCGTATCGACGGCGAGCGACGCGTACGTGGCGGCATAAGCATGCAAATCGTCGATGAAGCGGTACAGCAGTTCGGCGCCGGTGTCGAAGTCGAGCAGCGGCGTCTCGGGGTACGCTTCCAGCTGCGCGCGTGTCGCGCGCACGCGTTTGGGCAACTCGGCTTTGTAGGCTTCGAGCTGCGCGGCGGCGTGCGCGGCGTCGGCGGCACTCAGCACGGGTTCGCCGGATTTCGCGAGCAGCGGGGCGATTTCCTTGAAGTACGGCTCGAGTGCGTCGATCGCGGTGGCCGCGCCGCTCGTGTGTGTGTTGCGCAAGCGGTTCATCAACTGATGCAACGCGTGAAAGCGCGTCGACGCGGTCATGAACTCGCTGTTCAGACGCGCGAGACGGCCGCCGCGCATGCGCGAATCGGGGCCTTCGAACACGGCCACGCTGCGGGCCGCTTCGAAACCGACGATGTCGGCGACAAAGCGCGCGTTGGTCGCTTCGATCTGCGCGCGGTCGTTGCGGCCGGCGAGCGACGCCGACACATACTCGACGAACGCCGAGAAACGCGCGCGCACGGTGCTGCGCATCTGCAAGCCGGCGAACTGCGGAAACACGAGGCCGCTCACCGCGCCCGCGCAGACGATGCCGACCACCACTTCGGCCACCCGCGTGAGCGCGCTCAGAAACGCGCCGTCCGGATGTTGCGAAGCGGGGATGCCGATCAGCGCGGCGGTATAGCCGGCCAGCACGAAGCCGTACGACCGGAAATTGCGGTTGCGCGCGGCGCCCGCGGTGCAGATGCCGACCCAGATCGCGGTCGTGACGATAAACAGTTCCGGCTGCTGCGCGAACAGCCCGATCAACGCGAGCATCACGACGAGACCGACCAGCGTGCCGCAGATCCGGTAGAAGCTCTTCGCGAACACCATGCCGCTTTGCGGCTGCATCACGATGAACACGGTGGTCATCGCGGTGCGCGGCTGCGGCAGGTCGAGCTTCATCGCGACGCCGAGCGCGAGGAAGCAGGCGGCGAGCGCTTTGAAGAGGTAGATCCAGGTGAGGCCGTCGTTGCGCGCCCAGTCGGCGGCGGCCGCGTATAACGCGGCGAACGACGCCGGGCGCGAGGCGGAAGAAGAGGCGGACATGGTCAGCTTCCCGACTTGGCCGACGGGGCAGCGGTGGACGGAACAGAAGTGGCCGCTGCCGCACTCATTCCGCTAGCGTTCGCACCGTTGGCAGCAGCGGGCGACGGTTTCACGACGCTCGGCCTGGCATTCCGTGCGCGGTCTGTGTCAGCGGTGGCCGGTGCGGCTTTCTCCAGGCGGCTAGCCGACTCGGCTTTTGCCGTCGCGTTCGCGGGCGCGGCTCCAGCGTTCGAACCCGCCGCTGCAGCTTTGCCCTTCCCATGCGCCGGCAGCGTCTCATTCGCCTGCGGACCGTTAGCCGGATCGTCGAGACCACCGCCCAACGCCGTGACCAGCGACGCATGCGCGCCCAGCCGCTCGGCCTGAATCTTCGCGACGCCTTCCTGCGCGCGCAGCAACTGGTTTTGCGCGATCAGCACGTTCAGGTAATCGGTCAGCCCGCGCCGGTAACCTTCGCGCGACAGGTCGTAGTTCTTGCGGGCCGCCGCGACCGAACGGTCGGCGTCGTCGGCCTGAGTGGCGAGCGAGCGGATGCGGATCACCTGATCGGAAATATCCTTGAGCGCGCCGACAATCGACTGGTTATAACCATCGACGGCTTCGTCATAGCCCGCCGACGCCGCACCGAGTTGCGAACGCAGCCGTCCGCCGTCGAGGATCGGCAGCGACAGCGCCGGCCCCGCGCTCCAGCTATGCGACGGGTTCTTCAGAAACTGGAACAGCGGCCCCATCGCCGCATAACCGCCGATCGACGCCAGCAGGTTGATGTCCGGATAAAAGTCCGCCTTGGCCACGTCGATGCCGCGCGCTTGCGCCGCGACCGTCCAGCGCGCCGCGACCACGTCCGGCCGATGGCCGATCAGGTCTGCGGGCAAGGCGCTCGGCAGGCCGGCCGGCGCGTTCAGCGAAAGCGTCGGACGCTGGATCGAATCGCCCGCGCCCGGACCCTTGCCGGCCAGTGCGGCCAGCTGATTGCGCCCGAGCGCGATCTTTTCTTCGATTTCGTCGATCTGGCGTTCGTATTCCGGCAGCGGCGTTTCGGCCTGGCTCACTTCGAGTTGCGTGCCAATGCCGCCTTTCAGACGCCGGTTGGCCAGATCCACGATCTGCTGCTGTTGCTGCAAGGTGGCTTTGGCGATGTCGAGCAGCGCATAGTTCATCGACATCTCGATGTACGTGCGCACCACGTTGCCTTCCAGTTCGAGCTGGGCGGCGCGCGCATCCGCCGCGCTCGCGTGGGCGGCGTCGAGCGCGCGCTCGGCGGCGTTCTTGTCCTTGCCCCAGATGTCGAGGTGATACGACAGGCCGAGCGTGCCGGTGTTGTTCCACGATTGCTCGCCGGCCAGCGGCCCCGGGCCGTAGTAGAGGTTGTCGGCCCACTTCTGGCGCTGGATCGACAGGCTGCCGTTGACTTGCGGCGACAACGCCGAACGGGCGACACCCGCCATCGACATGGCTTCGCGCACGCGCGCCTGGGCTGCCGCGAGGCTTGGATTGCCCGCCTGCGCCTCTTCGATCCACTGGTTCAGTTGCGGATCGTTATAGGCGCGCCACCAGTCGACGGCCGGCCATTGGGCGTCCGCATTGGCGGCGCGGATCGCGTTGCCCGCGTCGAGCGAAGCGGGCTCGATTCCGCTTGCTTGCGGCGCGACGCCTCCGGTACTGGCGCAGCCGGCGATTGTTAATAGGATCGTAAGAACCGCGGCTGCGGCGACCCCTTTCTGTACCGGAGACTGCACGATTTCCTCCAAAAATGATTATAGAAGCATGTGCGCCATTATATTTTTTGATTGATTGGGGAATAACCGGTAAAGATGCAAGGCATTTTTACGGGATATGAGACAATCGCCTTTGCGAATCGTGTAACAATCGCTTCCGATCACAAGGAAAAGTTATGGATACGCTTCAAAACATGCGCGTATTTGTCCGCGTCGTCGAAGCGGGCAGCTTCACGGGCGCCGCGCAGCATCTGAACACGACCACGGCCTACGCGTCGCGCGCGGTATCTGATCTGGAAGCGCATCTGCGCACGCGCCTCCTGAACCGCACGACGCGCCGCATCGCGCTGACCGAGGCCGGCGAGCGTTATTTGCAGCGCTGTGAGCAGATTCTCGCGTACGTGGATCAGGCGGAGGCCGAGGCGAGCGACGCCCACGCCCGCCCGTCCGGCAAGCTGAAGGTCCACGCCATGACGAGCTTTGGCCAGCACTATGTGGTGCCGGCCGTCGGCCGCTATCAGGACCGCTACCCGGACGTGCATATCGAACTGACGCTCGCGCAGCGCATGCCCGATCTGCTCGACGAAGGTTTCGACGTGTCGCTCACGCTCGCCACCGGTCTGCCGGATTCGGGGCTGGTGTCGCAGCGGTTGGGCAGCGCGTTCAGCATTGCGTGCGCGTCGCCTGCGTATCTGGAGCGGCACGGCGTGCCGCAAACGCCGGCCGACCTCTCGCGCCATGCGTGTCTGCAAATGGTCACGCCGGTGTTCCCGACCGACAAATGGACCTTCGACGGCCCAAACGGCGAGGAAACCATCGCGCTCGGCGCGACCACGTTCCAGGTGAACGTGGCCGAAGCCATGGCGGTGGCGGTGTCGAGCGGCATGGGCGTCGGGCTGATTCCGATCTACTCGGCAATTAGCGGTTTGCGAAGCGGCGAACTGGTGTGGCTGCTGCCGGAATACACGTCGCAGGAAATGAATCTGTACGCGTTGTATCCGTCCCGGCAGTATCTGGACGCCAAGATCCGCACGTGGGTCGAGTTCCTGCGTGAGGAACTACCTGTCACGCTGGCCGCGGATCAGGAGGAACTGCGCGAGTTCGCGCGAACCTGACACCGCGCCGTGCGGGCGTTCCGGCGATGGCCAACGGGCTGCCGCCACGCGGCACGGGCCACTGTTACATAAGTGCCGCGTCGCAACATTTCCTTACTTCTCCCGCGCGGTCGATTTGCTAACGTGTCGTTCATGCGCTGCGGTATTGCACCGGACGCGCGCAGTTCGCCGCCGTTCGGCAAATCGCTACACATCGCAACGACAGAAGGACGAGGGATTCATGGATACGCATCTGATGATCGGCGTGGCCGTCATGTTGGGCTTGATCGGGATCGCCGCATCGCGCGATCTGCTCCGCCGCCTGCGCGAACAGCAGCCGCAATTGGTGCCGGTCAAGGTCGAGCGTCCGGATTTGCAGGGGCAGCGGCGCGATCGCTGAGGATTGGCGTGGCGCCGCTTTGGCGGCCGGCCTGTTTTCCGTTCTTGGGGCGTAGCGGGTGACTCACGTTCCGCGCTCACGTTTGTCGCTCAAATTCAGTTCACTGCTGCGATCAGACCCGGCTCGTCATTGAGCGTGCGGTCCACGTCGTGGCTCACCCGATGCCAGCGAAAGCGCCCGGCGGCCAAGCCCGCGCTGCGCGTCAAGCGCTCGAGTTCGTCGAGCGGGAGTTTCGGGTCCAGCCAGCGCCGCGCCGCGTCCGGCGCGAATGCCAGCGGACGACGGTCGTGCACGTCGACGAGGCCCGCGTCGGCGATGGCCGTCACGATCACCATTCCCATGCCTTCCATTTGCGGCTCGGTGCCGCGCACGCTCGAGAGCGCCGCGAGATACATGGGCGAGTCGCTCTTCAGATGCACGAAGTAGGGCTGGCGAATCGGCGGCTCGTCTAGTCTGTCTTTGCTGTCCGCGATGGTGGTCACGGACGCGGTTTCCGTGCGCCACTCGAACCAGCCGTCCGCCGGCACCACTACCCGTCCGGTTTTCCACAGTTCCTTGAAGTAGCGCCCGTTCGGCGCGGCGTCCGCGCGCGCGTTGATCGTCTGCGGCAGATGTTGTTCGCGTGCCCAGTCCGGGCAATAGCCCCAGTGGACCGCGTGTACCGTCTGATCCGGATAGATGGCGAGCGGGTGGGTGCCGGGCGCGAGGTTGTAGCCGGGACGGCGGTCGACGGCATCGAAGAGCATGAGTGGATCGGCGAGGCCGAGGTGCTCGGCGTAGAGATGCGGATCGCGATACTGGCTGATTCGACCACACATGAGCGACCTCCGGAGGCGACCGGCCTGGGGTTCGACAACCGCGGTTGGATGACCGCGGTTCGACAACCTCGACAGCGTAGTGCCTGCCGTGCCGGCCCGCTACCCAGATCGGCCCCTAGCCGACCGACCCGACCGACCCGGCTGAGCGACCCGAACCGAAGCCGACTCAAGCCGAAGCCGATCCAAGCCGAAGCCGACCCAACCCACCTCAGTGCCCGCTAGATCTCGACAACCTTATCCCACGCGAAAAGCGGATTTTCCAGCAAGCCGGTGCGCCGGTCGAGATAGCCGCGCGGATTGCAGACCACGCGCGTGCCATTCACGTTGTAGTCGAACGGCGTATGCGTGTGCCCATGAATCCACAGCGCGACAGGCGGGCCCACGAGGTCCGGCAAGTGATTGACGAAGCCCGCCGACACGAGGTCTTCCGCGTAACGCTCGGCGAGACTCAGCCGATGCGGCGCGTGGTGCGTGACGACGATCGTCTTGCCGCCGAACGGCCTGGCGAGTTCGCCTTCCAGCCAGGCGCGTGCTTGCCGGTGCAGCGCGAGCGAGTCGTCGGGCGTGAAGTCGCGCGTGGCGTCATGGGTGTCGTGCGGCCAGTTCATCTGGATCAGCCCGCGGAAATCGAGCATGACCTTGCGCGACGCCTCGATCGATTCGGCGAGCGTGTCCGGGTCGTTCCCGTACAACGCGAAGTCGGTCCACAAGGTCGTGCCGAGCACGCGCCACCGGCCTTGCGGGTCGACCAGCGCGGCGTTGTTCAGCACGTGCACGTTATCGACCTGCGCGGCCGCGTCGTAGAGCGCGGCGTCAAGCGCGCTGAACTCGCCGTCGTAGTACTCGTGATTGCCGGGCACGTAGACCACCGGCACGGCGCCGTCGAAAGTCTGCGCGGCCCAGCGCGGTCCGGCCGCGTGATTGTGGATGTCGCCGGCCAGCACGATCAGATCCGCCTGCGCATGCGGGATCAGCTCGGGCTCGTCGTTCTCCAGATGCAGATCGGACAGCACTCGAATCTTCACGACCACGACTCCTGCAAGTGGCTCCGCAAGGGAGCGCGGAGCATCAGACTCTAGCGTAGCACCTTGCCAGGATTCATCAGATTCAGCGGATCGAGCGCGCGTTTGACGGCGCGCATCAATTGCACTTCGACGTCCTGCTTGTAGTGCATCGCCTCGTCGATCTTCAACTGGCCGAGCCCGTGTTCCGCGCTGATGCTGCCGCGATGCCGGTGCACGCTGTCGTAGACGATCTGGTTGATCGGGCTCTGGTATTGCTCGAGGAACGTTTTAGCGTCGCCGCCCTCGGGCGCCTGCACGTTGTAATGCAGATTGCCGTCGCCGAGATGGCCGAACGTCACCATGCGCGCGCCGGGCACGGCCTGCGCGATCGCCGCGTCGGTTTCCTCGATGAAGTGGCCGATGCGCGAGATCGGCACCGCGATATCGTGCTTGATGTTCAGGCCTTCCTCGGCCTGGGCGAGCGGAATGTGTTCGCGCAGATTCCAGAACGCGCGCGACTGGCTGAGATTTTCCGCGACCACCGCGTCTTGCACCAGACCGTCTTCGAGCGCCGTTTCCATCAGACGCTCGAACAGGCCGCGTGCGTGCTCCTCGCTTTCGCTGTCCGACAGTTCGAGCAGCACGACTTGCGCGTGCGGCTCGGCGAACGGATAGCGCATCTGCTCGAAATGTCGGCCGACGAGGCGCAGGCAGAAGTCCGACATCAATTCGAAGCCGGTCAGGAGCGGCCCGGCGATGCGCTGTGTGAGCGACAAAAAGTCGAGCGCGGCGTACGGCGAAGCGAGCGCGGCGAGCGCCGTGACGCGCGCAGCCGGTTGCGGATGCAACTTGAGCACGGCCGCGGTAATGATGCCGAGCGTGCCTTCCGCGCCGATGAACAGGTCGCGCAGATCGTAGCCGGTATTGTCCTTGCGCAGTCCGCGCAGGCCGTCCCACAGTTCGCCTTGCGGCGTGACCACTTCGAGGCCGAGGCACAACTCGCGCGCATTGCCGTAGCGGAGCACGCCGGTGCCGCCCGCGTTGGTGGCGAGATTGCCGCCGATCGTGCAGCTGCCTTCGGCGGCGAGGCTCAAGGGAAAGAGGCGGCCGGCCTCGTCGGCGTGCTTCTGCACTTCGGCGAGCATGACGCCGGCTTCGACCGTGATCGTATTGTTGTGCGGATCGATGTCGCGCACCCGGTTCAGACGCCGCAAGCTGATGACCGCCTGCGCGCCGCTTGCGTCCGGCGTGGCGCCGCCGGCGAGTCCCGTGTTGCCGCCTTGCGGAACCAGCGCGATGCGATGTTCGACGGCGAGCTTCACGAGCGCCGCGACTTCGTCAGGCGTGGCCGGGCAGAGCACCGCGCACGCCGCGCCGGTGTAGCGGCGGCGCCAGTCGGTCAGGTACGGGGCGGTGTCGTGCGGAGCGGTCAGCACCTGCGCGGCGCCGATGGCGACGCGGCAGGCGGTGAGGAAAGCGGTTTGGGTCATGTTGGTCGGTCAGCGTATTCGGGCGGAAATGTCAGGTGAGGCGCGGCGTTTTCGTCAGCCGGTGGTGTTGGGCCGCTTTGCGGGCTGGTTGGCGGCCTGTTTTGCAGACCGCTTCGCCGCGCGTTTGAACGGCGCGACGTAGGCCAGCGTGCAGACGAAAAAGACCACGGAGAGTGCGGCTTCCAGCCAGCCGAGACCGGCGCTCAGCCCGCGGTCGCTCCAGCCGCGCACAATGCCTTCGGCAAAATACAGCAGGATCAGCATCGACGCCCATTGCAGCGTATAAAGCTGGCGCCGCCAGACGCCGGGCAGCGCGAGCAGCAGCGGCACAGCCTTGAGCACGAGCGACGAACCGCCGGGACGCAGCGGCGCGAGCCACCATTCCCACGCGACGGACAGGGCGATCAGCGTCACCAGGGCAGTGGTGGCGCCGAACGCGGCAGCGCGATTTCGCGGCACGGGCATGGCGGTGGTGGTCACGGGCGCCTGCGTTGTGGTATCGGCGTCAGACGCGGCGGCCGGTTGGGCGTGCGGCTCGCTCACGGCCTATCGCTCATGGATGCCGCCGTGCGCGCGACGCGTGCACCGAGCGCGATGGCGAGCGTCTTCTCGTCCGCCGAAATGCCTTGTTCGGCGCTGCCCGCGCGCGCGAAATGCGACGCGCCGTACGGAGTGCCACCGGTTTGCGTGGTGCTCAGCGCGCTCTCCGTGTACGGAATGCCGACGATCAGCATGCCGTGATGCAGAAGCGGCAGCATCATGGAAAGCAGCGTCGATTCCTGGCCGCCGTGCAAACTGCCGGTGGACGTGAACACGCAAGCGGGTTTGCCGGAGAGCGCGCCGGAAAGCCACTGCGGCGTGGTGCCGTCGAGAAAGTATTTGAGCGACGCGGCCATGTTGCCGAAGCGGGTAGGCGAACCGAGCGCCAGACCGGCGCATTCCTCGAGGTCGCGCAGTTCGACGTAGGGCGGGCCCTCGGCGGGAATATCGGGCTGGGTCGCTTCGCAGACGGTGGACACCGCCGGCACGGTACGCACGCGCGCCTGCATGCCGGGGACGCTGTCGACGCCGTGCGCGATCGCCAGCGCGAGCTCGCGCGTGGCGCCGTGACGGCTGTAATAGAGCACGAGAATGTCTTTCATAGGCCTCATCGGTGAACGGGTATTATAGGGGCTGGGTCCGCTCCACAGGCCACCCATAGCCGTTCGGCCAGGTCTCGCGCGCGGTCCTGAAACACCGGTACACGAAGCAAGGAGGTGGGGTTTGTTGTCCAGGGTGCGTTTCGATCTCGACACGCTCAAACGGCTCGCGCAATTTGCCGCGCAGCGCAGCAGCGAAGACCGCATTCCGCAGGTGGCCGGCAGCCTCACGTTCACCACCATGCTCTCGCTCGTGCCGCTCGCCACAGTCGCGTTCGCGCTGTTCACCGCGTTTCCGATCTTTGCTTCGTTCCAGATGTCGCTGCAGATTTTTCTTGCCGACCATCTGATGCCCGCGCAGCTCAACAGTCAGATCTTCAACTATCTGAACCAGTTTGCTTCGAAGGCGAAGGGCCTCACGACCATCGGTATGATTTTTCTGTTCGTCACCGCCGTGATGACGATGATGACGGTCGAGTCCGCCTTTAACGTGATCTGGCGCGTGCGCAAGGCGCGGCCGATCGCGCAGCGCATTCTGGTGTATTGGGCGATCATCACGCTCGGGCCGATTCTGATCGGCGTGAGTTTGTCGATTTCATCGTACCTGTTCACGCAATCCATGACCTTCACGGCGGCGCAACGCATGACGCCGGTCATCGAGTGGGCGCTCACCGGCGCCGCGCTGCCGCTCACGGCGCTCGCCTTCACGATTCTCTACGTCTACCTGCCGAATTGCCGGGTGGAGTGGCGCGACGCGGTGATTGGCGGCGTGACCGCGGCGATCGCCTTCGAACTGGCGAAGCGCGGCTTCGGGTACTACGTACGGCGCATTCCGACCTACACCGCGGTGTACGGCGCATTCGCGGCCGTGCCGCTGTTCCTGGTGTGGATGTACCTGTGCTGGTTCATTACGCTCGCGGGCGCGATGATCGCGTCCGCGTTGCCGGCCATTCGTATCGGCCAGTTTCACCGGCCCACTTTCGAGGGCAGCAATCTGTTCGACTCGCTCGAACTGCTCGCACGGCTCTCGGAAGCGCGTGAAGCAGGCAAGCGCGGCTATACCGTACCCGAACTTTCGCGGATGCTTCGTCGCGATATGGACACCACGATCAACCTGCTGCAAAAGCTCGAAGAGATCGAGTGGATCGCGCGCTTGCAGGAGGATGGCATGCGTCCGCATTTCCTCCTGCTGGCGAATCCGGCGCAAATCACGGTGGAGCGCCTGTTCGCGCTGTTCGTGATCGACCGCGCGGAACTCGAGTATCAGCTCCAACTGGCGTCCACCCGCGTGGATGGGCAGATGTTGCTGGCGGCGCTGGAAAACGACAAGCTGAAAGTCACACTCGCCGCGTTGCTGACGGCGCGCGCGGCCGCTCGTGGGGCGCGTGCCGAGCAGAGCGAATCCGGTACGCCTTCCATGCCGCATCAGGCGGCTTGAGCCGCGCGGAGTGCGCACTGGTCGGCGCTGAAGCTACCGCATCGCTACAACGAAATCTTCCCGACGCAGATGTCTTTGAACATCACCCAGTCGCCCATCAGGCTATAAAGCGGATGCCGGAAGGTAGCCGGCCGGTTCTTCTCGAAGAAGAAATGCCCGACCCAGGCAAAGCCGTATCCGCAGATCACGGCAGCGGGCAGCCATAGCCAGTCGCCGGTGGCGAGCGCCATGGCGAGACAGCCGATCACGCCGAGCGATCCCACGAAATGCAGCCGCCGCGAGACCGTGTTGCGATGCTCGCTCAGGTAGTACGGATAGAACTCCGCGAAACTCGCGAAGTGATCGGTGTGCGCGGTTTGAGCCATCACGGCCTCCGATTGCGACGCTTCTCGATGCTTCAGCGTGCGCGCCAACAGGCCAGACACACGCGCTCGAAGCAGGACAGGCTTGATCCATTGTGCGGCTATCGGGCGACGCGCGCAACCTGGCCGTTCGGCCGATGGCGCGCCGCTTCTCACGCGGCTATCGTGACGACTCGCAACGTTTATCGGATCTCGCGAGGCGCACCGGAAGCGAAGCTGAAGAGGGCGTCGAGCGTGGCGTCCGGTTGCTCGGTCATGAGCGCGTGGCCTGCTTCGAGCGTGACCGTGTCGACCGGCACACCGGCTTGCGCCAAGGCGCCAGCAAGCGCTTTGGCCGCGCGCGGCGGTGTCATCGCATCGCGCCGGCCGACGATCAGGCGTGCCGCACAGCGCACCTGCGCAGCGCGGGTGAGGCCGTCCGCGTAGCTGTTGCAGGCGGCGAAGTCGGTGTGGAACAGGTTCGGCTCGCCGCTTGCCGACACACGCTCCATCAAGCGCTGGTTCATGCCGTGCAGCCAGAAGCCGGGGCCGGGGCAGGAGGGTTTGGCTGCGAAGGTCGAATGCGACCACTCGTTGACCATGCCGATCGCTTCGGGCTCACGGTGCAAGGCGGCGTCGAGCAAGGCGTCGGAGACGGCCATCGGAATCGCCGTGGCGAGCAGGGCGAGGTGGGTTGCCCGCTCCGGATAGCGGCCGGCGAAGTCAAGCGCGATCAGCGAGCCCATGCTGTGGCCGGCCACGAAAGCGCGTTGCACGCCGGCGGCGTCGAGCAGCGCGGCGAGCCAGTCGGCCATGGCGGGCACCGTGGTCAGAGCGGGGCCCGCGCTGCGGCAGTGGCCGGGCAGATCCACGGCCAGCACGCTAAAGCCGTGATGCGCGAAGTAGCGGGTTTGCAGCGCCCACACGCTGTGATCGTGCTCGGCGCCGTGGATGAAGACAGCGGTCGGCAGGCTCGCATCGAACAGTTTGCCGCCGGTGTAGGCGTAGGCGGGTTTGCCTTGAACAGTGAGGATCATGCGGACTCCGGGCGAGGTTGGGCAGCCGTGCCGGATGCACCGGATACACCGGGTGCGCCGCCGCGCGGCGCGCCCGAACCGCTCGCTTTCTGCGCGGCCTTCAGCGCGCGCTTGAGGTCGTCGATCAGATCGTCGGGATCTTCGAGGCCGATCGAGAGGCGGATCGTGCCTTCCGCAATGCCGGCCGCGGCGAGTGCGGCGGCGTCCATGCGAAAGTGCGTGGTCGATGCGGGATGAATCACCAGCGAGCGCGCGTCGCCCACGTTCGCGAGATGCGAGAACAGCGCGAGCGCTTCGATGAAGCTGCGTCCGGCGGCGCGGTCGCCGCGCAGATCGAAGCTGAACACCGCGCCGGCGCCGCGCGGCAGCAAGCGTTTCGCGAGCGCGTGGTCCGGGTGCGTCGGCAACTCCGGGTAGGCGACGGATTCGACCGCCGCGTGACCGGCGAGAAATTCGACCACGCGGCGCGTATTGGCGACGTGCCGCTCCATCCGCAAAGGCAGCGTCTCGATGCCTTGCAGCAGTTGCCACGCGGCCTGCGGATGCAGGCATGCGCCGAAGTCGCGCAGGCCTTCGCGGCGCGCTCGCAGGAGGAACGGCGCGACGGTGCTTTCCTCGCTGAACACCATGCCGTGAAAGCCGTCGTAGGGCTCGGTGAATTCGGGGAAGCGCCCGGAGGCTTCGAAGTCGAAGGTGCCGCCGTCCACCAGCACGCCGCCGATCGTCGTGCCGTGGCCGCCGAGAAATTTGGTGGCCGAGTGATAGACGAAGTCCGCGCCGTGTTCGAACGGTTTGAGCAGATAAGGCGTGGTGAAGGTCGAGTCGACTAGCAGAGGCACACGGTACTCATGCGCGATCTGCGCCACGGCGGCGATATCGAGCACGTCGAGGCCCGGATTGCCGAGCGTCTCGCCGAACAGCAGCCGCGTGTTCGGGCGCAGCGCGGCGCGCCACGCGTCGAGGTCGCCGGGCTTGACGAAGGTCGTCTCGATACCGAAGCGCCGCAAGGTGTAGTGCAGCAGATTGTGCGAGCCGCCGTACAGTGCGCTGGAGGCAACGATATGCGAGCCCGCGCCCATTAGCGTGGCGATGGCCAGATGCAAGGCCGCCTGGCCGCTCGCCGTGCCGATCGCGCCCGCGCCGTTTTCCAGCGCGGCGACGCGTTCCTCGAACACGGCCACGGTCGGGTTCGAGATGCGTGAATAGACGTGACCGGCGCGCTCCATATTGAAGAGCGCCGCGGCGTGGTCCGAGTCGCGGAACGAAAACGAGGTAGTCTGGTAAATCGGCGTGGCGCGCGCGCCGGTTGTCGGGTCGGGAGCAGCGCCGGCGTGCAGCGCAAGCGTGTCGAAACGGTTCGCGGACATGCTGGGCGGCGGGGCCACGGACGGCCTCGCGAAAGGTGAAAGTGGCGGCCATCCTATCACCGGCATGCGGCGCTTCAAGCGCGGTTTTCCCGATGCGCGTACGCTCGGAATTACGGGTTCGAACCTGCGAACGCCCGCTGCGCCTTGGTGGGCGGGCCGCTTTCCTTTTATGGGTCTTTCCGCTAGGATCGAAAAACATCGATGCATTACCAGCTTAGCGGGCATTACGGGAGACAAATCATGCGAGTCAGCGACATCCTCAAAGTCAAAGGCAACACCCTATTCACGGTCACGCCGGATACCACGCTGCACGACGCAGTCAATGCCATGGCCGAGCACGACATCGGCTCGCTGGTGGTGATGGAATATGGCGACCTCGTCGGTATGCTGACGTTCCGCGAAATCATTCTGACGCTGAGCGAGAACGGCGGCAGCGTCGGCACCTCCACGATCCGCAAGGTCATGGACGACCATCCGCTCACCTGCACGCCGGAAACGGATGTCAACGAAGTCCGCCGCATGATGCTCGAACATCACGTGCGTTATCTCCCGGTGATGGAAAGCCGCACGCTGATGGGTGTGATCTCGTTCTACGACGTCGCCAAGGCGGTGGTCGAAGAGCAGGGTTTCGAAAACCGCATGCTCAAGGCATATATCCGCGACTGGCCGGAAGAACAGCAGGACCAGCAGCCGGCGCGTTAATGCGCGGCGATTCACTGCGACGCGCTAGCCGTTGCTGTGAGCGCGAAGAGGCAGTCAAGGCGCGCGCGAAAGCGTGCGCTTTTTTTGTGTCCGGCGCTGGGTTTGGCCTCATGTCCTGCTTTGTATCCGGTCCTTGGGCTGGCTTGATGCCAAGGCCGGTGCGAACTCGCGTGATCGCTTTGCAGTCCGGCGCCGCGTGCCGCCCGCTGACACGCCCGCGCGCGACACCGCGCATGGAGCTTACTTCTTTGTCGTTCTTCTAGCCTGTTCACGGAACTTCATGAGCGATCGTCCGTTACCTGCCGCCCGCCGCGCCGCCCGTCAACAAGAAGCGCACGAATCCCAGTTCCGGCTGCTCGGCCAGCGTCGCTTCGCGCCGTTTTTCTGGACCCAGTTCCTCGGCGCGATGAACGACAACGTGTTCAAGATCGGCTTCACGTCGCTCGTCACGTATCAGGCGGCGCGCTTTTCCGGAGTCGATCCGAAAACGGCAGCGTTCCTGATCTCGGCCATCTTCATTCTGCCGTTCGTGCTGCTGTCGGCTACCTCAGGCCAGATCGCCGACAAGTACGACAAGGCGATGCTCACGCGCTTCGTCAAGAGCTTCGAAATCGTGGTGATGCTGATCGGCGGCGCGGGTTTCTGGCTGCATAGCGCACCGCTTTTGTACCTGTGCACGTTTCTGATGGGCGTCCATTCCACCGTGTTCGGACCGGTCAAATACTCGTACCTGCCGCAGCATCTGTCGAAGGCGGAACTGGTCGGCGGTAACGGCATGGTCGAAATGGGCACCTTCGTGGCGATCCTGATCGGCACGATTGTCGGCGGCGTGGGCGCTGGTTTCGTCGAACACGGCGCAGTGGTGCTCGCCTGCGCGTGCGTCGCGATCGCGGTTGTAGGGCGCGCGGTGTCGAGCTTCGTGCCGCTCACGCCGGCGCCGCAGGCCGATCTGCGGATCAACTGGAATCCGGTCAGCGAAACGTGGCGCAACCTCAAGCTGGCGCACGAAAACCGCACCGTGTTTCTGAGTCTGCTCGGCATTTCCTGGCTGTGGTTCGTCGGCGCGATCTTCCTGTCGTCGTTTTTCAGCTTCGCGAAAAATGTGCTGTCCGCCGATCCGGACGTCGTGACCGTCCTGCTCGGCACCTTCTCGATCGGCATCGGCCTTGGCTCGCTGATGTGCGAAAAGCTCTCGAAGCGGCGCATCGAAATCGGCCTCGTGCCGCTCGGCTCGATCGGCATGAGCGTGTTCGCGATCGATCTGTTTTTCGCGAGCCACGCGCTGCCGCTGCCGGGGCATCTGCTGAGCGTCGGCGAGTTCATCGTGCGGCCAGCCCACTGGCGCGTGCTGGCCGATCTGTTCCTGCTCGCCATGTTCGGCGGCCTCTACAGCGTGCCGTTGTATGCGCTGATCCAGAGCCGCAGCCAGCCGAGCCACCGTGCGCGGATCATCGCGGCGAACAATATTCTGAACTCGCTGTTCATGATCGTTTCGTCGCTGATGGCCGTCGCCCTGACCTCGGCGGGCTTCAGCATTCCGGCGATTTTCCTCGTCACCGCGCTGCTCAATATCGTCGTGGCGACCTACATCTACTCGCTCGTGCCGGAATTTCTGCTGCGCTTTATCGCCTGGGTGCTGGTGCACACGTTCTACCGGATTCGCCTCGTGCATGCCGAGCGGATTCCGGAAGAGGGCGCGGCCGTGCTCGTGTGCAACCACGTGAGTTTCGTGGACGCGATCGTCATCATGGCCGAGAGCCCGCGGCCGATCCGTTTCGTGATGGACCACCAGATCTTCAAGACGCCGTTCGCCGGCTGGGTGTTCCGTCACGCGAAGGCGATTCCGATCGCGCCGGCGCATCAGGATGCGCAGATGCTGACGCGCGCCTATGAGCGCTGCGCGCAGGCGCTTGCCGAGGGCGAACTGGTCTGCATCTTTCCGGAAGGCAAGCTCACCCGAACCGGCGACATGAATCCGTTCCGTCACGGCGTGACCGAGATCATCCGGCGCACGCCGGCGCCGGTCATTCCGATGGCGCTGCGCGGCCTGTGGGGCAGCGTATTTTCGCGCGCCAACGACGCGCGCTGGCCGCGGCCGATTCATAAGGGCGTCATGAGCCGTCTGACGCTCGCGGTAGGGGAGCCGATCGAGCCGGCGTTGGCGACGCCTGAAAAGCTGCAGGAGATCGTCACCGAGTTGCGCGGGGCGCGGAAGTAGCGCGGGCGGGGTGCTGAAGCTCGGTAGCGGCACCACGGGAACCGAAAACGTGACCGCACGGGCAGAGAGAGCTTGCGAAAGGTGGCGGCATGACCGCGCGGCTAGGGCAGGCGGTGCGCAATATCGGCGCGGAAGTTCCCGCCTTGCGATGTTTTGCGCCCCCGCCAGCTGCGTGACTGACCAGGCAACAGGCGACGCAAGCGTCTTGGGCGACTATTCCTACCCGACACAGCGTATGTCCTGACAAGCCGGGTGATCCGTCAGGAAGCGGCCGCGCATGCACACCCTGGCCGATCGGCCAAAACGACCGCGCGGCGCGGTCCAGCCGCCACGAGGCTGGCATAATACTGCTTTCCCCGCATTTCTTTGGACGACGCCCATGTCCGGCAACACGCTCGGTACGCTTTTCACAGTCACGACCTTCGGCGAATCGCACGGCCCCGCTATCGGCTGCGTGATCGACGGCTGCCCGCCGGGCATGGCGCTCAACGAAGCCGACATCCAGTTCGAACTCGACCGCCGCAAGCCCGGCACGTCGCGCCACGTCACGCAGCGCCAGGAAGAAGACAAGGTCGAGATCCTGTCGGGCGTGTTCGAAGGTCAGACCACCGGCGCGCCGATCGCGCTCATGATCCGCAACACGGACCAGCGCAGCAAAGACTACGGCAATATCGCCGACACGTTCCGCCCGGGCCATGCCGACTACACCTACTGGCAGAAATACGGCATCCGCGACTATCGTGGCGGCGGCCGTTCATCGGCACGTCTCACGGCGCCGACGGTGGCCGCGGGCGCGGTCGCCAAGAAGTGGCTGCGCGAGAAGTTCGGCACCGAGATTCGCGGTTATATGGCTGCGCTCGGCGAGATCGACGTGCCGTTCGTCGACTGGGTGCACGTGCGCGAGAACCCGTTTTTTGCGCCCAACGCGCAGATCGTGCCGCAACTCGAAGCGTATATGGACGCGCTGCGCAAGGAAGGCGACTCGATCGGCGCGCGCATCAACGTTGTGGCGTCCGGCGTGCCGGTCGGCCTCGGCGAGCCGCTGTTCGATCGTCTCGACGCGGACATTGCGCACGCCATGATGGGCATCAACGCGGTGAAGGGCGTCGAGATTGGCGCGGGCTTCGCCAGCGTCGCGCAGCGCGGTTCGGTGCATGGCGACGAATTGACGCCGGAGGGCTTCGTCGGCAATCACGCAGGCGGTGTGCTCGGCGGTATTTCGACGGGACAGGACGTGACGGTGTCGATCGCGATCAAACCTACGTCGAGCATTCGCACGCCGCGTCGCTCGATCGATAAGGCGGGGCAACCGGTCATCGTCGAAACGTTCGGACGGCATGACCCGTGCGTCGGCATTCGCGCCACGCCGATCGCCGAATCCATGCTCGCGCTGGTGCTGATCGACCATGCGCTGCGCCATCGCGCGCAATGCGGCGACGTCGCCGTCAGCACGCCGAAGATCGCAGCGAGCGCGCCTTAACGGGCCTGTTTCAGGCGCCTCTGTACCCGTTCTGGTGAGCAGTGCCGTCTCTATGACCGATCTCAATTCCGGGCCGTCGGCGAGCCACCTCGCGGGCCTGCGTGCGCGTGCCGCCGCGCCCGATGACGCCGCCGGCGATTGCCTGGCGTTCGGTCAGGCGCTGTTGCAACACGCCGGCCGTGACAAGGCGAACCAGCGCGAGGCACTTGCTGCACTGGTGCGCGCCTATCAACTCGATCCTTCCTGCGAACCCACGCTGCTGCATACGATTGCGCAAACGGCCTTCGTGCTGCGCGACTGGGCGCTGGTCGACTCGGCCACCGGCCTGCTGCTCTCGCGCGATGCCGAAGACGCCAACGCGCTGATCTGGCGCGCGGCGGCCGTTCAGCAACGCGACGACTTCGCCGCGGCCGAGGCGCTGTTGCGTGAAGCGGTGCGTGTCGTTCCCGGCAATCCGGTGGCGCTTCACAAGCTGGCGTTGTGCATCAAGGAGCAGGCGCGGTTCGGCGAGGCCGAGGCGTTGCTGCGGCAAGTCCTGACGCTCTCGCCGGATAACGCCCATGCATTGTTCGATCTGTCGGAACTCGAGATTCGCAGCGGACGTTTTGCCGATGGCTGGGCGCATTACGAGTCGCGTATCGCGTTTGCAGCGGGCGAATTGAATAACGCGCAGCAGGCGCTCGCGGCGATCAGCGCGCATTGGCAGGGCGAATCGCTTGCGGGCAAAACGTTGGTGGTCTACGGCGAGCAAGGCAATGGCGATTGCCTCTGGGCGGTGCGCTTTCTGTCGCTGCTGGCCGAGCGGGCGCGGCGCGAGGGCGGCCGGGTGATTTTCGGCCATGACGGACCCTTGCGGCATTTATTCGAACGGATGCTGCCCGCCGATTTGCCTCTCGAAACGAGCCTGGAGACACAGCCGGATTTTCACTGCGGGCTGATGAGCCTGCCGCTGCGGCTCGGGATTTTCGGCGCAACGGGATGGGGCGCGCCGTACTTAAGCGCTGATCCAGCGCTTGAGCAGACATGGCGCGAACGAGTCGAAGCGCACACGGCCGGCAAGCGAGGCAATCGCAAGGTCGGGCTGGTGTGGAACGGCAATCCGGACCATGTTCGCGACATGCGGCGTTCGGTGCCCGTCGAGCAAATCGAACCGCTGTTGAACGTACCTGGCGTGAGCTATTTTGCGTTGTCGCCGGGGCGCGGGGAGACGGTTGCGCAGTGGCGCGCCAAGGGGCTCGACGTCGTGGATCTGACGCATCATTTTCAGTTCGGCTTCGACGATGTCGCGGCGTTGCTGACGAATCTGGATATGGTGGTCACGATCGACAGCGGGCCCGTGCATCTGGCGGGAGCGCTCGGCGTGCCGACCTGCTTGATGATCGATCACGTGTCCGCCTGGTTCTGGGGCGATGGCTCGCCGGAGACGGCGTGGTACGACTCGGTTGAACTGGTTCGACAGCCGCGCGTCGGCGACTGGGCGCCCGTCGTGGCGAAGGTGCGCGAGCGGATTGAAGCGGTGGGGCGGCGTTGAGTTTTTTGCCTTCACAGCGCGAGCATTCAGAAGCAGGCGCTGCGAAGGCAAGTGAAGCATCGATCACATGTTCGGATAGTTCGGACCGCCGCCACCTTCAGGCGTGACCCACACGATGTTCTGCGTCGGGTCCTTGATATCGCAGGTCTTGCAGTGCACGCAGTTCTGCGCGTTGATCACGAGGCGCTCGCTGCCGTCGTCGTTCTTGACGAACTCGTACACGGCCGCCGGGCAATAACGCGATTCCGGACCGGCATAGGTCTGCCAGTTCACATTCACCGGCACCGACGGATCTTTCAGCGTCAGGTGAGCGGGCTGGTTTTCCTCGTGATTCGTGTTCGAGATGAACACCGAGGACAACCGGTCGAACGTGAGCTTGCCATCCGGCTTCGGATACGTGATTGGCTTGCACTGCGATGCGGGCTTCAGCATTTCGTGATCTGAATGCTGGTGATGCAGCGTCCACGGCACATTGCCGCCCAGCAGCTTCTGCTCGATGCCGACCATCAGCGTGCCGAGGTACAGGCCCTTGCTCATCCACTGCTTGAAGTTGCGCGCGCGATGCAGTTCGGTGTGCAGCCACGAGGTCTTGAAACTCTCCGGATACGCCGTCAGTTCATCGTTCTGACGTCCAGCCTGCACAGCGTCGAACGCCGCTTCAGCGGCCAGCATGCCGGTCTTGATCGCCGCATGCGAACCCTTGATCCGCGATGCGTTCAGGAAGCCCGCATCGTCGCCGACCAGCGCGCCACCCGGAAACACCAGTTTCGGCAGCGACATCAGGCCGCCGGCGGTAATCGCCCGCGCGCCATATGACACACGCTTGCCACCTTCGAGCACCGCACGAATCGCCGGATGCGTCTTGTAGCGCTGGAATTCCTCGAACGGTGACAGGTACGGGTTCGTGTAGCCGAGGCCCACCACGAAACCCACCACCACCTGGTTGTTGTCCATGTGATAGAGGAACGAGCCACCGTACGTGTCGTTTTCCAGCGGCCAGCCGGCGGTGTGCATCACCAGACCCGGCTTGTGCTTCGAAGGATCGATTTCCCACAGTTCCTTGATGCCGATCCCGTAGACCTGCGGATCGGCGCCTTCGCGCAGCTTGAATTTGTCGTTCAGCTGGCGGCCGAGGTGCCCACGCGCGCCTTCGCAGAACAGCGTGTACTTCGCGTGCAGTTCCATGCCGAGCTGGAAGTTCTCGGTCGGCTTGCCGTCCTTGCCGATACCGAGATTGCCAGTCGCGACGCCCTTAACCGAACCGTCATCGTTGTAGAGGATCTCAGCAGCAGGAAAGCCCGGGAAAATCTCGACACCCAGCGCTTCAGCCTGCTGACCCAGCCAGCGCGTGACGTTCGCGAGACTGATCACATAGTTGCCGTGATTCTTGAAATTGTCCGGCAGCGCCCAGGTCGGCACGCTCTTCGAACCGGTTTCCGTCAGGAACAGGAATTTGTCCTCGGTCACGTCCACCGTCAGCGGCGCGCCTTTTTCCTTCCAGTCAGGGACCAGCTCGTTCAAAGCGCGCGGATCCATCACCGCACCCGACAGGATATGCGCCCCGATCTCCGAGCCTTTTTCCAGTACGCACACGCCAAGCTCGACGCCTTTTTCCGCCGCCAGCTGCTTCAGGCGGATCGCCGCGGACAGGCCAGCCGGGCCGCCGCCGACGATCACGACGTCGTATTCCATCGACTCGCGTGGACCGTATTGCTCAATGAGACTTGCGGGGGTCATTGATGCTCCTCTTACCGTTAGAATGCTTTTTTCGGGTTCGTATTGTGGGCGATGCACACCCACACTGCAACCAGATGAGCACAGATTAGCACGATCGTTCTATTTTTATGATACGGTATGACCCGTAGTGACGGTCTTACCGCACCCGTCAACCGCATCTGTAACAACAACCGAACAAGGAACGACAATGGGCCGTTCGATCAATCTGGAAGGCAAGGTCGCGCTGATCACCGGCGCCTCGAGCGGGTTGGGAAAGCGCTTTGCTCAAGTGTTGTCGCAGGCGGGCGCCAAGGTCGTGCTGGCGAGCCGACGGACCGAGCGTCTGAAGGAATTGCGCGCCGAGATCGAGGCGTCCGGCGGCGCGGCGCACGTCGTTTCGCTCGACGTGACCGACTACCAGAGCATCAAGTCGGCCGTCGCCCATGCGGAAACCGAGGCCGGCACGATCGACATCCTTGTGAACAATTCGGGCGTGTCGACCACGCAGAAGCTCTCGGAGGTCACCCCCGCCGACTTCGAATACGTGTTCGATACCAACACGCGCGGCGCGTTCTTCGTCGCCCAGGAAGTCGCCAAACGCATGATCATGCGCGGCAACAACGCGCAGAAACCGTCGTACCGGATCATCAATATCGCGTCGATGGCCGGCTTGCGCGTGCTGCCGCAGATCGGCCTGTATTCGATCAGCAAGGCGGCTGTCGTGCATATGACGAAAGCCATGGCGCTGGAGTGGGGCAAACACGGCATCAACGTGAACGCGATCTGCCCGGGCTATATCGACACGGAGATCAACCACCACCATTGGTCGACGGAGCAAGGGCAGAAGCTCGTGTCGATGCTGCCGCGTCACCGAGTCGGCAAACCGGAAGATCTGGACGGACTCCTGCTGCTGCTGGCCGCCGACGAATCGCAGTTCATCAACGGCTCGGTGATTGCCGCCGACGACGGATTCGGGCTCTCCTGAGCGCAAGACGGCGCAGCCGGCGCACGCGTTTCAGGTCTTGCCCGCCGGATTAGCGTCTGTTCGAAGAAACTGTTTTACGCGCTCCGGCCTTTCCTGCGCCTGAAGGCGCGCGCTATGTTGATGTTTGTCTCTACGCCGGGTCACGCGCCGGCTTCAACCTGGTTTCAATCCGATAAAGAAGTACGATGAGCGATTTTCACGCAGTTTTCGAGATGTCGATGCCGATCCGCTGGGGCGACATGGACGCCTTCGGCCATGTGAACAACACGGTCTATTTCCGCTACATGGAGCAGGTGCGGATTTCCTGGTTCGAACAGCTGGGGCTGGCCGGCAGCAACGCCGACGGCCAAGGGCCGGTGATCGTCAATGCGTCGATGGAGTTTCTCAAGCAACTGCATTATCCCGGCGACGTGATCGGCCGGATGACGGTGGCCACGCCCGGCCGCAGCAGCTTCGACACGGGTTTCGAGCTGGTGCGCGCCGACGATCCCAACACCGTCTATGCTCGCGGCGCCGCGCGCTGCGTATGGATCGATTACGCGGCCGGCAAGTCGGTCCCCGTGCCGGACATGCTGCGCGAAACCATCGAGCGTGCCGCGCTGGTCAAGGCGGCCTGAGCGGCGATAGATAGACGAGTCCCGCGCGCTTGCCTGGCGGCGCCTTCAATGCCCGAGCAGGCGCTGCAATAGCTCCGTCGCGTTCCCCGTATCGTATTTGCGCATCAGCCGCGCCCGGTAGACATCGACCGTGCGCGGGCTGATATCCAGCACGCGGCCAATCTGCTTGCTGGTTTTCCCCGTTACCAGTTGCGCGGCGATTTCGCGTTCGCGAGGCGTCAGTTCGACCGCCACGCGGCGCGTCGCGCTCAAGTCCTCGAAGGTCCAGACGCCCGCGGCGTGCGGGTCGGCGCGTTCCTGCGCGCGGCCCGTCACGTGGCACCAGAACAATTCCCCGTTGGCCCGCTTCATGATGCGGTCGTCCGCGTAGCTGCCTTGCGCCGTCATGATCGGCGGAATCCGCGCGCCGATCCGCTCGAATTCGTCCGTCGACGGATACAGCACCTGGAACGACTGGCCGAGCAGCGATTCGCGCGTGCAGCCGAAAATCGACGCGAGCTCGTCATTGCAGTCTTCGATAATCCGTTCGCGCGACAGCACGAGTCCGATCGGAGCGAGGTGGAACGCGGTTTGGTAATCCAGTGCGGGCATGGGCTGGCGGCAAGTACTTATGTATTTTTGCGTATTGTGCCGCATGGCGCGCCCAGCGTACTCTTTCGAGCACATGACAACGCGGCGAAGCTGTCCGCGGCGGGCATTTGCACGATGCGCAGGGAAACCTGGGCGCACAGCCCGCCGGGGATGACTAGAATGACGTGTCGGGCTCAGGCTCGCGCAACGTCGTACCAGCCGCAACGATCCGAATTCGGGTTTCCATAAAGGAAGGGACATACTGATGAACAAGGTCTATCCAGGCGCCGCCGAGGCGCTGAAAGACATCGTCAAGGACGGGCAGACGTTTGCCGTCGGCGGCTTCGGGCTGTGCGGCATTCCGGAGGCGCTGATCGGCGCACTGCGCGATTCGAAGGTGCAGGGCATCACCTGCATCAGCAACAATGCGGGCGTCGACGGCTTCGGCCTTGGTCTGCTGCTCGAAACGCGCCAGGTCAAGAAGATGATCTCGTCGTATGTCGGCGAGAACAAGGAGTTCGAGCGCCAGTATCTGGCCGGTGAACTCGAACTCGAATTCACGCCGCAAGGCACGCTCGCCGAGAAGCTGCGCGCGGGCGGTTCGGGCATTCCGGCGTTTTTCACCAATACCGGCTACGGCACGCTGATTGCCGAAGGTAAGGAAACCCGCCAGTTCGGCGAAAACCACTACGTGCTCGAACACTCGCTGACGGCCGACGTCGCTTTGGTGAAGGCGTGGAAGGCCGACAAATCGGGCAACCTGATCTATCGCCGCACCGCGCGCAACTTCAACCCGATGTGCGCGATGGCCGGCAAGATCACCGTGGCCGAGGTCGAGGAAATTGTCGAAGTGGGCGAACTCGATCCGGACGCGATCCATACGCCTGGCATCTTCGTGCAGCGCATCGTGTTGAATGCGCATCCGGAAAAACGCATCGAACAACGCGTCGTCCGCGCGAAAGGAGACTGATCATGGCATGGACTCGTGACGAAATGGCCGCGCGCGCGGCGAAGGAATTGCAGGACGGCTTTTATGTGAACCTCGGCATCGGCCTGCCGACGCTGGTGGCCAATCACGTGCCGCCGGGCGTCGAAGTGTGGCTGCAGTCGGAAAACGGCCTGCTCGGCATCGGCCCGTCACCGACCGAAGAGGAAGTGGACGCCGACCTCATCAACGCCGGCAAGCAGACGGTGACCACGCTGCCGGGCTCGTCGATTTTTTCGTCGGCGGATTCGTTCGCGATGATTCGCGGCGGCCACATCAACCTGGCGATTCTCGGCGCGATGCAGATCAGCAAGAAGGGCGATCTGGCCAACTGGATGATCCCGGGCAAGATGATCAAGGGCATGGGCGGCGCGATGGATCTGGTCGCGGGCGTCAAACGCGTGGTCGTGCTGATGGAGCACGTCGCGAAGGGCGACCAGCACAAGATCCTCGAAGAATGCACGCTGCCGCTTACGGGCGTGGGCGTGGTCGATCAGATCATTACGGATCTCGGCGTGATCGACGTCACGGACGACGGGCTGAAGGTGACCGAATTGGCGCCTGGCGTGAGCGTCGACGAAATCAAGGCGAAGACGGGCGCGCCGCTCGATGTGAGCGCGGTGAGTTAAATGGCGTGCAATGAGGCCGTCTGAAGCGGTTTGAGGCTGGTTGAGGCCGGTGTGTGGCCGATCCGGCTGGTGTGAGCGGAAGGCGGCCGCAAGGCGGTTCCGAGGCGGGCGAGGCGTGAGTCTCGCCCGTTTTGTTTTCTGCGGAGCACTTCGTTCAGATGCGTCCTATGCCTTTCGGCCGACTCTTGCCGCGCGGCAAAGCGGTTTACAATCGTTTGAAGATTGGACGCATATCGATCCCTGCTGTGTCCAAGCCAAATCCGCAGCGCTTTTGCAAGGAACCCAGATGACCGAAATCACGTCGGCTTCCACCGCCGGGCGGCTCGCGCCGCGTCAACGCTACGTGCAGTGCGCGAGCGCCGGTGGCTTGCACCGCATCGCCTACACCGAGTGGGGCGACCCGGCCAATCCGCGCGTGCTGCTGTGCGTGCACGGCTTGACTCGCTCAGGGCGCGATTTCGACCGCCTCGCGGAGGAATTTGCCGGCACTTACCGCGTGGTGTGTCCGGATGTCGCGGGGCGGGGCTTGTCATCGTGGCTGGCCAACCCCAACTTGTATATGGTGCCGCAATACGTCGCCGACATGGTCACGCTGATTGCGCGGCTGAATGTCGAAACAGTCGACTGGTTCGGCACGTCGATGGGCGGCCTGATTGGGCTTGGGCTCGCCGGTCTGCCGGAAACGCCGATCCGCAAGATGTTGTTGAACGATGTCGGTCCGCATCTGGAGCCGGCCGCGGTGCAGCGCATCGGCGACTATCTCGGCAAGCCGGTGCAGTTTGAAACACTGCAGCAAGGCATCGACTACGCGGCCTTGCTCGCACAGACTTTCGGCCCGCTCACGCCGGACGAGTGGCGCGAGATCAACACGCCGCTTCTGCACGAGCAGGGCGGCAAGTGGCTGTTCCGTTACGACCCGCGTATCGCGCAGCCCTTTACCGCGGCCACCGAGGAAGCGTCCAAACTCGGCGAGGCCGCGCTGTGGCATTCGCTGGCGTCGTTCCAGGGGCCGGTGCTGGTGGTGCGCGGCGAGCTATCCGATCTGCTCTCGCGTGAAACCGTCGCGAAGATGGTCGAGACCGGGCGCGCCGTGTCGAGTGCGGAAATCCCAGGCGTTGGGCATGCGCCGGCGTTTTTGTCGGCCGATCAGATCGACATCGCCAGGCAGTTCTTTATCGGACCGGCCGCCGACGCGTCATAATATACAGTTCCGCGCCGCGTCCTTGACGGGGCCCGATGCGGAACGCATCTCCGATCAATTTTCAAACCAACTCAGGATTCGTCATGGCAGTCATTCGTCACCACGTCGGCAAGCGCCTCTCGGAAATCGCCGTGCACAACGGCACCGTGTACCTCGCGGGCCAGATCGCCGAAGACGCGGATCAGGACATCACGGGTCAGACGCGCGAAGTGCTCGGCCACATCGACCGTCTGCTGGGCGAAGTGAACAGCGACAAGTCGCATTTGCTGTCGGTGCAGATCTACATCGCGGACATGGTGCATTTCGCCGACATGAACGCCGTGTGGGACGAGTGGGTCGCGCAAGGCGCCACGCCGCCGCGCGCTACCGTCGAAGCGAAGCTCGCCAATCCGAAGTGCCTGGTCGAAATCTGCGTGGTCGCTGCACAGCGCAGCTAAGCGGGCACGTGTTGTTGAAATTCCGTTGAATCGTCTGGCCCGGTGGGCCGTCGCACCATGAATACCGAAACTGTTACGAGCACGCCGAACCCCCTTCCTTCTTTCGATGAAGCGATGGCGTTCGTGCGCGAACATGCGGGCGAGGTGCGGCTGTCGTCGGGCGAAATGCTGGCGGATCACGCGGCGGGTACGGCGTCGATCATGCGCACGCTCAACGTCGATCCGCCGGCGGTACTGGCGGCGGCGTTGTTTGCGTTGACGCCGCATCTGCAGGACCCGGAGCGCGTGATCGCCGACAACTTCGGCGAAGAAGTCGCGCAACTGGTCGGCGACGTGCGCAAGTTGCTGCGTCTCGGCACCGTGAGCTTGCGTGCCGCGCAGAACGCCATGCCCGAGGCCGGCCGCGATGCGCAAGCCGCGCGCCGCGCGCAGGTCGAGGCGCTGCGCAAGATGCTGCTCGCCTTCGCGCAGGATATTCGGGTGGTGCTGATCCGGCTTGCGTCGCGTCTGCAATCGCTGCGTTACTATGCGGCGGCGAAAATCACGCCTTCACCGGACGTGGCGCGCGAGACGCTCGATATCTATGCGCCGCTCGCCAACCGTCTGGGCATCTGGCAGTTGAAGTGGGAGCTCGAGGACCTCGCGCTGCGCTTCGAAGAGCCGGTTACTTATAAGCGCATTGCCAAGCTGCTCGACGAGAAACGCGTCGAGCGCGAGAGCTATGTCGCGCAGGCTATCGAACGCTTGCAAAAGGAATTGGCCGCGGCGCATATTCGCGCGGAAGTGAGTGGCCGGCCGAAACACATCTACAGCATCTGGCGCAAGATGCGCGGCAAGGAGCTGGACTTCGCCGAGCTCTACGACGTGCGTGCATTTCGGGTGATCGTGCCGGACATCAAGGATTGCTACACGGTGCTCGGCATCGTGCACAACCTGTGGCAGCCGGTGCCGAAAGAGTTCGACGATTACATCTCGCGGCCGAAGCCGAATGGCTACAAGTCGCTGCACACGGTGGTGATCGGCGACGACGGCCGCGCGTTCGAAGTGCAGATCCGTACGCAGGAAATGCATCAGTTCGCCGAATACGGCGTGGCTGCGCATTGGCGCTACAAGGAAGCCGGCACGCGTGGTTACGGCGGCCAGTTCGCCGCCAACGAGAAGTACGACGAGAAAATCGCGTGGCTGCGTCAACTGCTCGCGTGGAAAGACGAAGTCTCCGAGGGCGAGCATGGCGAGAAGCGCGCGGCGCAGCCGTGGGAGCAACTGCGCCAGGCCACACTCGACGACGACCACATCTATGTGTTGACGCCGCAGGCACGGGTGATTCCGTTGCCGCATGGCGCGACGCCCGTGGATTTTGCTTATCACCTGCACAGCGAGTTGGGACACCGTTGCCGTGGCGCGCGCGTCGACGGCGCGATGGTGCCGCTCAACACGCCTTTGCAAAACGGTCAGACAGTCGAGATCGTCGCGGTGAAGGAGGGTGGGCCGTCGCGCGACTGGCTCAACCCGCAACTCGGCTATCTGCAAAGTCCGCGCGCGCGGCAGAAGGTGCGCGCGTGGTTCAACGCGGTCGAAGTGCAGGAACATATCGCGAGCGGCCGCGCGATGGTCGAAAAGACCTTGCAGCGCGAAGGCAAGACCTCGGTCAATCTCGATCAGCTTGCGGCCAAGCTCGGCTTCAAGACTACCGACGATCTTTTCTCGGTAGTGGGCAAGGAAGAATTCAGTTTGCGGCTCGTCGAGCAGGCGCTGCACGATGCGCCGCCGCCGGAACCCGTGGTCGAAGCGCCGGAGCAATTCGAGAAGCGCAGCAGCGGCGCGAGCGTGGCGCGCGGCGCGTCCACGGGCGTGCTGGTGGTCGGTGTCGATGCGTTGCTCACGCAACTCGCGCGCTGTTGCCGGCCTGCGCCGCCCGACGATATCTGCGGCTTTGTCACGCGCGGCAAGGGCATGTCGATTCACCGCAGCGATTGTCCGACGTTCCAGCGCATGGCCGACCGGGCGCCGGAGCGCGTGTTGCAAACGGCTTGGTCGGCGGAAGTGATGAGCGGCCGCGGCCAGTCGGTTTATCCCGTCGATCTTTCGATCGACGCAACGGATCGGCAGGGTTTGTTGCGCGATATTTCCGAAGTGTTTGCGCGCGAAAAGATGAATGTGATCGGCGTGAAGACGCAGACGCGCCGTAACGCTGCGTTCATGCAATTTACCGTCGAGGTGTCGAGCGCGGCGCAGATTCAGCGCGCGTGCACGTTGCTCGGCGAGGTCACAGGGGTGGTGCGCGCTTCACGCAAGAGTTGATGCGTGTGCGGCGCGCGCATGGCCCGTCGACGTATCTGCTGGACGTGAGTAGAAATTTAAAGTCGGTGCATAAAAGTACTTGCCAAGCAGTGTGGGGCTCCATATAATCTCGTTTCTTCAGGCTCGTAGCTCAGCTGGTTAGAGCACCACCTTGACATGGTGGGGGTCGTTGGTTCGAGTCCAATCGAGCCTACCAACGAAAGAGAAATTCCGGTTTTACCGGGGTTTCGCAAGCTGCAGCAAGCGCCTTTGGCGCAAAAGGCGAATACGGTTATGACACCGCGAACGTTGACCGAAACCATTTCGGAGCGACGCTAGTCGAGGACCACTTTCGCCAATGTAGTTTGCAGGAAATGTGAATGCGGCCCCTCGAAAGTGGGGCCGCATTTTTTTTGGCTTATTTGATGGTTGTATGTGCCGCCGCCGGTCGGCACCACGGAGAACGCAATGGTTTCGATACGTCTGCCTGACGGTTCTGTTCGACAGTACGAGCATCCGGTGACGGTCGCCGAAGTGGCCGCCTCGATCGGCCCCGGCCTCGCGAAAGCCGCCCTCGGCGGCAAGATCGATGGTGAGCTGGTCGATACGTCCGCGCTGATCGACCGCGACGTGGCGCTCGCCATCGTCACCGAGAAAGACGCAGACGGTCTCGATATCATCCGCCACTCCACGGCTCACTTGCTCGCGTACGCGGTGAAGGATCTGTACCCGGAAGCGCAGGTCACGATCGGCCCGGTCATCGACAACGGTTTTTACTACGACTTCGCGTATAACCGTCCCTTCACGCCGGAAGATCTCGAGAAGATCGAAAAGCGCATGCAGGAACTCGCGAAGAAAGACGAGCCGGTTTCGCGCCGCGTGGTGTCGCGCGACGAAGCGGTGGACTACTTCAAGAGCATCGGCGAAAAGTACAAGGCCGAGATCATCGAATCGATTCCCGCCACCGACGAAATCAAGCTGTACTCGCACGGCGGCTTCACGGATCTGTGCCGCGGCCCGCACGTGCCGTCCACCGGCAAGCTGAAGGTCTTCAAGCTGATGAAGGTCGCGGGCGCGTACTGGCGCGGCGATTCGAAGAACGAACAATTGCAGCGCATCTACGGTACGGCCTGGACGAAGAAGGAAGACCAGGAAGCGTATCTGCACATGCTCGAAGAGGCGGAGAAGCGCGACCACCGCAAGCTCGGCAAGCAACTCGATCTGTTCCACATGCAGGACGAGTCGCCGGGCATGGTGTTCTGGCATCCGCGCGGCTGGACGCTGTGGCAGCAGGTCGAGCAATATATGCGCCGTCGCGTGAACGACGCGGGCTACCTCGAAATCAAGACGCCGATGATCATGGACCGTTCGCTCTGGGAAGCGTCGGGCCACTGGCAGAACTATCGTGAAAACATGTTCACGACGGAATCGGAAAAGCGCGACTACGCGATCAAGCCGATGAACTGCCCGGGTCACGTGCAGGTGTTCAATCACGGTCTGCGCTCGTATCGCGATTTGCCGCTGCGCTACGCTGAATTCGGCTCGTGCCACCGCAATGAATCGTCGGGTGCGTTGCATGGACTGATGCGCGTGCGCGGTTTCGTGCAGGACGACGCGCACATTTTCTGTACCGAAGACCAGTTCATCAGCGAATCGATCGCATTCAATACGCTGGCGATGAGCGTCTATAAGGACTTCGGCTTCGACAATGTGGAGATCAAACTGTCGCTGCGCCCGGACGCGCGCGCCGGTACGGACGAGACGTGGGATCGCGCGGAGCAGGGTCTGCGCGAGGCGCTGACGGCCTGCGGCGTGACGTGGGAAGAGTTGGCGGGCGAGGGGGCGTTCTATGGCCCGAAGGTCGAATACCACATCAAGGACGCGCTTGGCCGCTCGTGGCAATGCGGCACGTTGCAGCTTGATATGGTGCTCCCGGAGCGTCTGGGCGCCGAATACGTCGCCGAAGACAACAGCCGCCGCCGCCCCATCATGCTGCATCGGGCAATCGTCGGATCAATGGAGCGATTCCTCGGTATTCTGATCGAGCACCACGCCGGTGCAATGCCCGCATGGCTTGCGCCGATGCAGGTCGTCGTGATGAATATCGCGGAAAATCAGGCCGAATATGCGAAATCTTTAGCCCAATCGTTGCAAAAACAAGGGGTTAGAGTAGAGGCCGATTTGCGCAACGAGAAGATTAGCTATAAAATACGCGAGCACACGCTGGAAAAGGTGCCGTACCTGCTTGTGGTCGGCGACAAAGAGCGTGAAGCCCAAACGGTAGCCGTGCGTGCCCGTGGTGGTGTCGATCTGGGTGTAATGCCTCCCGACACTTTCATTGAGCGTCTGCGCCAGGACGTGCAGTCGTTCAATTGAGCCACTTGGCAGCCCGGCTCGTTTTTTAATTTTTAGAGGAAACGTAACATCGCTACTGATAAGTCTGCGCACCGCATCAACGGTGAAATTACGGCACCCGAGGTGCGTCTGGTCGGCGTCGAGAACGAACCACTCGGCATCGTGAAACTCGCTGATGCGTTCCGCATGTCGGAACAGCAAGACGTGGATCTGGTCGAAATCGCTCCGCAAGCGGTTCCGCCGGTTTGCCGCTTGATGGATTACGGCAAGTTCAAGTACTCGGAAGCGAAGAAGCAACACGAGGCCAAGCTGAAGCAGAAGATCGTCCAGGTCAAGGAAGTCAAATTCCGCCCGGGCACGGACGACGGCGACTACAACGTCAAGCTGCGCAACCTCATCCGCTTCCTCGACGACGGCGACAAGACGAAAATCACGTTGCGTTTCCGCGGCCGCGAAATGGCTCACCAGGAAATCGGTATGCGCATGCTCGAGCGCCTGCGCACGGATCTCGACGAAGTCGGTCAGGTCGAGCAGATGCCGAAAATGGAAGGGCGCCAGATGATCATGGTGCTCGCTCCGAAGAAAAAGAAGTAACCGGCTGGAGCGGTGGCGCGCCATGTGGTGCGCGCTCCGGTTGTGAAAGATTGAAAATGATGCGGCGCCGGGTGTCCGGTGCGGTGTCAGCAGGTTTCGGAACGACGTGTGTACAATGCGCGTCGTTTCCCGAAAAGCGGCTGCCGGCGGTTCAGGCGGTCTGCATACCAAGTGGAGTGGGTTTCGAAGGGCGGGTAAATGGCCAACTGGCCGACCGCACACCCATATCCATCAAATAATGGAGTTGTCATGCCGAAGATGAAGACCAAGAAGAGTGCTGCAAAGCGCTTCGTGGTGCGTCCGGGCGGTACCGTCAAGCGCGGTCAAGCCTTCAAGCGCCACATTCTTACCAAGAAGACCACCAAGAACAAACGCCATTTGCGCGGTTCGACGGCAGTTCATGAAGCAGATATGAACTCCGTGCGCGCAATGCTGCCGTTCGCTTAACCCTTAACCGAAACTCATAGGAGCGAAACATGCCTCGAGTAAAACGTGGGGTTACCGCACGGGCCCGTCACAAGAAGATCATCAAGCTGGCCAAGGGTTACCGCGGCCGTCGCAATAACGTCTATCGCATCGCCAAGCAGGCGGTCATGCGCGCAGGCCAATACGCCTACCGCGATCGCCGCAACAAGAAGCGTGTGTTCCGTGCATTGTGGATCACGCGTATCAACGCGGCGGTGCGTCAGCACGACATGACGTACAGCGTGTTCATCAACGGCCTGAAGAAGGCTTCGATCGAACTCGACCGCAAGGTGCTGGCCGACATGGCTGTGTTCGACAAGGCTGCTTTTGCTGCGATCGTTCAGCAGGTGAAAGCCGCCGTTGCAGCCTGATTGCGCTTTTGGCAATTAACACTGCGTGGTTCGTTGCAGCGAAGATCCGGTAGTCTCGGTGACGTTGCAGCAAAAACGGGGCTCCTCACCGAGCCCCGTTTTTGTTGGTAGAACCAGTTTGCTTCGATTGAACACTGACGTTGAAATGATGGGATCAATGGATCTGGACCAGATTGTCGCCGACGCGCAAAAAGCCTTCGCAGAAGCCTCCGACGTCACCACCCTCGAGAACGAGAAAGCACGCTTTCTCGGCAAATCGGGTGCGCTGACCGAGCTATTGAAGGGCCTTGGCAAACTCGATCCCGAAACGCGCAAGACCGAAGGCGCACGGATCAACCTCGTCAAGCAACAAGTGGAAGCCGCGTTGACGGCCCGCCGTCAGGCGCTCGCCGACGCGCTGCTGAATCAACGCCTCGCCGCTGAAGCCATCGACGTCACGCTGCCGGGCCGCGGCACCGGCGCAGGCAGTCTGCACCCGGTGATGCGCACGTGGGAGCGCGTCGAACAGATTTTCCGCACGATCGGATTCGACGTGGCCGACGGCCCCGAAATCGAAACCGACTGGTACAACTTCACCTCGCTGAACAGCCCGGAAAATCATCCGGCGCGTTCCATGCAGGACACCTTCTACGTCGACGGCAAAGATGCCGACGGCCGCCAACTGCTGCTGCGCACGCATACCAGCCCGATGCAGGTTCGCTACGCGCGCACCAATACGCCGCCTATCAAGGTGATCGTGCCGGGCCGCACCTACCGTGTGGACAGCGACGCGACGCATTCGCCGATGTTCAACCAGGTCGAAGGCCTGTGGATCGACGAGAACATCAGCTTCGCGGATCTGAAGGGCGTCTACACCGACTTCCTCAAGAAATTCTTCGAGCGCGACGACATTCTCGTGCGCTTCCGTCCGTCGTATTTTCCGTTCACCGAACCGTCGGCCGAGATCGACATGCTGTTCGAAACGGGCAAGAACGCCGGCAAGTGGCTCGAAATTTCCGGCTCGGGCCAGGTTCACCCCACGGTGATCCGCAACATGGGCCTCGACCCGGAGCGTTACATCGGTTTTGCTTTCGGCAGCGGCCTCGAGCGGCTCACCATGTTGCGTTACGGCGTGCAAGACCTGCGTCTGTTCTTCGAAAACGACCTGCGGTTCCTGCGTCAATTCGCCTGAACCGGCGCGTACGAACGCGTCAAGCATTGAGCGCGGCAAGGCACGCAGTGCATGCCGCCACAGCGTCCCCGGCAGTGACCGGCGATTCTCACGAACACCGAGTCACGCCAGGCACTGCCGGACGTGGACCTAACCTGATCAGAACGTACACAGAACCATGCAATTCCCGGAATCCTGGCTGAGAACTTTTGTCGATCCGCAACTGACGACCGATGAACTGTCGCACGCGTTGACGATGGCGGGTCTCGAAGTCGAAGACCTGCGGCCGGCCGCGCCGCCGACTTCGAAGATCGTCGTCGGCCAGGTGCTGGAAGTCGTCAAGCACCCGGACGCGGACAAGCTCAACGTGTGTCAGGTCGACGCCGGCACGGGCGCGACGCTGAACATCGTGTGCGGTGCGCCGAACGTGGCGCCCGGCATCAAGGTGCCGGTCGCGCTGGTTGGCGCGCAACTGCCGCCGGCCGAAGAAGGCGGTACGCCGTTCGCGATCAAGCTCTCCAAGCTGCGCGGCGTGGAAAGCCAGGGCATGCTGTGCTCGGCACGCGAACTGAAGCTCTCCGAAGATCATAGCGGCCTGATGATCCTGCCGGAGGATACACCGATCGGCCAGGACATCCGCGAAACGCTCAATCTCGACGACACCGTTTTCGAGATCAAGCTGACGCCGAACAAGGCGGACTGCCTGTCGGTGTTCGGCGTAGCGCGCGAGACTTCGGCGATCACCGGCGCGCCGCTGCGCCCGCTCGAGATCAAGCCGGTCGAAGTGAAGCTCAACGAGACGCTGCCCGTCAAAATCTCGGCGCCCGATCTGTGCGGCCGTTTCTCGGGCCGTGTGATTCGCGGCGTGAATGCGCGCGCCAAGTCGCCGCACTGGATGGTCGAGCGTCTGGAGCGTTCGGGCCAGCGCAGCATCTCCGCGCTCGTCGATATCTCGAACTATGTGATGCTCGAATTGGGTCGTCCGTCGCACGTGTTCGATCTCGACAAGATCCACGGCGGCATGGACGTGCGCTGGGGCCGCAAGGGCGAGACGCTCAAGCTGCTGAACGGCAACACGGTCGAGCTCGATGAAACCGTTGGCGTGATCGCCGACGAGCAGCACATCGAAAGCCTCGCGGGCATCATGGGCGGCGACAGCACGGCGGTCACGCTCGACACGACCAACATCTATCTCGAAGCCGCGTTCTGGTGGCCCGACAGCATTCGCGGCCGCTCGCGCAAATACAACTTCTCGACCGACGCCGGCCATCGCTTCGAGCGCGGCGTCGACTACGCGACCACCGTCGATCATATCGAACGCATCACGCAACTGATCCTCGACATCTGCGGCGGCGAAGCCGGCCCGGTCGACGATCAGGTCGTCAACGTGCCGAAGCGCGAGCCCGTGAAGATGCGTGTCTCCCGTGCGAATCGCATCATCGGCATCAAGATCGACGCGGAGGAAATCGCGCAGATTTTCACGCGCCTCGGCCTGTCGTTCGAGCGTGATGAAGATACGTTCTCGGTGATACCGCCGTCGTATCGCTTCGATATCGAAATCGAAGAAGACCTGATCGAAGAAGTCGCGCGTATTTACGGCTTCGAGAAAATTCCCGCACGTCCGCCGGTCGCGACCAGCGAGATGCGCGCGACCAACGAAACGCAGCGTTCGATCCACGTGATCCGTCACGCGCTCGCGGCGCGCGACTTCGCGGAAACGGTGAACTTCAGTTTCGTCGATGCCGAGTGGGAGCAGGACTTCGCCGGCAACGACAAGCCGGTACGTCTGCTGAATCCGATTGCAAGTCAGTTGTCGGTGATGCGTACGACGCTGTTCGGCAGCCTGATCCACGTGCTGCGTACGAACCTGAACCGCCGCGCGGCGGATCGCGTACGCGTGTTCGAAGCCGGCCGCGTGTTCCTGCACGATCCGTCGATCAAGGCCGGTGAGCTGACGGTCGAAGGTTTCGCGCAGCCGAAGATGATCGGCGGCCTCGCGTACGGTCCCGCGCTCGAAGAGCAGTGGGGCGCGGCGACGCGCACGGTCGACTTCTTCGACGTGAAGGGCGATCTGGAAGCCGTGCTGGCACCGGCGGTCGCGCGCTTCGTGAAAGCGGAACATCCGGCGCTGCATCCGGGACGCAGCGCGCGTATCGAACTGAATGGCCGCGCAGTCGGCTGGATTGGCGAATTGCATCCGCGCTGGATGCAAAAATATGATTTACCGCATGCGCCGATTCTGTTTGAAATCGAAGCGGAAGCATTAATGCAGCGCGTATTGCCCACTCCGTCGGAAGTGTCTAAATTCCAGCCGGTGCGTCGTGATATTGCCGTGGTCGTCGATCAAAAAATCGAGGTTCAGGCACTGCTGGACGAGCTTCAGAAGGCCCAGTCCGAACCCGCCTGCAAGACTGTTCAGAAGGTTGCGCTTTTCGACGAATTCCGTCCAAAATCAAACACTTCCGGTGGTCTGGCCGCTCACGAGAAAAGCCTTGCGTTCCGTGTGACCTTGCAAGATACTGGCGGAACCCTTCAGGATGAAACGGTCGATCTGGCCATTCAAACTCTGGTGGAACGTCTGGCTCGAGTATATGGCGCACGGTTGCGCGGATAACCCGCATTTAACAATTGCACGGCTGTTTCCGCATCCATTGTTTTCTGCTTGGCGCGCCATTTGATAGATATGAATGAAATGAACTCGAGTGATTTCGAAGCCCTTCTTACGGCGCAACGCAGCGCCATGATTCGCGAAATTCCGACATCACCCGCCGTCGTTTCCACTGAAACGCCGACGCTTACCAAGGCGGAACTTGCTGAGTTGCTGTTCGACAATGTCGGGCTCAACAAGCGGGAAGCGAAAGACATGGTCGAAGCGTTTTTCGAGGTGATCCGCGACGCGCTGGAGAGTGGCGACAGCGTGAAGCTGTCGGGGTTCGGCAACTTCCAGTTGCGCGACAAACCCCAGCGTCCCGGTAGAAACCCAAAGACGGGCGAGGCGATTCCGATCGCCGCGCGCCGCGTTGTGACGTTCCATGCGAGTCAAAAGCTGAAGGCGCTGGTCGAGAACGGCGCTGAAGCAAGCTTCACGCGCTGATCGACTGGCGCGTTCCTGCGCAACCCACCACGACGGCTAACTGACGATGACAGCGACGATCGAAAAAGTCGTCTTGCCTCCGATTCCGGCGAAGCGCTACTTCACGATTGGTGAGGTCAGCGAACTATGCGGCGTGAAACCGCATGTCTTGCGCTACTGGGAACAGGAGTTCACGCAGTTGAGGCCGGTCAAGCGACGTGGCAATCGCCGGTATTACCAGCATCACGAGGTGCTGTTGATCCGGCGGATTCGCGAACTATTGTATGAGCAGGGCTTCACGATCAACGGCGCGCGCAACCGGCTCGATTCACATGGCGGCGGGGAGCACGGTGCGCCGGGCGATATGGTCGAGGAAGGCGAGGGCGCAGCAATGCCGGCGGCAACCACGGCCGCTGCCACGGTGGACGTCGAGCAGTTGCGCAAGGAATTGCTGCACGTGATCGATTTGTTGGGGCACTAGTCGCCTTTGTTAGCAGAAGGCGGTTCTAATCGAATGAAGTGTCTGTTATAATTTTGTGCTGTTCGGGGCGTAGCGCAGCCTGGTAGCGTACCTGCATGGGGTGCAGGTGGTCGGAGGTTCAAATCCTCTCGCCCCGACCAAAGAAATCAAGGCCTTACAAGCAATGCTTGTAAGGCCTTTTTCTATTCCGGCGTTGATTACCATCTGGTTACTGGATCGTCCGCCTCAATCTGTCGCCGATAACGGGTGGCTATTTGGTCAGTCCGTTCAACTATTCGCCGACGCTCCCCGCGCTGGGCACGTGCTCAAGGCAACCCAACTTCGGCGGCAAGGCGGGTTACACAACCCGATCAATACCTCGAGCGCCTATCAATTCTCGAAGATCGCGTACTGTTTTCGACAGCGGCGGACAGTGCAAGAACGAATGCGAAGCAAACGGCGGCGTGATTCTCCGCCCGTTTTTCCGGACATGTATGCGCCTCGAAAAAAAGCGCTTAAGAATCCATAATAATATTTAAACCTCGACGGCACAGTCCTGCCAATATCGACCACGTCACTCGTTTTCGAGCAAGCGCTCTACGGATTTGCCCGTCACCTCGATCCGGATCATCTCCACGCGACTACCATGCAAGTTTCGCCGCCGCGTCCGGCGCGTCGCTACCACCAGGTTTACGCATGAGTCTGCTACTTCGTTTGTTGCTTCTGATACTCACCAGCCGGCGCCGCAGCCGGCTGCATGTGCTCGATACGTGCGTCACGCCTTTTCGCGTCTGGTTGAATGACCTCGACGTCTTGCTCCACATGAACAACGGCCGTTATTTCACGATCCTCGATCTGGCGCGAGTCGATCTGATGATGCGCAGCGGCTTGTGGCGCCAATTGAAGGCGCAACGCTGGTATCCGGTCGTCACGCTGGAAACGATGCGTTTTCACCGCTCGCTCGAACTCGGTAACCGTTATGACGTCCGGACCCGTGTGATCGGCTGGGATGACAAGCACATCTTCATCGAGCAAGGGTTCATGCGCGACGATGCGCAAGTCGCGTTGGCCGTCGTGCGAGCGCGCTTCCTGAAGCGAAGCGGCGGTGTCGTCACGACGGCCGAGTTACTGCAACTGTCCGGCGTGACGCAACCATCGCCGGCGCTGCCCGAATGGGTCGCGCGCTGGAGCGAAGCCGAAGGCGGGATGGCGTTTCCGTCCTCTTCTACTTCGAGCCCGGAGACGAAGACCGTCACACGACGGTAAGCAGTCTGTTGCGCGGTTCCACGAGCCCGCACGAAACGCCATTTCAGACCAGCGTCCTGATCGAACTGCTGATACCACGCGCGCAATCGATCACCGCCGGCGCCAGCCGCGCTTCCGCTTCCGCGAGCGTCCAGCGGCTCGTCGGCGCGACGACATGAACCGCACCGACAGGCCGGCGCTCTCCGTCGAGCACGGCCGCCGCAATCGTCATATCGCCGATGAACAACTCCTCGCGGTTCGACGCGTAGCCATTGCGCCGCCCAAGCGCGAGACGCGTCCCGATCTCCTCGAGATCCGTGACGGTGTACTGCGTGTGCGTTACACGATCGCTGGCCACCAGCAGCGCGCGTGACTCGTCTTCCGGCAGCGCAGCGAGATACGCCCGCCCCGACGCCGTGCAGTACATCGGAATACGGCTGCCGATCGGCATATGAATCGGCACGAACTTCATGCAGACGAAGCGCGCGACGTAGACCATGTCGACACCGTCCGGCTCGGTCAGATTGGTCGTCTCCCCAGTGACGTTGGTGAGCTCGGAGAGAAACGGGTTGGCGACGTCGATCAGCGTGTCGGCCGCAAGATAGTTGAAACCGATTTGCATCACGCGCGGCGCGAGCTGATACCGCTTCGTACGCGGATGCTTTCTCACATAGCCGAGCTTCTCCAGCGTGTAGATCATGCGCTGCGCAGAACTCTTGGTGATGGACGTCGCCTCCGCGACTTCCGGCAGCGTCATCGATCTGCGCTGCGCACTGAACGCGCGCAGCACCGCGATTCCCTTCTCCAGCGACTGATTGAACAGTGCGTCCGGCGTCTCATCCGGCTCCTGAGGCGCTTGCCGCTGCGCGTCGGGCGTCTTGCGTGTCATGGAATTACCCAATTGTTTAGGTGCGTGATCGAGACTAGCATATCGAATATCGATACGCAATTTACGATAAACGATATTTTTGATTCGAATATCATGTCCTAACCGATGGTTGCCGATATTTCCGTCGGCCCTCAACAACCCCGTGGAGAGACTCATGTTCCAGTTTGCCAAACGCTTCGCTAGTGTCTTTGCAACAGGATTGCTGCTCGCCGGTGCCCCGGCCTGGGCGGCGGCCGCCACCACCTACGAGGTCGGCTCGACGGCCACCGGGGTGCCCTTTACCTTTCTCGACGTGAAGAGCAATTCGATCCAGGGGCTGCTCGTCGATGCGATCACCGCGACCGGCAAGGCGGCAGGCTTCGATGTGAAGATCGAGCAGACCACGTTTTCGTCGCTGATTCCGTCGCTGACCACCAAAAAGATCGACATCATTTCGGCGGCCATGCTGAAGACGCCGGCGCGCGAGCAGGTCGTCGATTTCTCCGACACGGTCTATTCGTATGGCGAAGGCCTGATCGTACGCGCTGATGACAAAGGCCAGTACACGTCAATGGACGATCTCAAGGGCGAGATCGTCGGCGCGCAGGTCGGCACCGCTTTCGTCGACGCCTTGAACAAGAAGGGCATCTTCAAGGAAGTGCGCACCTACGATTCGGTCGCCGACATCATGCGCGACGTCGCGTTGGGCCGCATCAAGGCGGGCTTCGGCGACCATCCGATCATTGCGTATCAGCTTCAGCACAATCCGAATCCGCAACTGCGCCTCGTCAGCGGATATCAGCCGTCGGTAAAAGGTCAATTGTGTTTCGTCGTGCGCAAGGGCGACACGGCCACGCTGGAGCAGTTGAACGCCGGCATCAAGAAGATCAAGGCCGACGGCACGCTGACGCAGATCGTCAAGAAGTGGCAGGTGGAATGACGCCGTCTTCAGAATAAGGACTGCCCGCCATGTTCTTCCAGAACGCCGTCGAATTCCTGCCGATCCTGCTGAAAGGCGCGGTCGTCACGATCGAGATCACCTTCTGCTCGTTCATTCTGAGCACCGTGCTCGGTCTGGTGCTCGCGCTGATGCGCGTGTCCGACAACCGCATCGTGTCGAACGCGGCCGCCACGTTTATCAACGTGATTCGCGGACTGCCGATCATCGTTCAGCTCTTTTATATCTACTTCGTGCTGCCCGATCTCGGCGTGCAGTTGTCGGCCTTCCAGGCCGGCTTCATCGGGCTCGGTATCGCGTACTCGGTGTATCAGGCGGAGAACTTCCGCGCGGGCATTCAGGCGATCGATCACGGGCAGATCGAAGCGGCGCAGTCCATCGGCATGCGCGGCGCGATGATCATGCGGCGCGTGGTGCTGCCGCAGGCGTTCAGGATCGCACTGCCGCCGTACGGCAATACGCTCGTGATGATGCTCAAGGATTCGTCGCTCGCCTCGACGATCACGGTCGCCGAAATGACGCGTGCCGGGCAGCTCATTGCATCGTCGACGTTTCAGAACATGACGGTGTTCACGCTGGTCGCGCTGCTTTATCTCGGACTCAGCCTGCCGCTCGTCTATGGACTGCGGCGGCTCGAACGCCGCCTCGGACTGAAGGGAAAACGATGATCAAGGTCGACTCGATTCACAAGCGCTTTCACGATCAGCACGTGCTGAAGGGCGTCAGTCTGAGTGTCGAACGCGGCCAGGTCGTGTGTCTGATCGGTCCGTCGGGCTCGGGCAAATCCACGCTGTTACGCTGCATCAACGGACTGGAGCGGCATGACGCCGGCGCGATTACTGTCGAAGGTTGTGCCGTCGATGCGAAATCGAAGCAGATTCACGAACTGCGTGCGCAGGTCGGCATGGTGTTCCAGCGCTTCAATCTGTTTCCCCATCGCACGGCGCTGGAAAACGTGGCCGAGGGGCCGGTGTTCGTCAAGAAAGAAGTGCGCGCTCAGGCACGCGAGCGGGCGCGGCATCTGCTCGACAAGGTTGGTCTCGCGCATCGGATGAATGCTTATCCCGCGGAAATGTCGGGCGGTCAGCAGCAGCGTGTGGCGATTGCACGCGCGCTGGCCATGGAGCCGAAAGCGATTCTCTTCGACGAACCCACCTCGGCGCTCGATCCGGAACTGGTCGGCGAAGTGCTCGGTGTGATGCGCCAGCTTGCCGACGACGGCATGACGATGATCGTCGTCACGCACGAAATGGCCTTTGCGCGCGAAGTGGCCGACCGTGTGTGTTTTCTTCATGACGGTGCGATCCATGAAGAAGGCAGCGCGCGGGAGTTGTTCGACCATCCGCGCCATGCGCGCACGCGCGAGTTTCTCGGCAAGATGCCGGCGCTGACCGAAGCCCATCGGATTTGAATACCATCATGAGTCAGGTTGAAGTTGCAAAACCGTTGCCCCCGTCTCTCTGGGCAGCGACGGCGGAACCCGCAATCGAGACGCCTCCGCTCGACGATTCGATTACGGTCGACGTGGCGATCGTCGGCGCCGGCTATACTGGTTTGTCGGCGGCGTTGCATCTGGCGGAGCAGGGCGTGCGCGTCTGCGTGATCGACGCCAACGAACCCGGTTGGGGAGCGTCCGGCCGCAATGGAGGGCAGGTCATTCCCGGCCTGAAATACGATCCCGATGAACTCATCCGGCGTTACGGTCCGCGCGACGGCGACGCGCTCGTGCAAATGGCGGGCGGCGCCGCGGATACGGTCTTCGATCTGATCGCGCGCCACGGTATTCGCTGCAATGCCACACGCGCGGGCTGGATTCAGCCGACCCATTCGCACAAGCTGCTGGACACGCTGCACGCGCGGGCGCGGCAATGGGAATCGCGCGGCGCGCCGGTCGAACTGCTCGACCGCGCGCAAGTATCGGAGCGGCTCGGCACGGATGCGTTCGTCGGCGGCTGGGTCGATCGGCGCGCGGGCAGCGTGCAACCGCTGAGCTACGCGCGCGGCCTAGCGCGCGCGGCGCAAGCGGCGGGCGCGGCGATTCACGGCGGAACCCGAGCCGCGAGTGTCGAGCGTGGCGTGAACGGATGGCGGATTCGCACGGCGCATGGTCCGGTCATCGAAGCGAAACAGGTGCTGCTCGCCACCAACGGCTATACCGACGGGCTTTGGCCACGTCTTGCGCAATCGGTAATCGCGGCAAACAGCTTCATTGTCGCGACGAAGCCGCTGCGGGGCGAAGTCGGCGCAACGATTCTGCCGGGCGGCGAAGTGGCTTCCGATTCGCGGCGCCTGCTGCTGTACTTTCGCAAGGACGCGGATGGACGCTTGCTGATGGGCGGTCGAGGACCATTTCGCGAACCTCGCAACGCAGGGGATTGGGCGCATCTCGAGCGTGCCGCGCAGTTGATGTTTCCACAGCTGAAGGGCACCGAGTACGAATTCCGCTGGGCGGGCCGCATCGCCATTACGCGCAACTTCTTGCCGCACGTGCATGTGCCGGCGGAAGGCGTGACGATCGCGCTCGGCTACAACGGACGTGGCATCGCAATGGCGACTACATTGGGAAAGCATCTGGCCGCGTTTATCGCCGGGACGACGAGAGGCCTGCCGTTTCCGCCGACTTCGATCGAACCGATACCGTTGCATGCGTTGCAGCGGTTTTATATCAGCGCGGGAGTGGCATGGTATGCGTTGCTCGACGCGCTGTCGTGAGTGCGCTGTGCAGCTTCGCGTCGGCACGATTGTCGCGCACAGAAGGGAGCCTGACTTGTGTCGATGGATCGACTAGCCCCGCCGACGCAGTTCGACGCGCAGGTTCCGCGGCACCATCGAAAACGCGAACACTTCCTCTACCTCGGGCGCATCTTTGACCTGCAACAGGTCGAAGTTGCGGCACAGCATGGCCACTGCCGATCTCACTTCCATCAAAGCGAGGCTGCGTCCCGGGCACAGGCGCGGTCCTGAGCCGAACGGCATGAAGCCCGCTCGATGATGACTGGCGGCGCTCGCGCCAGTGAGCCAGCGGTCCGGATCGAATACGTCGACCGCCGAGTTGCCGCCTTGCTGCAGTCCTGCCTCGCGCGTCAATAACGACAGTACTGCCCCCTTTGGAATCGCGATGTCGCCGACCTGGACGTCGTAATTCGGCTCGACTGCGAGAACTGGCGTAACGGATTTGAGCCGCATGGCTTCGTTGATTACGGCGTTCAGATAGAGGAGTGCATCGCCCGCGTCGAAATCTTCGAGCATGGCTGCAGGCGCGATAACGGCGTCGACTTCTTCCTGCATTTTGCGCTGAACCTCTGGGTGAGAGGCCATGAAATACGCAACCCAGGCGATGGTGCTCGCCGTTGTGTCCTGCCCGGCTAGCAGGATGGTGAACACGTTGGCCAGCACTTCGTCGTCTGTCAGCGGCGCCTCTCCCTCCTGTTGGGCCATGAGCAGTGCCTCGAGCAGGTTCGCGGGAATCGTGTCTGCTGCCGAGCGTTGCGCGAGCCGCGCACGGTTGGCGGCGATGAGTTCCTTCGTGAGCGCCTGAACGGCGATCAAGGCGCGATCCAGCGCTTTGTCGGCCGGTCGCCTCGTGTCACGCCAAGCGGGGAAGGGCGCATTGATTCGCTGGTTGATCGCCGGGAACATGACTTCGAGATGCCGCTGGATCACGTCGCCTTTGCCTTGGCCGTCGATGGTGCCCATGTCATATCCAAGGGCAAGATTCGTCGTGACGTCCAGCGTATAACGCATCAAGTCCTTCTGAATATCGATGGCTTGCTGAGCGAGAGTCGCGCTCTCCCATCGCTGCAGCAATCGCCTTGTCATCTCGCACAGCGACGGGAAGAGAGCACGCAGATGCAGGGGATCCAGCGCCTTTGCGACGAGTTGTCGCTGCCTTCGCCAGGCGTCGCCTTCCGTGGAGAAGACGCCGTTGATACCCAGTTCCCGCGCGACCGTTTCGATCGTGTTCCAGCGGCGATAAGCACCGGGTCGATCGCGCAAGACCTGATGGATGAGAATCGGATCGGCGATCGCGACGAAGGGGCGGCCGATCAACCTGAACGTGTACACAGGGCCGAATTCCCGGGACCACTGTTCGAGTACGAGATGCAGCCTCTCGGGTTGTAGATGCAATGCAGTGCCACGAAACGGAATTCGCTTTGGGCCAGGAAGCTGGGAAAGCGATCTGACGGGAGAAGCGCGGAGCGGCGTCTTATGGTCTGGGGCAGAGCGCTTTGCATTCCATGCGCGCACCTCATTGCGATCGACTTTCACGTCGCCGTCTTCGACGATCGCTTCGAATCTCTTCAGATTCGATACACCCAGTCCTTGTTTGCAGCCTGACGAGCAATTGAACTGCCAATCGTGCGCCCGGCAAGTTAAAAGGCCGTCTTTTATCGTTCCTTCGGAAAGGAGGGTGCCTTCATGCGGACAGCGGCCCTGAAAAATCGAAATGGCGTTGGCGTGCCTGAGTACGATCAAATCGATTCCGTCGATGTTCACCGCCTTGACGCGACTGTCTTCGAGTTCTTTCGTGCGAGCAATCACGACCGTGTCTGGAGAGCGCGGTCGCATCGCCTGAAGACTCGCGTTCATTTTGTCGCTCCTTCGTCAGACAGGCATCGTTTCATCCGCCGCCTAAGCAACAGGTAAGTCGCAATCCATGTTGTGCGCCACAGCGTCGGAGGCGATTGGTCACCAAACCATACTAGTCATTTGTCGAATGGAGCCAAGCACGCTATCTAGTGTCGTGCCGCCTTTTCATTTGGGCTCGTCGGTACGAACTAGAACGATGCCGGCGCGTCGGTTCCGCAGTGCCCGAATCTCAACTGCAGTCGCTGTTGCTAAAGCCAGCGCGCCAGGTGGCATGCCGCTTGCGCACGCAAGCCGGCGGCGCGTTCTCAGCGCTGACGTAACCTTTACCTAGGTCGTTGATAACGATTCTCATTTTTTGCCTTGCCGTTTCGATGCGCTATGCTGGGATAGACGGCAGAAAACATAAGACGTGAGGCCGGTTCCGTGTTGGTGCAACGCCGCCGAAGAACCTGCCCCGACCAATCAATCCTTCGGCGGCACCGGGGTCTGCGCACACGAAACAGGGAGGTAATATGCAAGGCGACCCAAAGGTCCTGGAATACCTGAACTCGCAACTGAAAAACGAACTCACCGCGATCAATCAGTATTTCCTGCACGCGCGCATGTACGGCCACTGGGGGCTCGACAAGCTCGGCAAGCATGAATATGACGAATCTATCGGCGAGATGAAGCACGCCGATCTGCTGATCGAGCGCATCTTCATGCTGAACGGCCTGCCTAATCTGCAAGACCTCCACAAACTGCTGATCGGCGAAGAAACCAAAGAGATCATGGAGTGCGATCTGAAGCTGGAACAGATGTCGCAGGCCACCTGCAAGGAGGCTATCGTTTATTGCGAATCGGTTCGCGACTTCATCTCGCGCGAGATACTGACCCATATCCTCGACGACACCGAAGAACATATCGATTGGCTCGAGACCAATCTGGAGTTGATCGACAAGGTCGGCATCCAGAACTATCTGCAGTCGGGAATGGATTCGCCGGAGTGAGGTCGCTTTAGCAAGCGGCCTACGGATGACCTGAACGCTGGCGCGCTGGTCCGAGCGTAAGGCGCCCATTTTTGCGCGCCAGGCGGCATCGGCCAGGTTTGCGTGTTGTTTTACTTCCACTTCCGCGATCGCCTGAGAATCATCAAACGCGGCCTTCTCGGGCCGCCGTCAACGCCGTAGACACTCCATGCGCCTTATTTCGTGGCGGGAAGATGCCGATCGAGTTTTAGATGCGAATGCTTGGTATGTAAGACGTTCGATACAAAAGGGGTTGTTCGATGTCTGCCGTCCTACTCGACGCGCAACAGAGCGTGCGCGCGCTGTACCCGTGATCATCACGGACGGTCGCGGGCCTGGTTGCACAGAAACAGGCCGACGCGATCGACATACTCCAGCAAACATCTACCCGATTCATTGATGGCGTTTCACTACCTCGCGCCTCCCGCTCATTCGCGCTCCAGCGCGACGAACCGCTCGAGATGATGGTCCTCGTCGCCGAGCTGATGATCGATCATCACGAGGCGCTTCGCGTAATGGGCGAGCGGCAGTTCCCACGTCATGCCGATCCCGCCATGCAGCTGAATGCATTCTTCCGCCACTAGCGCGCCGATCCGCCCGATGCTGTACTTGGCCGCCGACACGGCGCGCTCCCGCACCTTGCGTTCGGCGCCGAGCGCCGCCGCCGCGTTGATCACCGCCGAGCGCGCCTGCTCGATCTCCAGCAGCAGATCAGCCATGCGATGCTGCAACGCCTGGAAGCTGCCGATCGGCACGCCGAACTGCTTGCGCGTGCGCAGATAGTCGAGCGTGTAGTCCTTGGCGACATCCATCGCGCCGACGGCTTCGGAACACAGAGCCAATACGCCGCAGCCAATCGCGTATTCGAGCGTCGCGAAGCCCGCGTCCGCCGTGCCGAGCAACGCGTCGTCGCCGAGCGTGACGTTGTCGAATGTCACTTCGGCCGCGCGTCCGCCGTCGATCTTGCGATAGCCGCGCACGCTGACACCGGCCGCCTCGCGCGGCACGAGAAAGAGCGTCACGCCTGCTTCGCTATCGTCGTCACCACTCGTGCGCGCCGAGACCAGAAAGAGCGAAGCGTGCTCGCCGTGCTGAACCACCGCTTTCGCGCCATTCAGTTGCCACGTATCGCCGCTGCGCTGCGCGCGCGTCGTCACGCGGGACAGTTCATAGTGACTGTCCGGCTCGCCGTGCGCGAGTGCGACGATGCGCGAGCCGTCGATCAATTCCCCAAGCGCGGCCTTTTGCGCCTCGCTGCCGCTCCGCGTAACGGCGCGGCCGACAATCAGCGTATCGAGAAACGGTTCGACCACGAGCCCGCGTCCGAGGCTCTCGAACACCACGGCGATATCGAAGCCGCCACCACCGTAACCGCCGTCCGCTTCATCGAACAGTGCGCCGATAGTGCCGAGCTCCGCAAAGCGGCTCCACAACTCGCGGCTGAAACCTTCCGCCGATTGCGCGACCCGGTCGCGCGTCGCGAAGCCGTATTGCTCGCTGACAAAACGGTTGAGCGTATCCGCCAGCATGCGGCGGTCTTCGGTGTGCTGGAAATTCATGACGTGCGCCTCTTACAGTCCAAGGATCATTTTGGAAATGATGTTCTTCTGGATTTCGTTCGAACCGCCGAAGATCGACAGCTTGCGATTGTTGAAGTACAGCGAGGCGGCGCTCGCCGCTTCGTCGGGGCCGACCGGCGTGCCTTCGAAGCCGTCGTGCAAGGCTTCCTCGACGAACGGCTGCGCGTACGGACCCATCGCGCGACGCGTGAGCGACGAGATTTCCTGACGGATCTCGGTGCCGCGAATCTTCAGCATCGAACTCTCGGCGCCGGGCACGCCGCCGCCCGCCACCGCCGCGATCACGCGCAGGTTGGTGGTCTTCATGTTCTCCAGATCGATCTCGACACGCGCCATGCGCGCCGCGAACGCGGGATCTTCCGCGAGCGGCCGGCCGTTGCGCCGCTGTTTCGCGGCGATCTTGCGCAGGCGGTTGAACGCGGCCACCGAGAAGCCGACGCCCGCGATATTGGTGCGCTCGTACGTGAGCAGATACTTGGCGTAGGTCCAGCCCTTGTTCTCTTCACCGACCAGGTTCTCGACCGGCACGCGCACGTCGGTGAAGAACACTTCATTGACTTCGTGCTCGCCGTCGAGCGTGATGATCGGGCGCACTTCGACACCCGGCGTATTCATGTCGATCAGCAGGAAGCTGATGCCTTCCTGCTTGCGCACGTCCGTGGCGCTGCGCACGAGGCAGAAGATCATGTTCGCGAAGTGGCCGAGCGTGGTCCACGTCTTCTGTCCATTGACGATGTAGTGCTCGCCTTGCGCATCCATGCCGCGCACGGCGGTGGTTTTGACCGAGGCGAGATCCGAGCCGGCGCCCGGTTCCGAATAGCCCTGGCACCACCAGTCAGAGCCATCGAGAATGCGCGGCAGCCAATGGCGCTTTTGCGCTTCGCTGCCGTATTTGATCAGCACCGGGCCGAGCATATTGACGCCGAACGGCACCACGCGCGGCGCGCCGGCCAGCGCGCATTCGTTTTCGAAGATGAATTTCTGCACCGAGTTCCAACCCGGGCCGCCATACTCTTTTGGCCAGTGATTGGCGAGCCAGCCTCGCGCGTTGAGAATCGCGTGCCACTCGGCCATGTCGTCGCGCGTGAGACGGCGCCCGCCGTGCACCTTGTCGGCGAGACGCTGCGGGAGTTTGTCGCGCAGAAAGGCCTGCACGTCGGCGCGGAAGGCTTCTTCCTCGGGAGTGAAGTTCGGATCCATGGCGGGTTCGTCCGGATAGGGTAGAGCGACCGGCGCGCGTGGCCGCCGGTCATCATGATGCACGTCGATGATGATGCGCCGTTTCAGACGCTCTGGTTCAGGCTCGCGAAATCGGCGCCGCGTTCCACCAGTTCGACGAGCAGCGGCGAAGGTTGCCAGAAGAGCGGATCTTCCTTGGCGAACTCACGGATGTCGGCGAGGATTTTCGGCAGGCCGACCATGTCCGCGTACTTCATCGGACCGCCGCGATAGCGCGGAAAGCCGTAGCCGTACAGGAACGTCACGTCGACGTCCAACGGCCGCAGTGCGATGCGCTCATGCACGACGTTGGCGCCCTCGTTGATCATCGCGGCCATGTAGCGGCGCATGATCTCTTCATCGGTGAAGCTGCGCGGCGTGATTCCGGCGCGTGCGCGCTCGGCGTCGATGATCGACTCGACTTCCGGATCGGGCGTGCCGCTGCGCGATCCTTCGGGATACAGATAGAACCCGCGCCCGGTCTTCTGGCCGAACCAGCCGCGCTCGCACAACCGATCGGAGATTTGCACATAACGTGTCGCGGGATTGCGCGTGGCCGCGCGCCGCTTGCGTGCCGCCCAGCCGATGTCGCCGCCTGCCAGATCCACCACCTGGAACGGTCCCATCGGAAAACCGAAGGCGCGCACGGCCGCGTCGATCTGATAGGGCGAGGCGCCGTCTTCCATCATGGCGTCCGCGGCGCTGCGATACACGGCCAGCACACGGTTGCCGATGAAGCCGTCGCACACGCCCGCGCGCACCGGTGTCTTGCGCAGCTTCTTGGCCAGCTCGAACGCGGTGGCGACCACGTCGGCGCTGACCTGTTTCGGCACCACCACTTCCAGCAGCTTCATGATGTTGGCGGGCGAGAAGAAGTGCAGGCCGATCACATCGGCGGGACGCGAAATGCTCGCCGCAATCGCGTCGATGTCGAGATACGACGTGTTGGTCGCGAGCACCGCGCCCGCTTTACAGACGCGATCGAGTTCGGCGAACACGGCCTGTTTGACCGCGAGGTCTTCGAACACGGCTTCGATTACGAGGTCGGCGCCGGCGAGCGCATCGTACGATGTGCTGCCGCTCCAGCGCGCCATGAGCGCGGCCTTCTTCTCCGCGCTCATGCGGCCTTTGGCGATCAGCCCGTCATAGACTTTCTCGATGTGCGCGCGGCCACGCGCGAGCGACACGTCGTCGCGTTCGATCATCGTCACCGGCAGGCCGGCGTCGAGCGCCGCCACGGCGATGCCGGCGCCCATCGTGCCGCCGCCCACCACGCCGATCGTGTTCAGCGCGCGCGGTTTGGCGTCGCGCGTTTCCGGCGCCTTGAGCACTTCGCGCTCGGCAAAAAACGCGTGAATCAGACCGGCGCGCTGCGGGCTGTCGATGCATTCGAGGAACAGCTTGCGTTCGAACCGCAGACCTTCGTCGAAAGGCTGTTCGATGGCGGCCTCGACGGCGTCGACGATTTTCAGCGGCGAGAACAGGCCGCGCGATTTCTTCGCGGTTTCCGCACGCGCCGTGGCGACGGCGGCGAGGCTCGCAGCGTGATCGCCGAGTGCCGCGGCGTCGCGTGTGCGGCGCGCCGGCGCGTGGGCGGCCAGCAACTCGTGCACGTAGGCGAGACCTTCGGCGAGGATGTCGTCGCTGCTGCCGACGCGGTCGATCAGACCGATCGACAGCGCTTCCTTCGCGCCAGCGTGACGGCCGCTCAGGATCAGATCGAGCGCGGCCTGCGCGCCGATCAAACGCGGCGTGCGCTGCGTGCCGCCCGCGCCCGGCAACAGGCCGAGTTGCACTTCGGGCAAGCCGAGCTTCGCGCCGTCGACGGCAATCCGGTAATGCGCCGCGAGCGCCACCTCCAGGCCGCCGCCGAGCGCCGCGCCGTGAATCGCGGCGACCACCGGCTTCGTGCACGCTTCAATGCGATTGCACACGTCCGGCAACGAGGGCGGCACCGGCGGCTTGCCGAACTCGCGAATGTCCGCGCCGGCGATGAAATTGCGTCCCGCGCCGACGATCAGCACGGCTTCCACGGCCTTGTCGGCGTCCGCGGCTTCGACGGCGGCGAGCAGGCCGCGCCGCACGTCGGCTGAAAGCGCGTTCACCGGCGCGTGGTCGATCGTTACGAGCAGCACCTTGCCTCGCAATTCGCGCGTCACAACATCGGCCGAAGGGGTGGGGGTCATGTGTCGTCTCCTGATTGTGATCGGCTGCGTGGCGAAGCATGCCGGGTCTGGCAAATGTTCCGATTGTGGGTCGGTCAAGGTTTATTGACAATTACATGGACGGTTGACAGACTGTCAAAATTTCTTTGACAAAGGTGCCGCCATGGACGTCAATTCCCTGACCTTGCTGGTGGACATTCTTGACGCGGGCAATCTCAGCGAAGCCGCGCGCCGGCTGAAAATGAGCCGCGCGAATGTGAGCTACCACCTGAACCAGCTGGAGCGCTCCATCGGGCTGCAACTGGTGAGGCGCACCACGCGCCGCGTCGAGCCGACCGAGATCGGCCTGCAGCTCTACGAGCATGGCCGCACGATCCAGAACGCGCTGCTTGCCGCGCGTGAATCCGTCACCACGCTCGGGCAAAGCCTGCAAGGGCGCGTGCGGCTGAGCGTGCCGAGCGGTTACGGGCAACTCGTCATGTCGGACTGGTTGATCGCGTTCAAACGGCTGTATCCGGGCATCGTGCTGGATGTGATGTTCGAGAACCGCGTCGAAGACCTGATGCGCGATGAAGTCGATATCGCCGTGCGCGTGATGTCCGAGCCGCCGCAAAACCTCGTCGCGCGCGACATGGGGCCGGTGCGGTATGTGGCGTGCGCGTCGCCGGACTTTGCGGAACGGCATGGCATGCCGCAGCGCCTTGACGACCTCGGCACGGCGCCGCTGATTACGGCGGCGGTGGTCGGCAGGCAGTTGCGCGTGGCCGCTTATTTGCGCGACGAACGGCATGAAGTGCTGCTGGAGCCGAGCCTCATCTCCGAGAACTTTCTGTTCTTGCGCCAGGCGGTGCTCGCCGGCCTCGGCGTGGGCCTCGTGCCGGACTATGTGGTGCAGGACGATCTGCGCCGTGGCGACGTGGTGACCGCGCTCGATGAATGGCGCTTGAGCATCTTCGGCACGCATATGTACATGCTGTATATGCCGAACCGGCATCACACGCGCGCAGCATCGACATTCATCGATTTCATTTTGCAGCAGGCGCACGGCACAGGCAGAGGTTTGCCCACGTAAACGACGACGTTCATCTTGTGTTTCGCGCAGGTATGCTACGCAAAACAGCGGCGCTTCACTTCACAACCGTGGTCGCGGAGACAAGAGATGAAATGGATCATCGGACTTCTAGCCGTGCTGGCACTCGCCGTAGTCGTTCTGTTGATCTCCCGCTTGCCGAGTGAAGACGCGATTCGCCTCGCCGGTTATGCGGCGACCGCCGCCTTTGTCGCGCTCGTCAGCGTTCTCTTGCGCTGGCGGGCCAGCCGGGCGCAACAGCGGAGCAAACGGGCAGGGTGAGTCGAACGTGCCATTTCAAGCCACGTCACGCTAGATGGCCTGAACACTCTCGCGCAACTCGTCACCGAGAAAGTCGATAAACGTTCTCAGTTTGGCCGACAGACGGTGCCGCTCCAGATAGATGGCGTGAATATCCGCGTTCGGCAGCGTCCACTCGGTCAAGAGCGGCACCAGTTCGCCGCGCCGTAGATGTCCGGCGATCTCCCACGCCGAACGCACGGCGACGCCGCGGCCGTCGAGCGCCCACTTCAGCACCGCGCTGCCGTCGTTGCTGCTCAACGGACCGTCCACCTTCACCGTCTCTGATTTCTTGCCGCGCGAAAGATGCCACGTGCCATACGCCGATTCGTTTTCGCGTAAGACGAGGCAGGCATGGCGCGTGAGATCGTGCGGCATCAGCGGTGCGCCGTGCCGTTTCACATAAACCGGCGACGCGCACACGACACGCTGATTCTTCAGCAGCAGACGCGCGTTGATGCGCGCATCCGGCACTTCGCCGAAACGAATCCCGAGATCGAAGCCTTCTTCCTGCAAGCTGATCGGCCGGTCCGTCAGATGCAATTGAACCTTCATCGACGGGAAACGCTCGCTGAAACGCGAAATCGCCGGGGCGATATGCGCGCGTCCGAAGCCGAACGACGCATTCACGCGCAATAGACCGGCCGGCTCGGCGCGGCTTTGCGTGACCAGTTGTTCGAGTTCGGCAAGGTCGTCGAGGATGCGCGAGCCATTCGTCAGATAAATTTCACCCTCCGCCGTCAGACTCACGCGCCGCGTCGTGCGGTTCACGAGCCGCACGCCGAGGCGCTGTTCGATCTGCGCGAGCCGCTTGCTGATGGACGGCGGCGTGACGCCGAGTTCGCGCGCGGCCGCGGCGAGGTTGCGGTGGCGAGCCACCAGCGCGAACAGATTCAGGTCGGAAAAGCCGTCCATCGATTCGTTCCAAAAAGTTAATTCCGGATTGCCTTAGGCGAAACCATATCGCAGCAGGCATCAATTAGACTTCATCCAAACATGGGAGGCAACGATGTTTGCAGATTTCACAGACGCGTCGGCGGAGGTCGACGGCATCCGCATCAACGCGATTCGCGGCGGCAACGGGCCGGCTTTGCTGCTGTTGCATGGTCATCCGCAGACCCACGCGATCTGGCACAAGGTCGCGCCGACGCTGGCGCAGCACTTCACGGTGATCGCCGCGGATTTGCGCGGCTACGGCGACAGCGGCAAACCGCAGGGCACGCACGACCACGGCAACTATTCGAAGCGCCGCATGGCCGCCGATCAGGTCGCGCTGATGCGCGCGCAAGGTTTCGACCGTTTCGCCGTGATCGGGCACGATCGCGGCGGGCGCGTGGCCGCTCGCATGGCGCTCGATCATCCGCAGACGGTAACGCGACTCGTGACGCTCGACGTCGCGCCGACACTCGCGATGTACGAACAAACCTCGTTCGACTTCGCGCGCGCTTACTGGCACTGGTTCTTTCTCGTGCGTCCCGCGCCGTTTCCCGAGACGCTGATTCGCGCGGACCCCGATCTCTATCTGAAGCAGACCATCGGCGCGCGCAGCGCCGGCCTCGCGCCGTTCACCGACGCGGCCTACGCCGAGTATCTGCGCTGTCTGAGCGACCCCGGCACCGCGCATGGCATCTGCGAGGACTACCGCGCGAGCATCACAATCGACCTCGATCATGACCGCGCGTCGCTCGCTGAAGGGCGGAAGATCGAATGCGATTTCCTGGCGTTGTGGGGCGCGCAAGGCGTGATTGAGCAATGCTTCGAGCCGCTCGCCGAATGGCGGCAATGGGCTGGCCATGTGAGCGGCGCAGCGCTGCCGTGCGGTCACTACATTCCCGAGGAAGCCCCCGAGTTGCTGCTCGAACGCGTCTTTCCCTTTCTGCAGTCCTAGCCGCTCGTGCATTCATCATGTCGACCCGTAAGCGCCGCCCGCTCACTTCCAACCCGCCGCCTCGAACCGCTTCACCGCCCCGATGACTTCGTTGCGCAACTGCCGCAACGCGGCCTCCTGCGCTTCTCGCGCCCTTCGCAAAGAATGAGCGCGCATAAACCGGTGCCGTCGACGGTCAGCCGGTAGAGGTGCGTCCGCACCAAATGCGCGAACCTGTTGCGCGTGCCCGCGATCAGCGGCAATTCGTTTTTCAACCTGACTGATGATCTCGTCGTATCAATTGCCGAGCACGCGAACGCAGAGATCGTGCGTGCCGGCGAAGTACGTGAAGATCGTCGCCTGCGACACGCCGACGTGCCCGGCCATCTCCGTCATGTGGCCGATTCAAAGCCGACTTCGGAAAACACGAGCCGGGGCGCGTCCAGAATCGCCTCGAGTCGTTGTTCGGAGTGCGCCTCCACGGGCACGCGACGGGAGACGGAGGAGACGTTCATCGAAAGGGATCGGCGGGCCATTGAGGGCGAATTGAGTCTGGCTCAAAGATTGTTTCAATGCTAATGGCGTGGTAGAGGAAACAAAAATTGCAAACGTGCGCAACATGCGGATAAAACTTGAGCTAAACTCAGAAAACATCGAAAGCGCAGCACATGGAGGAGACACCCGAATGCCCGCAGCTTCGTCGAGTACCTCACCGCCGTCAAACGGCTACCGTTCAGTTTTCCGCGAAGGTCTTTTCGCCGGCAAGGTGATCATCGTCACCGGTGCGGGCAGCGGACTCGGCCGATGCACGGCTCACGAACTCGCGTCCTTAGGGGCGACCCTGGCGCTGGTCGGCCGAAGCGAGGACAAGCTGAAAGCAGTGCAAGCCGAACTGGCCGAGGATCATCCGTCCTCCGCCAACGGCCACAAGCTTTACTCCTGCGACATCCGCAACGAGCAACAGGTCCGTGAAACGATCGCTTCGATCATCAAGGATTTAAGCCGCGTGGATGGTCTCTTCAATTGTGCAGGCGGCCAATTCCCCGCCAAGCTCGAAAAGATCTCCTTGAACGGCTGGGACGCGGTCGTGCGCAACAATCTGCACGGCACGTTTTTGATGTCCCGCGAGTGCTATACCCAATGGATGCAAAACCACGGCGGCGCGATCGTCAACATGCTGGCCGACATCTGGGGCGGCATGCCGGGCATGGGGCATTCAGGCGCGGCGCGCGCCGGCGTATGGAACTTCACGGAAACGGCCGCATGCGAATGGGGCCACGCGGGCGTCAGAGTCAACGCGGTCGCGCCCGGCTGGATTGCGTCCGCGGGCATGGACAGCTACAACGACGAGTATCAGGCGTTGCTGCGCACGCTGAAACACAAGGTTCCGCTGCAGCGCTTCGGCACCGAATCCGAACTCGCCAGCGCGGCGGTCTTTCTGTTGTCGGAGGCGTCCGCGTTCATCAACGGCACGGTGATCCGTGTCGACGGCGGTGTGCCGAACGCGCGCCATTCATGGCCGCTCGCTGAAGCGCAGCGTACGATCGAATATAACGGCTTCCCGCGCTATCAACCGCCGACGGGCTTGCAGGAGCAGACACGATGAATCTCGACGGCCAGACCTACGAAACGCTCGCGGCAAACTTCGCGTGGCACATCCCGGCGCGCTACAACATCGGCGTCGACGTATGCGACAAATGGGCCGACGGTTCGGGCCGCCTCGCGCTGATCTACGAAGACGCCGAGGGCAACGCCACACGCTATACGTTCGACCAGTTGAAGGCGCTGTCCGACCGCTTCGCCAATGCGTTGCTCGCAGCGGGCGCGCAACGCGGCGACCGCGTCGGCATCTTCCTCTCGCAATCGATCGAAACGGCGATCGCGCATCTCGCCGCCTACAAGGCCGGCATGGTGGCCGTGCCGCTCTTCGCGCTATTCGGCGTCGACGCGATCGAACACCGGCTAGGCGATAGCGGTGCTGTAGCGTTGATTACTGATCGAGGCGGCGTGCAGAAGGTCGATGAAATCCGCGCGGCGTTGCCGGCATTGCGCAGTGTCTTCAGCGTGGATATCGATCAGGACAGCGGCGATCCGCAAGTAGCCGTGCGTTCATTCTGGCAGGCGCTGAACAGCGCATCGGCCAGCTTCACGCCCGCCGACACCGGCGCCGACGATCCGGCGGTCATCATCTATACATCGGGGACGACCGGCAAACCGAAGGGCGCGCTGCACGGGCATCGCGTGTTGCTGGGTCATCTGCCGGGTGTCGAGATGTCGCAGCAGGGCTTTCCCGCGCACGCCACGCTGATGTGGACGCCGGCTGATTGGGCGTGGATCGGCGGCCTGTTCGACGTGCTGCTGCCTTCATGGCATCACGGCGTCGCGGTGTTGGCGCGCCGCTTTGCGAAATTCGACGGTCAGTCCGCGTTCGATCTGATGGCGCGGCATGCGGTCTCGCACACGTTCTTGCCGCCGACCGCGCTGAAGATGATGCGCGGCGTCGAACATCCCGAACGCTGGAACCTCGCGTTGCGCTCGGTGGCAAGCGGCGGCGAATCGCTCGGCGAGGAGTTGATCGGCTGGGGCCGCACGGCGCTGGGCGTGACGATCAACGAGTTCTATGGGCAGACGGAATGCAACGTCGTGCTGTCGTCGTGCGCGGCGCTGTTCGAGCCGTGCTTCGGCGCGATTGGCCGCGCGGTGCCGGGGCATCATGTCGCGATCGTCGATATGGACGGCAACGAACTGCCGCCAGGCGCAATCGGCGATATCGCGGTGGCCGCGCCCGATCCGGTCATGTTCCTCGGCTACTGGGGCAACGAGGCGGCGACGCGCGAGAAATTCCGCGGCAAGTTTCTGGTGACCGGCGACCTCGGCACGCGCGACGCGGACGGCTTCATCCGCTTCGTCGGTCGTGGCGACGACGTGATCACGAGCGCCGGTTATCGAATCGGGCCGGCTTCGATCGAAGATTCGTTGCTGCGTCATCCGGCTGTTTCGATGGCGGCCGTGATCGGCGCGCCGGATCGCGAACGCACGGAGATCGTGATGGCGTTCGTGGTGCTGAACGCCGGCTTTGTCGGCGACGAGGCGCTCGTGCGCGAGATCCAGCAGCATGTCAAAACGCGTCTCGCCGCGCATGAATATCCGCGCGAGATCCGCTTTGTCGACAGCCTGCCGTTGACGGCGACCGGCAAGGTGATCCGCAAAGCGTTGCGCGAGGGACTCGGAGAAGACGGGGACAATCCCACCGCAAAACGATGAGCACCGGCCCACGTCCACCCTCGACTCGCAGCGGCAAGGCGCTCCGGACGCCGGGCACCCAACCGGGCCCGGCCTCGCTCGACGACACCGACCGCAAGCTGCTCGCGCTGCTCGCCGAAGACGCCACGCGGACTTACGCCGAACTGGGCAAGCTGCTGTTTCTGTCGGCGCCCGCGGTCCACGAACGCGCCCGGCGGTTGAAGAAGGATGGCGTGATCAAGGCCACCGTCGCCGCGCTCGACGCCGCGAGGCTCAACCGTCCATTGCTCGCGTTCGTACATGTCGTTACCACGAGCTGGGCGGTGACGCGGCAACTGCTGGCACTGCAGGAGCTATCGGACGTCGAGGAGATTCACACCGTGACAGGCGAGAGCGCCATGCTGCTCAAGGTCCGTACGCGCGATACGCAATCGCTCGAACAACTGCTCGCGCGCATTCATGCGATCGAAGGCTTTACCGGCACGCGCAGCTACATCGCGCTGACCACCTATCTGGAGCGCGGCCCGAGTCCTGAACTCTGAACGCGACAGCGGCACGGCGTGTCACGCATGCAGTGAGAGACCTTTTACGGCTTTATCGACCGCCTTCTTCGGCCCGCGCACGGCAATGCCGACGAGGTCGGGCGCATCGGCGGGTTCGGCACGGAACACCTCGCGGTTCGCCTGATCGTGGCCGGTCGCAAACATCGCGCGCACATACACGGCGCGCGTCAATTCGCGTTCGATGCCCTGGCGAAACGCGCGCAGCAAACCCGCGTTGTCCGCCTGATACACCATCATCGGCTGGCCGAGCAGACGCGCGTGCCGGCGGCCCGCCGCGTCCTCGTACGGCTCGCCCATCGCCTCCGGTGCGGCGCCGGCGATTCCCGTCGCGAGAAACGCGGTCACATTGAGCTTTTGCCAGACAGCGAGATCGTCGAGCACGATGATCGCGACTTTCGTATCGAATTCCATAACGCACTACGCTCCACAGCAATCAAGAAGACACCAACCGAATCTTAGGGAAACTCGAGGCGCGTGTGCATGGCCACGAGGCAAAAACGAATGGGCTTCACCGGATACGCGTTAGCACAACGTCGAGGTCGGGTTTTGCCTAATGCCATTCGGCGCGTGCTCGCTTGAACCGCTAGGTGTGCTGCAATGCAACCTGACGCGGCGCCCTGTCCGTCGCTGTTTGCGTCGTCGACGCGCGAACGAAAACCCCGCAAACGACGCTCTCGCAACATAGGGCAAGTCCCTGGCGTGATTTAGCCGTGCATTACCACTCGCGTGGGCGGCCTCCTAAACTTGATTCAAACACGAGGAGACACCGATGGCCAAACTCATTCACACGATGATCCGTGTACACGATCTGCCGCGCTCGCTGCAGTTCTATCAAAAGGCTTTCAATTTCGACGTATCGCACCGGCTCGACTTTCCGGACTTCGCGCTCGTCTATTTGCGCAACGCAGAAGCGGACGCCGAAATAGAACTCACCTGGAACAAAGGCCGCGAGGAACCGTATTCGCATGGCGACGGCTACGGTCACGTCGCGTTTTGCGTGGACGATGCGAAAAGCGAACGGCAGCGTCTGCTCGATCTCGGCATGGCGCCCAACGATCTGCGCGAGTTTCACAACGACAACGGCGAGTTGCTGGCGCGTTACTTTTTCATTCAGGACCCGGACGGTTACAAGATCGAAGTGCTGGAACGCTACGGCCACTATCAATAGTAAAAGCAATCCAGGCGGCCGCCGCGCATAGTTGCAATACCCCACAAGCAACCTTGCATGGGACCCGAGTAGGCACTAAAGCGCCAACTCTGGTCGACAAAGGAGACAGACATGAAGACAACGATCATCCCGATCGTCACGTCCGATCACGCACGTCATGCGCTTGGTCATGAGCATGCGCATCCCCATGAACATTCCCATGAAACCGGCGACGAACGTCGCGCGGCGAAGGCGGCCGCGGCCGCGTTGCGGATTCCGCTCACGCGGCGCGAGCTATTGAGAGGCACGGGGGTGCTGATGGGCACGCTGGCGTTCTCGTCGGTGTTGTCGACGCTCGCACCGAGCCGCGCCTGGGCGCTCGAGCTGCAAGGGCTGGACACGCACCAGGGCGAAGTGATTCTGGCCTTCACGCGGCAGCTCTATCCGCACCCCACGCTCGACAACGCGGTCTATGCGCTGGTGGTCAAGGACCTCGACGCGAAAGCGAAAGCCGATCCGGCGGTGCGCCAGCAACTCGCGGACGGCGTCAAACAGCTCGACGCGCAAGCCGGCTCGGACTGGCTCAAGCGCACGCCTTCCGACCAGGCGAAAGACGTCGCGTCGCTCGCGGGCACGCCCTTCTTCAACACGATACGCAGCACCGCGGTGGTCTCGCTGTATGCCAACACCATGGCGTATGCGCACTTCGGGTACGGCGCTTCGGAAGGCGACGCCGGTTATCTGAACAAAGGATTCAACAGTCTCTCGTGGCTGCCCAATCCGCCGGCAGCCGCCAGCGGCCCGATTCCAACGGATAGCTAATCGCCACGACGGCAAACATTGTGCATGGGACCAGAGTAAGGCGCTAAAGCGCCAACTCTGGTCGACAGCGGAGACAAGACATGAATCAGGACAACAACAAGGTGCGTTTTTCGCACAACGACGACAAGGTCGTCGTGATCATCGGTTCGGGTGCGGGCGGCGGCACGCTCGCCAACGAACTGGCACAGAAGGGCATCAACGTCGTGGTGCTGGAAGCGGGCAAGCTGCATACGCAGGCCGATTTCACGACTGACGAATGGGGCGCGTTCCAGATGCTGTCATGGCTCGACAAACGCACCACGTCGGGCTCCTGGCGCATCGCCAAGGACTTTCCGAATCTGCCCGCGTGGATCTGCAAGACTGTGGGCGGCACCACCGCGCACTGGGCCGGCGCGAGCCTGCGCATCCAGCCGTACGAGTTCAAGGTGAAGACGACCTACGGCAATATCAAGGACGCCAACCTGCTCGACTGGCCGCTCACGCGCGAAGAACTCGATCCGTACTACGACCGCGCGTCGCAGAAAATGGGCGTGACGCGCACCAACGGTCTGCCGGGCCTGCCGGGCAACAACAACTTCAAGGTGATGTCGGCCGGCGCGATGAAGGTCGGCTACAAGGAATGCAATACCGGCCACATGGCGATCAATAGCGTGGTGCGCGACGACCGCGCGCATTGCTTCCAGCGCGGCTTCTGTTTTCAGGGCTGCCGCACGGGCGCGAAGTGGTCGACGCTCTATACCGAGTTGCCGCGCGGGCAGGCGACTGGTCATCTCGAGTTGCGCACGCAGGCCCACGTGGTGCGCATCGAAACCGATGCGCGCGGCAAGGCGAAGGAGGTGCTCTACTACGATGAGAAGGGTAAATTGCAGCGGCAGAAGGCGCGTATCGTCGCGGTGGCCGGCAATTCGATCGAGACCCCGCGGCTTCTGTTGAACTCGCATTCGAGCAAATTCCCGCAGGGGCTAGCGAACGGCTCGGGGCAGGTGGGCCGCAACTACATGCGTCACACCACGGGCTCGGTGTATGCGGTGTTCAACGACAAGGTGGATATGTTCAAGGGCACCACGATGGCCGGCATCATCGAGGACGAAGCGGTGTTCAATCCGCAGCGCGGCTTCGCGGGCGGGTACCACATGGAGACCGTTTCGCTCGGTCTGCCGTTTTACGCGGCCTTTCTCAATCCGGGCGCGTGGGGTCCGACATTTGCCCAGGCGATGGATCAATACGCGTACACGGCCGGCATGTGGATCGTCGGTGAGGATATGCCGCGCGAGAGCAATCGCGTGACCTTGAATACGGACGTGAAGGACCAATACGGCCAGCCGGTCGCCAACGTGCACTTCGACGATCATCCGAACGACGAAGCGATGCGCGAGCACGCATACAAGCAGGGCACCGCGGTGTACGAAGCGGCGGGCGCGAAGACGGTATATCGCGTGCCGCCGTATCCGTCCACGCACAACCTCGGCACCGCCCGCATGAGCGCGCGCGCAGAAGACGGCGTGTGCAACCGCTTCGGCCAGACGCACGAGGTGTCGAACCTGTTCATTTCGGATGGCAGCCAGTTCACCACCGGAGCGGCGGAAAATCCGACCTTGACGATCGTCACGCTGGCGATTCGCCAGGCGGATCACATCGCGGGGCAGATGAACAAACGGGCGGTGTAAAGCGGTTCGACGGGGCAGGAGCGGCGTTCGGGTTCGATGCGATTGTCGAGTGCTGGATGCCCGCGTATGTTGACGAAGGCGGGCGGCGCGCCGTGGCTGCATGAAAAGCGCCACGGCGCGCGCGCCTGGAAACCGGGAGTGAACGTTATGTGTGGGATATACATTAACGCCGATCCGATCCTGTATGAATCGCGCACGCGCTCATTGCGCATTCACGGCGTGATTACCACGGTCCGGCTGGAGAATCTGTTCTGGGACGTGCTGCACGAAATCGCCGCGCGCGAGAGCATGACGACCAGCCAGTTCGCCGTGAAGCTCTACGACGAACTGATAGCGCTGCGCGGCGAAATGCCGACTAACTTCGCATCGTTTTTGCGGGTGTGCTGTTTGCGCTATCTGTCGATGCGCACGGAGAAGGGCGACAGTGCGCCCGATGCGGTGCCTGAGCCGGCAAGCGTGTTGAACGAAACGAGGCCGCGGATTCTGAAGACGGTTTGATGCGAGAGGGCAGCGCGAAGCTGCAGTTACGGTTTCTTCTGCATCGCGCCTGATAGCTGTCGGATTTCATCGGCGCCGCCTTGACGCGCGGGCACAATTTTCCAGTCCGCCTCGCCGGTTCCGGCGAGCATCGGCGCGCCGCTTTTGCCATCGTCCGCAGTGTATTACACCGGTCCCACCGACTGCCGTCCCGGCATCAGGATTTCCGTGGCCGGGCCGCTGTACGAACCCATCGGCGCCACGGCGCCCACCTTCTTCAGAAGCAGGACCGGCGCAAGCTAGCGGTGCAAAGGCGCGGCTTCCATGAGAGCGAGCGGATAGTCGGCGTCGGTCAATATCACGCCAGCCTGCTCGGCCTATGCGCCTTATGCGATTGTGCGCAAATGGGAAACTGATCGGAGGTGCAATTTAGGATTCCTCCTATTATCTTGGTGGCTTCAACCTAGTGAAGTGTTGGCGGCAATATCAATTTCTAACACGCATTGGGGTTTGGGAGCTTGATGAACTACGAAGAATGTTTTAACGGGGCAACAAGAATACTAGCTCGGACAGCCACCGCACTTGCTTGCTTGATCATGAGCGCTCATGTGAGTGCAGACGGTGGCGACTCGCTTTGTCTCGGCCTCTACGGCAAATCCGGCGCTTCACCGGGTACGCCTGCGTGTGTTCTAACCGTTACGTCAAATACCCCAGTCGGGATGGGTAGCTATAACTGCCCAAACAATCGACCTCTCATCGAGAGCTGGTGCGGGACCCCCTCTCCGGCCGATCCCGACAAAAATTGTGCGGCCGCCGATCCGGTCCTTCCGGCAAATGGGGTGACCACCTTAACGGAAACTGATTTTGCAAGCGGCGACGATACACCTTTAAAGTTCATTCGCTCATATCGGTCATCACCGTTCATCAGGACCGACGCGGGTATTGGTGTCAGCTGGTTCCATAATTGGCAAAGACAGCTCGGGCTGGCAAATGTGGGCGGAAATCCACCGCAAGTTAGCGCGTACCGACCGGAGGGAGGTCGAGTCGTCTTTGCGAAGTCCGGCGACGCATGGCGAGTCGTGGATGGTTCGCCGCTGAGCCTCACGCAGCAGTCGTCGTCGTGGACGCTGAAAGACCTGCTTACCGACGAAACGGAAACGTATTCGGCTCAGGGCGTCCTACAGTCCGTCAGTACCCGGACGAACATGACCACCAGTCTCACCTATAGTGACTCCAGTACGCCGACGAGCATTGCACCGGCATCGGGGCTCCTCATATCCATTAGGCAGCACGCCGCGGGTTCCAATCCGAACATCGATCTGAGGATTCAACTCGCCTACGATTCGCAACAGCGCATCATTCAAATGACCGACCCTACCGGTGCTGTTACACGGTACGGGTATGACACGCACAACAATCTCGTTTCCGCTACGTTGCCGGACGGCAATGTACGCCGCTACGTCTATGACGATAAGCGATTTCTTGCGGTTCTCACTGGAATCATTGATGAGGGCGGCTCGCGCGCAGCGACGTGGGCATACGATGAGCAAGGCCGAGTTGTTGCTGTAAGCCATCCCGACACGACAAAGAACGTGCAACTATCCTATGGCGGTGGTTCGACCACACTTACAGACGGCAAAGGATATACGTTTCTGGCGTCGTCGCTGATCGCTGGTATGCAGCGACCAACCGTAGTGAATTCGACGTTGGGTAATGGCACAGTGACGTGGGACAGTTCCGGGCGTTTGCTAACTCAGACGTCGGGCAATGGAGATAGCGCCACCTATACATACGATGATGCTGGGCGTCCGACAAAATCGGTGAGAACGACGACGTCTGGCACTGCCATAACCTCGATAAGGTATGCCGACGCAACGAGTCTATTGCCCTCGTTGATCGCATCCCCTGGATGGATGCGTTCTTACGTCTATGACACGAACGGCAACACAACGGGGATTAGCGAACTGTCTACGGACGATCCGACGGGTGTCAAAGGTTTCGATGCGTCAACGGCCGGAGGTCAAACGCGCACCTATGGGATGGCATACGACCCAACGAATCTACTGCTGTTCGCTCAGATGTACGAGAACGGAATAAAAACGGGAGAATGGTCATATGTGGTGGACGCGTACGGTAGCCTCCGTCAGAGCACAAATCGTATCAATCTTTCCTCTCAAATAATATCGATTCGGGATCAAGCGCATAGAGCCGCACAGATCAATGGTCCGGGCTTCACCGCAAGTATCGCTTATGACTCACGCGGACGAGTGACTATCTTCTGGTACAGCGAACAAGCCGGCGTGCTCAACGGAAATGTATCGCGCACATTGAAGGTCAATTTCGCCTACACAGCGAGCGGGGATGTGTCATCACGGACCGCGACCGTTTCAACCAACCGAGGGCCTGACGTTGCGATAACAAGTGATGAGATTGACACGTGGCTCAGCAATTACGAGAGGGGCATTACGCCCGCTGGGCCGCCACCGAATCATGTAGGGGCGGCAAAAAGTATGCTCGGGGCAGCGAACCAGACTGAACCCTTGTGTGTACTATGCTATCTGAGAGCGGCCGATCCAGTCGCCCAGCGGCTCTACTACGGAGAGTCCAATCGGTGGGCAAACCCGCATGACACGGGACCAAATCTGCCCAGTACGCCGAAGAAAATCCTTGCTGCGGCTAAGTGCACTGACGGCTGTGCGGCGGAGAAGGCAGCGTGCAGGACTTTATGTTCTACAGCGCGTTATGATCCCGACATGCGCAACATCTGGGGCGGCTCAATGCGCAGATGTATGATGGGTTGCATCCCCGCTCGATGCGGGGGTAATTGAGGCAATACAACCGCGCACCGACACAGCAAACGTTCACTTAGGAGCAGGCGGGCTCTTGCATCATCCGGGCCGCCTATTTGAAAAACACGCTCTATTCCGTTTTAAGGCAGACTTCTGGAATGAAAGACCGAAAACAAGAAAAGACGCCTTCGATAACTTCGATTCAAGCGCAATTAGTGGACAACCTGGATTCGAAGCAGTTATTTCAGATTGACGAGGCGATTCTGCAAAATGTTACGCACGACTGGCGGAAGGTGGCGATGGTCGCGGGAATGGCGATGATTCAAAACAAGGGCCACCTTAAAGGGGTCCCCGATGTCTTTTATGCGCGAAGGATCGAGATGCTGGCGTCGGATGGAAAACTTGAAATATCCGGCGATGCAATGGAAATGCGGCATAGTGAAGTCCGGTTGCCGACGAAGACATAGGCTCGGTCAATCACGGCGATGCCGGAGTTGGTCGATGCATTGCTGCTCAAAGGGGCGCGGCTCGGAACTTCGCGATGCTGCGTCGTATTGCCCTGAATCCGCTCGAACGCGATACCTCCTCATGGGTAGGACTGAAGAGCCGCTGTCTCAAGGCTTGCACGGACGATCGATATCGCGCCAGTCTGAGCGACTTATGAGTCTTGTGCGATTGCCCTGATGCCGCCGCGGCGGATCCACAACCGGCGCGCGCCTCCGCGCGTGCTACGATGTCTAGCTCATCACGCACAAAAGTCGGAGACACAAATGCGTCCCGAGAGCGCCGCCCGTTTCGATGAACAATTCGCGCCTCGCATCGCCGAGGCGATTGCCGCCTGTTTCGCCACCACGGTGCATACCGAAGTGCTGCCGTACGGCGGCCATGGACGTCCCACACGCGTGCGAATTCATGCAGCGCCCATCGAAGACATGGGACATTACCCGTATCCGTTGAATCTGTATCTGACCTGGGACAGCGACGAGATCGAGAGACTGATGGGCGAGGAAGGGCCGTCGCGTTTCGCCGGCTACCTGGCCGCGTTGCCGCGCAAGCTTGCAGGCTGGGATCATGCGCGCGAACTGGATTTTCTCTCGCATACGCAGGCCGATCCTCTGGTTTTGATCGGCGGACTCGACTTCGAGTCGTAAGCGGCGCATTGCGCGCCGCTTCGTCCTCACACGACAACAGTCGCCGCGCGGTGCCGATCCCTCAAGCCGCGGCGCCCAGCCTGAAGAAACTCACGCTTTGCACCAGCCCCGATGCCTTGCTTTGCACCGCATCGGCCGCGGCGGCTGCCTGCTCGACGAGCGCCGCGTTGCTTTGCGTCACCTGGTCCATCTGCGTGACGGCATCGTTCACTTCGGCGATACCCGCTGCCTGATCGACGCTCGCCGTCGCGATCGATTCGACGATACGCGTCACGCTGCCGGCGCTTTCCACCACGCCGTCCACCGTATTGCTCGCGTGATTGATCAGTTGCGTGCCGGCGTCGATCGTGGCGACCGACTCGCGAATCAACGCCTTGATTTCGTGCGCGGCATCGGAGGAACGTTGCGCGAGACTGCGCACTTCGCTCGCCACCACTGCGAAGCCGCGCCCTTGCGTGCCGGCGCGAGCCGCTTCGACCGCGGCGTTGAGCGCGAGGATATTCGTCTGCGCCGCGATTGCTTCCACCACCGCGATGATATCGACGATGCGCTTGGACGCCGCGTCGATCTGGCCCATCGTGCGCACCGCGTCGCTCATGACGGCGCCGCCTTCGCGCGCGGCTTGCGCGGCGGTTTGCGCGAGCGTCGTGGCCTCGCGCGCATTGGCGGCGTTGCGCTGGACCGAGTCGGTGAAGTGCTGCATCGACGCAGCGGTTTCTTCGAGCGAGGCCGCTTGCTGTTCGGTGCGCGCGGACAGGTCGAGGTTGCCCGCCGCGATCTCCTGCGTGGCGGACGAAATCGTCGTCGCGCCTTCACGAATCTCGCTGACGATATGCCGCAAGCGCTGGTTCATGTCGTTGAGCGCGATGAGCAACTGGCCGGTTTCGTCGCGGCTCATCACCGCCACGTCCGCGCGCAAATCGCCCGCTGCGACCGCCTGCGCGACGCCGACCGCCTGCCTGACCGGCAGCGTGATGCTGCGGCTGAGAAACCAGACCGCGAATGCACCGACGCCGAGCGAACCGATCACGACCGACAGCAACAGCGCCGTGGCAAGCGTATAGGAGCGTTCCGCCGCTTCGCTCGTGCGCACATTGGAGTCTTGCGCCTGCTGCATCACCGTGGCGACGATGTCGTCGATCGCGGCGGTCGGCGCGCGGTCGATGCCCTTCACGAGACCGTCCACTACGTGCGCCGTGTTCGGATCGGCGGCATCGTAATGCTTGAGCGCATCGAGGTAGCTGTCCTGCAACGAAGCATGCGTGGCGAGCGCCTTGTCGACACCGTCCACGTTCGCACCCAACGCACTCAACTGATCCTTCAGGCGCAGCAGGGCGGCGTGCGTCGTGCCGCTTTCCTTGCCGAAGGCATCACGGTACTTGGCGAACGCAGCCGGATCGGCGCCGCGCAACAACAGGTCCTTCCATTCCTGCACCTGCTTCTTGAACTCGACCTGCGCGACGCGCGCCGTGTCGGCGGCTTGCGCGTATTGACTGAGCGATTGCGCCGACTGGATTTGCAGCTCATGCGTTTTCAACAACGCGTGCCAGCCTTCCAGACCCACGATCATCGTCGCGGCTAACAACACCGCGCCGAGCAACGCCAATTTAATGGCGATCTTCAGATTTCTATAGAACGTCACTGCGATGTCCCAGGTAAGGCGTTTAATCGAGCTTGAATTGCGTCACCGCGCTTGCGAGGCTCACGGCCTGGCTTTGCAGCGCGGCGGCGGCCGCCGTGGATTCCTCGACCAGCGCGGCGTTCTGTTGAACCATCTCGTCGAGCTGGCTGACCGCGCGGTTCACTTCCTGAATGCCGCGCGTCTGCTCGTTGGCGGCCTGAGTGATTTCGGAAATGATGGTCGTCACGTTGGCGACGTTGCTGACGATCTCCGTCATCGTCTCGCCGGCGTGGCGCACCTGACCGGAACCCGACGTGACGCTGGCCACGGTCGATTCGATCAGCGCCTTGATTTCCTTCGCCGCCTGCGCGCTGCGTTGCGCGAGGCTGCGCACTTCGCCGGCCACGACCGCGAAACCGCGGCCCTGTTCGCCCGCGCGCGCGGCTTCCACCGCGGCGTTCAACGCGAGGATGTTGGTCTGGAACGCAATGCCGTCGATCACGCCGATGATGTCGGAGATCTTCACCGACGCATGCTGGATCTCGCCCATCGTCGCAATCACTTCGGAGATCACCACGCCGCCGCGCGAGGCGACCTGCGAGGCGGACACGGCGGTATCGTCGGCCTGCTTCGCGGCGCTGGCCGATTGCGTGACGGTCGAGGTGATTTCCTCCATCGACGCGGCGGTTTGCTGCAAGCTCGCCGCGGCCGATTCCGTGCGGCCCGACAGATCGACGTTGCCCGCCGCGATTTCGTTCGCGGCCACGCGCACCGATTCGCTGGCGTCGCGAATCTGGCGCATCACGTGGCTGAGTTTGTCGATGAAGGTGTTGAACGAACGCGCGATCTGCGCGACTTCGTCGTTGCCGGCGGCCGGCAGGCGTTGTGTGAGGTCGCCTTCGCCGGAGCCGATGGCGTCCATGGCGTCGCGCACTTTCGACAGACGCTGAAACGAAACAGCCGTGACCGCCGCCACGACCGCGGCGGCGATGCCGGCGATCACGATCAGCGCGATCACCGAAGCGGTCAGCAGCGAACGCATGCCGGCCGTCGCTTCGGCTTTGTCGAGCGCGACGACCGCGTACCAATCCGTGCTGGGAATCGCTTGGGCACGCATCAGCTTCGTGCTGCCGTTCACGTCCATTTCCAGCGGACGGTCGGTACTGAAGAGGGCGGCGAGCTTGTCGCTCGTCAGGGCCGGCGCCACGTCGGAGACCGGCTTCAGGGTTAGTTTCGCGTCGGGATGCGCGACGATATGGCCGCTCGCATCGATCAACATGCCGAAGCTCGCCGGCGTCGGATGAATCGACTTGACGTTGGCGATCACGCTGTCCATCGCGACGTCGCCGGAGACCACGCCTTTCACCGCGCCGTCGCGCACCACGGGCGCGGCGAACGCTACCACCAGTTTGCCCGTGCCCACGTCCACGTACGGCGGCGTCACCACCGGCTTGCCTGCCGCGGCGGCCTGCTTGTACCAGGGACGGCCGGTCGGATCGTAGTCGGGCGGAATGCCGGTCGGATCGGAGAACTTCGCGGTCTTGTCCGCGTAGCCGACATACACGTTCGTGAACTTGCCGGCCGCGGCGATCTGCTTCAGCGCGGCGGACGGATCGGCTTGCAGCACTGCGTCCTGCAACGAATTGATCATCTGGCTGTTGGCGGCGACCCAGTCGCTGATGCCGTCCGCGTGACCGCTTTCGACCGCGGTCAGGCTGCTGTCGATCGCATCGGCGTTGTACGAGTTGGCGACGACATAGTTGAGAACCGCGTTGGCGGCGAGCGCGACCACAACGATAGCGACGCACAGGGCGACGATGCGCGCGCGAATGGAGGTGAACATAGCGGAGGTCTTTCGGAGTGAGCGGTGAACCGGAGTCGGTGAGGCGGGGGCCTCACACGCTGTATACGGCTTCAACAAGTGGGACTTGAGCGGCGAATGCTTTCAATTGCTCGCCAATGGCGGGAGAGCCGTGCGGGGCGGCGTGTCGACTGCCCGCGAAATATTTCTTGCGAGTTGGCGTTTTCAATGCGTGCGGAAGCAGCGTTTCGCTGCACGCTGGTAAGCGGCCGGTGATGCGCTGTATTCGTATGACAATAACGCCGATCGGCTTACATGACTGGAGAATGCAAATGATGCGGATGGTCGAGTGTCTCCGCCACGATGCGCAGCGCTTCCTCGCATTCATCGCGCGTTTTCGATCCGCCGAGACAGACGCGCATGGCGTTGGGCGGATTGCCATCGGTGGAAAATGCGGCGCCCGCCACGGCGGCGATCCCCTGATTGCGCAATTGCAAGGCGAGTTCGGACGCGCTCCAGCCGCTTTCCATCGGCACCGGCAACCACAAATGAAAGCCATCCTGATGCGCTTCGTAAGGCCACGCTTCGAGCATGCGCGAGGCAATTGCCTGGCGAGCGCGCGACTCGTTGCGGATCGCGTTGAGCATGTCCGCGGCGGTGCCGTCCGCGATCCACTGCGTCGCGAGCGTGACTGTGAACGGACTCGCCATCACGGTGGTGGCGCGTAATGCGCCGGCTAGCCGTTGTGTTTGCCGCAGCGTCGGCGCATGCAGATGCGCGACGCGTAAACCGGCGCCGAAGCTCTTCGACAAACCGGTCACGTAATAGGTCAGCTCGGGCGCGAAACTCGCGAGCGCATCGGGCGCGCTCTGCGGCAGCATCGCGTACGCATCGTCTTCGATGATCGGCACGCTGTAGCGCAGCGCCACGTCGGCGAGCGCCTCGCGCCGTTTGTGCGTGAGCGTCAGCGTGCTCGGATTCTGCAGCGTCGGATTGCAATAGAACGCGCTCGGCTTGTCCGTCTTGCAGAGCGCTTCGAAGGCGTGAGCGAGCGGCCCTTCGTCGTCGCGTGGCAACGCTTGCAGACGCACGCCGAGTTGCGCGGCGATCGCCTTGATGCCGGGGTAGGCAAGTGCATCGAGACAGATGGTGCCGCCGGGCCGCGCGAGTTGGGAGACGAGCGCCACCAGCGCGCTATGGATGCCGGGGCACACCAGCACGTTCTGCGCGTCGCAATGCGGCACGCGGCGCCTCAGCCATTCGGCACCCGCGTCCTTGTCGGCCGCCGAGCCGCCGAAGTCCTGATAACGGAGCAACTGATAAGGATCGCTATCGGCCATCTGCCGCGCGGCGGATTCGCGCAGGCGGATCACGTAATCGGGCGGCTCGGGCGGCGTGTTCATCGACATTTCGATGCTGCTGCCGCCTGCGAGCGGCAACGTGGCCGTACGGCCGCGCACGAACGTGCCGCTGCCGGCGCGCGAATCGAGCAGGCCACGTTTGCGTGCTTCGGCGTAGGCGCGCGCCACCGTCGTGTAGTTCAGCGCGAGTTCCAGGGCGAGATCGCGCAATCCCGGCAAGCGGTCGCGCGGACGCAGCCGCCCGGTGGCGAGATCTTCTTCGATCAGATCGGGAATCGCCAGATAAGCCGGCTTGCGAATGTCGGCGAGGCGTTTGATCCAGTGATGTGTCGGGCTGCTCATTGCCTTCGGGTCTCTATTCACGTTGAAAGAAGTTGATCGCATCCGCATGCGATCAATGATCGGATTGATCGACCGTGGTGAATGACTGCACCATGCCGACACGTCGTTATGCGCGAATCGCACATGGGTGGTGCGGTAAGGCTGCGCCAACGGTGTTAGCGCGGCATGTCTGAGTCGTATGCAACCTTCGCGCCAAAAATTTTTTCGAGTCGCACTTCGAATCGAGACGGAATTGATTGCTGATTGATCGCATTCGCGCGGCCGATCAATGGCACGGCCGTTGCATTGGAAGAAGCGCGCACAGCTTGAACGCGCGCCCTCTTTTACTTAGCAAACCTGATCGGAGAGTGTCATGCCAGCCGTCAACAAACCGCTGCATCAGAAAGGCGATTACCTTGTCGACTACGAGGAGAAAGTCTTCGAAGACGTGAAAGCCGAGCCGGGCGAGAAGGCGCTCGTCACGTTTCACACAGTCGCGTTCGAAGGCTCGATCGGTTTCGTCAATCTGCTGCAGGCGACGCGCCTGCAACGCAAGGGCTTCGAAACCTCGGTGCTGCTGTATGGACCGGGCGTCACGCTCGGTCTGCAACGCGGCTTTCCCACGCTCGGCGACGAAGCGTTTCCCGGCCATCTGAACTTCAACAAGCAACTGATGAAGTTCATGGAAGAGGGCGGCAAAGTCTACGCGTGCCGCTTCGCGCTGCAGGCACTGTATGGCCACGGGGAAGCCTCGCTGATCGAAGGCATCCGGCCGATCAGCCCGCTCGACGTGCTCGACATCCAGTTGCTTCACCGCAAGGACAACGCGTTGATCATCCATACGTGGACGGTTTGACGAAAGGCGAGTGACCACCATGTCCGAAAAATCGACGGGCAAGCGCGTCGTGCGCGCCGCAGCGGTTCAGATCGCGCCCGACTTCGAGCGCAGCGGCGGCACGCTCGAAAAGGTCTGCGAGGCAATCGAAAAAGCGGCACGCGATGGCGTGCAACTAGTCGTGTTTCCCGAAACCTTCGTGCCGTATTACCCCTACTTCTCTTTCGTGCGGCCGCCCGTTGCGTCCGGCGCCGATCACATGAAACTCTACGAAGAGGCCGTGATCGTGCCGGGCCCGGTGACGCAGGCGGTGGCCGAGCAGGCGCGTTTGCGTCGGATGGTGGTGGTGCTCGGCGTCAACGAGCGCGATCACGGCAGCCTTTACAACACGCAGTTGATCTTCGACGTGGATGGCCGGATCGTCCTCAAGCGCCGCAAGATCACGCCGACGTTTCATGAACGGATGATCTGGGGACAGGGCGACGCAGCGGGTTTGACGGTGGCGAATACGGCGGTGGGGCGAGTCGGTGCGCTTGCCTGCTGGGAGCACTACAACCCGCTCGCGCGTTATGCGTTGATGGCGCAACACGAAGAGATTCATTGCAGTCAATTCCCCGGTTCGCTGGTGGGGCCGATTTTCGCCGATCAGATCGAGGTGACGATCCGGCATCACGCGTTGGAGTCCGGTTGCTTTGTCGTGAATGCGACGGGGTGGCTCACCGAAGCGCAGATCGCGTCCGTGACGCCGGATCCGAATTTGCAGAAGGCGCTGCGCGGCGGCTGCAATACCGCGATCGTGTCGCCGGAAGGCCAGCATCTCGCCGAGCCGCTGCGCGAAGGCGAAGGCATGGTGATAGCCGACCTCGATATGGCGCTGATCACCAAGCGCAAACGCATGATGGATTCGGTCGGCCATTACGCGCGCCCCGAGTTGCTGAGCCTCGCGATCAACCGGCGTCCCGCGGAAACCGTGGCGCCAATGCCGGCGTGGCCTGCCGCCGCGAGCGCCGATTTGAATTCAACCGAAGGAGGATGCGATGAACGCCAGCGAGTCGCTGTCGGCGCAGAGCCGGCAATTGATGACTGAATTGCAGTCGACCGGTCTGCGGCTCGTGTCGCCGGATGCGGGCGCGGCGAGCCGGCGCGGCGGCGCGGGACCGTCTGACCACAAGGCGGTGACGGTGGACGGCGTGACGATCATGGTGCCCGTGCATACGAGCACCGCGTGGCACTCGCCCTTCGTCGCGCAGACGCCCGATGCGAGTGGTTCGAGCGCGCTGCTGCGCGGCACGATTCCGATCGCCAACATCAGCTTTCCGAAAGCGCCGCGTTTTTACGCCATGCAGACGCTAGACGGCGTGCCGTACTCGCATATCGCCGCACTGCACAGTGCGGACGTGCTCGCGACCACCGTGTTGCAAACCTGCATTCGATACGAGAGCCGGCGCAAAAGCTGCAAGTTCTGCGCGATTGGGCAGTCGCTCGCGGCGGGCCGCACGATTGCGCGCAAGACACCGGAGCAACTCGCGGAAGTGGCGCGCGCGGCCGTATTGCTCGACGGCGTGAAGCATATGGTGTTGACCACTGGCACGCCGCCCACGCCGGATCGTGGCGCGCAGATTCTGTGCGAGAGCGCATTCGCGATCAAGGCCGCGGTCGATCTGCCGATCCAGGCGCAATGCGAGCCGCCCGACGACGATCGCTGGTTCGCGCGCATGAAAGCAAGCGGCATCGACACGCTCGGCATGCATCTCGAAGTCGTGACGCCCGCTTTGCGCGAACGGATCATGCCGGGCAAGGCGAGCGTGCCGCTGTCGCGCTACATGGAAGCGTTCGAGTCCGCCGTGGCCGTATTCGGGCGCGGGCAGGTCAGTACCTACATTCTCGCCGGGCTCGGCGATAGCGCGGAAGCCATCCTGACGATGTCGCGCGAGCTAATCGAGCTCGGCGTCTATCCGTTCGTCGTGCCGTTCGTGCCGATCAGCGGCACGCCGCTCGAAGATCATCCGGCGCCCACGCCTGAATTCATGAAGTCGGTGTTGCAGCCGCTTGGCGGCATGCTCAATGCCGCTGCCATGCGCTCGAGCGATATCAAGGCCGGTTGTGGCAAATGCGGCGCGTGTTCGTCGCTGTCATCGTACGAGGAGTGATCATGTTCGGTGAAGCGATTGCAGGCGAGGCGCTGGATGGTGACATCGTTTTCGCGCCATATGCACCGGGCGAATTCCGTATCAAGTGGACCACGTTGAATTGGGAAGCCGAAGAGGCGTTCAAATTGCGGCGCGCTGTGTTCTGCGTCGAGCAGGGCATTTTCGTCGGGGACGATCGCGACGATATCGATCAGCACGCACAGCAACTGGTCGCCGTCAGTTGCCTCGGCGGCATGCCGGAGCAGGTGGTCGGCACCGTACGCATTCATTGCGATCACGACAACGTGTGGTTCGGTTCGCGCCTCGCCGTGCATGCGGCGTTTCGCCGACATGGAAAGATCGGTGCGACGCTGATTCGTCTCGCGGTGAGCAGCGCGCATGCGCTCGGCTGTGAGACGTTCCTGGCGCATGTGCAGAGCCAGAATGTGCCGCTCTTTCGCGCGATGTATTGGGACGTGCTCGCGGAGGAAACCCTGCTCGGCAGACCGCATCATCTGATGCAGGCGCAATTGGACCGCTATCCGCCGTGCGTGACGCCTAATAGCGGCTTTGTCACGCGCACGCAAGCGCCGGCGTATTCACGTCGTCCTGAGCCCGCGCGGAGTGCGGTATGAACGTCGCCGATCTCGTCGCCGGCTTGCGCGAAAGCCGCGGGTTCCGGCACAAGACCGATATCGTCGACGTGGTCGACTCTCTGGCGAAGCGTTTGCCTCGCGGCACGCACGATCTCGCGCAAGCCGTGGCGCTCGGCGACGACTGTGCCGCGCTCGCCGATGGCGACGGCTATCTGCTCTTTGCGATCGAAGGCATGGTCAGCGATTTCGTGAGCACCATGCCGTGGTTCGCCGGCTACAGCAGCGTGATGGTCAACGTCAGCGATATCTATGCAATGGGCGGGCGGCCGTTGGCGGTGGTGGACGCGCTGTGGAGTCCGGGCATCGGCGCGGCCGACCAGGTGCTGGCGGGCATGGCGGCGGCCTCTGTCGCGTATGGCGTGCCGATTGTCGGCGGCCATACGAATACGCGCAGCGACGCGGCGCAACTGGCGGTGTCGATTATCGGCCGCGCCAAGGCGTTGCTGTCGAGCTTCAACGCGAAACCGGGCGACAGTCTGATGATGGCAGTCGATCTACGCGGCCGTTTCGAAGAACCGTATCCGTTCTGGAATGCTTCCGTGAACGCACCGCCCGAGCGTCTGCACGGCGATCTCGAACTGTTGCCTCAACTGGCGGAAAGTGGTCTGTGCGACGCCGCGAAAGATATCAGCATGGCGGGCACGCTCGGCACTGCGCTGATGTTGCTCGAATGTTCGAAGATGGGAGCGCGGATCGATCTCGCGTGCATTCCCAAGCCTGACGGTGTGACGCTGGAGCGCTGGGTGACTGCCTTTCCGAGTTTCGGCTATTTGCTTTCCGTGCGGCCGGAGCATGTCGATGCCGTGCAGGGGCAATTCGACGCGCGTGCCCTCGCGTGTGCGGTGATCGGTTCCGTTGATGCAACGAGCGAGGTTGTTCTGCATCGGCGGGACGATGTTGCAACGCTATGGGACTTTCAGCTCGAGCCGTTCATCGTCGGGAAGGGTGATACGAAATGAACGCGTTGCGTATCGCCTTGCTGACGCACTCGGTCAATCCGCGCGGCGGCGTCGTGCATACGCTGGAACTGGCGGCGGCTTTGACGATGCTTGGGCACGACGTGACGGTGTTCGTGCCGGCCGCGCCTGGCGAGACGCTGTTTCGTCTGCCGGCGTGCCGCGTGGTGTATGCACCTATCTTATTGGCTCAGGCCGATACCGTTGCGATGGTCGAAGCGCGGATCGATGCGTTCCGGCGAGCACTCATCGAACAGGACGCAAGCGGGTTCGACGTGCTGCACGCGCAGGACAGCGTCAGCGGCAATGCACTCGCCGAGTTGAAAGCGGAGGGTTTCATTCACGGCTTCATGCGTACGGTTCACCACCTGGATCATTTCAACGATCTCAAGTTGGCAGCCTGGCAACGGCGCGCGTATCAGGACGCGGATCAGGTGTTGTGCGTGAGTGATACATGGACGCGTGAAATGCAATCCATGTATGGCATCAATGCCATCACTGTGCCGAACGGCGTGGACATGAAGCGTTTTTCTTCGCAGCGGGACCAACACGACGCGCAAATCGGGCAGCGTTTCGGCATCGACGGTGGACCTATCGTGCTGGCAGTGGGGGGCATCGAAGCACGCAAGAACACACTGGCGCTGCTCGAAGCGTTCGCATCCATGCGCCGCAATGTGCCTCAAGCGCAGCTGGTTATCGCGGGCGGTGCGAGTCTGCTTGATCACGATGCCTATACCCGCCGCTTGCTGCAACGCGCAGGCGAGTTGGGTCTGTCCATCGGCCCGCATGAAAGCGTCGTAGTGACCGGTCCGCTCGAAGACGCTGCCATGCCCGCGTTGTTTCGATGCGCCGATGTTCTCTCAATGGTGTCGTTGCGAGAAGGTTTCGGTCTCGTCGTGTTGGAGGCGCTCGCGAGCGGGACGCCGGTGGTGGCCTCGTCGATTGCGCCATTCACCGAGTATCTCGACGAAACCACTTGCTACTGGGCCGATCCACTCGACGTGGCCTCGATCGCTGCGGCATTAACGCGAGCGTTGAGCGAGAGTTGTCTCGACTTCGAGCACGCCGTGCCTGCGTTGCTCGCGCGCTTTAGCTGGGCCGCGAGCGCGCAGCATCACGTAGACGCCTACCGCCGTTTCCTCGCGAAGCGCGCTCTGCTTACTCATTGATTCGAGGATTAGCAATGCCTGTCATGCACTTTCGCATTCAATGGCCTGATGGCGACGAAGCGAACTGTTATTCGCCTTCGCTCGTGATCGGCGACTTTTTCACACCGGGCGAGGCCTACGCGTTGGAAGATTTCGTCGCGCGATCGCGGCAGGCGCTGGGTATCGCGTCCGAGCGTGTGCGCGAGAAATACGGCTTTGCCTGCTCGGCGGCGATGGACCAGCTTGCGCAGATCGAGCGCGACGCGGCGCGCTTTCGCGATCGTCCGGAGGCGACCGTCAAGGTCATCGAATTCAGCTAGGCGCTTATTCTTTCAGAGGACGCATCATGTCGAATCCAGCACATCGCGCGCGCGCCGAGGGCCATTACAGCGTGCTCGTCATCGGCGGCGGGCAGGCGGGTCTGTCGGTCAGCTATTACCTCAAGCAGGCCGGCATCGACCATCTGGTCGTGGAGAAGAACACCGTGACGCACACGTGGCGTGAGCAGCGTTGGGACGCGTTCTGCCTGGTGACGCCAAACTGGCAATGCGCGCTGCCCGGTTATCCGTATCGTGGCGACGATCCACACGGCTTCATGAAAAAGGATGAGATCGTTGCGTATCTCGACGGTTTCATTGAACACGTCGATGCGCCGCTGATGGAGCGCAGTGAAGTCAAGCGCGTCAAGCAGCGCGACGACGGCGTCTATTCGATCATCACGACGCAGGGCGATTTCACCGCAGATCAGGTGGTGGTGGCCTCGGGCGGTTATCACACGCCGATCGTGCCGCGCCTTGCCGAGCGCTTGCCCGCGCGGATCGTACAACTGCAGTCGTCGGCGTATCGCAATCCGCAGGCTCTGCCTGATGGCGCGGTGATGGTGGTCGGCACGGGGCAGTCCGGCGCGCAGATCGCAGAAGATTTGCATCTGGCCGGCCGCAAGGTCGTACTCGCAGTCGGCGAGGCGCCGCGTTGCGCGCGTTTCTATCGAGGCCGCGACGTGGTCGACTGGCTCGCCGACATGCAGTACTACGACATGCCGGTCGAAAAGCATCCGTTGCGCGAAGGCGTGCGCGACAACACCAATCATTACGTGACGGGCCGCGACGGTGGCCGCGATATCGATCTGCGCAAGTTCGCCGCCGAAGGCATGGAGTTGTACGGCCGCCTCGACGATCTGCGCGACGGGCAATTCCATTTCTCGCCCACGCTCGCGGCCAATCTCGATGCGGCGGACGATACGTATAACCGGATCAACGTGAGCATCGACGGCTTCATCGAGAAGCACGGTATCGACGCGCCGCAGGGTGGCGCGTACGAACCGGTCTGGCGTCCGGCGCAAGAGCGCACTAGGCTCGATGTGGAAGCGAGCGGGATTGCCGCGATCATCTGGTGTATCGGCTTTACGCCGGACTTCAGCTGGCTCGACGCCCCGGTGTTCAACGGTCGCGGTTATCCAGCGCATACGCGCGGCATCACGCCGATCGACGGCTTGTATTTCGTCGGCTTGCCGTGGCTGCATACGTGGGGCTCGGGGCGTTTCTCCGGCGTCGCGCGCGATGCGGAGTTCATCGTGCACGCGATTCGCGAGAAGGCACGCGAGCGCGCGTCCTTATCGGCCGCCGTCGCCGCGTGACGTTGCCAGGCGCAAGTGCCAAGGATGGAGCAAAAAAACGGCCGCTGCGTTCTACATCGCAGCGGCCGTTGTATTTCACCGAAGCTGTCGGCTAAGGCTTAACTACCCAGCGCCGGATCGCTCATGCTGCTCTTGCCGGTCTCGACGTGTCCGGCAAAGCGCCGCGCGAACAGCGGATCAGTATTGACCGTAATGGCCAGGTCGTACCAACCGTGGGCGTTGCGCAGATCGAGGTAGAGCTGGTCGGTATCGCCGCCGCGCACCGTACGCCTGATCACGTTGGTCGGGCCGTACGCGTTGATGATCTTGAACTGGGAAGGCGCGCTGCCCACGTTCTCCAGGCGCAATTGCAGATTGCCGTTCGCGACGTCATAACCTTCCTCGACTTCAGGCCGCGCGATGTCGGAGCCGTTCCACCAGCTGCGCGAGACCGGCTTGCCCGCAAAGCGGCGCAGAAAGCCATTCGGGCCGTACACGGTGAAGTCATAGCTGCCGTCGGCGTTCAACGGAAGCTGATCTTGCAGACGCTTGCCGGCTTCGACCGTATACGTGCGCGGCGCGTCGAGACCGTGAGCGGCGTAGACGAGAAACACCGCGCCGGCGCGGCCCGTATTGACGAAACGCATCGTGAGCTGGTTCGTCGCGCCTTCGCCGTGCACGCGCACGAACAACTCGTACGGCACCGCGCGAGCGGGGCGCACGCCGGGTTCCTGTTTCGGCACCGCCTGGATGGCCGGTGGCAGCGGCACATAATCCGGATGGCGGTTCTGATCGGGCGGCATGTAGCCGCTCGTGCCCGGCAGCGTCGGGAAGGCGTCGTTCGGATTGCTGAAGTTGAAGGCCGACAGCAGGTCGCCGCATACCGCGCGGCGCCACGGTGTGATGTTGGATTCGCCAAGATTGCGCTCATGACCGAAACGCTTTTCGATGAAACGGATCACCGACGTGTGGTCGAACAGTTCCGAGCACACGTAGCCGCCTTTCGACCAAGGCGACACCACGAGCATCGGCACGCGCGGTCCGAGTCCGTACGGGGCGGCGGGAATCTTCGCATCGCCGGGATAGATTTCGTTGCTGGTGTCGACGGTGGACAAACCGTTCGCATTCGACGACGGTGCGAACGGCGGCGACACGTGGTCGAAGAAGCCGTCGTTCTCGTCGTAATTGATCAGCAACACCGTCTTGCTCCATACCTCGGGATTCGACGTGAGAATCTGCAAGACCTGGTCGATGTACCACGCGCCGTAATTCGTCGGCCAGTTCGGGTGCTCGGAATAGGCTTCGGGCGCGACGATCCACGACACTTGCGGCAAAGCATTATTCTGCACGTCGCGCTTGAGGATATCGAAATAGCCGTCGCCCTTCGCGGCGTTCGTGCCGGTGCGTGCGTTGTCGTAAAGCGGATTGCCGGGCTGCGCGTTGCGGTACTGATTGAAGTAGAGCAGCGAGTTGTCGCCGAAGTTGCCGATGTACGGGTTCTGCGTCCAGCCCCACGCGCCGTTCGCGTCGAGACCGGTGCCGATGTCCTGATAGATCTTCCACGAGATGCCCGCGTTTTGCAGCACTTCGGGATACGTGGACCAGCCGTAGCCGAGCTCGGAGTTGTCGATCACCGGACCGCCGCCGCTGCCGTCGTTGCCCACCCAGCCGCTCCACATGTAGTAGCGGTTCGGGTCCGTCGGTCCCATCAGCGAGCAGTGGTACGCGTCGCAGATCGTGAACGCGTCGGCGAGCTGATAGTGAAACGGAATGTCCTCGCGCGTGAAATAGGCCATTGTCGTGGCGCTCTTGGCGGGCACCCATTGATCGTAGCGGCCGCCGTTCCATGCCGCATGCGTGCTGGTCCAGTCGTGCGCGAGATCCTGCAGGAATTGCAGACCCAGATTGGGCGCGGTGGGGCGGAACGGCAGCACGTAGCCGACGTCCGCCGCGAGCGGCTGATACCACACGGGCTTGCCGTTCGGCAGATTGATCGCGCGCGTATCGCCGAAACCGCGCACGCCCTTGAGTGTGCCGAAGTAATGGTCGAACGAGCGGTTTTCCTGCATCAGCACGACGATGTGCTCGACGTCGCGGATCGTGCCGGTCTTGTTGTTGGCAGGAATGGCGAGCGCGTTGCGAATGCCCAGCGGCAGCATGCTCAACGCGGTGGCGGAACCGGCTGCATGCGCGGCGGAGCGCAGAAAATCACGGCGATTTTTTGAGGTCATGGTATTGGCTTTTGATCTTCGGTGGAGGAACGAGACACGTGGCGCGCGAGCCTCGCCCGCGCGTCGCGTGCCACGCAAAACTCAGTCGACGGTGTGGATCACAGGTGTGGCGAGCGGCGTCGACGCGGCGGCGGACAATGCCGGATCGGCGCTTGATGCGGGTAGTGCAGGGGTTTGAATCGTCAGTGCTGGGGGCGCGGGTGAAGCGGAAGATGGATTCGCCGACAGAACCGTGGCGGCGCTGCTGTCGCCGGCGGAACTCTCGGTCGAACTAAGGGCGCGTGTGTCCGGGGATTTGTCGTCGTCGTTGCCGCAAGCGCCGAGCAGCATGCAGAGCGACACGGCGGCCAGTGCGCCCGCCAAACGTTTGCGATGGAAGGCAATAGACGGCTGCGACACAACAGACATGGCAATGTCTCCGGCACGGGGAAGTTGCGCCAGGGCATCCATGTGCCCAGGTCAGCGATGCGCAAGAATAGTCGCTTACCTGTGTAACTTTTGTGAAGATGTGGAAATTTGGGTATTTGTTGAGAATTGGGCGGCGGGCGATTACATCTAGGCCAGCCAATAGATATGCGCTGTTCGACGTCGGGAAGGTGGCTTAGCGCTGCGTCAGAACGAATGCCGCAATGGCTTCGTTCAACGGCCTTGGCGCATCGCGATGCGGCGAGTGGCCGCAAGCGTCGAGTTTGACCAGTTGCGCATGCGGCACGTGTGCGGCGATCGTGTCGATCTGCGCCATCGTGCCGTAGTTGTCGTCATGGCCTTGGACCGCGAGCAAGGGCTTGCGGATAGACGTCAGTTCCCGGGCAATGGACCACTGCCTGAAAGCCGGATTCAACCAGATGTCGTTCCAGCCATAGAACGCGGAATCGACGTCCGCGTGATAGCGGCTGAGCTTGCTGCGCAGGTCGGTGGTTTCGTAGAGTTGTTTGGTCTGCGCGATGCTCTCCACCGAAATATCTTCGACGAAGACATGCGGCGCAATCGCCACCGCGCCAGCCAACTCGTCGGGATGGAGCGTCGCGTACAACAGCGTGATCGAACCGCCGTCGCTATGGCCGATGACCCACATGCGCCGGCGTTCGCGCATATCGATATCGAGTGCGTCGAGCAACGCGGGCAGGATATCGCGCGCCTGCGCCGTCATGAAATCGACGGGCCACTTCACCTCATGCGGGCGCGGTGTGGAAAGCCCGTAACCGGGCCGCGAATAAACAAGCCCGCGCATGCCGAGCCGCTCGCACAGCGCTTGCGGCCAGTCGCGCCACATCGCGATCGACCCGAGGCCTTCATGCAGGAAGACGGCGATCGGCGCGTTGCCCGCCGCTTCATTCACCCAGCGATACTCGATGCGCAACGGTCCATGCGACGCGGTAGCGGGCAAGTCAGCGAAATTGCTAGCGGTCGTTGCTGCAACGTTGCCAATGGCGGGGTTCTGCATAAATCACCTTATGACTGCTCGCGCAGTTTGAAGCGTTGAATTTTTCCGGTGGCCGTCTTCGGCAGATCGTCGACGAACACGATGTCGCGCGGATATTTATGCGGCGCGAGCCGGTCCTTCACGAAGGCCTTTAACTCATCCGCGAGTATCTCAGACGCCGCGAATTCACGCTTTAACACCACGAACGCGCGAGTCTTCACGAGACCGCCATGATCGACACCGACCACCGCCGCTTCGAGCACCGCGTCGTGCTGCACCAGCACCATTTCCACTTCGACAGGAGAAACATACTGGCCGCTCACTTTGAGCATGTCGTCGCTGCGGCCCGCGTAGACATAGCAGCCGTTCGCCAGCCGGCAGTACTTGTCGCCGCTGCGAATCCACTCGCCGAGAAAGGTGGCGCGCGTCTTCTCGCGGTTGTTCCAGTACATCACGGCCGCGCTCGGCCCCTTGATATACAGGTCGCCGACTTCGCCATCGGCCACGGCGTTACCGGCATCGTCGCGCAACTCGACTTCGTATCCCGGCACCGGACGGCCCGTCGTGCCGTATTCGACCGCGCCCGCACGATTGGACAGGAAGATGTGCAGCATTTCTGTCGAGCCGATGCCGTCGAGAATCTCACAGCCGAAGTGCGCGGTAAAGCGCTCGCCGATTTCACGCGGCAGCGCTTCACCCGCCGAGGCGCAAATGCGTATCGCGACATCGGCGCGCGCGGGCAGGTTGGGCGACACCAGCATGTTCGCGTAAAGCGTGGGCACGCCATAAAACACTGTCGGGCGATGCTTGACGAGACGCGTGAAAATCGCGTCGGCGGTGGGGCGTTCCGCCATCAGGATCGCCGTGGCGCCGACCGACAGCGGGAACGTCAATCCGTTGCCGAGACCGTACGCGAAGAACAGCTTGGCCGCGGAGAACACCACGTCGCTCTCGGTGATGCCGAGAATCGGCTTCGCATACAGCTCGGCGGTCCAGTACAGGTTCGCATGCGTGTGGACGGTGCCCTTCGGTTTGCCGGTCGAGCCGGACGAATACAGCCAGAAGGCGATGTCGTCACAACCGGTTGCGGCGGCCTTGGTGGCAGGCGCAGCGGCGTCGATCAGTTCTTCGAGCAAGGGCGCGAGGAGCGGCTCGCCTTCACACGGCTGCGAGACGATCAACTGACAACCGTCATGTTCGGCGGACTCCAACGCCTGCGTCACGTTCTGCAACAGCGCACCCGAGGCGATCACGGCGCGCGCATGGCTGTGTGTGAGCATGTACACATAGTCGGCGGGTGTGAGCAGCGTGTTCGCGACCACCGGCACGACGCCCGCGTAGAGCGCGCCGAGGAAGGCAACCGGCAGCGCAACGGTATCGAGCATCACGAGTAACACGCGCTCTTCGGGATGCACGCCGAGCGTGCGCAGTGCGCTCGCGAAGCGCCGCGCGCGACCCTCGAGTTCACCGTAGGTGGCGCTGCCGGTGTCGTCGATATAGGCGGTTTTGGCGGCGCGCGTTTCGTTCAGCCGAAACAGGTAGGCCGCGAAATTGAATAGCGCGGGCGGCGCTTCGACCGTCGCGGCGGGCTGATTCGCCGTCTTGTCCAACAGGGCTTCCATGTGTCTCCTCCATCGGGTGGGCGCGGTCCGGCTGTTCTGTGCTCGTGATCCGCTCGATGCTTGCAGGCTAATGGGTGGGCTCGGTCCTTATCGCTGAACGCGTGCGCGGTCAGGCCGCGGGCAAATGAGTCGCTTGCGTCAGCGCGTCGAGTGCCGCGCTCGCCGCCTGGATGGCCGAGCGCCGGTGATAGAAACCCAGCGCGCGCAAACCGCCCAGTTCTTCGCCGCCGCCCGCGCGGCCGGGGCCGCCGTGCAGGGACATCGGCATCACGTTGCCGTGACCGGTCTGACTCTGCTGGACCGAGGGCGAAATGGCATGCACGCGGCCGTGCGAATCCGCGAGTTCCAGCGCAAGGCGGCCGAGATGCGCGTCGTCGTTCGAATAGATCGAGGCGACGAGCGATCCCTGGCCGCGTCGCGCGAGAGCGACCGCGTGCGCTTCGGGCAAGGCGTTTGCATCAGCGGTGACGCGATAGGGCGCCACGCTCGCCACCGGTCCGAACACCTCGACACCGTGCAGCAGCGTCGCGCTATCCGGATCGTTGACGACGAACAGATGCGGCGCGATGCAAGCCGCGATATTCGCGTCCGCATCGATGAGCGGTACTGCGGAGCCGTCGTAGGCGAGCACCGCTTCTTCGCGCAGCGCCGCGATGCCGGCCAGCACGTTCTCGTATTGCTCGCGGCTCACGAGCGAGCCCATGCGCACCGCCTCGTTGCGCGGATCGCCGACGGTGATCTTCGCGAGCTTCGCCTTGAGCGCTTCGAGCACCGCTTCAAGTGCAGCCTCGGGGACGAACGCGCGACGGATCGCCGTGCATTTCTGCCCGGATTTCACGGTCATTTCCCGTACCAGTTCCTTGATGAACAGTTCGAAGGCGGGCGTGTCGGGCGTGGCGTCGGCGCACAGAATCGCGCTGTTCAGGCTGTCGGCTTCGACGTTCAGGCGCGCGCCGCGCTGCACGAATGCGGGGTGCGCGCGCAACGTGGCGGCGGTTTCAGCCGAGCCCGTGAACGACACCACGTCGAAGGGTTGAATCTGATCGAGCAGGCCCGCCGAGCTGCCGCAAATCACCGAGAGCGCGCCGGGCGGCAGAATGCCGGCGTCGATCACATCGGCGACCATGCGCTGGGTGAGCCACGCCGTTGCCGTGGCGGGCTTGACGATGACGGGCACGCCGGAGAGCAAGGCCGGCGCCGCTTTTTCCCACAAGCCCCACGACGGAAAATTGAACGCGTTGATAAAGAGCGCGACGCCGCGGGTCGGCGTGAGCACGTGCTGCACGCTGAACGATTGATCCTTGCTCAGCGAGACGCTGTTGCCGTCGCGCAGCGCATGCACTTCGCCGAGCGACGCGCCGAGTTTTGCGTAATACGACAGCGTGAAAATGCCGCCGTCGATATCGACCGCCGAATCGGCGCGCGTGGTGCCCGAGTTCGCGGTGGCGATCGCGTAGTAGTCGTCGCGCTTCGCTTGCAGCAGCTTGACGATATCGGCGAGGCTGGCGGCGCGTTGCGCGTAGGTCAAAGCGCGCAATGCGGCGCCGCCGTTATCGCGTGCAAAGCCGAACGCGCGGGTGAGATCGAGGCCTTCGCTCGATACACGCACGAGCGCCTCGCCCGTCACCGGATCGGTGAGCGTGACGCCGGCGCCGCCGCCGGCGATCCACTGGCCGGCCACATGGTTCTTCAAGAGTTCGGTCATGGCAGCGCTCAGGCGGGAGTGAATTCGATTGCGCCTTGCGGCAGGAGGTACAGCACCAATGCTTCGCCGTTCGCCACCGTCGGACGATGCGCGGTGCCGGGCCCGTACACGCACCAGCCGGCCGGGTGGCCGTCGAAGGTCGCGCCTTCGGTGAGCGGCATGATCAGATCGATCTCGCCGTTCGGGTGAACATGATGCGGACCCGCAATATCCTTCATATCGACGACGTCGACGGAAAAGCCGTGGGTCTCGGGCAGCGCCTTGAAGATGCGGCCGTAGCGAATGCCACCGCCTTCGCGATTGCACAGCCAGCCTTCGGCGACACCGGTTCGGCACGCCTCGGCAAGTTCGCGGAACGTGGCGCTGTCCGCGGGATAGGCGTCGTTCAGCCAGCCGGCCAGTCTGCCGTCGAGCGGTCGGCCGTCGAGTTGCTCTGTGACGCCCGCGATCAGGCGCTGGAATTCATGTGGGGACATGCGAGCCTCCAGATCGGCGCATTCGACCGCCGCACGCACGTTAATGCATGCGAGCCGTCGCGCCATCTCTGTGACGCTGCCGAAAAATCTCGACAGCGTTTGTTATTGGATCAATATTTGGCGAAAATTAACCGTTCACTCGGTGCCTGTCAAGCACTATAGTACATGTATCGCAGTTAGGAGGCAGCAAAACATGAACCAAAATTACTCTCCTGCACCGCTGGACGATTCCGCCGACGACGCCACAGGCCGCACCGAACGGGCGGCGGAGCGCGATCCCTTTCTGACGGCGATGGGCGAACGCGTGCGGCTCCTGCGCGCGCGCCGCGGCATGACGCGCAAAACACTGGCAACGGAAACGGGCTTGTCGGAGCGGCATCTGGCGAATCTGGAATCTGGCGTGGGCAATGCGTCAGTGCTGGTGCTGCGGCAGATCGCGGCTACTCTGAACTGTTCGCTGGCCGAGGTGATCGGCGACGAAACCACCGCTTCCGCCGAATGGCTGCTGATCCGCGAACTGCTGCAGGGGCGCGATCAGGCAGCCTTGCAGCGCGCCCGCGTGGCGCTCGCCGAGATGTTCGCGCAGGCGCCGCGCGACCCGCATCGCAAGGACCGGATTGCGTTGATCGGCCTGCGCGGCGCCGGTAAATCGACGCTCGGGCGGATGCTGGCGCAGGAGCGCAAGGTGCCGTTTGTCGAACTCACGCGCGTGATCGAACAACTGGCCGGCTGCCCGCCGTCGGAGATTCATTCGCTTTACGGCGCGGCCGCTTACCGGCGTTATGAACATCGCGCGCTCGAGGCTGTGATTCAGGAGCACGAGCGCGCGGTGATCGCGTCGCCGGGCGGACTGGTGTCGGAGTCGGGCACCTTCAATACGTTGCTGTCGCACTGCTATACGGTGTGGCTGCAGGCCGCGCCGGAAGAGCATATGCGCCGCGTCGTCGCGCAGGGCGATCTGCGGCCGATGTCGGGCAACAAGGAGGCAATGGACGACCTGAAGCGCATCCTGGCGGGACGCGGCGAGCTGTATGGCCGCGCTGACATGACCTTCGACACCAGCGAAAAAACCTTGGCCGACGCCTACCTGCAGCTGCGCGACCGCCTTGCTGCAAGGCTCGCCGCGGAATCGCCGGACGAGGCGGGCGTGAGCTGACATGCAATTCGGCGTCAGGGTTTACGCGTAAACATGCACTAAAGTGCTTTACATGGATTTGACGATGCACTATTGTTCAAAAACAGTATTTGCATCGTCCAGCCAGGAGAGGCCCCATGTCTACAGCAGAAACCGCCGTCGCGCCGGTGGACTACCGCACCGATCCCTCGCAGTACAAGCATTGGAAGCTGAGCTTGAATGGTCCCGTTGCGACGCTCGGCATTGATATCGCCGAGGACGGCGGCATCCGTGACGGCTACAAGCTGAAGCTGAATTCGTATGACCTCGGCGTCGACATCGAATTGCACGACGCAATACAACGCATCCGCTTCGAGCATCCGGAAGTGAAAACCGTGGTGCTGACGAGCCTGAAGGACCGCGTGTTCTGCTCGGGCGCCAACATTTTCATGTTGGGTCTCTCCACGCATGCGTGGAAGGTCAACTTCTGCAAGTTCACCAACGAAACGCGCAACGGCCTGGAAGACTCGTCGCGCTATTCAGGTTTGAAGTTTCTCGCGGCAGTGAACGGTGCCTGCGCCGGCGGCGGCTACGAACTCGCTCTGGCATGCGACGAGATCTATCTGGTGGATGACCGCTCGTCGTCGGTCTCGCTGCCGGAAGTGCCGCTGCTCGGCGTGCTGCCCGGCACCGGCGGCCTGACGCGCGTCACGGACAAACGCAAGGTGCGTCACGATCGCGCCGACATTTTCTGCACGGTGGTCGAAGGCGTACGCGGCGAACGCGCGAAAGCATGGCGCCTGGTGGATGAAGTCGTGAAGCCGAACCAGTTCGATCAGGCGATCCAGGCGCGCGCGCTCGAACTCGCCGAACAGAGCGATCGTCCCTCGGACGCACAGGGCGTTATGCTCACGCGTATCGAACGCACGGATCGTGAAGACGGCCTCACTTATAAAACGCTCGACGTGACGATCGACCGCGCGAAGCGCATTGCGACGTTCACGGCCAAGGCACCGCAATCCGAAACGCCCTCGAGTATCGATGCCATCGTCGCGGCCGGCGTGAACTGGTGGCCGCTGCAATTCGCCCGCGAACTCGACGACGCCATCCTTTGCATGCGCACCAACGAGCTCGCGGTCGGCACGTGGGTCTTCAGGACCGAAGGCGATGCCCGCAATCTGCTCGCCGCTGACGCCTCGCTCATGCAGCACAAGGACCACTGGTTCGTGCGCGAGACCATCGGCCTGTTGCGCCGCACGCTGGCGCGCATCGACGTTTCGTCGCGTTCGCTGTTCGCGCTGATCGAGCCGGGTTCGTGCTTTGCCGGCACCTTCGCGGAACTCGCGTTCGCCGCTGATCGCACTTACATGGCGGCGCTGCCGGGGAATGAAGAGGAAGAGCCGGCTATCACGCTGTCGGAAGTCAACTTCGGCCTCTATCCGATGGTCACCCATCAGTCGCGTCTCGGCCGGCGTTTCTATGAAGAAACCGGGCCGCTCGACGCCGTGCGCTCCCTGATCGGTCAGCCGATCAAGCCGGTCGAAGCCGAACGCCTCGGCCTCGTGACCGCATCGCCCGATGACATCGATTGGGCCGACGAAATTCGCATCGCGCTCGAAGAACGCGCCGCGATGTCGCCGGACGCATTGACCGGACTCGAAGCGAATCTGCGCTTCAACGGGCCGGAAACGATGGAGACGCGCATTTTCGGCCGTCTCACCGCGTGGCAGAACTGGATCTTCAACCGGCCGAACGCGGTGGGCGAGAAGGGCGCGCTCAAGGTGTACGGCAAGGGCAGCAAGGCGCAATTCGACGTCTCGCGTGTTTGATACGCATTTGATGCGCGCTTGATGGGCGACCGATCGCCATCAACGCAACGAGCGCGAAACGGGCCGCCATCAGCCCGGCACGCGCCTCTCACCGTCACTGCAGTTTCTGAACCAGGAACCGACCATGTCATCGATCAACTACAGCGAAAAGATTCCGAACAACGTCAACCTCGCCGACGACCGGGCGCTACAGCGCGCGCTCGAACAATGGCAGCCGAATTTCCTCGCGTGGTGGGGCGATATGGGCCCGGAAGGCTCGCATGGCTACGACGTGTATCTGCGCACCGCGGTGAGCGTCGATGCGGGCGGCTGGGCGCATTTCGATCACGTGAAGATGCCGGACTACCGCTGGGGCATTTTCCTCACGCCCGGCGAGCAGGACCGCAAGATTCACTTCGGCGAACACAAGGGTGAAGCGGCCTGGCAGGACGTGCCGGGCGAGCATCGCGCGAATCTGCGCCGCATCATCGTGACGCAGGGCGACACCGAACCGGCGTCGGTCGAGCAGCAACGCCACCTCGGTTTGACAGCGCCCTCCATGTACGACTTGCGCAACCTGTTCCAGGTCAACGTGGAAGAAGGCCGCCATCTGTGGGCGATGGTGTATCTGCTGCATCGCTACTTCGGCCGCGACGGACGTGAGGAAGCCGAAGCATTGCTCGGCCGCCGTTCAGGCGACGACGACAATCCCCGCATTCTCGGCGCATTCAACGAGAAAACGCCGGACTGGCTCGCGTTTTTCATGTTCACGTACTTCACCGATCGCGACGGCAAATTCCAGTTGTCGGCACTTGCGGAGTCGGGATTCGATCCGCTCGCGCGCACCACCAAATTCATGCTGACCGAAGAAGCGCATCATATGTTCGTCGGCGAATCGGGTGTGTCTCGTGTGATCCAGCGTACGGCCCAGGTGATGAACGAACTCGGCACGGACGACGTCGCGAAGATCCGCGCGGCCGGCGTGATCGATCTGCCGACCATTCAGCGCTATCTGAACTTTCATTACTCGGTCACGATCGATCTGTTCGGCGCGGATCATTCGTCCAACGCGGCCACGTTCTATAGCTCGGGCCTCAAGGGCCGCTACGAAGAAAACAAGCGCGACGACGATCATCAGTTGAACGGGCAAAGCTACAAGCTGCTCGACGTGCAGGACGGCAAGCTGGTCGAGCGCGAAGTGCCCATGCTCAACGCCATGAACGAAGTGCTGCGCGACGACTACATCAAGGATTCGGTGGCGGGCGTGGGCCGCTGGAACAAGGTGCTCGAAAAGGCCGGTATCGATTTCCGCATGACGGTGCCGCATAAAGCGTTCAATCGGCAAATCGGCACGTTCGCCGGCACGCGTGTGTCGCCCGACGGCCGCGTGGTCAGCGAAACCGAATGGGCCGCCAACGAAGCGAAATGGCTCGCCACACCGGAAGATCGCGCTTACGTCGCGTCGTTGATGGGCCGCGTTACGGACGCGGGCAAATTCGCCAACTGGATTGCGCCGCCTGCGATGGGCGTGAACCGTCAGCCGGTCGATTTCGAATACGTGCGCTTCAACTGAGTGCGCGAGCGGCGCGTGGCACGCTGGCGCCGCGTCTCAAGGTGGAGGAAGTCATGAACGGCCCAGTATCGATCGAAGTTCTCCGGCAGCATCTGATCGATCCGGAAATCTGCATTCGCTGCAATACGTGCGAAGAGACTTGCCCGGTCGATGCGATCACGCACGACGACAACAACTATGTGGTCAAGGCGGATATCTGCAACGGCTGCATGGCATGCGTGCCGCCGTGTCCGACCGGCGCGATCGACAACTGGCGCACGGTATTGAAGGCCGATGCGTATCCGATCGAAGAGCAGTTCACGTGGGACGTCCTGCCGGAACAGAACACGATGGCCGTGCCCGCCGCGGACGAATCGTCGGGCGCGGGCGCATCGGGTGATTCGCCGGCTGAGGCGAGCGGCATCGAAGTGGATACCGTGCGCGGCTCGGTCGTGCCGCCGTGGTCGGCCGCAAAGCCGTATGTGAACCTCTATACGCACAAGGAGCCGACCAGCGCGACGGTGGTCGGCAACTACCGGCTCACCGATGGCTCGACCGATAGCGACATTCATCACATCGTGCTCGATTTCGGGTCGATGCCGTTTCCGGTGCTGGAAGGCCAGTCAATCGGCATTCTGCCGCCCGGCGCGACCGCCGATGGCCGTACGCATCACGCGCGCCAGTATTCGATTGCGAGTCCGCGCGATGGCGAGCGGCCCGGTTATAACAACGTCTCGCTCACTGTCAAACGCGTCTCGCAGCAGCACGGCGACTCGACCGATGGCGTGTGTTCGAATTACCTGTGCGATCTGAAGAAGGGGGACGTGGTCAACGTGATCGGCCCGTTCGGCGGCACCTTCCTGATGCCGAACCATCCGAACTCGCATTTGCTGATGATCTGCACCGGCACGGGTTCAGCGCCGATGCGCGCGATGACCGAGTATCGCCGCCGGCGCCGTTTGAAGGGCGCGACCGGCAAGCTGATGCTTTTCTTCGGCGCGCGGACCAAAGAAGAGTTGCCGTACTTCGGGCCCCTCACGAATCTGCCGAAAGACTTCATCGATACCAATCTGGCGTTCTCGCGTACGCCGGGTCAACCGAAGCGCTATGTTCAGGACGCCATGCGTGAGCGCGCGGTCGATGTGGCGCACATGCTCAAGGACGACAACACGCATATCTACGTGTGCGGGTTGAAGGGCATGGAAGATGGTGTGTTGCAGGCGCTCAAGGAGATCGGTGAGCAGCATCAGCTGGACTGGGAAGCGCTGTGGATCAAGTTGAAGAAGGAGGGGAGGTTGCACCTGGAGACGTATTAAGGTGCCGTGCCTTCAAGGCCCCGCTGTTCATTATGGACAGCGGGGCTCTTTGAGTTACTTCTATCTCGCCGGGTCGGCGCCATCCTCATGCTGTGCGGGCGACACCGCCCCGCACGCCCGAATCACCAACTGCACCACTTCCTCCGTCGTCGCATCGAACGCCTTTTGCGTCAATGCACGCTTGCCTTTAAGCGCGCGAATCTGCGCATCAAAGTCGGCATAGTGCTGCGTCGTCGCCCAGATCATATACATCAACGTTTGCGCATTCACCGGCGCGAGCAACCCACGCGCGATCCAGTCGTCGATCACTTTCACGCGGCTGTCGAGCCACGGCTTCACGCGTTCGGTGAGTATGTCCTCCATGTGTTCCGCGCCGTGAATGATCTCGCTTGCCCACACCTTCGAACCAAGCGGACGGCGGCGCGACAATTCCATTTTCGCGCGCACGTACCCACCAATCGCTTCGACCGGATCGTCGCTGCACTCGAATGTGTCCGCCGCGCGATGCCAGTCTTCGAACAGGTCTTCCAGCACACGCCGGTAGAGCGCGAGCTTTGTCGGGAAGTAGTAATGCACGTTGGCTTTCGGTAAGCCCGCACGCTCCGCGATCATCGCGGTGCTGGTGCCGTCGAGTCCGCGCTCGGCGAAAACCGCCTCGGCGCACGCCAGAAGATGGGCTTCATTCGACTCGCGAATGTGCGCCTTGCGCCGCCGCAAAGGTGCGCGTGTTTCCTCGTTTTCCGTGATGTCGGCCGCCACGTCGTCGTCTCTCATGTTCGCCTTCGGCGGCATGGGTGCCGCGTCGCGCTTCATTCTAGTCGTTTGGCGCGCTGCCCACACGCGCATTCGTCGCACGCGCCGAAGCCATGCTGCGGTGCAATGGCACACTTCTCGCTATGTTTCTCACCGCACGAAAGGTGTTGATTTGGCGAGCTTAATCGTCTACAACCTGTCCAACTGGACAGGATTGGAAGAGCGGCAGATGCCTCAGGGTTTGCCCTCTGTATAAGAGGCGATCGAAGGTGTCGAATGTGCACTGCCCCCGTGCGAGCACGCCCCAAAACCCGCCACCAATGCACCAGTTTCAAGTCGGTTCACCGAAAGGAGCGAGACGAATGAACGCGGTATCCGAAGCGCTGAAGCACGCTGAACCCACCACGTCGATCAAGGTCGACGGCAAGCGGCTGTGGGACAGCCTGATGACGATGGCGAAGATCGGCGCGACGCCCAAAGGCGGCGTCTGCCGCCTGGCGCTCACCGACCTCGACAAGCAAGGACGCGACCTGATCGTCAGTTGGGCGAAGGAAGCCGGCTGCACGGTCAGTGTCGACCAGATGGGCAACGTGTTCATGCGCCGCGCCGGGCGCAATCCCGATGCGTTGCCGGTCATGACCGGTTCGCACGCCGACTCGCAGCCGACCGGCGGCCGCTTCGACGGCATCTACGGCGTGCTGGGCGGTCTCGAAGTGATCCGGAGCCTGAACGATCACGGCATCGAGACGGAGCATCCGGTTGAAGTGGTGATCTGGACCAACGAGGAAGGCTCGCGCTTTGCGCCCGCCATGGTGGCGTCGGGCGTGTTCGCCGGCGTGTTCACGCTCGACTATGGCCTGTCGCGCAAGGACGTGGACGGCAAAACCATCGGCGAGGAACTCAAGCGCATCGGCTATGCGGGCGATATTCCGTGCGGCGGACGGCCGCTGCACGCGGCGTTCGAGTTGCATATCGAACAGGGGCCCATTCTCGAAGCCGAACAGAAAACCATTGGCGTCGTGACCGACGCGCAAGGTCAGCGCTGGTACGAAATCACGCTGACCGGGCAGGAGGCGCACGCGGGTCCGACACCCATGCCGCGCCGTCGCGATGCCTTGCTCGGTGCCGCGCGCGTGGTCGATCTGGTCAATCGCATCGGTCTCGACAATGCGCCATTTGGCTGTGCGACGGTCGGCATGATGCAGGTCTATCCGAACTCGCGCAACGTGATTCCGGGCCGCGTGTTCTTCACGGTCGATTTCCGTCATCCGGACGATGCGGTGCTCGCGAAAATGGATGCGGCCTTGCGCAAGGGCGTGGCCGACATCGCCAGCGGCATTGGTCTTGAAACCGAACTCGAACAGATCTTTTACTACGCGCCAGTCGCATTCGACGAAGCCTGCGTGAAGTCGGTGCGCGCGGCGGCCGAACGCTTCGGTTATCCGCATCGCAACATGGTGTCCGGTGCGGGACACGATGCCTGCTATCTGTCGCAAGTCGCGCCGACCTCGATGGTGTTCGTGCCGTGCGTGGACGGCATCAGTCACAACGAGATCGAGGACGCCACTTTCGAATGGATCGAGGCCGGCGCCAACGTGTTGCTGCACGCCATGCTGGAGCGTGCATGCGAGCCGGTTTCATGACGCTGTCGTAACTCTTTGGCGGTTGCGCTCGCTTTACCCGCTTCACCGTAGTGCCCATAAAACATGCCGTCCCGGCTCCGCTTTAAGCGTGGCCGGCAGGAGCGGCTACGTCCTCACATCGAAGAAGGAACGAGTATGGCCATCAAGCAAACCGGCGACATTGCCGCTCAGCGGCTATCGCCCGAGCAGCTTTCGTGCGAGTTCTCCGACATCGCGCCCTTGCTCGACGCAAGCGCCGCGGCCGCGGCGGCGAGCCGCTGCCACTACTGTTACGACGCGCCGTGCGTGAACGCCTGCCCGACGCAGATCGACATTCCGAGCTTCATCCGCAAGATCAGCAACGGCAATCTGAAGGGCGCGGCCGTGGATATTCTGTCGGCCAACCCGTTGGGCGGCATGTGCTCGCGCGTCTGCCCAACGGAGATTCTTTGCGAAGGCGCGTGCGTGCGTAACCATCAGGACGCGAAGCCCGTGGCGATCGGCGCGCTGCAACGTCATGCCACCGATTGGGCGATGGCGCGCGGCGAAGTGCTGTTCAAGCGCGCGGCTGAAACCGGAAGACACGTCGCGGTGGTCGGCGCGGGTCCGGCGGGACTCGCCTGTGCACACCGGCTCGCGCTGGCCGGCCATGACGTGACGATCTACGACGCGCATGAAAAGGCCGGCGGTCTGAATGAATACGGCATCGCCGCCTATAAAACCGTCGACGATTTTGCTCAGCGTGAAGTGGAGTGGCTGTGCTCCGTCGGCGGCATTGAGATCAAACACGGCGTCGCGCTTGGTCGCGATGTCGACCTCGACACGCTGCGCAAGCAACACGATGCGGTGTTCCTCGCTATCGGCCTCACGGGCGTGCGCTCGCTTGCCATGGAAGGCGAGGATCTCGGCGGCGTGATGAACGCGGTGGACTTCATCGAACAGGTGCGCAGCGCGAGCGACTTCGGCACGGTGCCGGTGGGCCGGCGCGTGGTGGTGATCGGCGGCGGCAATACGGCGGTCGACGCGGCCGTGCAAAGCCGCAAGCTCGGCGCGACATCGGTGACGATGGTTTACCGGCGCGGCGTCGAAGCAATGAGCGCCACCTGGGCCGAGCGCGACTTCGCGCAGACCAACGGTGTCACGCTCGTCACGCATGCCACGCCGATGCGTTTGATCGGCGACGGCGGCGTGGTCACGGGTGTCGAATTCGCGCGCACATCGCGTGAAGGTGGAGAGGAGCGCTTCATGGTCGAAGCCGACATGGTGCTCAAGGCGATCGGTCAAACGCTGGTGCCGGTCGGCATCGAGCGTGAATTGCTGACGCTGGACGACAGCCGTATCGCTGTCGATGCGAATGGCCAGACCTCGCTGGCGGGTGTATGGGCCGGCGGCGATTGCGCGGCCACTGGCGGCATCGACCTTACGGTGCAAGCGGTGCAGGACGGCAAGATCGCGGCTGCCGCGATCGACGCGCAGTTCGCCCGCACGGCGGCGAAAGCCGCCTAGAGCGACCCAAGCCAAACCAAGCGAAGCAGCACCCCAGACACAGAACAGCAGTCCCCAAGGAGCCGAACATGGCCGATCTGCGCTGTACGATTGCCGGCATCACTTCGCCGAATCCTTTCTGGCTCGCCTCCGCGCCGCCGACCGACAAAGCCTATAACGTGAACCGCGCCTTCGAAGCGGGCTGGGGCGGCGTGGTGTGGAAGACGCTCGGCCTCGACCCGCATGTGGTGAACGTCAGCTCGCGCTACGGCGCGGTGCAATGGAACGGCCAGCGCATGGCGGGCCTGAACAACATCGAACTGATCACCGACCGTCCGCTCGACGTCAATCTGAAGGAAATTGCGCAAGTCAAACGCGACTGGCCGGACCGCGCGATGATCGTCTCGCTGATGGTGCCGTGCAACGAACGCGACTGGAAGTGGATTCTGCCGCTCGTCGAAGACACCGGCGCGGATGCGGTCGAATTGAATTTCGGCTGCCCGCATGGCATGAGCGAGCGCGGCATGGGCGCGGCCGTCGGCCAGGTGCCCGAGTATGTCGAGATGGTCACGCGCTGGGTGAAAGAAGGCACCAAGCTGCCGTGCCTCGTCAAACTGACGCCGAATATCAGCGACATTCGCCTCGGTTCGCGCGCGGCCTACAAGGGCGGCGCGGATGGCGTGTCACTGATCAACACGATCAACTCGATCGTGGCGGTCGATCTCGATGCGATGTCGCCGTTGCCGATGGTCGATGGCAAAGGCACGCACGGCGGCTACTGCGGACCGGCTGTGAAGCCGATCGCGCTGAACATGGTCGCGGAAATCGCGCGCGACGTGGAAACGCCGAATCTGCCGATCTCTGGCATCGGCGGGATTTCCACATGGCGCGACGCCGCCGAATTCATGGTGCTCGGCGCGGGCAGCGTGCAGGTCTGCACGGCGGCGATGCACTACGGATTCCGTATCGTTTCCGACCTCGCCGATGGCCTCTCCAACTGGATGGACGAAAAAGGCTACGCGACGCTCGACGACATTCGCGGCCGCGCCGTCCCGAATGTCACCGACTGGAAGTACCTGAACCTCAAATACGACATCAAGGCGCGCATCGATCAGGACAAGTGCATTCAGTGCGGCCTGTGCCATATCGCCTGCGAGGACACGGCTCACCAGGCGATCATGAAAGAAAAAGATGGCGTCCGTCATTTTGAAGTGATGGACTCCGAATGTGTCGGCTGTAATCTGTGCATGCACGTGTGTCCGGTCGAACAGTGCATCACGATGGAGCGCGTGGACAACGGCGAGTACGCGAACTGGACCACGCATCCGAACAACCCGGCGCGCGTGGGCGCACAGGAGGGCGCAGCGGCGGACGCGGCCGAAACCGCGGAGCACGCGCATGCGCACGCGGCAAAAGCGGCCTGAAATACGATGTGGTTAGAAAGAACGCAGCGCTAGCACTGAACCTGTCATTCCCCAAAGGTCCCGACGCGCCGACAGAAGCCGCGCGGGCCTCAACGATCGAGTGGAGATCTTTAGATGAAGCAGACAGCGCAACCCGCCGACCCGCAGTTCGCGGCCGGCGTGCAGGGCAGCAGTCTTTACAACGACGATCTTGCGCCGACCGGCGTCGCGCAGCGCACCTGGAAGTGGTATCACTTCGCGGCGCTGTGGGTGGGCATGGTGATGAATATCGCGTCGTACATGCTCGCCGCCGGCTTGACGGAAGAAGGCATGTCACCGTGGCAAGCCGTGATCACCGTGCTGCTCGGCAACCTGATCGTGCTGGTGCCGATGCTGCTGATCGGCCACGCGGGCGCGAAGCACGGCATTCCGTACGCGGTGCTGGTGCGCTCGTCGTTCGGCACGCAGGGCGCCAAATTGCCGGCGATGCTGCGCGCCATCGTCGCCTGCGGCTGGTACGGGATTCAGACGTGGCTCGGCGGCAGCGCGATCTATACGCTGCTCAACATTCTCACGGGCAACGCGCTGCACGGCGCGGCTTTACCGTTTCTCGACATCTCGCTCGCTCAGCTCGCGTGTTTCCTGGTGTTCTGGGCACTGCAGATCTACTTCATCGTGCATGGCACCGATTCGATCCGCTGGCTCGAAAGCTGGTCCGCGCCGATCAAGATCGTGATGTGCATTGCGCTCGTGTGGTGGGCGACTTCAAAAGCGGGCGGCCTGGGCTCGATGCTGTCGGCGCCGTCGCAATTCGTGCCGGGCGGCAAGAAAGAAGGCCTCTTCTGGGTCACGTTCTGGCCCGGCCTCACGGCCATGGTCGGCTTCTGGGCCACGCTCGCACTGAATATCCCCGACTTCACGCGCTTTGCCAGAACGCAGCGCGATCAGATCATCGGCCAGTCGGTCGGCTTGCCGGTGCCGATGGCCTTGCTCTCGGTGATCTCGGTGGTCGTCACGTCGGCGACGGTGGTGATCTACGGCAAGGCGATCTGGGATCCGATCGACCTGACGAGCCGCATGACCGGCATCGGCGTGGGCGTCGCGCTGATCATCCTGACGCTCGACACCATGTGCTGCAATCTCGCGGCGAATCTCGTCGGCCCGGCGTACGATTTTTCGAGCCTGTGGCCGAAGGGCATTTCGTATCGCGTGGGCGGCATGATTACCGCGACCATCGCGATCGTGATGATGCCGTGGAAGATTCTCGCCACCACGCAGGGCTATATCTTTACGTGGCTGGTCGGCTACTCGGCGCTGCTTGGTCCGGTCGCGGGCATTCTGATGGTCGACTATTTCCTGATTCGCGGCACGCGTCTCGACACGCGTGAACTCTTCGACGAGCACGGCGAATACAGCTATACCGGCGGCTGGAATATCGGCGCGGTGGTCGCGCTCGTGATCGGCGTGCTGCCGAATCTGCCCGGCTTTTTGCACACCGCGTTTCCGGCGTCGTTCCCGAACGTGCCGGCGATCTTCAATACACTCTATACGTATGCATGGTTTGTCGGGCTCGCGTTGGCGTCGATCGTATACAGCGCGTGGATGAAACTGAGCAAGGGACCGAGTGCGCGCGTGGCGAGCGCGTAAGCATCAACGAAACGAAGTACGTAGCACCGAAACCAGCAGTTCATAAGGAGGCGGCAACATGACGACCCTGATTCGCGGCGGCACGATTATCGACGCGGAGAACACGTATCGTGCGGACGTGTTGTGTGCGGACCCGCAGGACGGCGGTACGATCCTGGAGATCGGAGCGGACCTGGAGGCGCCCGCCGGCGCCACGATCGTCGATGCGGGTGGGCAGTATGTGATGCCCGGCGGCATCGATCCGCACACGCATATGGAATTGCCGTTCATGGGCACCACGGCGAGCGACGACTTCTACACGGGCACGGCGGCAGGTCTATCAGGCGGCACCACGAGCATCATCGACTTCGTGATTCCGAGCCCGAAGCAGCCGCTGATGGACGCCTTCAAGGAATGGCGCGGCTGGGCCGAGAAGGCGTCGGCGGACTACGGCTTTCACGTCGCGGTGACCTGGTGGGACGATTCGGTCTATCGCGACATGGGCACGCTGGTGCATGAACACGGCGTGTCGAGCTTCAAGCACTTCATGGCGTACAAGAACGCGATCATGGCCGACGACGAAGTGCTGGTGAACAGCTTCTCGCGTTCGCTCGAACTCGGCGCGCTGCCCACCGTGCATGCGGAAAACGGTGAACTGGTGTTCCAGTTGCAGCGTCAGTTGCTGGCGAAAGGCTTTACCGGTCCGGAGGCGCATCCGTTGTCGCGGCCGCCGGAAGTGGAGGGCGAGGCCGCCAATCGCGCGATCCGGATCGCGCAGGTGCTGGGCGTGCCGGTGTATATCGTGCACGTGTCCTCAAAGGACGCGGTCGATGCGATTGCCCGCGCCCGCAGCGAAGGTCTGCGCGTGTTCGGCGAAGTGTTGCCCGGCCATCTGGTGATCGACGAAGCGGTGTATCGCGATCCCGACTGGACGCGCGCGGCGGCCCACGTGATGAGCCCGCCGTTCCGCTCGGCCGAGCATCGCGAGGCGCTATGGCGCGGTTTGCAAGCTGGCCAGTTGCACACCACGGCCACCGACCACTGCGTGTTCTGCGCGTCGCAGAAGGCGATGGGCCGCGAGGACTTCACGAAGATCCCGAATGGTTGCGGCGGCGTGGAAGACCGCATGGCGGTGCTCTGGCATCACGGCGTGAATTCGGGGCGGCTCACGCCGAACGAGTTCGTGCGGATTACGTCGACGAATGCCGCGCAGATCTTCAACCTGTATCCGCGCAAAGGTGCGGTGCGGGTCGGTGCGGATGCCGACCTCGTGGTGTGGGACCCGAACGCGAGCAAAACGATTTCGGTGAAGACGCATCATCAGAAGGTCGACTTCAACGTGTTCGAAGGCATGACGGTGCAAGGCGTGGCGATGCACACGCTCACGCGCGGCGCGCTCGCCTGGACCGACGGCGAGCTGCGGGCGGTGCGCGGCGCGGGCCGCTATCTGAAGCGTCCGCCGAACGGCGCTTACTTCGACGCGATCCGCGTCGCCAACAAGCGCAAGGAGCCGCATCCGGTGGAGCGGTAAGCCATTCGCAATCCGACGACGGGCGGCGCCGCATTCAAACGCGGCGCCGCCCGTTTTTTCCTGCCGCGCGCTCACCGCGGCGAGACCTCTCGCGTTTTCCCCGATGGCGCGCAACATAGGTTCCGTGTTGCGATGCATGCCGCGTCTGTCTATCTGCTGTAGAGTTGAAATCCACGTCACACCAGAGGCTATGGCTGTTCGCTTAGCACGCAAGCGCATATCGATCGGAAACCTGATCCTTTGTAAAAACGCAGGCCGTTTGCTACAGTCCGCCCACTCTGCGGGCGCAAGCGCCGGCGGGGACTGTCCAACACAAGACTCAGCCACCGACGTGGCACATTTGACGGAGCCGCCTGATGAAATCGATTCGTTCCATTCTGCTGATCGCGTTGTTCCAGGCGGTGGCCGTGAATTCCGCATTCGCCGCCGATGAACTCGCGCAGATCAAATCCGCCGGCGTGTTCAGGATCGGCACCGAAGGCACCTACGCGCCGTTCACGTACCACGACGAATCCGGCAAGCTGACCGGTTTCGACGTCGAAATCGGCACGGCGATCGCGCAGCGTCTCGGCGTCAAGCCGCAATTCGTCGAGGGCAAATGGGACGGTCTGATCGCCGGTCTCGACGTGAACCGCTACGACGCGGTGATCAACGAAGTTGCCGTCACCGACGCGCGCAAGGTCAAATACGACTTCTCCGACCCGTACATCACGTCGCACGCGGCGCTGATCGTGCAGTCGAACAACACCACGATCAAGAACTTCGACGACCTGAAGGGCAAGAAGTCGGCCAACACGCTGACCAGCAACTTCGGCAAGATCGCGGCGGCACACGGCGCGGAAGTGATCCCCGTGCAGGGCTTCAATGAATCGATCGATCTGCTGACCTCGGGTCGCGTCGATGCCACCGTCAACGACTCGCTGTCGTTCCTCGACTTCAAGAAGCACAAGCCGGACGCGAAGGTGAAGATCGCCGCGCTCGATACCTCGGCCGACAGCAGCGACAAGTCCGCCGTGCTGATCCGCAAAGGCAGCCCCGAATTGCAGGCGGCAATCAACAAGGCGCTCGCCGACATGAAGAAAGACGGCACCTACGCGAAGATCTCGCAGAAGTATTTCGGCAAAGACGTCTCCCAGTAAACGCCTTCCGCGAGTCTGAATCATGCCGGCATGGTTGCATCTGATGGCGCAGTCGCTGTGGCCCCTGCTGTATGCGGGGCTCGTGTTTACCGTGCCGCTCACGCTGATATCGTTTGCGATCGGACTTGCGCTGGCGTTCCTCGTCGCGCTGGTCCGCCTGTTCGGGCCGAAGTGGGCCGTGGCGATCGTGCGCTTCTACGTGTGGCTGTTTCGCGGCTCGCCGTTGCTCGTGCAACTGTTCGTGATCTTCTACGGCTTGCCGAACGTGGGCATCGTGCTCGATCCGTTGACGGCGGCGATCATCGGCTTTTCGCTGAATGTGGGCGCGTACAACTCCGAAGTGATACGCGGCGTGATCGAGTCGATTCCAAAAGGGCAGTGGGAGGCGGCGTATTCGATGGGGATGACGCGCGAGCAGGCTCTGCGTCGTGCGATCCTGCCGCAAGCGGCGCGCGTCGCGTTGCCGCCGTTGTCCAACTCGTTTATCGCGCTGGTGAAGGACACCTCGCTCGCCGCGGTGCTGACCGTGCCCGAGGTGTTTCAGGCGGCGCAGCGGATCGCGTCGGTGACTTACGAGCCGCTGATTCTGTACACGGAAGCGGCACTGGTTTATCTGGTGTTCAGCTCGGTGTTGTCGTCGGCGCAAGTCAGGCTCGAGCGCAAGTTCGGCCGTCACGCACTTTTCCAGGCAGGCAACTGATGATCCGACTGGAAAAAATCGACAAGTACTTCGGTGGTCAACGGGTGCTCAACTCGGTCGATCTGCAACTCGCCTCCGGTAATGTTACCGCGTTGATCGGTCCATCGGGCAGCGGCAAGAGCACGCTCTTGCGTTGCGTGAATCTGCTTGAGATTCCCGAGTCCGGTTCGCTCGAACTCGGCGATCAGCGGCTGGAATTCAGCCGCGACCACCGGCCCTCGCGCGACGCGGTGCTGACGATTCGCCGCCGCACCGGCATGGTGTTTCAGAATTTCCAGCTTTTTCCGCATCTCACCGTGCGGCAAAACGTGATGGAAGGCTTGGTGACCGTTCTGAAGTGGGACAAGGACAAGGCGCGGGCTCGCGCGGACGAGCTGCTGGAGAAGGTCGGCATCGCGCAGAAGGCGGATGCATGGCCTTCGACGCTCTCCGGCGGGCAACAACAGCGTGTGGCGATTGCGCGGGCGTTGGCGCCGTCGCCGGAAGTGTTGTTGTGCGACGAGCCGACCTCGGCGCTCGACCCCGGTCTCGCCGCGGAAGTGGTGGAGGTGCTCAAGCAACTCGCCACCGAAGGCATGACCATGCTGATGGCCACGCACGATTTGCGGCTCGCCGCGACGATCGCGCGTGACGTGGTGTTTCTGAACAACGGCGTGGTGGTGGAGGCCGGGCCGTCGCGCGAGATCTTCATGCAGCCGCGCGAGCCGGAAACCGAGCGTTTCGTGTCGACGTTGACGCACAGTCTGCCGGATGAATGGACTCAATGACGCGGACCTGAAAGGCCGTCACGCCCGCGACGCGGTTGGATAAAAAAAGGGGGCGTCGTCGAGACGCCCCCTTCACATATAACCGCTACAAATCGACCACCAACGGCAAAGAACCTTAGACCCCCACGCTCTCCGTGGCATCGTTCATCGCGGCGTCGAAGAAGCTCTCCTTCGCCTGCACATTGACCCGTGCGTAAGCGCGATTCACGCCGCTGATCACCGCGCGAATCGACGCCGTCACCAGATTGGCATCGATGCCGACGCCGAACGCGCTGCCGGTCACATCGGCGCCGGCCATTTCGGCGACCGCCACCGCGCGGGCATCCGCACCCTGCGTCAACGCGCGTTCTTCATAGTGCTGAATCCGCACCGGCACGCCGATCGCGTGCATCAACGCGTCGAGCGGACCATTGCCTTCACCGGTCAACACGCGCCGCGTGCCATTGATGTCGACCGTGAGTTTGATGTGCTCGCGTCCTTCACGCTCGGACAGGCTGTGACCGACGTAGTGGATCGGCGCCGTGTTCTGCACATATTCCTGCTGGAACAATTCCCAGATCTGCGCGGACGTGACTTCCTGGCCGCTGTCGTCGGTGAAGCGCTGCACGGCCGAGCTGAAGTCCACTTGCAAGCGGCGCGGCAACACGACGCCGTAGCCCTGCTCGAGCAGATAGGCGATGCCGCCTTTGCCCGACTGGCTGTTCACGCGAATCACCGAGTCGTAGGTGCGGCCGAGATCGGCCGGATCGATCGGCATGTAGGGCACTTCCCAGACGGCGTCCGGTTTTTGCACCGCGAAGCCCTTCTTGATCGCATCCTGATGCGAGCCCGAGAAGGCGGTGAATACCAGATCGCCGACATACGGATGACGCGGATGGATCGGCAATTGCGTGCATTCTTCCGCGGTGCGCGCGACTTCGTTGATGTTCGAGAAGTCGAGCCCCGGATCGACGCCTTGCGTGTAGAGGTTCAACGCGAGCGTGACGAGGTCCACGTTACCGGTGCGCTCGCCGTTGCCGAACAGGCAGCCTTCGATACGATCCGCCCCGGCCATCACGGCAAGTTCAGCGGCCGCCACCGCGGTGCCGCGATCGTTATGCGGATGCACGGAGATGAACAGCGAATCGCGGCGCTTGAGATTGCGGTGCATCCACTCGATCTGGTCCGCGTAGATGTTCGGCGTGGACATTTCGACGGTGGCCGGCAAGTTGACGATGGCCTTGTGTTGCGGCGTCGGTTGCCAGATGTCGAACACGGCGTCGCAGACTTCCTTGGCGAATTCGATTTCGGTGCCGCTGAACACTTCCGGGCTGTACTGGAACGTGAAGTGCGTTTCCGGCATGGTCTCGGCGATCCGCTTCATCGTGCGGGCAGCGTTTTGCGCCAGTTCCTTCACGCCGCTCTTGTCCAGATTGAAGACGATCTTGCGGAATTCCGGCGCGGTCGCGTTGTACAAGTGGACGATGGCGCGCGGCACGCCACGCAAGGATTCGAAGGTGCGCTCGATGAGGTCGTCGCGCGCTTGCGTCAAGACTTCGATCGTGACGTCGTCGGGAATGTGGCCGCCTTCGATCAACTCACGCACGAAATTGAAGTCGGTCTGCGAAGCGGACGGAAACGCGACTTCGATTTCCTTGAAGCCGATCTGCACCAGCGTCTTGAACATGCGCATCTTGCGCTGCGCGTCCATCGGCTCGAAGAGCGACTGATTGCCGTCGCGCAGGTCGGTGCTCATCCAGATCGGCGGGTGCGTGATGGTGCGCGACGGCCACTGGCGATCCGTCAAGTTGACCGGTTTGAACGAGCGGTATTTGGTAGCGGGGTTCTTCAACATTTTCATCATCCGTGGGTGAGACCAGGTAGCTGGGAGTCGACCGGACGACGAAAAGACATAACTGGGCCGCCGGTCGGAAACCGGGGCTGGGTCAGTTACTGGGGAATTGAGCGGTGCTTCGTGTGGTTCAGATGGAAGCGCGCAGCAGCAGACCTAGCCCGGTAGAGGGGGCTAGTAGTAGCGATAGGATGGTCTGGGCGCGGTACATAGTGCGCAATAGGAACATATTATTGGGACGGCGTCAAGCGCCGTCCCGGTGCGGCGCGAGATCAGTGCGCCGGTTTCACGAAGCGCAAGGTCATGCGGTCCGATTCGCCGATGGCCGCATATTTCGCCCGGTCGACGTCGCCGCCCTCGAAGGTCGGCGGCAGCGACCAGACGCCGTTGGGGTAATTTTTGCTGTCGCGCGGGTTGGCGTTTACTTGGCTCTTGCCGGCCAGTTCGAAGCCGGCCGCGCGCGCATGTTCGATCACGTAGTCTTCGGTCACATAGCCGGTGTCGATGGTTTGTTGCAGCGAAGTGCCCGGCGCCGCGCGGTGTTCCTCGACGCCGAGCACGCCGCCCGGCTTGAGCGCCGCGTAGAAGGCGCGCAGGTTCGTGTCGATCTGGCCGTCTTTGATCCAGTTATGGATATTGCGGAAGGTCAGTACCTCGTCGAAGCTGGCATCGGCCGGAAAACCGCTGAACTGGCCGGCGTGCAGCGTGCCGACCACGACATTGCCGTACACGGAGGGCGTGGCCGCCAGTTTGCGCGCAAATGCTGCCCGATTGGCCTGCGCTTCCGCCGACGGCGTCCCCTGTGGGCCGTCGTACTGCGCCTCGTAGAGCTTGCCGTGGTCGTGCAGATACGGCGCCAGGATCTCCGTGTACCAGCCGCCGCCCGGCTCGATCTCCAGCACGCTTTGCGACGGCGTAAGTTCGAAGAATTGCAGCGTTTCCCGCGGATGACGGTAGACGTCGCGGGCGCGGGCCTTGTCGCCGCGTTGTGGTCCGGCAATCGCCGCGTCGAGCAGTGCCGGACTGGACGACGCGGACGCGGAAGTCGAGGCCGATGGGCCGGCGCAAGCCGCCAGCAACAGCGTTGCGGTCAGTGCCGCGAGTGTGGCGCGCAGCGCACGAGCGTGGAGATTGGGTCGAAGGTTCATGACGTCCATTATCGGGCGCGATCGCGCGGGAGGGAAATCGGTAATCGGCGTAAGGATAGGCGCTCGCTGGATTTGCGTGTCTGCCGCCGCGGCCCGGAATAAAAGGCCATACCCGCCAGTTTCTCTGTTTACCGCGACTCGCGCTTACGTCGCCGAATCCGAAGTGCGGCATGGCGCGTATAAATGGTGTGATCAGCGTTTGGCTGTCGCGAGCGGGCTCGTTGTGTACCGGGCGCGACTTGATTCCCTTCATTTCATTTTGCCGGAGGCAGGTATGAAACGAACATCGACGATGTCGCGGGTAGGGCGGATTTTGCTGTGCGCGGCCGCGTGCGCGATTGCGGCGCAGGCGGGAGCGCAGGGTTTGAGCCCGCAGGACGACATGAACGCGCCGCAAAACAGCACGCGTTTGATGCCGAACGCGGCGCGCGGCAGCGAATATCCGACGCACGGCAACCAGCAGGCAGGCGAATTGAACCTGAACCCGACCGACCCGCGTGCGCAGCTGGTCAACGGCTTGCCGAATCATACCAATTCCGGCGGTTATGGTTCGCCGCTCGCCGGCGTGCGCACTTACGTGCAACCGCAAATGCCGTCGAATTGAGCGCTCGCGCGGACGACGGTCGTGCCGCATCGCGCGTTGGACTGCAGCGCATCCCTGCACGGACCGTGTTGTTCAATTGGGCTTTTTCGAGTAGTGGGCCGTGCGTTGCCCACATGTGGGCACTGGTCAGAGTCCGAAGACGATGCGCAGCGTGCCGTTCTGCGCGATCACCGAGACGCCGATCACCACCAGGATTAGCGGTAGCAGCGCGGTGCCGTAGCGTCGGATCGGCGCACCCAGCAACGGATGGTCCACGAGCCATACGGCGCCGGCGCACCAGAGCCCGATCATCACGACAAAGATCAGCGAGATGAATGCGCCCTCGCCGTGCGAATGGCTGGCGTACAAGGGCACATAGACGGCGAGATTGTCGGAACCGTTGGCGACGGCCACGCACGCTACAGTCCACCAGGATGAGGCGCGGTTTGCGTGGGACGGGATGGTTGAAGCGGGCGAGCTTGCCTGATTCGCTGCACTAGCCGGATACCCCGACCCGGCCGGCCCGGATGATGCGGGTGGCGCCGTTTCGATTCGCGCCGCTTCCTCCTGCTGCGGGCTGCCGGGACCAAAGCGCTCCCACGCTTTGCCGAGCCCCACGCCGATCGGCAAAATGCCGAGCAAACCGACGTAACCAGCCGGCAAGTGCTTGAGCAATGCGGCGAGCAGCGCCGACCCCGCGATCAGGATTAGCGAGCCGGCATACTGCCCGGCGATCACGCGACGCCGCTCGTCGCCGGCTTCCGCCAGGAAGGCGAGCAGCACGAACAGGTTGTCGACGTTGGTAGCGGTGTAACCCGCGATGGCGAGCAGGGCAAGGCTGAACATGCGGGAAAGCCGGTCGGTACACAGTGAGAAAGCGTGACAAGGCGAAGCGATGCGCATCGCGAGGGCCCCGTCGCAACGTCGGCGGCGCGCCGATCGAATGGCGGCCGGTCAACACGATGCCGATGCGAGCCGCCGCGGTCAAGCAGTCACTGGGTTTCGGGCGCGCTGGATGCGCGGTGAAAGTGTCGATCGCCTTACGCGGCTCGCGCGCTGCCCGCGCTCGAAGCCGGCGCCGCTCAAGCAGGCCGTAAGCTACAATTGCCGACGGCTTGAAAAACGGAACACCAATGAAGATTCGGATTCTCTCTATCGCCTGCGTCACGACCGCTGCCGCGCTGCTGACGGCGTGCACGGCCGTCTATAAGAACACGGACGCGTGCGAGCAGTTGATGCGAAGCAAGCTGGCGGAAACGTCGGCGGATCCGCTGAAGATCACTCATGCGGGCGCAGGCATCTATGGCTCGCGAGTGGTAGTTGAGGGATCGATCGAACGCGTGGTGGTTCCGGCGTCCGAGACTGCGGAGGCGGGTGCAGGCAGTGCGCCGCTTGCAGCTTCGGGTGCGCCGGCGGCTTCCGCTGTGACTGCTGGTGGAGCAGGTGCAGCGGGCGCCTCAGATGCATCGGCAACGGCGCTTTCGCTCAAGCCCGCGAAACCTAAGAAGACCGCCACGCCAGCAGCCGCGGAGTGCACCTTCCACGGGCCGACGCTGGACGTGTTCAACTGGCTGGCGCCGGCTGATCTTGTAACGGCGAGCCCCAACGCGACCGAGTAGCAAACTGGCGCACGGGTACGGCGGCACGGTGCCGGATAATCTCGTGACGCCGGGCATCATGCGACCGGGTGGCGCACTGAGCGGCGCCGAACCTTAAGCCATCGCTTCTTCACTGCGCCAGCGTTGCTTCCCCCGCACCCGTTCCAGCACGCATTCACCGAACGCCTGCGGCCGCCCTTCAAAGCAACGTTCCACGGCCCGCGTATCGATCAGACGCTGCCGCAAGGCTGCGCGCTCGCTATGCGCGTCGATCATCCGCACGGCGGCGGCGATGTAATCCTCGACGCTCTCCGCCGTAGTCCACGACGGCATGCCCACACGCTCGAACAGCGCGCCGTCGATCCGCTCGAACACTTCCGGCCCGCGCCTGCAGATGCCCGGCAAACCCAGCGTGAGCGCGTCGACGATACCGTTGGTATTGCCGAACGGAAACGGGCTGAGAAACAGATCCGAGCGATTGACGCGCGCCAGATAGCCCGCATATTCGTGAAAGCCGTGCACGACGGCGCACGGCAGTGTCTGGCGGATCACATCGCGCATGCGCTCGAGCGGCAAGCCGAAGGGCACGCCGCTCATGAAGTGAAACTGGACAGGCGTCGCCGCGCGCGCGCCGATCTCACGGCACGCTTCGAGAAAGCCGGGATTGAGCTTCATCGCGCTGGCCGTGATGACGATCTCCAGCGTTTTGCGTGACGGCGGGATCTCCGCGACGATGTCCGGCAGCGCCACCGACGGCCGGTATGGTTGACCGTCTTTCGGCAGCTTCATCAAACGTTCGCTGAAGCAGGCGGGATCGCCGACATAATCTTCCTCAACGCTGACGTAGTCGATCTTGTCGGAGTGAGTCGTGGCGGGGTGACCGAGGCCGACGATCTGCAGCGGCGCAATACGCATATTCGACATGAACACCGTGAGCGCGAACATGCCGACGCTCGGCATGTAGAGCACGTCAGGCTGTTCCGCCTCGGCAAAGTCGCGGATCGTTTTCAGACATTCGCCTATGTATTCCGGCTCCTCCAGTTCGATGAAACGGTCGAACACCGCGCGCCCCATATGGTCGATGGCGTAGCCGAAGCCGAAGGCCACCACTTCGAAATGCTCGCGCGCGGCTTCGAGCGTGCGCGAGTGCGTGCGGTAGATCGAATGAGCGCCGCCGAACCATTCGAGCACGACCACCATCAGCGGTTTTTTGCCGCGCTGCTCGCGGCTTTTCGCGCGGGCTAGCTTCGCTGCGGGAATGTCTGTCAGCCCTAGTTGATCCAGCTTGCGGCGCACCAGCGCGTTGATGTCCCGTTTGATCTCGTGCCGCCGCGGCGTGTCCGCGTAGCTGCAGAACATATAGGCGTTGTGCAGCAAGGCGGTCGGCAGGTCGTCGAGGTCGCCGATTTGCTGCAGTTTGCCGGGCAGCCATTCCATCAACGCTTCGCGCTTCATATGCGCGCTCGCCGATCCTTTGAAGACCGGCGCCAGCAAAACGAGGGCAAGACAGGCGGCGAGCGATTTGTCGTACGCCCACAGCGCGGCGAAGTCGAGTTCCAGTTCGGACTCGGTCGAGTAGAGCGCGCAAAGTTTTTCGATGAAGCTGTCGCCGGACAGAAACTCGGCGTTGTCCGCACCACGTGGATTCAGGTATCGGGTCACATGGTCCGCATTGCCGAACGACGTGCAGGCGAACACCAGTCCGACCCACTCGTGCAGGGTCAGAATCAATCTGAAACACTCGGGAGGCAATTGGAACGCCGGGTCGGCGAACAGGGTCGACGCCGCGCTCGCGAGGCGTGTGCAGAAGCGCTTGCGTTGCTCGTCAGGCGGCAGGTCGGCGATGCCCGAGGCAAGAAAGCTGCCGTCCAGTTCGCCGCGCTTTTGCTGAAGGAGCGCCAGCGCAGCAATGAACTGGATCGCGGCTTTGACATGCTGCCGCGTATAGACGAGCTGCTCGAAATGATCGAGCGAAAAAGTGGGTTCTTCCATCTGCCGACAATTCCAGGATTTGCATGACTAACTAATTGGAACGGAGTTAGCCGGAAGGTGGAATTATCTCAGCCGATACGTACCAAATCTGTCCGTCAGGTGAGTTTGCGAAATTTCGGCGTCGAAAGAAGCCGTCCGTTCAGAACGCGTAGTAAGGCCCCGGGCCCGCCGACGTTTCGCGCGAGGCGATCGCCGTATAGACGCGTCGGCCGAAGAAGAACGGCAAGCCCCAGCCGAAGCCGCTGCTGGCCACGCCGGCCAGATTGTTGAAGGCGTTATTCGACGACGCGAACAGCGCGCTCGAATTGCCGACCGCAAACGACACCGTGTTCGACGCGCCGTCCGTCCCGGTGATCGCGGCGTTCGCGGCTTGAATCGAAGCCGGGCAGTACCAGACGCCGCACTGCGGAAACTGGGTGGTGCGGAAGAACAGCCCATTCGAGCCGCTGTCGACATAGCTCTGCGAATAAGTCTGCCCGCCGCTCGTGGTGACGACGTAGCCCGTCTGCGAATTCGCCTTGAGGATGCTGGCGCCGTTCAGCGTGTTGTTCGCCTGGGTGCCGATGCCGAAGATCATCGAACCCGATACGCTGGCCGCGCCGGCATCGGCGATGGCCGGCAGGTCGATCACCACGCCATTGTTGTCGAGCGCAAAGCGGCTGACCGGATTGGTCACCTGCTGCGCCAGCGCTTGCGTGCTTGCGAGGCAGGTGCCGCCGGCGTCGCAACGGTAGTACCAGCGCGGCAGCGCGGCGGTGACGCAGCCGCTGCCACAGTCGCCCGCGAACAGGCCCACGCCGAGAATGCCGTTCGAGCGCAGGCCCGCCACCGTCTGCATGGCGCGGCCGGAGCCCGCGCAGTCGGCGGGCACGGTGGGCAGCGCGGGGTCGGCGATCGTCTGGATCGGGATCGACGCGGCCAACTGGCCGGCCATGCGCACGTCCGCGCTGCGCACCGCGCCCCAGGTGTAGCCGCCGCCGAACACCGCGCATTCGCCCGCGATGCCGCTGCCCGACGCGATTGCCGCGAGCGACAGGTCCGCCGGCAGCGCGGACGCGAGAATCCTGAGCCCGTGCGAACCGGTGTCGACCTGGACATTGTCGATCGTCGCGCAATTGCTGGTGCCGGGCTCGCAGACGGTGACGCTCGTCGTCAGCATGTTGCGCGTCAGACCCGGTGCGGCGGTGACGGCGATCGGCTGGACGTTCGGGGTATTCGACTGCGGCACGGAGGCGGTCGGGCCGGCGCTCGAGGCGCCTACCGGCGCACTGGCGGGGCTCGGGCTGCTGGGCGGGGCGGCCGAACCCGTCTGCGACGTCGCGGCCGGCGAGCCGCCGCCACCGCCGCCGCATCCCGCGAAGGCGGCGCAGACCAGCAGTAGGGCGTAAATGGAAAGGGTGGATTTCATGGCGTGGTCAGTGCTCGTCGCGGCGTGGTGCCGATGCTGGTGCTAGTGCTGAGTGCTTGCGCACATCACTGAAAATCGTCAGCCGTGACGCCGGGCGGCAGCGCCGCGGGCAGCCATGCGCGGCCCACGTAGCCGCGCATCGGGCCGCCGGATTCCACGATCACGTCCGGCCGCGCCACGCGCGAGACATGCAGATTGCCGTCCGCCGGCGCCGCGGCGGCGCCGGCGCGATACGAGGCGGCGTACTTGCCGAGCAGCGCGCGCAGGTCCGGCATGGTTGGGCCTTGCCACGCGTAGGCGATGATCTGGCCGGTGTTCGTCGCGTACTCGTTGATGGTCGTGTTGCCCGCGTCGGTCAGCGTGCGCATGCGCAGCGCCCCGTTCAACATGACGCGCGGCGCGCTCGCGCTCGCATCCGCCTGAGCCGGCATAGCGCCGCCCAATTCGGCGTGCGCTTCGAGGCTCGTGCACAACGCGGCAACCGCGATCGCTGACGCAGCAAAATTCGGGGTAAGGGTACGCAAGGGCATGACGGTCGGTCCCGTGGCTGGAGCGCTCAAAGGCTCTTGAGTTGTCTATTTCAAGATATCACTCGGGTTTTCAGACCGTTACCTGAAGCGGCATTCAGCAAATTTCGATATATCAAAATCGACGTGGCGAGGGCCCCGGAAAGTGCCGTCGAATCAATGATCTGACGATCACGTAGGGCGCATCTGACAGATCGTTGGGAAATGTGGGGGATTGTTAAATTTGCAGTGCGCCGTTCGTTTTCACGCGCGAAAATGAGCCTCTTGCAACTCATCGAAACGTTGACGGAAGGAGTCGCTTCGGTGTCCTTCTCGCGCGTCGATCCCGCGTCCTTTGCGCACGTCTCACGCTGCTCAATTCACGGGCAAACCCGGGTTTTTGCACATGACTCGCCGGGATCGGTAAAATGTTGGGTTGATCCACGGAAACTTGCCGTGGCGTAGCGGAAGGATTCCCCGAACATGACTGATCTTCGTCTTACCAAGCGGTTTGCAGTAATGCTGATGGCAGGCGGTCTGGTCGCCGGCTGCGGCACCTCGTCGCCGACCAAAGTCGACTACAAGAGCGACTCGAAATCGAAGCAAGTGTCACTTGCCGTACCGCCGAACATGATCGATGAGACGGCCGATCAGCGTTCGTTGCCCCCGCAGGGCGGCGAAACCTCGTTGTCCGCGCTCAAAGAGGTTCAGGCGCAAGCCCCGTCGGCCAATTCCGTGGTGGTGGCGCCGGCGGTCAACGGCATGCATATCCAGCGCGACGGCACGGAAAGCTGGCTCGTCATCGACAACAAGGCGCCCGAACAGGCATGGCCGCAGATCCGCCGCTTCTGGCAGGAACAGGGCTTCCTGCTGGTGGTCGACCAGCGCGACAAGGGCGTGATGGAAACCGACTGGAACGAAACGCACGCGCAGATCAACGAAGGCCTGATCCGCAACACGCTGTCCAAGGCCATGGGCAACAGCTACGTGACCTCGGAGCGCAACAAGTACCGCACGCGCCTGGAAGCGGCGCCGAACGGCGGCACGTACGTGTTCGTCAGTCAGAAGGGCATGCGCGAGGCGCTGACCGGCACGAACAACGATTCGAGCACGTGGGTGCCGAAGCCGAACGATCCGGGCCTCGAACAGGAATATCTGAAGCGGCTGATGGCGGCGCTGGCGTTGGCCGATTCGCGTTCGAAACCGGCTGACGCGCAAAACGCCGACCTGTCGGCCGGCGCGCAAACGGCGCCGAACGCGGCTACGGCGGGCGCCAAGTCGGCGGCGGCGGCCACGGCGGCGCAAAACGTCGCGCTGTCCGCCCAGCAACCCATGCCGGCTGGGGACGCGGCGAACGGCACCGACGCTCAGCTCTCGTCGACGGAACTCACGCTCGGCGAGCCGTACGACCGCGCATGGTTGCGCGTGGGCCTCGCGCTCGACCGCAGCAACTTCACCGTCGACGACCGCGATCTGACCCGCGGCCTGTATTTCGTGCGCTACGTCGATCCGAAGGACATGTCGTCGGCCGAACAGGGCTTCTGGAGCCAGGTTTTCCACGGCAAGAAGGAAAAAGTTGCCAAGCAGTATATGGTGAACGTGCGCGCGGTAACGCCTAACCAGACGCGCGTGGCTGTGGTCGACGACAAGGGCGCCATCGACCAGAGCCCGCAGGCCAAGCAGATCATGAGTTTGATGTCCGACCAGCTGCACTAAGGCTGCAGCAGTTGGAAGGCTGTCTGAAAACCCGCCCGGCGATCACGCCGGGCGGGTTTTTTTTATGCCTTGGGTTTCACGCAGTGCGTGGCCGACAAGAGCGCGGTCAACCCGCGTGCACGTCTTTTTGCATGGTTCCCTGAATACCAGTCCGAACCGGAATTCGATGGGAGATGGCCATGCGTGATTCCTTACTGCGGCCGGCCTGATGGCGGGAAAGAGGAGAGTCGGCGACGCGGGGCAAGCGTCGCGCGACATGAAGCGGGTTTCAGGTATCGGCGCGGCGGGTGCCGATCCACGGCAGACGCTTGATCACGCCGGTGGCGAGCGCGGTGCCGACCAGAATCACGCCGCAACCTTCCAGCATGCCGGGCGAGACGCTTTCGCCGAGAAACAACGCGCCCCACAGAATGCCGAAGATCGGAATGACGAAGGTCACCGTAATCGCACGCGCCGGTCCGGCCACCGCGATCAGGTGGAAGAACAACATATACGCGACGCCGGTACAGGCGACGCCGAGCGCGATCACCGCGCCCCATGCGTGCAGCGAGATCGGCGCCGTCGGCCAGTAGATGACGGCGAGCGGCAGCAACACGATGGTGGCGCCGGTCATCGTGCCGGTGGCGACGGTCAGCGCGTCGACACCGGTCAGATGGCGCTTGGTGTAGTTGGCGGCGATGCCGTACAGCAGCGTGGCGCCGAGCGCCGCGCCGGCCGCGAGCGCGGTGGTGAGCGGCGTGGCCGGCGTGCCGTTCGGCGCGGCGATCTGATCCCACACCAGCATCAGCACGCCGAGAAAGCCGATCATCAGACCGAGTGTGCGCAGCGCGCTCAACCGGTCGCGCAGCCACAGAAAGCCGACCAGCGCGCCCCACAGCGGCGTGCTCGCATTGATCACGGACGTGACGCCGGCTGACAGCGTCAACTCCGCATAGGCGAACAGACAGAAGGGCGCCGCCGAATTCAGAATGCCGACCACCATCAGCGGGAAGGCCCGGGTGCGCAGGATCGTCGCGGATTGGCGCAGCGGACGGCGCGCGATCAGCACGATCGCGAGAAACGCCGCGCCGATGCCGACGCGCAGCGCCATCAACGGCGCCACGCCGAAGTCGGTGACGCCGACGCGGATAAACAGGAATGAGGCGCCCCACAGGGCGGCGAGGATCAGCAACTGCAGCAGGTTTTTAGCATTCATCGAGGTGGCGCCGCGCGCGGTTGAGTCGAGACGCCTGCGCATCGTAGCAGCGCAATCATGCGAAACGTTTCAGGCTGGAATGAAACGGCAAGATATGGGAGAGGCAAGGCGTCTGGTAATTGTCCATCGTAAGCTCAGCGGCGCTCTGGGCAAAACGAGCAATTCTCACGCTGATGTGAGAAATATTGCGATCAAGGCGGTGGGATGGGACGAAGCGCTAGGGAAAGATAGGGGCTCGAGCGAAGAAGCGTGAGTTATTTTGCGGCAGCGCATCAGCCGCAAATGGTCGGGATGGTCATCCTCGCATCCTTGAAGCGGCGCGCGCTAGTGAGCGCGCGGCCGCCGGTTGGCGAGAGTGCATCCTACCAGGCGGGTTGTGAGAGCTGAGCAACCCGCCCAACCCGCCTCAGTGCGGAATCATCCACTGCAAGAAATTCTGCTGCAGCCACACCAGCACACCAAGCAGTACCGTCAACAGAATCGAATGCTTGAAGGTTTTGGCGAACACCACGCCTTCCTTGCCTTTGAGTTCGGTGGTCGCCACCCCGGTCGAGATGTTCTGCGGCGAGATCATCTTGCCCATCACGCCGCCCGACGAGTTCGTCGCCGCCATCAGAATCGGGTTGAGATTCAACTGATTGGCCGCCACCACCTGCAGGTTGCCGAACAGCGCGTTGCCCGACGTGTCGCTGCCGGAGAGGAACACCGCGACCCAGCCGAGGAACGCCGACACCAGCGGAAAGAACGGTCCGACCGACGCGACGCCCAGCCCGAGCGTGTACGTAAGCCCCGAGTAGTTCATCAGATACGCGAGCCCGACGATGGTCGCCACCGTCAGGATGGCGATGCGCGTCTGCACCCACGTGTCGGCGATGGCCGCGCCGAACTCGCGCGGGCTCAGTTTGACCACGAACGCCGTGATGAGCGCGGCGACCAGAATGGCGGTGCCGGTGGCGAGCGGCTGGAAGTCCCACACCGCGCCGTACGGCGTGTTGTACAGCGTGATGAACACGGCCTTGTCGAGGCCGGGCCACGGCACCTTGACGTCGCCGATCAGGAAGATCCTCGCCACGGTCCAGACGATCACCACCACCGATACGATGATCCACGGATACCAGCCCTGGCCGCCGCCGATCTTGCCGCGCACTTCGCCCACACGGTCGATGTTGATCGCGAACTTCGGATCCGTCGCGGGCTTCCAGACGCGCAGGAAGGCGATCGTCAGAATGAGCGAGACCATCGACGACAGCACGTCGGTCAGGCTGTAGTTCACATAGTTGGACGCGACGAACTGCGTCAGCGCGAAGCTCGCGCCCGACACCAGCAGCACCGGCCACACCCGCAGCATGTTGCGAAAGCCCGCATAGACGCTGATCACATAGAAGGGCAGCAGGAAGGCGAAGAACGGCAACTGGCGGCCGACCATCTTGGCGAGCGAATCGGCCGGCAAATGCGTGACCGCGCCGAGCACGGTGATCGGCACGCCGAGCGCGCCGAACGCGACCGGCGCGGTATTGAAGATCAGCGTGAAGGTGAGCGCTTCGAGCGTCGGAAAGCCGAGCAGAATCAGCAGCGAACTGGTGATGGCGACCGGCGTGCCGAAGCCGGAAATCCCTTCGAGCAGCGCGCCGAACGAAAACCCGATCACCACCAGCACTACGCGCCGGTCGTTCGGCAGGTTGTCGATCATCCACATGCGAAAGGCCGCGAAGCGGCCCGAGCGCTGCGAGATGTTGTAAAGCAGGATCGCGGTGAACACGATCCACATGACCGGCCAGCAGGCGAACACCGCGCCGGCGACCACCGAATCGACCGCGAGTCCCACTGGAAATTGCCAGACAAGGATCGCCACGATCAGGCCGACGATCAACCCCGCGAGCGACGCCTGCCATGCCGGCCGGCGCGCCCAGCCAAGCAGAAGCAGCACGACGATGATCGGTAACGCCGCGACTAGAAACGATGGCAATAGCGAGTTGCCGACCGGAGTGAGTAGTTGGTGAAACATCACGTCTCCTTCGTTGTTGTTCGGACTCGACGCGGCACTACGCACTTCGGGACGCGTCGATCTGGCATGACGGATGGGCGTCCGCGGCACGTGGGAGCGGCCGGGATCGCTTATTTAAACAGGTACTGCGTGCGGCCTACCAAGCATAGAACCCAGTCGGGCCGCGTCAAGAAGGGAAACTACGGGCGATGCGGATGGGCGCTGGGAGCGCGTCTTGCGCGGGTTGGGCGGCGCGGCACGCACTGCGCGATGCCGTGCAGGCACCGCACGGCCGGAATCTGCCGTGCGAGCGCACCGAGTGAAGATCAGGAACCTGGACTGCGCCGGCGGGCGTCAATGCCAATGGCCGTGACCGCCCCATCCACCGTGGCCGCAACAGTAGCCACCGAAGCCGAAGCCGATCGAGACCGATGGTCCATACCAGCCCGGATAGCCGTAATAAGCGGGATAGACCGGCGGCGGGTAGTAGGCGGGATAGGGCGGCGCCACATAAACGGGCGGGGCGGCAACCGCGTAAGTCGGGGGCGGGCCTTGCTGGCCCGTCTGCGCCTGTTGTTGCTGCTGTTGTTGCTGTTGTTGCGCGGCGGAGGAATCGTCTTGCCCGACCGGCACCGCCTGCTGGGTACCGGCCGCGGGCACCGTGGCGTAGTATGGATAAGCGCCGCCCGGATAGTAACCGTACGGGTAATAGCAACCGGACAAGGTGAGTACACAGACCGCGCCACCGAGCGCCATGCCTGTTTGCGAAAGACGCGGGAGAGACCTGGAAAAGCGCAGCGGCAACCGCTGGCCGATCGCGCACACCGTATTGATGAGGCGGGACTTCATGACGCGCTCCTGGTTGAATCGAACGCCGCCATTAGGGGCGTCACGGCACCAGCTTACGCCGTCGCCGCGCCCAGAGGATTGCAAAACCGTAACGGCTTATTTCACCTCATTGCAGCGCGCTTCGCGATTCGAAGCGAGGGCGCGTCACTAGGGGCGTCACTAGTGTTATCCGAGAGCGGCTGCGCGAGTTATTCGTGCGCCGGGCGTCGCACAACTCACGCTTGCCTCATACATAAATAGCGCGATGACCCGCCGTACCCCTTACTTGCCCACCTCGTGTCCGATGACACCACCCGCTGCCGCGCCACCAATCGTCGAGAGCGCATTGCCGCCGATCGCCGCGCCCGCGGCGCCACCCAAGCCCGCGCCGATTGCCGTGTCGCGCCCCTGACGGCTCATGCCTTCGCATGCGGAAAGGCTCACCACGACTGCCACGATGGCCGCAAACGTACCGATTTGACGTATCGATTTCATGATGTCGACTCCAGTAGTTATGGTTGGAAGTAAACCCGTCCTTGCATTTGATGTTATCGCCGCATCCCGTATCCGGATGTATGCGCTTGTCAGCGAACCGACGGTTTCGTAATCAAATGTTTCCCTCCGTCTAGCATGCGGCGTGCCCGGACGCCATAGACGCAAAAGCCCGCCAGTGGCGGGCTTCGATGCTGCGACGCAGTGGTCTGGCGGATCGAGTGGCGTAACAACGACGCTCGATCCGCGCCCCGAACCTTACTGCCGCTGATAAATCTCAGCGCCTTTCTTCATGAACTCGATCGACTTCACTTCCATGCCTTTCTTCAGCGCTTCGTCGTCGGTGACGCCTTGTTGCGCGGCGAACTCGCGCACGTCCTGGGTGATCTTCATCGAGCAGAAGTGCGGGCCGCACATCGAGCAGAAATGCGCGACCTTGGCCGAGTCCTTCGGCAGCGTTTCGTCGTGGAATTCGCGCGCCTTGTCCGGATCGAGACCGAGGTTGAACTGGTCTTCCCAACGGAATTCGAAGCGCGCCTTGGAGAGCGCGTTGTCACGCACCTGCGCGCCCGGATGGCCCTTCGCCAGATCGGCGGCGTGCGCGGCGAGCTTGTAGGTGATGATGCCGGTCTTGACGTCGTCCTTGTTCGGCAGCCCGAGGTGTTCCTTCGGCGTGACGTAGCAGAGCATGGCCGTGCCGAACCAGCCGATCATCGCCGCGCCGATGCCTGACGTGATGTGGTCGTAGCCCGGCGCGATGTCGGTCGTCAACGGTCCGAGCGTGTAGAACGGCGCTTCGTCGCACCATTCCAGCTGCAGGTCCATGTTCTCCTTGATGAGCTGCATCGGCACGTGACCGGGGCCTTCGATCATGGTCTGCACGTCGTGCTTCCACGCGATCTGCGTGAGTTCGCCGAGCGTCTTCAATTCGCCGAGCTGCGCTTCGTCGTTGGCGTCGTAGATCGAGCCGGGACGCAGGCCGTCGCCGAGCGAGAAGGCCACGTCATAGGCCTTCATGATTTCGCAGATGTCTTCGAAGTGCTCGTACAGGAAGCTTTCCTTGTGGTGAGCGAGGCACCACTTCGCCATGATCGAGCCGCCGCGCGAGACGATGCCCGTCATACGCCTGGCCGTGAGCGGCACGTATTGCAGACGCACGCCCGCGTGAATCGTGAAGTAGTCGACGCCTTGCTCGGCCTGTTCGATCAGCGTGTCGCGGAAGATTTCCCACGTCAGGTCTTCGGCCTTGCCGTTGACCTTTTCGAGCGCCTGATAGATCGGCACCGTGCCGATCGGCACCGGCGAATTGCGGATGATCCACTCGCGCGTTTCGTGGATGTGCTTGCCGGTCGACAGATCCATCACCGTGTCGCCGCCCCAGCGGATCGCCCACGTCATCTTGTCGACTTCCTCGCCGATCGAGGACGTCACCGCCGAGTTGCCGATGTTGGCATTCACCTTCACGAGGAAGTTGCGGCCGATGATCATCGGCTCGCTTTCCGGGTGATTGATGTTGTTCGGGATGATCGCGCGGCCGCGCGCCACTTCCTCGCGCACGAATTCCGGCGTGATCGCCGTGAGGCCGTTCGGACCGAACGCGCTCGCGCCGAATGCCTGGCCCGGATGTTGGCGGCCCATCATCGCCGCCAGCTTTTCGCCGTTCGGGCCACTCGTCTTGAGGCTCTCCAGATACTCGGCGCGGCGCTGGTTCTCGCGAATCGCGATGTATTCCATTTCCGGCGTGATGATGCCTTGACGCGCGTAGTGCATCTGCGACACGTTCTTGCCGGCGATCGCGCGGCGCGGCGTACGGTGCAGGCCTTGGAAGCGCAGATCGGCGGTGGCCGTGTCGGCGGCGCGTTCGCGGCTGAAGTCGCTCGACAGACCCGTCAGCGCTTCGGTGTCGCCGCGTTCTTCGATCCAGGCCTGGCGCAGTGCGGGCAGACCGGCCCGAATGTCGATTTTGGCTTCCGGATCCGAGTAGGGGCCCGACGTATCGTAGACATAGACCGGCGGATTCTTTTCGCCACCGAAGCTGTCGGGCGTGTCGGCCTGCGAGATCTCGCGCATCGGCACGCGGATATCGGCGCGCGAGCCAGTCACGTAGACCTTGCGGGAATTCGGCAGCGGCGCGACAGCGGCTTCATCGACGTGGGCGTCGGCGGAAAGGAACTTCGGATTGGCGTTCATCTGTATCTCCTATGCAAAGCTATGTGGGGCCGCTAAGCAGGAGACGAGACGGAAGTAGTCGGAATTCGCGAGAGATGAGGCGATAGAGCCAAGGTGCGAAATCCGTACGCTTCCCTGCGCTGGCATTATCCAGATCAGGTTCAAAGGGTATTTCTCACCCACGCAGCACGGACCTCCAACCTCCGTGCGACGCAGGACCCCCGCGTTAGCAGCGCACACGATACACCGGCCGCCCGCTGCTTGGCAACCCATCTTGAAAAGTCGGATGATGGATATAACAGCGGGCCGCCACGCACTTTTCTTGAATTGACGGGCAGCCGGAGATGCTGCGGCAAAAATTTTGCGTTGCGCGCGAGCGTTGCTTACAGCGTGAAATCGTCGGCGGCTTCGGGTTGAAACAGGATCTTTTCCAGCTTCAGCACTTTCTCAGTGCCGCTTGGCGGCGTGAAGCGAATGCGCTCGCCGCGTTTGGCGCCGAGCAAGGCGAGGCCGGCGGGAGAGAACACATTCAGGCGGCCGTGCGAGAAGTCCGCATTGGGCGGATAAACCACGGTCCAGGTCATGTGCTCGCCGCTGGTTTCGTCGACCAGCGTGGCTTGCGAATTCATCGTGACGACGTTGGCCGGTATCTCGCGCGACTCGACGATCACGGCGCGTTCCAGCACGTCGTCGAGCATGTCTTGCAAACGCGTGTCCGCGCCGGGCGCGGCGGCGTGTTTCTCGAGACGGGCGACGTCGAGTTCGGTGAGGTAACAGGTTTTCGTCTTTTTCACGAGGGGTACTCCAATTCGATCTGCATTTGAGGGGACAGCGTGCGGATGAGATCGGCCCGGAGCCCGACAACGCGGCCCAGGCAATGGAGCGAGCAGCGTTAGATCGGGCGCCGGGCGGCGTGGAGCGGGAGCGTTCGGGACGGCTCACCGGCGCGACGCGGCATGAGTTCCGCGCGCGCGCAACCGGTTGCGCGACGGGGGCGCAAGCGGAAGAAGGCACGGGAAGTCGGAAAGCGCATCGAGGTAGCCGGCAGGTAGCGAAAGAGAGTGAAGAGGGCGCCGCCATCAATCTGAATGGGCGCGATCGAAAGCTCAATGTTAGCACGGGGTCGTGCGTCCCCCGACTCGGTCGAGTTTCAAGAAAAAAGTTGGCAACGGACTGTCATAACCGGCCGTGCGATTCGACAAACGTGCGGATCCTGATCGGAGCACGTCATGCAAACCGCCGCACCCCGCCGAGACTGTCGGCGCTTCACCCGAATCATCGCGCTCGGCCTCGCGCTGACCATGCTCGCGGCCAGCGGCCTCGCGACCGCGGCCGGCGCCATCTGCAGCGCGCATAGCCCGGCGCATCGCGTGGCGCTGGTCGAGCTGTACAGCAGCGAAGGCTGCAACAGCTGCCCACCCGCCGATAACTGGCTGAGCCAATGGAAGAATAGCGGCGCGGCGCAAAGCATCGTACCGTTGGCGCTGCATGTGGACTATTGGAACAGCCTCGGCTGGACTGACCGCTTCTCGCAACATCGCTTTACTGAACGTCAGCAAACGCTCACCGATCTGGCCGGCGGCCACACCATCTACACGCCGGAAATCTTTGTCTCCGGACGCGAATTGCGCAGCTGGTCGCAACGCGACAGTTTTCAGAGCCGCGTCGGCAAGGTCGTCGCCGAGCCGGCGCAAGCGAATGTCGCGCTGGAGCTCAAAGGGCAGGCGCCGGGCGCGTTCAATGTCGCGGCGCAATTCACCAGCAAGGCAGCGGACACAGCGGGCCAACTGGACGCCTACCTGGCCGTTTATGAAAACTCGCTGAGCTCGCAAGTGGGCGCCGGCGAAAACAGCGGCGCCACCTTGCATCACGAACGAGTCGTGCGGCAATGGATCGGCCCGGTGCCTCTGGTCGCGGGCAGCGCACAGATCCGCCGCGATATCCGCATCCAGGACACCGCCGCGGATGCCAGCGTCAACGCGCCCGCCGACCGGTTCGGTGTGGTCGCTTTCGTCGAAAACGCGGCGACCGGCGAGGTCCTGCAGGTGGCCGAACTGGCCGCGTGCCCTTGATCGCCGCCTCTGCGCACACAGGAGATTCTCATGGCAACTCATCATGCTCTTCGCGACAGCGCGCCGCCGGCCAAGCCGGAAAGCAGTGCGATCCATCCACTGTGGGTGCGTCTCACGCATTGGCTCAACGCGCTCGCGGCCATCGTAATGATGCTCTCGGGCTGGCGCATCTACGACGCCTCGCCGATCTTCCCCGCGTTCCGTTTTCCTACCGGCATCACGCTCGGCGGCTGGCTCGGCGGCGCGCTGCAATGGCATTTCGCGGCGATGTGGCTGCTGGTCTTCAACGGCTTGCTGTATCTCGCGTTGAACCTTGCAAGCGGGCGCTTCGTGCGCAAGTTCCTGCCGGTGTCGCCGCGCGCCGTGCTGCACGATTTCATCGCCGCGTTGACCGGCAAGCTGTCGCACGCCGACCTACGCGTCTACAACGCGGTGCAGAGATTCGCCTACCTGTTCGTGGTCTGCGATCTGATCGTGCTGGTGCTCTCGGGTCTCGCGATCTGGAAGTCGGTGCAGTTTCCGCTGCTGCGTGAACTGATGGGCGGCTACGACAACGCGCGCATCGTCCATTTCTGCGCGATGTCGCTGATGGCCGCGTTCATCGCCGTGCATCTGGTGATGGTGGCGCTCGTGCCACGCTCGCTGCTCGCCATGTTGCGCGGACGCTGAGCCATTTATCCGCGTAAGCGAACGTTACGGATACCGAATCATGAACAAACCCGCTCGAAACCCCACTCGCTCCATTAGCCCGAAACTTGACCGCGAATCGATCCTGATCGACGCCCGCCGCGAACTCGCGATGCCGTCGCGGCGCCTGTTCGGCAAACGGCTTCTGACGCTCGGCGGCCTGTCGATGCTGACCGGCTGCTCGCTCACCGACGACGACTCGGTCAACAAGTTTCTCACCGCCGTCTCACGCCTGAACGACCGCGCGCAGGCCGCGCTGTTCGATCCGAAGCAACTCGCGCCGACCTACACCGAAGCGCAGATCACGCGGCCGTTTCCGTTCAACGCGTTCTACGGCATCGACGACGTGCCCGAGGTGAACGGCGCCGATTACCGGCTGAAGATCAGCGGACTCGTGACCGGCCAGCGCGTCTGGTCCTTGCCCGAGCTGTACGCGCTGCCGCACGCCGAGCAGATCACGCGGCATATCTGCGTGGAAGGGTGGAGCGCGATCGGCCGCTGGGGCGGCACGCCGTTCAGCGACTTTCTGCGGCGCATCGGCGCGGACACCAGCGCGAAGTACGTCGGCTTCAAATGCGCCGACGACTACTACGAAAGCATCGACATGCCGACCGCCCTGCATCCGCAGACGCTGCTCACGTTTTCGTACGACGGTGAGCGTCTGCCCGCGAAATACGGCTTCCCGATGAAGCTGCGCATGCCGACCAAGCTCGGCTACAAGAACCCGAAGCACATCGTCGAGATGTTCGTCACTAATACGTACCCTGGCGGCTATTGGGTCGACCAGGGCTACAACTGGTTCGGAGGCTCTTGACGCGCGCGGGTCGGCGCCGCTGAAACGGCTGCGCGACCCCAGGCGGCAGAAGCTTCGGAAATACGCCGGCTAGTGCTCTGGCCGGTTCTGATTCATCCACAACACTCGGAGTCATCTCATGAAAAAGTTTGCAATCGCAGCACTCGCCGTCGCTCTCCTGACCAGCGGCGGCGCCGCATTCGCCCAGGCAAGCGGCGCCATGTCCAACGATGCGATGTCGAAGGACACCATGTCGAAAGATTCCATGTCCAAAGACAGCATGTCGAAGGACGGCATGAAGAAGAACACGATGAAGCACGACAAGATGAAAAAGGGCGACGCGATGGGCATGAAGCACGAAGCGTCGGGCGCGATGGCCAACTGAGCCGTCCTGATAATGCGAGCTGCATAGCTCGAACGCGCCGTTGGCCTGCGCGACAGAAAAGCCGGGGCACGTCCCCGGCTTTTTGTTGCAAGCACGCCAAAAAGTTACGATTCTTTCAAGCGACGCCGTGGGCGCTTACTGCATAATGCGATGCGCGCCGACCATTCGGCGCGTGTTCGCCGTGGCTCGATTTCTACCGATCGCCGCGGCGTTGTGGCCCCATTGGCCATCTATCGTCCTTCCGTTCCACCGACATGCCCGCCAGCCTCGCCCGTCAGACCGCATCGCCGATGCGGTGTCCGCCATCCCGCAGCAGGGTCTTCAGCGGGAGCGCAGCACCTCGAGCGGCATGGGCGGGTTGAACGCATGTCGCTGCAACTCCCCAATCTTTTTTCGCGTGGTTTCCCGATCCGTTTGCCGCAGTCGCGCAACGGGCAGATCGCGCTCGCGCTCGCCGTCGTCTATCTCGTATGGGGTTCGACGTATCTCGCCGTGCACGTCGCGCTGGGTTCGTTTCCACCGCTGCTGCTCTCGGGGCTGCGCAATCTGTTCGCCGGCATAGGGCTGTTCGTGTTCGCGGCGCGCCGCAAGCCGGTCTGGCCGAGCGCCGCCGAGATCCGCAATGCCGGCCTCGTCGGCACCATGCTGGTCGGTTTGTCGAGCGGCATGCTCGCCTATGGGATGCGCACCGTCGGCACCGGCACCGCGGCGGTCATGGTCGCGACCGTGCCGTTGTTCGCGACGGTGATTGCGGCGGTGGCGGGGCGCAAGATCGGCCGCGGCGAGTGGTTCGCGGTCGGCCTCGGTCTGGTCGGCATTGCGATTCTCAGCCACGGCGACAGCGCGCCCGGCTCGGCGGGCGGCAGTCTGGCGATTCTGTGCGGCGCACTTTTCTGGGCGGGCGGCGCGCATCTGGCCGGGCGTCTGAAGCTGCCTTCGGACCTGTTTCTCTCGACGTCGCTGCAAATCGGGCTGGGCGGCGCGATGTCGACGCTGGTCGCGTGGGTCTCGGGCGAGCGGATGCTCGAGGTGCATTTCCTGCCGGTGCTGGCGTTCATCTACCTGATGCTGATCGGGACGATGGCCGCCTACGTCGCGTACGGTTTTCTGATCCGGCACACCAGCCCGATCATCGCCAGCAGCTGCATGTACGTGAATCCGGTGGTGGCCGTGGCGCTCGGCGCGCTGTTGCTCGGCGAGCCGGTGACTCACTCCACGGTGATCGCGACCATTGTGATTCTGACGAGCGTGGGGCTGTCTTTCTGGCTCGATTACCGGAAGAAGGGACTCGCCTGAGTTTCGCTTGAAGCGGGCGACGGCCTGTTACAGCGCCGCCGCCACTTCCGCGCCTTCGCGAATCGCGCGCTTTGCGTCCAGTTCGGTCGCGACCTTCGCACCGCCGATCACGTGATAGCGCGGACCGTTACCCTGATCCGCCTTTCTCACCTTCGCGTCCGCTGCCGTCTGCGGATGCAGATCGCGCAGCGATTCCTGGCCCGCGCACACGACGATCGTGTCCACTTCCAGCCATTGCTCGACGCCTTCACGCGCGATTTTCAAGCCGCGCGCGCTGATCTCCCGATACGACACACCGTCGAGCATCTTCACACCGTTTCTCGCCAACGTCGCGCGATGCACCCAGCCGGATGTCTTGCCGAGTCCCATGCCAAGCTTGCCGGCCTTGCGCTGCAACAGCCAGATTTGCCGCGGCGGCTGGGCCGGCGCGGGCGGCTTGAGGCCGCCGCGTTCCCGCACGGCCAGATCGACACCCCATTCGTCGAGCCACGCGTCACGGGGCATCGGCAGCGGCTCGCCCGCGCGATGCAGCAGAAACTCGCTGACGTCGAAGCCGATGCCGCCCGCGCCGATCACGGCGACGCGCTGGCCGACCGGCGCGCCGCGCAGCACGTCGACATAAGACAGCACGTTGGGTCCGTCGATGCCGGCAATCGCCGGCCGCCGCGGCACGATGCCGGTGGCGATGATCACGTCGTCGTAAGCGCCGGCGGCGAGCAGCGCGGGATCCACGCGCGTATCGAGCCGCACGTCGACGCGGTGTCGCTGCAACTGGCTCTGAAAATAGCGGATCGTCTCGCTGAACTCTTCCTTGCCCGGCACGCGCATCGCCAGATTGAACTGGCCGCCGATCGTTGCGCTCGCATCGAACAGTGTCACGCGATGCCCACGCGCGGCGGCCACCGTCGCTGCGGACAATCCCGCCGGACCCGCGCCGACGACCGCGATCGAACGCGCGGCCCGCGTTCCGGCGACCGGCCGGTAGATCAGTTCGGTTTCGCGCCCCGCGCGCGGATTGACGAGGCACGTCGCGCGCTGGTTCTTGAACGTGTGATCGAGACAGGCCTGATTACAGGCGATGCAGGTATTGATTCCATGCGTGCGTCCCTCGGCGGTCTTCACGACGAACTCGGGATCGGCCAAGAGCGGCCGCGCCATCGATACCAGATCGCCGGCGCCCTGTGCGAGCAGTGCTTCGGCGACGTCGGGCGTATTGATGCGGTTCGACACGATCACCGGTACCTTGACCGCGGCCTTCAATCGCGCGCTCAGCGCAGCAAAAGCGGCGCGCGGCACCGAGGTCACGATTGTCGGCACCCGCGCTTCGTGCCAGCCGATGCCGGTGTTGAACATCGTCACGCCGGCGGCTTCCAGCGCCTGGGCGACCTGTACGGTTTCGTCCCACGTATTGCCGCCTTCCACCAGATCGATCAGCGAGAGCCGGTACACGACGATAAAGCGTTCGCCGCACACCGCGCGCACCCGCTCGACGATCTCGCGCGCGAGCCGCATCCGGTTTTCGATGCTGCCGCCGTAGGCGTCGGTGCGCCGATTGGTGCGCGGGCAGAGGAACTGGTTGAGCAGATAGCCTTCGCTGCCCATGATCTCGATGCCGTCATAGCCCGCGCGTTGAGCGAGGCGCGCGCAGCGCGCGTAGTCGCGCACGGTCTTCGCAATGCCGGCGATGCTCAGCGCGCGCGGCTTGAACTTCGAGATCGGCGATTTGATCGCGGACGCGGATACGACGAACGGTTGATAGCCATACCGGCCCGCATGCAGGATCTGTAGCGCGATCTTGCCGCCTTCGGCATGCACGGCCTCGGTCAACTTCCGGTGATTGCGCAAATCGAGCACGGAATTCAGCGTGCCACCGAACGGCAACAGCCAACCCTCGCGATTCGGCGAGATGCCACCGGTGACGATCAGACCGACGCCGCCCTTCGCGCGCTCGCGGAAATACGCGGCCAGCTTCGGGTAATTCCAGAAGCGGTCCTCCATGCCGGTGTGCATCGAACCCATCACCACGCGGTTGCGCAAGCGAGTGAAGCCGAGGTCGAGTTCGGCGAGTAAATGTTGGTAAGACATGCGGAGGACCATGTAAGTATTGGGCGCGCACGAACAATACACCGCCGGGCGTGCCATCCCTCCGAGGAAAAATTCTAATCCTCGCAACTCGTTGCTCCGTAAGACATTCTTCAGCCGCCACCAGCCATATCGAAGCCCGCGGCACACGCATTGCTCAAAGCGAACGTCCATCGACACGGACCGCGCCGTTCGGAAAAGTGGCGCGATGTGCAGCAGGGATAGGAGGGGGTGCTCATTTCGCAGAGCTGGCCTGAACCGTTCGTATGACCAACGAACAAGGTGCCGGACGGCGTGTTGTGCGAAGCGGGACGTCCACAAAATCAATGGGCCGCGAGCCCGACAAATCAATAAAGGTGAACATAATGAAACTGATCCGAACCATGGTGGCGATGGCTGCCGTTGCATCCGTTCTGAGCGCGTGCGGTGGCGGTTCTGACGACGTAGGCAAGGAGCTCGGGCTGACCAATCCGGAGATCCATTTCATCCATGCGATTCCCAGCGGCCCGGCAGTCGACTTTCTCGTGAACGGCACTGCGCCCTCGGGACAGACGAACATCAGCTATAAAGGTGTGACGAACCTCACCAATATCAACACGGGCGCGACCACGGTCGCTTACTCGGCGACCGGCACGACGACCGCGCTCGCGAGCGGCAGCTTCCCGGATGTCGCGAAGGGCCACGAATATACCGTGCTCGCATTGCCGGGTTTGGCTGCGCCGGACATCGGCCTGATCGACGATCCGTTCGACAAGGGTCTGCTCTCGAATAGCGCGCGTCTGCGCGGCTTCAACGCGTCGGCGAACGCGACCAACCTCGACCTGTATCTGGTCCAGTCCACTTCCACCGACATCGCCAACGTCTCGCCGACGATGGCCGGTGTGGCCTTCAAGAACGCGGTGCCGGCGAGCGGCCAGGATTCGATCTACGTGTCCGGCGGCACCTACGTGCTGATCGCGACCGCGGCGGGCAGCAAGACGCCGATCTTCCAGTCGCCGGCCTTCACGTTGTCGAACAATGCCGACTGGCTGGTGACGTCGGTGCCGATCGCCGGTGCGCTGAGCCAGCTCGTGCCGGGTCAGATCCATCTGCTGGTCGCGCAGAACGGCAACACGCAAACGCCGAGCGTCGAATTGACGAATACGCTGAACGGGCAATAAGGGCTGACGGAAGCGCGAACAGCGGCGCGAACAGCGGCGCTAACAAAAGCGCACTCAATAGGCGGCCAGTCCTGGGGAGGACGGGGCGGCGATCCACGCGAGTGGGTCGCCGTTTTGTTTGCGGCTTTGGCTATCAACCGTAGCTCAGACAAAGACCCGCGGCTTCAGCAAACACCCGCGAGGAAACCACAAAGAAACACCAAAGCAAGTGCACAAAAAAACCCGCCACGGTTTCCCGCGACGGGCTCTCACAATCCTGCAATCCAGGCGCAGCAAAGCGTCCGGCGTCTGCCTGGTTTTACGCTGCTTACTTGGCCTTTTCAGCCGAGTTCGTGATGGCGTCGCCACCCTTCGAAATATCCTGCCCAGCCCCCGCCATCGTGTTGCAACCGGCGAGCGCAGCTGTCCCTGCAATGAGAAGCAAAGCGATCAGTCGATTCATGAAAGTTCTCCTTGTCGAGAATGCATTGGTTGACGTGCCCATGTTGTACGGCACGCGCCAGCTGAGCTAGCTGTCGTCCGACCGGGGCTTACGCCAGTCGATCCGGTCTGATTGCATGGTAAAAAAAGGGCGGGGGCGGCGCTGTCGGCTGGGCTGCGATTTTCTTGTAGGCGTGCTCCGGTGTTTGCGTCGGCGCACTCCTACAACCCTGCCGGCAGCGCGCCGCAAGGCCTTCCTAGACGGAGGTTCGCGAAGGCGTCGCTGGCGGCAGATCGATCGAGGGCGTCGCGGTGCTGACGCTCGGCATCTCCACGTGGATGTCGGTGCCGTTCGGCACGCCGCGCCGGATATCGAAGCGCCCACCATGCGCGGCGACCCGCTGGCGCATGCCCAGCAGCCCGTGCGTGTGCGTGCGCTTCAGATCGGCCGGCATGATGCCGACGCCGTTATCGGCGATATGCAGCGCCACCTGGCCGTCGCCGACCTGCAAGGCGATCGATACCTTCGATGCTCGCGCGTACTTGGCGGCGTTGGTGAGCGACTCCTGCGCGACGCGGAACAGCGCGATTTCCGTTTGCTCGTCGAGCTTGATGTCGTCGGCGGGCAGGTGCAGTTCGAGCGTCCAGTTGTTGCGCTGCGCGGCTTCGTCGGCGAGCGTGCGCAAGGCGGTGACGAGCCCGAAGTTGGCCAGCACCGTAGGCCGCATGTCTTCAATGATGCGGCGCTTGAGCGCAATGCCCTGGTCGAGATTGGCGAGTGCCCGCTTGAGTTTCTCGGAGATGTCCGGCTCGCTGTCCTTCAGCTTGCGGTTGGCCCACGCCACGTCCATTTTGCTGGCCGTCAGAATCGCACCGAGTTCGTCGTGCAGCTCGCGCGCGAGCTGGGTCTTCTCGTTTTCGCTGACCGCCTGCAAGTGCCAGCCGAGCGCTTCGAGCTGCCGGGTGCGTTCGTTGACGAGCTGGTCGAGGCCTTCCTGTTGTGTGATCAATTGACGCTGCACGCGTGCCTGACGATCGATCTGAATGCCGAGATTGCGAAACAGCAGAATGAACAGCACGATGTTCAGCGCCGAGAGACCCGCTGCGCACAGCGTGGAGATGCGCTGATCGCCACGGCTCGCGGCCAGCGCGTGTTGCGCGCGGCGTTCCTCGTTGTCGCGCAGCAGCGAGAGCGTGCTGTCCACCAGCGACGCGTCGGCCGGACTGGCCTCGCTCGCGCTGCCACAGGCGGACAGATCGAGCGGATGCGGCGCCGCACGCTGCAGCGCGGACGCGCCCGCGCCGATACGCGCCTCGATCAGTCCAAGAATCTGCGTGAAGCTGGCGAGCTCGGCGCTGTCGGCTTTGCCGCCGCGGTAGAAGCGGTTCAACTGCTGTTCGCTCTGGCGGATGCGCACGGCGGTCGCACAGAACTCGTGCGCGGCGGCGTCCTGCTTCGTCAGAAGAAAATCGCTTTGCTGGGCGCTCAGGCGCGATAACTGGCTTGCGAGCGCGCTCAGTTGCACGGTGACGTCGCGCGCTTCGAGCGCGGTCTCGTACTCGGCGGCAATGCGCTGGCGCGCGGTCTCGAGAATCACGAGGCCGCCCACGGTAATCACGATCGCCACCGTCATGGCGATCGCCCAGCTGCGATTGCGCATCCAGTCGCCCAGCCGGGCGGCGGCCCCAGGATTGCCCGCGTCCGGCACGTTCTGCACATTTGGCACATTCGGCTCCTCTGATGGGGCATCAGTGTAACGTCCGCCGCGTTCGGCGACGGTGCCGCTCTCGCGCGGCCGTCGCGGCGCAGCACGCGGGGGGTGGTGTGGTGGACACGCTCACCGTAATGCTGCCGTAATCCAATGTAAGCGGATTCTCACACGAAAACCGGCGTGCGTCGGAATGCGCCTCGCGTCGCTGATCGATAGGATGGACCTGATCGTTCAATCAATGTTTCGGGAGGAAGCCATCATGCTGAAATGGGCGTTGTTCTTCGCCGTCATCGCGGTGATCGCCGGTCTTCTCGGCTTTACCGGTGTCGCGGCGGGCGCGGCGGCGATCGCGAAGTTCCTGTTCATCGTGTTTGTGATTCTGTGCGTGGTGTTCCTCGTGCTGGGGTTCGTGGTGACGAAAAAGATCGTTGATTAGCGCTGCTCAAATGAGGCAGTCGCGAACCGCGCCTTCGAAGCTTCGAGAACGGTTCGCCAGTCGACGTCGTACGCCAATGCCACGCAGATACAACAAGAAGGAGAGTCGCCATGCTTCACTATGCCATTGTCTTTTTCGTGATTGCGATCATCGCCGCCGTGTTCGGCTTTACCGGCATTGCGGCGGGTGCGGCCGAAATTGCAAAGATCCTGTTCTACATTTTCCTCGTCGTATTCGTGGTCACGCTGCTGCTTGGCGTATTCCGAACGTAGACGGGTGGTCATTCGCAGCAATGATCCCTTGTGCCGGCGCATCAGGCGCGATTCGTGCGTGATGCGCAGTTCCCCCAATACCGGATAAAGGAGAAATTCAATGTCGAAATCACCTGGCGCCCAGGGCGCGGCATCTCAATCTCGCGATCCGTTCGTGATGGACCTTAAAAAGATCCGCGAAGACGCACGCAAGCACATGTCTGACGGTCCGGTCACGCAAACCTATGGCGCGGATCGCGAGACGGTGCTGAAGCTGTGCAACGACGCTCTGGCCACCGAAATCGTCTGCGTGCTGCGCTACAAGCGGCACCACTTCATGGCGAAGGGCATCAATTCCGAGGCCGTGGCGGCGGAGTTCGCCCAACATGCCGCAGAGGAACAGCAACACGCCGACAGCATTGCCGAGCGGATCGTGCAACTCGGCGGCGAGCCGGATTTCGCGCCGGACGGTTTGAAGACGCGCTCGCATTCGGAATACAAGGAAGGCGACAATCTCACGGACATGATCAAGGAGAACCTGATCGCCGAGCGGATTGCGATTGACACGTACCGCGAGATCATTCGCTATCTCGGCGAGAAGGACGTGACCACGCGTCGTATGTTCGAAGATATTCTCGCCGTCGAAGAAGAGCATGCCGACGATATGGCGGATTTGCTGGCTGGCCGTGAGTAAGCGGCGGCGCAAAAAAACGTAGAAGCGAAGACCCTACAGAAGGACCGTAACAAAACGGCGAGCGGCGGCTCCGTGCTTCACTGCCCGCTTAGCCGGTTCAGGCAGCGCGGCGGACGGCGCAGCGGGCGCGGGTGGGTCTGGAAGTTTCCCGCGCCGGCATGCGCCGCCCGGTTTTCCGGATCCGGCAGACGCCATGCCGGAGATCATTACAATGTCTGCTTTGGAGCGATTCCATTGCACGGACACCTAAACCGATGATTCGAGTGTTGATAGCTGACGACCATGCGATCGTCCGAGGTGGCTTCAAACAGTTCGTCGCTGACGAGCCGGATATGTGCGTCGCGGCCGAAGCGGCCACCGGCGACGAAACCATCAGCCTCGTGCGCGAACAGGCCTTCGACGTGGTGCTGCTCGACATCGCGATGCCGGACAAGAACGGCATCGACACCTTGCGCGTGATCAAGCAGGTGCGCCCTGAACAGGGTGTGCTGATTCTGTCGGGCTACCCGGAGAGTCAGTACGCGATCAATCTGCTGCGCGCGGGCGCGAATGGTTATCTGAACAAGGACTGCGAGCCCGAGGAGATCGTGCGGGCGATTCGCGCGGTGGCGCGCGGGCATCGCTATCTCTCCGAGGCGGTCGCCGACACGCTCGCCGACAATCTCGACAAGCCGGCCGCGGGGCGTCCGCACGAAGCGCTCTCCGAGCGCGAATTCCAGATTTTCTGCAAGCTCGCGGCGGGGCAGATTCCCACCGAGATCGCGGAGGAATTGCATTTGTCCGTGAAGACGGTGAGCACTTACCGGGCTCGCGTGCTGGAGAAAATGCGGTTGGCGAACAATGCCGATCTGACTTATTACGCGATCAAGAATGGCTTGATCGAATAATGGACGATCGAGATATTCCGATGAACAGCGAATCGAACCCTGTTGCCGAGTCAGCCCAACACACGCCGTTGCGTGTGTTGCTGATCGAGGATTCGCCGCTGATCCGCAGAAGTCTCGTGGAAACAATCGACGCCTCCGGCCTGCTGAAAGTCGCCGCATACGCGGATTCCGCGGATCAGGCTATCGCCCTGTTGAGCGACGAATCTTTCGACGCGGTGATCGTCGACTTGCAGTTGAAGCAGGGCTCGGGCGTGCCGGTCCTCGCTTACTTGCAGCGTGAAGGATTGATCGACAAGGTGTTCGCCGCGGTGCTGACCAATCACGCGTTGCCCGCGTATCGTGAGCGCTGTGAGCAATATGGCGTGCGCCACTTTTACGACAAGTCGTTCGAATTCGACCGCGTAATCGACGCGTTGCACGAATACGCGTCCGCGCGAAGCAGCAAATAAGCGCTTCGCGCAACTGCCGCGTTAGCTGCTCGCCCGCGCGGGAAACGCCAGATGATTCCACGCCGAGAGCCCCGCGAATACGATCCCGGCCACACTCACTCCGATCCATCCAAACGCCGGCCAGACCGCTGCGCCGACGGCGGAGCCGAGTGCTCCGCCAATGAAATACGCCACCATGTACACCGTGTTCACGCGGCTGCGCGCGTCCGGCTTGAGTGCGTAGATGCGCGACTGATTGGAAATCTGCGCGGCCTGCACGCCGATATCGAGAATGATCACGCCGACCACGAGGCCCGCAATGCTCGTCGCCGATGCGCCGAATACGACGAACGAAATCGCCACCAGCACGATCGAAAGAGTGATGATCGCGCGCGGTCCGCGTCGATCGGAAAACTTGCCGGCGAGCGGGGCGGCCATCGCGCCGGCCGCGCCGACGATGCCGAATAGCCCGGCCGCCTGCGGCCCGAGATGAAACGGCGCGCCCGCCAATAGCAAGGCCAGCACCGACCAGAAGATGCTGAACGCCGCGAACAGGCCCGCGCCGGTGAGCGAAGCTTCGCGCAACTCGCGAAGCTCGACGATCAGATGCCACATCGAGACCAGCAGCTTGCCGTAGGGCAGCGTCGAGGTCGGCTGGCTTTTCGGCAGACGCGCCATGATGACGGCCGCGAGCACCAGCAACGCGACCACGGACGCGCCGAAGACCGCCCGCCAACCGAAATATTCGGCAATCACACCCGAGGCCGTCCGCGCCAGCAAGATCCCCAGCAGCAAACCGCTCATCACCATGCCGACCGCGTGGCCGCGTTCGGACGGCGGCGCGATTTCCGCCGCGAACGGCACCGCTTGCTGCGCGATGGTGGCGAGCACGCCGATCGCCAGACTCGCGACGATCAGCACGGTCAGCGTCGGCGCCGCGGCTGCCACGACCAGCGCGACGCAAATGGCGGCGATCTGCAACAGGATCAGACGGCGCCGGTCGAAACGGTCGCCGAGCGGCGCAAGCAGCAGCATGCCGGCCGCGTAGCCGAGCTGCGTGACGGCCGGCACCGCGCCGACCCACGACGCGCTGCGCGGGAATGATTGGCGGAAGTCGTCGAGCAGCGGCTGGTTGTAATAGATGTTCGCAACCGAGACACCGGCAATGGTGGCGAGCAGAAACAGCAGGCCGCGCAACGACCGGTCGGCGGAAGCGGGAGTGGACGCGTTGGAAGTGGACATGAGAGGGGACAGTCGACGGACCGGCCCATGCGCGGTCCTCAAGCGTGCCGATCATACCGGAGCACGGCGGATCGTGCTGACGGCGGCGGGCGGAGCGACAAGGCGGACACTGATCGCTTGAGATTGCCTTGCCGACAAAATGAGATGGTCGTTCGGCTTTCGTTCGTAGAATCGGCGCGCCTTTAACCGACCGACGACTACTAGAACGACTCCATGACCTCGATCACGAAACACGAACCTCGACGCATCGGCGGCTCGCTGCTCGTCGCCCTGATTTGCCTCGCGGCGTGGGTGCTCCATACGGCGATCGCGATGCGCAACCCGCTCAAACTCATGCTCGAATGGGAAGTGCTGGCCGTGTTCGCGCGGCCCGAAACGCACGGCTGGTATCGCACCGTGATCGCGATGGTGGGCTGCGACGTGCTCACGGGCGTGTTCGTCGTCGCGGGCATCGGCTGGCTGGCGCTGCTTGCGTGGCGCAAGTCGGCGCGTTTTACCGTGCATATCCAGGCGTGGCTGCTGGCGATTGTCGTGTTGCGCACCGGCGCATATCTGCTAGGCGATTACATGACGCACGCAATCGGCATCGACATCGCCATTCCATACGACGGCTTCATTCAGGCTCTCGTGGCGGCCGCGCTCGGGATTCCGTATTTCAGGTCGTCCCGGCGCGTGCATGAGACGTTTATCGGCGCGTGAGCCGTGCGCGTCAATCGATCAGATCGCCCTCCGGCTCGTAGAACGGATACGGGCCATCGGCTTTTTCCACATACGCGTGGTGCGTGACAATGCCGGTCGCCGGATCGTAGCGATGCAGCGCGTACGCAGGCGGTTCCATCATGAACGCCGACGGCGCATCCTCGCGCAGATCGAGCGCGACCTGATGCGCGGGCGCCGGCACCGCGGACGCGATCGTGCCGCCGAAACGCACGAACATCGGCCGGTGCACATGCCCGCAGATCACCCGCTCCACGTTCGGATAACGGGCGATCAACGCCGCGAGTTTTTCGGCGGCGGCGGGATCGAGCCGCAGGTCGTCCATATGGCCGATACCGCACACGAACGGTGGATGATGCAATGCGATCACCGTCGGTTTGCCTTGGGCCGCATCGAGTTGCGTGGCGAGCCACGCAAGCCGCGCGTCGCACAGCGTGCCGGCGCTTTGGCCCGGCACCATCGAATCGAGCGCGATGATTCGCAGCGGGCCGACATCGACCGCGTATTGCACGAACTCGCCGCCGCTCGCCAATTCCTTGCGATCGGGAAACGCGGCGCGCAGCGCAGCGCGTTCGTCGTGATTGCCGACCAGCATGAAGTAGGGGATCTCCAGCGGCGCGAGCAAGGTTTTGAGGTGCTCGTACTGTTCCGGATCACCTTGATCGACGAGGTCGCCGGTCATGATCACCGCGTCGGGACGCGGTTCGAGCGCATTGAGGGCGGCGACGCAGCGCGCGAGATAGGCGCCGGTGTCGACGCGGCGGTAAGCAAGCGCACCGGGCCGTTTGATATGCAGGTCGCTAATTTGAGCCAGCAGCATGGGGATGTCCTTGTTATAGCGCGCTATTAGAACAGCGCGGCGTCATTACGATAGCGCAATCAGCGCGTCCTGCGCGATGGAGATGCCGACCGGCGTGCCGCGCGCCAATTCCACGCGACCGGCCACGTCGATCAGCAACGCATCCGGCGCGGCGCCGCCGACCGTCAGACGCGTGCGTTCGCCGAGAAACGCGGTGCTTTCGATGTGGCCGCGCAATTGCGCATGAGCCGGATCGGCAAGATAAGCGTCTTCCGGGCGGAAGAAAATCTCGTGCGCGGAGTTCGCATGCGCCGAGCCCGCGGGCAGCGGCACGGCGCCGCCGGTGGTCGTCAGCATGCCGTCGCGCCGCTCGCCCGCAAGCCGGTTGATCGTGCCGACGAACTGCGCGACCGTCCGGTTGGCGGGGCGGTAGTAGATCTCACGCGGCGAGCCGATCTGCTCGATGCGCCCCGCGCTCATCACGACGATGCGGTCGCCCAGTTCCATCGCTTCGGCCTGATCGTGCGTGACATAGACGGTCGTGATGCCCAACTCGCGCAGCAGCGTGTTCATCTCGCTGCGCAAGGCGTCGCGCAAACGGGCGTCGAGCGCCGTCAAAGGTTCGTCGAGCAGCAGCACGCGCGGCTGCACGGCGAGCGCGCGAGCGAGCGCCACACGCTGACGCTGGCCGCCGGAAAGCTGATCGATCGGTTTGTCGGCGTGAGCGGTGAGACGCATCATGCCGAGCAATTCGTCGACGCGTTGCCGCGCCGTCTCAGCGGGCACGCGTTTGATCTTCAAACCGTAGCTGATGTTGCCGCGTACCGTCAGATTCGGAAACAGCGCGTAGCTCTGGAACACCATGCCGACCTGGCGCTTTTCGATCGGCAGGGCAGTGACGTCGTCCTCGCCGAACGCGATGCGGCCGCCGGCATCCGGTGTTTCCAGACCCGCGATCATGCGCAGCGTCGTGGTCTTGCCGCAGCCTGACGGGCCAAGTAGCACGAGCGTTTCGCCGGCGTCGATATGCAGGTCGAGCGGTTCGAGCACGCGCGTGCCGCGAAACGTTTTGGCGCACTGCGTCAGCGTGATGGGAACGGAAGCGAGTTTCATGGCGTGATGGACTTCGAAGGAGATGCAGCGGCGCGTTTTTTCGCCGCGCTGCGCTGGCCGGTCGCATCGACGCCGAGCCATTGCATGGCGACGAGCAGAGGCATCGTCATGATGAAAAACAGAATCGTATAGGCGCTGCCGATCTCGATGCGCAACGACGCGTAGGTGTCGGCGAGACCGACCGGCAGCGTCTTGGTGTCTGGCGTGTGCAGCATCCACGTGAGGTTGAACTCGCCGATCGAAAGCGTCAGCACCGCCAGCGCGCCGGCCACGATGCCGGGCCGCGCGTTCGGCAGCACGATCGTCACGAAGCGCTGCAGGAAGCTCGCGCCGAGACTCGCCGCGCCTTCCTCGAGCGTGCGCAGATCGCTGCTCGCGCACACCGCGGCGACTGCCCGCACCATGAACGGCAGTGTAAACACCACATGCCCGACGACGATGAACGCCACGCTCATGCGGAACATCGTGAAGCCGCCGTAGACCACCAGCAGTGCGAGCGCGGACGCGAGCCCGGGCAGCGCGATCGGCAGCACCAGAAACTCTTCGATGATGCGCGAGAGCCGCGTCTTGCTGCGCGCGAGCACGTAGCCCGCGGGCACGCCGGTCAGCAGCGTGATGAGCAGAGTCGCCGCGGCCACTTCGAGCGAGAGAAACACCGAGTCGTGATACTGCGTCCACACTTCGCCGAGCCAGCGCAGCGTAAGTCCGCTGGAGACGCCCTTGAAGTAGTTGACGGTCAGGCCCGCCATGATCGACATGGCGACCGGCACGATCAGGAACGCGCACAGCAGCAGCGTGACGGCCCATTGACCGGCTGCGAGCCACGTCCTCGTATCCCACATCCGCAAGCGTGAGCGCGGCTTGGTGGACGGTTGCAGAGAGGCGGTGACGGAATTCATCGGAGCGTTATCCGGTTGCGAAACCTCAGGTTTTGAAACGCCGCTCATGCGCTTGCCGCCACGGCCGAACCGCTCACGCTGCGCGCCAACGCCAGCACGGCCCACGTCACGATGCCGAGCACGATGGAGAGGCCCGCGGCCGTCACCATGTTCGCGTTGAGGGTGAACTCGGTGTAGATGGTCATTGGCAGCACGTCGATGTCGGTGGCGAGCGTGAAGGCGGTGCCGAACGCGCCCATCGCGGTGGCGAAGCACACCGCGCCCGCCGCGATCAGCCCGGGCGAGAGCGCCGGCAACACGATGTCGCGCGTGATACGCCACGGCGACGCGCCGAGTGAACGCGCGGCTTCTTCGAGCGACGCGTCGAGCTTGGTCGCCGAGGCCATCACGGTGACGATCACGCGCGGAATGGAGAAGTACAGGTAGCCGAGAAAGAGGCCGCTCATCGAATACGCGAACACCCAGCGGTCGCCCGTGAGTTTGAGCGAGAGCGCGCCGATCAGCCCCTGGCGTCCCGCCAGCATGATGACCATGAAGCCGACCACCACGCCGGGAAACGCCAGCGGAAACGTGAGCAACGCAAGCAGCGTGCGTTTCAGCGGAAACTCGCGCCGCGCCAGCAGCAGACCCGCGATCACCGAGAGCACCAGCGTCGCCGCCGTGACCGCCGCGGACAACAGTACGGTCGCGCCGAGGCTCGACATGTAGCGCGGATTCATCAGCATCGCGCGATAGGTGGCGAACGCGTGGCCGTCGCCGCTCAGCTGCGCGAGCGCGCCCATGGGCAACAGCCAGAAGGCGATGAACACCGCCAGCGCCGGCGCGATCAACGCGATGCGCCAGCGCAGCGGGAACGTGACGTCGTTCAATGCATCACCTGCAGATAACGCTCGCCGAAGCTCGACTGCTTCTCGGCCATCTTGCCGAAGTCCACCGGTTTGGCGCGCGCATAGTCGCTGGCCGGCAGGAATTTCGCGGCGGTTTCCGGGCTCATCGCGTTCGCGCGCACCGGACGCAGATAGGCTTCGGCCCACAGTTTCTGGCCTTCGTCGGAGAGCACGAAGTCGAGCACCTTCTTGCCGTTCGCTTCGTGCGGCGCACCCTTCACGAGACTCATCACGTACGGCACTGAGATCGTGCCTTCCTTCGGAATCACGAATTCGACATTCGCGTGATCCTTGTACTTTGCGCGATAGGCGTCGAAATCGTAGTCGAGCAGGATCGGAATTTCACCGGACATGACGCGCGCATAGGCGGTCTGCTTCGGCACGATCGGCGCGTTGGCCTTCAGCTTGCGAAACCAGTCGAGGCCCGGCTCGAAGTTATCGAGCGTGCCGCCGAGCGCCTGATTCACCGCCACCGCGCCCGCATAGCCGACGAACGCGCTCGACGGATCGAGGTAGCCGATCATGCCTTTGTACTCAGGCTTGAGCAGGTCGGCCCAGGAGCGCGGCACGGGCTTGCCTTCGAGCGCGTCCTTGTTGACGAAAAAGCCCAGCGTGCCCGAGTGAATCGAGAACCAGTAGCCTTGCGGGTCTTTCATGTTGGCGGGAATGTCGTCCCAATGCGCGGGCTTGTACGGCTGGATCACGCCCTTGTCCTTCGCCTGGAAGGCCGACGAGACGCCGAGATACACGACGTCGGCAACCGGGCTCTTCTGCTCGGCCATCAGCTGCGCGATCGACTGGCCTGAGTTCTTGTTGTCGAACGGCACGCGAATGCCGGTCTTTTGCTGAATCGCCTTGATCTGGCTCGCCCAGTCAGCCCATTCGGGCGGGCAGTTGTAGCAGATCGCGGTTTCGTCGGCGCGGGCGGCTTGCGGTGCGATTGCGGCGAGCGCGGCGGCGACCATCATGCCAGCCGACAGCGCGGCAGCCGTGGAGCGCGCGAGGCGGCGCCAGAGCGGTTTGATTGGCGAAGCGAATGGTTTGGAAGTGCGGATCACTGCGGGTCTCCAGGAGAACAAGCGAGCGGGTGGTTCGGGTTTTGGGGTGGGTGACTCAAAGTCGTCTTGCGGGGCAGCGTGTTAAACGTTTTCATATCGGCACGCGTTGGTGCATAGCACGCGCGTTAGCCAATGGCGCTTGTGCGGCGCTTCAGGCGAACGGCCGCTCGGCGGATGTTGATGCACGCACAGGCATTGCGTCGTTGCGGTTCGAAATCGCCGCGATGGTGGCGCCTTGGCGCAAGCTGTGCGGCAAGGTCAGCGTGAGCGACGTTTCATTCAAGGCTTCGTAAGTGCCGGTGACGCGCGCCAGCAAACGCTGCCAGGCCGCGCAGCCGATTTCGCGATTCGGCGCGCAGATGCTGGCGAGCGCTGGCGACAGCAACTCGCCCATGGCGAGGCCATCGAAGCCGAGAATCGACATGTCGTGGGGAATCTGCAGACGTGCGCGGCGCAGGCCGCGCATGACCACCATCGCCAGCAGGTCGTTGCTGCAGAAGAGGGCGCTGGGGCGGTTTGGGCCGCTCGTCAGATGGGCGAGCACCGAGGGCGACAGCTCCTCGGCGTTGAAATCGACCTCGAGCGCGGGCGCCGGCGTGAGGCCGGCTTGCTGCATCGCCTGTGAATAGCCGAGATGCCGCTGATGGGCGCGATCGGACGCGGCCAGCGTGCCGGCCAGCATGAGGATGCGGCGATGGCCGTGGGCGATCAGCATGCGCACGCCGTCGTAGGCGGCCAAACGATTGTCGACCGAGACCGACGGACGACGCACGGTGTCGTTATGCATCAGCACGTAGAGCAGTCCCGCGCGATCGAGTTCGTCGAGCAGCGGGTGCGTGTCGGCATCGGCGACCGTCAGGATCAGGCCTTCCACGCGGTGTTCGCGCAGCGTTTCGATGGCGTGGCGTTCGCGGTCGGCGTCGTACTGCGTGGTCATCAGCATGAGCCGGTAGCCTTGCGCCGAGGCGAGTTCGTCGATGCCTTGCAGGCACTCGGCGAACACCGGATTGGCGAGCGTCGGCAGGATCACGCCGATCAGGCGCGTGCGTTCGCCGCGCAATTGCCGCCCGAGCGGGCTGGGGCGGAAGTTCAGGGCGTCGATGGACTGACGCACCTTATCGAGCGTGACCGGGTTGACGGTGTGTGGCGCGTTGATTGCGCGCGACACCGTGGCGATGGAGAAGCCGGCGTGGGCAGCGACATCTTTGATCGTAGGGATCATGGGTTTGCGCTCGGGTTGTAAACGTTTTCGTGAGCGGATTATCGGGAAGGTTTGTGACTTACGGATGACGCCGGTATTTGCCGATGCGGCTTGTGGAATGGAAGTGTGCGGGGCGGCGCCTGGGCGGTTTGGTACGCCCGGCGGGCAATGGTAGAATTCGCGTCCACACGCGGTTCGACCCCTGCCGGGGTGATGAAATTGGTAAACATAGCGGACTTAAAATCCGCCGCCTAACGGCTTGCCGGTTCAAGTCCGGTCCCCGGCACCAGCAGTCCCCGCAAGGGTTTCGGCCTGTTTGTGGCTTGGCCACAAATCCTTAGGGTGTGAGTTTTTTTGCCTTAGGCCGGATTCCAGGGCATTACCTGTATCCATTCGCTGTGCTGTACCACTGTCTGGCGGAAAAGACCACGTCGCGCGATCAGCCGCCGGAGACGGGCTAGGTTCTAGTTTCCTGCCATTGCTGCGGACTCCATTCGGTCAGCGGCTGATCGGCACGCACGTAGAGCGGGTGGCGCGGCGAGCCGTTCTTCGTCGTGCCAAGACACCACAGGCGCGCGCCGGCATCACGCATGATGCTGACGACACAAGCGGCCCGCTCGGGCCTGGCATTCGAGCCCCATGCGCAAACCACGTCGCCGTACTCGCGGGCAAAGGTCCACAGGCAGTCGTCGTTGTCGGGGCCGACCGGATCAGGATGGGACCAAAGGGCGGCCGGATCTGTCGAGCGCAGCGCGTACAGGTTGGCGACTGCCAGGCCATTGCAATCCCAGAGCTTTGCGAAGCCGCGGCATCGGCGAATGGTCGGATCGTCGAGTTGCGCATCAGCGGTGCTCGGATTGAGCATCACGAACAGCGCGGTCGATTTCTCGGGCGACAACGATCCGGCGGCACGCATCAGCCAATAGCGATAGGTGCCGCACGAGCTGATAAAGGCGTCCACGATTCCACCTCCTGATCCACCGCAAAAGATGCGGCGCATAATGACGAAATCCATTTGTCAGGGTGATGGAGGTAAATGTGACTACTTTTGCTATCGATGCCATTCGCATCAACCCGGCCAGCGACAGGATCACCCACGTGCGCTGGGCTCCCGTCGACCCGTCGACGCGTGACTGGTTATCCCCCACGTCGATTGTCGAGGTGGCCGAAGTCGTTGCCGCGATCCGCCGGGGAGACGCTGTTTGGTCCCTTTTTACGCTCGGCGGCACTCGGTTTCTGGGGCCGAAAATTGTGCCCGTCTCCCACACCGACGGCCGCGATGGGATCGACACTGACGTCCCCGGCGATCATGTCGAAAAATGCATCGACGACCTGCCGCACGTTTGACCGCCTAGCTTAGGCAATCGACGATCAGCGTGCGCATTGCAGGAGCGCTTTGCTGCAATGGCCCGTTTCCGGGAGGCTCTGATGCGAGCCTCACTGTTCGATTTCGGTGACATTGATGCGATCACCTATATCGTGCAGGTGTCGTGGCTGGCTGAACGCATGCATACGCGCATTGACCTCGGGCATCCGCAGCCTTGGGGCGAGGACAGCAATGCCGTGATCCAAAGGGCGCTCGTGAGGGGCCCATTCGGATACGGCGCAAGCATCCGACAACGTGCGCTGCTGACGACGTCTACCAACCTGCGTTTCCCACCAGAACAACCCAACTCCATCGGAGAAAAATGATGGGCAGTGAAAAATCGAAGCGCGCACGCCGCGCCGCCGAAAGCCTCTTCGGGGATTTGCCGACCAGCAGCAACACCACGGCCAGCCGGCCCTCGAATCCCTTCGGCAACGACCCCTTCGACAATCCCGCCAGCGCGACGCCGGCAGGGAACGAACTCGTCGTGCTGCCGGCCCAGTTCGAACTGCCGCCCGGCTATGAAGACGCGGCGGCCATGCGCGATGCGCTCGCCCGCATCTGGCGCATGGACTGGATCAAGGTCGGGAAAGACGAATGCGTGGTCAGACTGCCAGTGGGTTGGCGCGCGGACAAATCGGTGGACGGTGTTCTGCGAATCGAATCGGCGGGCGTCGTTCGTGCGCAGGGCCGCATCGTGGAGGGCGCCGCATTGCAGATCCTTCCGCGCTACTACCTGAAGGCGGAATTCCACGAGGCGAACGACCACTGCCGGATCGTCGTGCGGGATCGCGGACGTAACAACAGCGTCCTGAAGGATTCGTTCTGGGATACGCGCAGCGGCCCGAACCATCCTCAGTGGAAGATCCTGTCCGACTGGCTGGACAAGGAATACCCGGATCATCGCGATCCGCTTCGGTATTGGGAAGATTGCGAAGACAATCGCCGCGGTGTTTGAGTAGGTGCCGACCAGAACCATGTCCCACCTGAAATACCTGAGCGGCTACCCTCCCGCGCTGCAAGAGAAAGTCAAGAAGCTGATCGCCGAAGATCAACTCGGCTCCTATCTCACGGCGCGCTATCCCAACACGCACGACGTGCAAACAGACAGAGCGCTGTACGCCTACTGCGCCGACCTGAAACGCGAGCACCTGCGCAGCGCGGACCAGATCGACAAGGTCGCCTACGACAGCAAACTCGACGTCGTACGCCACGCACTAGGTCTGCATACGAGCATTTCCCGCGTGCAAGGCGGCAAGCTGAAGGCGAAGAAGGAAATCCGCATCGCCTCGCTGTTCAAATCGGCGGCGCCGGAATTTCTGAAAATGATCGTGGTGCACGAACTCGCTCATCTGAAGGAAAGCGACCACAACAAGGCCTTTTACCGACTCTGCGAGTTCATGCAACCGGGTTACCACCAGATCGAATTCGACTTGCGTCTTTACCTGACGCATCGCGCATTGGCGAAAAGCCCGACCTGATCGTCAAGCGTCACGCGGCAACCGCTTCAATCCCGGAAGCCTTCAACAAAACCGGAATCGACTTAGACGTCGGCGTTCCCGCGCCATCGGCGACCGACGACAGCGGCACGAGCGGATTCGTCTCCGGATAATAAGCGCCGAGACAACCGCGCGGAATGTCGTACTCCACGAGCAGAAAACCTTCCGCGTGACGCTCGATGCCGTCGGCCCACACGCTCGTGATATCCACGCGCTGTCCCGCCACGAAGCCGAGCATCGCGAGGTCGTCCTTGTTGGCGAACAACACGCGACGCTGCCCATACACACCGCGATAGCGGTCGTCCAGACCGTAGATCGTCGTGTTGTACTGATCGTGCGAGCGCGTCGTCATCAACGTCATCAGCCGCTCGCCGTGTTCTTTGCGCGCTTGATGAATCGGCGTAGCCATATCGATCGCGTGCACCAGGAACTGCGCCTTGCCGCTCGGCGTCTTCCAGATCCGCTCGCGCGACGCCACGCCGAGGTGGAAGCCGCCAGGATTCTTCAACCGCTCGTTGTAGTCCGTGAAGCCCTCGATCACCTGCGCGATGCCGTCGCGGATCAGCGAGTAGTCAGCGGCCTGCGCGAGCCAATCCACTTTCTCGCTGCCGAGCGTCGCATGCGCCATGCGCGCCACGATCGCGATTTCCGACAGCAGATTCTCCGACGCCGGTTTGTTCATGCCGTACGAGATATGCACCATGCTCATCGAATCCTCGACGCTCACGCCTTGCGCCACGCCGTTCTGCAGGTCGATCTCGGTGCGGCCGAGCGTCGGCAGAATCAGCGCGTCGCGTCCATGCACGAGGTGGCTGCGATTCAGCTTGGTCGTGATGTGCACGGTGAGGTCACACGAACGCATCGCTTCCCATGTGCGCGGCGTATCGGGCGTTGCGATCGAGAAATTGCCGCCGAGGCCGATGAACACTTTCACCTTGCCGTCGAGCATCGCCTGAATCGTATTGACGACGTCGAGTCCGTGTTCGCGCGGCGGCTCGAAATCGTAGACTTCGCCGAGCCGGTCGAGAAACGCCTGGGTCGGCCTTTCTTCAATGCCGACCGTGCGGTCGCCTTGCACGTTCGAGTGCCCGCGCACCGGGCACAGGCCCGCGCCGCGCCGGCCGATGTTGCCGCGCATCATCATCAGGTTCGACAGGATCTGCACCGTCGGCACCGAATTCTTGTGCTGCGTGAGGCCCATGCCCCACGTCGAGATCACGGCGCGCCCCTTCACGTAGATGTCGGCGAGCTTCAGCACGTCTTCGAACGGCACGCCCGCTTCGGCGACGATCGTGTCCCAGTTTTCGGCGCGCAGGTCATCGGCGAACGCCTCGAAGCCCACGGTATGTTCGGCGATGAACGCGACGTCGAGCACGCGCTCGAGACCCGACGCCACAGCCTCATCGTCGAGTTCGATCACGCGCTTGGCGACGCCCTTGATCAGCGCGAAATCGCCGCCGACCTTCGGGCGGATGAACACGGAACTGATCCTGGTGCTGCCCATCGTCAGCATTTCCACCGGATGCTGCGGGCTCGCAAAGCGCTCGAGGCCGCGCTCCTTCAGCGGATTGATCGACACGATGGTCGCGCCGCGCTTGGCGCACTCGCGCAGTTCGCCGAGCATCCGCGGATGGTTGGTGGCCGGATTCTGGCCGAAGATCAGGAGCGTATCGGCGTGTTCGAAGTCGTCGAGCGTCACCGTGCCTTTGCCGATGCCGACGGTATGCGGCAAGCCGCGGCTGGTCGCCTCGTGGCACATGTTCGAGCAGTCGGGGAAGTTGTTGGTGCCGTACATGCGCACGAACAGCTGGTACAGGAACGCGGCTTCGTTACTCGCGCGGCCCGAGGTGTAGAAGGCGGCGCGGTCCGGATCGTCGAGGCGCTTCAGGTGATCGGCGATCAGGTCGAACGCTTCGTGCCAGCCGATCGGCACGTAGCGGTCGCGCACGGCGTCGTAGACGAGCGGGTCGGTCAGGCGGCCGTGCTGTTCGAGTTCGAAGTCCGATTGCGTCATCAGTTCGGCAATGGTGTGTTGCTCGAAGAACGCCGGCGTCACGCGCTTGCTGGTCGCTTCGGCGGCCACGGCCTTCACGCCGTTTTCGCAGAACTCGAAGGTGGATGCATGCTCGCGATCCGGCCACGCGCAGCCGGGGCAGTCGAAGCCGTCCGGCTGATTCTGCTTGAACAGCATGCGGTAGTCGCCGCCCGTCACCTTTTCCTTGATCAGGTTGATGGCGACGTACTTGAGCGCGCCCCAGCCTGCGGCGGGGTGCGTATAGGGTTCGATGCGAGCTTCGGGTTTCTTCATGATGTTGCCGCCGGATCGGGCTTGAACGAGGCTGTTGAGCCGATAGGTGCAAGCCTACTGTGTTCCAAAAAGGGCGCAGCATACAGAAAATTGGAAAGAGAAGGGATACAGTTGCGAGACTTTTGTCATAGACTGGCGTTCCAGCCCACGCTTCGGTTTGACTCAGGTCCTTGAAACTGTACGAAAAACTCGCCGATGAAATGACCGAAGCCGTGCGCCGCGGGGTGTTCGCGGCGGGCGAGCGGATTCCGTCGGTGCGCCAGGCGAGTCAGCAGCACGGCGTCAGCATCAAGACGGTGTTGCACGCATACGCGTTGCTGGAAAGCCGTGGGATCGTCGAGACCCGTCCGCAGTCGGGCTATTTCGTGCGCGACGCCGCAGCGCGGGCAGTAGCGCTCGACGAACCGCGGCCCGGCCGCCTGTCAACACCGCAGACGCCGCCGGTGGCCGCCGCGGTGGACGTGAGCCGCCTCGTGCTGTCGACGTTGCGCAGCATCCGCGCGCACGACGCCGTGCCGTTCGGCTCGCCGTATCCGGATCCGTCGCTGTTCCCGTGGCGGCGCATCAACCAGTACGCGAACGCGATCGCGCGACGCCACGCGAGTTGGAACCTGATTGACGACCTGCCGCCGGGCAACCCCGAACTGATCCGGCAGATCGCCCGGCGCTACGCCGAGAACGGCGTGCCGGTCGATCCCGACGAAATCGTCATCACGCTCGGCGCGACCGAAGCGATCAACCTGAGCCTGCAGGCGGTCGCCAAACCCGGCGACACGGTGGCCGTCGAATCGCCGACTTATTACGCGATGCTGCATGCCATCGAGCGTCTGGGCATGCGCGCGATCGAGGTGTCCACGCATCCGGTGCACGGCATCGATATCGAGGCGTTGGCTCAAGTGATCGCCGAACAGAAAATCGCGGCCTGCATGGTGATGCCGAACTTCCAGAATCCGCTCGGTTTCCAGATGCCCGACACGCGCAAGCGGCAACTGGTCGAACTGCTCGCCGCGCACGAGATTCCCGTGATCGAAAACGATGTCTATCAGGAGCTGTACTTCGGCGAGACGCGGCCGTCGACCTTGAAGAACTTCGACAAGAAAGGGCTGGTGCTGCACTGCGCGTCGTTTTCGAAGAGCCTGACCGCGTCGTACCGGATCGGTTGGGCGCTGCCGGGACGCTATCGCGCGCAGGTCGAGAAGCTGAAGTTTCTCAATACGCTGACCACGCCGTCGGTGCCGCAAGTCGCGGTCGCCGATTATTTGCGGCAGGACGGCTACGACCGGCATCTGCGGCACGTGCGCAAGGTCTACCGGCAGCAGGCGAGCATCATGATGGCGATGGTGCAGCGGTTTTTTCCGGTCGGCACGCGTATGTCGACGCCGCAGGGTGGATACGTGCTGTGGGTAGAACTGCCCGAGCGTGTCGATTCGATGCGGCTTTACCAGGCGGCGCTTGCGCGCAGCATCACGGTCGGGCCGGGCATGATGTTTTCGACGCGCAACGATTTCCGCCACTTCATCCGGCTCAACTACAGCTATCCGTGGACGGCGCAGACCGAAGCGGCTTTGAAGACGTTGGGTGAGTTGGTCACACAGATGGCATAAGAGAACGAGGAGACATTCACCATGGAAGACGACGAACTCGATCCGGTGCTGGCCGCCGTGCTGACGCAACTGTGGCGCGCGCATCGGGAGACGCCGGGCGGCGCGTGGTCGCTCGCCAAACTGTCGAAGCAGGCGGGCGTGCCGATGAGCGGCTTGCGCCGGCACTTGACGGCGCTCGTCGACGGCGGTCTGGTCGACACCACCTTCAACGAGGAAGGGACAGGCACGGCGCGCCTGAGCGAACTCGGCGAAAGCCTGTGTGCCGACTTGTTCGGCGATGGCGAATTGCCCGATGACGACGAGGCGGATCCGTCGCCGAAGCTTCACTGAAGCGCGTCGCGCGTGACTGGGCGACAGATCGGCGAGCCGCGTGCGCGGCTCGCCTAAGCGCGAGCTTAAAGCTGGCTCATACCGCCATCGGCGATGATTTCCGTGCCGACAATGAACGCCGATTCCGGCGCCGAAAGATGCAGCACGGTCGAGGCGATTTCTTCCGGCGTGCCGAAGCGGCCGACCGGCACCTGGCCGAGAATCTGCGCGGCGGTGGCTTCGAGCGCGGCGGCGTCGAGACCGAGCTTGCCATACAGCGGCGTTTGCACCGGGCCGGGGCTCACCACATTGACGCGCACGCCTTGCGGCAGCAATTCCGACGACAGCGTCTTCGCCAGCGAAATCACGGCGGCCTTGCTCGCCGCATACACGGATGACGCCGGCATACCGATATGCGCATTGATCGATCCGTTGATCACGATCGACGCGCCGCGATTGAGCAACGGCAGCAGTGCCTGAATCTGGAAGTAGGCGCCCTTGACGTTGATGTTGAACATCGCGTCCCAGAAGGCTTCGTCGACATCCGGGAACGGCGCGAATTTCGCGGTGCCGGCGTTGACGAACACCGCGTCGAGGCGGATGCCGGCGGCGCTGATCGCGGCGGCCAGTTCACGCGCCGACGCCACCGAGCCGGCGTCGTTGCGCACCGCGACGGCGTCGGCGCCGAGCGCCAGTCTGGCCGTTTCGAGCGCATCGGCGTCGCGGCCGGTGATGACCACACGGGCGCCTTCGTGGGCGAATGCCTTGGCGGCTGCGAAGCCGATGCCGCTGCTGCCGCCGGTGACGAGAACCGACTTACCTTGGAAGCGAGTCATTTTGAATCTCCGAAAGAGTGTTGCGGGTTGGTGAGAGTCATAGTGCGCCTGTGCGAGATGCTTGCCGTACCACTTCTCCGATGCACTCGTTCGAAGTCATCGAACATGTTTTCCTGGGCACCCAGAATACTGGATTCGTTATAGACGAGATAACGAATAATAATTTTTCCGCTGAAATTGACCTTCGAATATGGCCCCCTATGCTGGAGCCTTGCCCGGGTCATCCCGAGCGCTGGGGCAGGCACCTTCAACCATCTTTGGAGAATCCATGAAAACAACGCTGGCGCGAGCGCTGCATCATTCACTGCGCATCAAAACCGTCCGAACCGTCCGCACGCTCATTTCAGCGACGCTTGGCGCGAGCCTGGCATTCAGCGCCGCGGGGGCGTCGGCCGCCGCCACGCAGCCGATCGGCATTGCCTTCGTCTATCTCGGCAATCCCGGCGACGCCGGCTGGACCTACGCGCACGAACAGGGCGTGAAAGCGCTCGAGGCGAAGTTCGGCGACAAGGTCAAGGTGACGCGCGTCGAGAACGTGCCGGAGTCGGCGGATTCGGAGCGCGTGTTCCGCGATCTGGCGTCCAAGGGCAACAAGATCGTGGTGGGTTCGAGCTTCGGCTTCCAGGATTTCGAACTGAAGGTCGCGAAGGACTTCCCGGACGCCGTGTTCGAACATGCCACCGGCTACAAGAAGGCCGCCAACTTCGCCACCTACGACGTGCGCACCTATCAGAGCGCTTACCTGGCAGGTCTCGTCGCGGGCTATACGACCAAGTCGAATACACTCGGCTTTGTCGGCTCCGTGCCGGTGCCCGAAGTCGTGCGCAACATCAACGCGTTCACGATGGGCGCACGCTCGGTCAATCCGAATGCGCGCGTGAAGGTGGTGTGGATCAACAGCTGGTTCGATCCGGGCCGCGAAAAGCAGGCTGCCGAAACGCTGATCGGCCAGGGCGCCGACGTGCTGATCCAGAACACCGATTCGACGGCGACCATGCAGACCGCCGAGCAGAAGAAGGTGCATGCGTTCGGCTGGGACTCGGATATGAAGAAGTTCGGGCCGAACGCGCAACTCGGCGCATGCGTGAGCAACTGGGGCGTGTACTACACGCATCTGGTGGATCAGGTGATGGCGGGCACATGGAACAACTCGCCGGTGTGGTGGGGGCTGAAAGAGAAAGCGATCGATCTCGCCGACATCAACACCGACGCCGTATCGCCGGCCGCGCAAAAGGCCTTGAGCCAGAAGCGCGACGACATTATCTCCGGCAAGTTCAATCCGTTTGCCGGTCCGATCATGGATCAATCCGGCGCGGTGAAGGTCGCCGCGGGCAAGTCGCTGAGCGATCCGGAACTGCTGCGTTTGAACTGGTTCGTGCAAGGCGTGGATGGCTCGCTGCCCAAGTAGAAATTTACTTCGCTAATCTAACTATTATTCAAGGAGATCGCCCGTGAGTCTGACCGTTTCGACGGAGGCCGCCACCGCGGCCGCGAACTATCCGCCGCAGGGTTTGACGCCCACGCACGAACAGATCGTGCGGCATCTGCGGCATTCGAGCCGGGTGGCGGAGCGGGCGACGCTGCTAGGACATCATCCGTTCGGCGCGGTGCTGGTCGGGCCGGACCAGGAGACCGTGCTGATGGAGCAGGGCAACGTCGACACGGTGAATCACGCCGAGTCGGTGCTGGCGCGCGTGGCGGCGTTGAACTTCACGCCGGAGTATTTGTGGAGTTGCACGCTGTACACGTCGGTCGAACCTTGCTGCATGTGCGCCGGGACGATGTATTGGGCAAACATCGGCCGGGTCGTGTTCGGCATGACCGAGAAGCGCTTGCTGGAAGCAACCGGCGATCACGCCGAGAATCCGACCATGAGCGTGGACTGCCGGTATGTCTTCGATCATTGCCAGAAGCCGGTCGAGGTGCTCGGGCCGGTGCCCGAGGTGGAAGCCGAGGTGATGGAAGTTCAGCGCAGATTCTGGAGCGGCCGGTAGCAGTGCTTTCGCCGCCTTCGCGGGAGAACGACCACCTTGCACGCATGCTGGCGTGGCGGCGCTCCGCCAGCATGCGCATCACCTTTCTCATTGCGCGGCGTCCGCCTGCATCTCCGCCGGTGCGAGCATCGCGACGCCGCAGAACCAGTCGCCGCCACGCGCTTGATGTTTCCACTGACCGCTGGTCTCCCTGAGCACGGTGGAACACTGTTCGTTCATCGCGATCCCCGGATTCGCTGCCGTGCACTGACGCATCGCCACCTCGGTGGGCTGCGCGGGCGCCATGAGCGGCCTGCGCCGCGTGTCCGGTTCAACCGGCGTAGCGGACGGCGGCGGCGTTCCGGCTTGCATGCTGTCGATCAGTTTCCGCAGTTCTTCGATACGCGTCGCGTACCACGTCCCCAGACACGCCGCATCGCGGCAGTTCGCTTCACGCCATGCCCACTTGCTGTCGCTGTCGGTGAGAAAGGCCCGCCGGTTGGTGACCCGCCGACGCGCTTTCCAGTACAGTTGCCCCAGCGTGTCGTCGAGCTTCGAGAGCGCGGGGTCGTTGCAGATCATCTTCTCCGTTAACGAGCGCCCCCTGTTGCAGTCGAAGCTGGTGGCGTGGGCGGATGGCTGCGCGAACATCAGCGCGGCGATCAGAAGTGGGCGGATTCTTGTCATGGCGGTCCCGGCAGTGCATGGCTTTTTCATGCAATGGATGATCGGCCGAGTTGCCGGAATACGGACGACCGAAAAACGCGTGAGTTCACGTGGGTGGTTACCAAATCTTGCCTCACGGGGACGGCAGGAATCGACGCGAGACGTTGACCAAACGCTTTCAGGCATGTGCCGTGCAACTCGCCTGTGAGCCGACGCACCGCGCATGGCAATGCGGCGTGCATTGCAGGGACCGGAAGCAGGACTCACAACAAGCCGGACAGGCCGCCAACACCTGGCAACACCAACGCGGCCCTTGAAACGGGAGAAAGAATGAAACAACACCTCGTTCGTTGTCTGTATGCGGCGGCCGGCGCGCTTGCCTTACCCGCTGTAGCTGGCGCGCAGTCGCAGGCTTATACCAACACTACCGTCAACGTTCGCGCGGGTCCGGCGCCGGATTATCCGGTCGTGGCGCAACTGCCGCGCGGTGTGCCATTGAGCGTCATGGGCTGCATCAGCAACTATCAATGGTGCGATGTCGCCGCGCCGAACTTGCGCGGCTGGGCCTATGCAGGGTCGCTCAGTTATCCCTACCAGGGCGCCAACGTACCGGTGATGAACTACGGCACGGTGATCGGGCTGCCGATCGTGACGTTCTCGATCGGTACGTACTGGGGCAACTATTATCGCGGCCGGCCCTGGTACGGCCAGCAATCGCGCTGGGCGCATCATCCGCCGCCGCCCCCGCCGCGACCCGGCGCGGGACGGCCACCAGGGCACGGCGGAGGAAGGCCACCCGGCGGACCGCCACCCGGGCACGGCGGAGGAAGACCGCCGGGCGGACCGCCACCGGGGCACGACGGAGGAAGACCGCCGGGCGGGTCGCCACCGGGGCATGGCGGAGGAAGGCCATCGGGCGGTCAGCCACCGGGGCATGGCGGAGGAAAGCCATCGGGTGGTCAGCCGCCGGGGAATGTTGGCGGGCGGCCACCGGGTGGTCAACCGCAGGGCAATGCCGGTGGCCGGCCCCAAGGCGGTCACCCTCAAGGTGGCGGAGACAGGCCGCCGGGCGGCGGCAACGGCGGTAACGGTGGCGGAGGACACGGAGGCGGCGGAGGCGGAGGCGGCGGCCGTCCACCGGATCAGCATAGCTGATCGCGCTCATGCGCAAGTCGCCACGGCGTGTTCCAGCGCGATTCGGGTTCCGCCTGCGCCACAGGCGGCAGCGGAGCCCGAAACCCGGCCCGCGCGGCGCCCGCCCACGGCGTCATCACCCGCTCCAGCATGGCCATTGGGCCGTTTGACCCAGCGATCGACCGGCCCAATTGGCCAACCCGTCTGCGACACGCGACGAATTAAATTCGCCGGCCTCGCGTAAACCCCCGTGTGCCGCGTACACTAACTTGCCGATGTCGGGTTAGGGGGCGCACATATGACTTGCGAAGCGACATCAGAAAACACGCTGGGAGCAGCGCCTGAAGGCCGCTATGGATCGAATCTCGCCGAAGGGGTGCTGGCGTCGGAGCGCACGGTGTTGCGGTTGATCACCCGCAACACGCCGCTGCCGGAATTGCTTGACGAAGTATGCCGCCGCGCGGAAGCGCTGCTGGGGGAAGGCGCGTCCTGTTCAATCCTGCTGCTCGACCCCGACGGCGTGCACACCAGAGTGGGCGGCGCGCCGTCGCTGCCGGCGCACTTCAGCGCGGCGATCGACGGCGCCGCGATCGGCCCACGGGTCGGCTCGTGCGGCACCGCGATGTACGAGCGGCGTCTCGTCGTCGTCGAGGATATCGAAACCGATCCGCTGTGGGCCGACTTCCGGCACCTCGCGTTACCGCTCGGCCTGCGGGCCTGCTGGTCGGTGCCCTTTGAAAACGATTCCGGCGTGGTGCTCGGCGCCTTCGCGGTGTACTACCGCGTGCCGCGCCGTCCGAGCGCCGAGGAAGAGGCGATGCTGCGCGACATCGGTCACAGCGTCGGTCTCGCCGTGCATCAGGACACCATGGTTCAGCGCCTCGCGCACAGCGAGGAGCATCACCGGCTGGTGGTCGATCACCTGATCGAAGGGATCGTGGTGCAGTCGCGCGGGGGCATCGTGCTCGCCTGCAATCCGAGCGCGCAGCGCATTTTGCGCGCGACCCCGCAGATCGTCGGCCGCAGTATTCATACGGTGATGGTGCGCGCGTATCACGAGGACGGCTCGCTCGTCGCCGATACGGCTCGTCCGACCGCCCAGGTGCTGGCAACCGGCAAACCCGTGCTCGGCGTCACGATCGGCGTGGAGCTGATCGGCGGCGACATCGTCTGGATCACCGAGAACGTCGTGCCGATCATCAAGCCGGGCGAGAGCGAACCCAGTTCGGTGCTGATTTCGTTCACCGACATCGGACCTGTGCGCGAGGCGCAGCGCCAACTCAAGTTCCTCGCCACCCGTGATTCGCTCACCGGCCTCTACAACCGCGCCTATCTTACCGAGCGGATGCGCGATCTGTTCACGCCGGACATGTCGTCCGGCATGGGCGAGCTGGCGAGCGTCGCCGTGCTGTTCGTCGATCTGGACGGCTTCAAGAAAGTCAACGACACCGCCGGTCACGAGGCCGGCGACTCGCTCCTGTGCAGCGTGGCGGAGCGCCTCTCGGCGTGCATCTCGGCCGAGGACACGCTCGCGCGCGTGGGCGGCGACGAATTCGTGATCGTGGTCAGCGCGTATGAAAACACCGGGCATCTGATCGGCCTCGCGCGCCGCATCCTCGACATGATCGCGGTGCCGTTCGCGGTGGCGGACAACGAGTACTACCTGGGCGCGTCGATCGGCATCAGCCGCTTTCCCGAAGACGGCCAGGACGTCGCCACGCTCATGCGCAACGCCGATTCGGCGATGTATCACGCCAAGCAGCGCGGCCGCAATAACTTCCAGTTCTTCACCGCCGAGCTGAATCAGCATCTGCAGCGCCGCTTCACGATCGAGCAATCGCTGCGGCGCGCGCTCGCCGCCAGCGAACTGAGCCTCGTGTACCAGCCGATCGTCGATAGCCACGACGGCCGCACGATCGGCGCGGAGGCGCTCCTGCGCTGGTACAACAGCGAGCTGGGCAACGTGTCGCCGGGGGAATTCATCCCCGTGGCCGAAGATGCCGGGCTGATCGTCGAGATCGGCGACTTCGTGCTGGCGCGGGCCTGCGAGCAGGTGGCGCAATGGCGCCGCACGCTGGCGCCGGAGCTGATCGTCGCGGTGAACCTGTCGCCGCGGCAGTTCAACGACGGCCTGGTGGAGCGGATCGAACGCTGTCTCGCGCAGTCCGGGCTCGAACCGACGGCGTTGGAGCTGGAGATCACCGAGCGGCTGCTGATGAGCGACAGCGAAACCGTCCTGCCGATGCTGAGCGCGCTGAACGCCATGGGCGTGCGCATTTCCGTCGACGATTTCGGCACCGGCTATTCATCGTTGTCGTATCTGAAGCGCTTCCCGCTGCATAACCTGAAAATCGACCGCTCGTTTGTCGCGGGGCTGCCGGATCATCGCGATTCGATTGCGATTACCCAGGCGGTGGTGGCGATGGCGCACTCCCTCGGCATGAACGTCACCGCCGAAGGGGTAGAAACCGCCGAACAGGCGGCGTTCCTGCGCGCGATCGATTGCGACAAGCAGCAGGGCTATCTTTACAGCCGCCCGGTCGGGGCAAGCGCGTATGCCCGCGCTTTGTGGGACGCGCAGCTCAACGTGGCCGACGCCTCCTGAACCCGGCGGCGACCCGCATGCAAGCCCGGACGCCTTGCCGGGCCTGCGAATGCGGGCTTTCGCCGGGTGCGGCCGCGGGCAGCCGGATTCGATTGTTCGGTTTGACAAACAAGTGACTTCGCGTTCCCGGTATTTATCCGCGAGGTCGGTCTCCCTAAAATGCTCCCATCGAAAGGTAAATTGAGTGCGATGCCGAAGCGGCATCGTGCGATGGGAGTTGTCATGCCAGCTTTAATCAGAGACCAGCTTTACCGGCCGTCGGTGGTCTTACCGATGGTCGCCCTCATGCAGGTGATGGTGTCGCAGGATTTCAATCTCGGCCAGGTCGGCTGGGTAATGGCGTCCCGGGGCGCGCAGGCCGCGCTGCAACGTTCGCGCGAATTGATCTGCGCCGTGCATTGCCACGCCTGAGCAAAACAGACGGAAAACAGCAGTCATCCGCAACAATCCGCGGCAGTAGTGAGCGGCACAACATGGTGATTCCAAGGGCGAAGGGTAAGATGCTACGACCAGCACCCCAGCCTCGGGAGAGTTGCCATGCCACAGCACTTCGACGCAGTTGTGATCGGTACGGGACAAGGCGGCTCACCGCTCGCCGTGCGTCTCGGTCAAAGCGGCCGTAAAACCGCGGTCATTGAACGGGCTGCCTTTGGCGGCACCTGTGTCAACGTCGGCTGCACGCCGACCAAATCCTATGTGGCGAGCGCCCGCGCGGCGCATGTCGCGCGTCATTGCGCGGAACTCGGCGTGCAGGTGGGCGGCGCGATCAGCGTCGACCTGGCCGCGGTCAAGGCGCGCAAGGACGAGATCATCGGGCAGTCGCGCGACGGCGTCGAGAAATGGCTGCGCGGCACGAAGAACGTGAGCGTGTTCAAAGGCCACGCGCGCTTCACCGAACCGCATGCGCTCGCCATCAGCGGGCTGGACGGCAACCTGCTCGACGAAGTCAGCGCCGACGAAATCTTCATCAATACAGGCACGCGCGCCGTCGTGCCGCCGCTCGACGGACTCGAGCGGATTCGCTACTACACCAACTCCAACCTGCTCGACCTGACCGAATTGCCGAGTCATCTGGTGATCGTCGGCGCGAGTTATATCGCGCTCGAATTCGCGCAGATCTTTCGCCGCTTCGGCAGCCAGGTGACCGTGCTGGTGCGCGGCGAGCGCCTGCTCACCCGCGAGGACGCCGATTTCGCCGATTCCGTGCACAAGGTGCTGGCCCGCGAGGGCGTGGAGTTTCGCTTCGGCGTGCAGCCTTCGCGGGTCGAGCCGCATCCGCATCGCGAGAACGAAGTGTGCATCGGCTTCGAGCAGAACATCCCCGCGCTCGAAGCGTCGCACCTGCTGTTCGCGACCGGCCGCGAACCGAATACCGACGACCTCGGCCTCGCGGCCGCCGGCATCACGACGGACAAACACGGCACGATTCCGGTCGATGGCCAGTTGCGCACCAACGTGCCGGGCGTCTGGGCGATCGGCGACGTCAACGGGCGGGGCGCCTTCACCCACACCTCCTACGACGACTATCAGATCGTCGCGGCCAATCTGCTCGACGGCGGCTCGCGCAGCGTCGATACGCGGATCATGACGTATGCGGTATTCGTCGATCCGCCGCTCGCGCGTGTCGGCGCCTCGGAGGCCGAGGTGCGCAAGGCGGGCCGCGACGCGCTGATCGCCACCATGCCGATGACGCGAGTGGGCCGCGCGCGCGAACGGGGCGAGACCGACGGCTTCATGAAGGTGATGGTCGACAAGGAGAGCAAGCAGATTCTCGGGGCGGCGATTCACGGCATCGAAGGCGATGAGGCGCTGCACACGTTCATCGACATCATGACGGCGGGCGCGCCGTATCCGACGCTGGAGTATGCGATGCATATCCACCCGACCATCAGCGAACTGGTGCCGACCTTGCTCGATGGACTCAAGCCAATGAAGTGAGCGGAGCACATACGGTGAAGCGCGCAATCAGAAGCGGCAATCTGTTCGACGACCGGGCACCAGCGGGCGCGGACGAGCAGGTCGACACGTTCGTGGAGCAGGGCGGCGTGAGCATCGAGCGGATCGTCTCGATGGGGCATGCCAGTCCGCCGGGCTTCTGGTACGACAGTCCGCGCGCGGAATGGGTCGTGCTGCTGAGCGGCGCGGCGGCGCTCGAATTCGAAGGCGAGGCCGAGCCGCATCGGATGAAGGCCGGCGATCATGTGCTGATCGACGCGCATTGCCGGCATCGGGTGGCATGGACGAGCGATCAGGAGCCCAGCGTGTGGCTCGCCGTCTACTACCCGGACGGCGCTTCAGCCTGAGCGCGGCACGCTGGCGATCGATCAGGCGCATCGACAAAGCGTCGGGCCATCGCGGATAATCGGCAACGGCGCGGGTCGTCTGCGGAATGCGGGCGAACGGTGCGCACAACCGCATTCATCATCAGGAATCCAACCGATGGGCAAGGGACGTGTCGAAGCCTTCAGCGATGGCGTGATCGCCATCATCATCACGATCATGGTGCTCGAGTTGAAAGTGCCGGAAGGCTTCGATCTCGCCGCGCTGCGTCCGGTGCTCCCCGTGTTCTGCGCGTACGTGCTGAGCTTCATCTACGTCGGCATCTACTGGAACAATCATCATCACATGTTCCATGCCGTGCAGAAGGTCAACGGCGCGGTGCTGTGGGCCAATCTGCATCTGCTGTTCTGGCTGTCGCTGCTGCCGGCCGTCACGCATTGGGCCGGCGAAAACCATCTGGCCTCCTGGCCGACCGCGATGTACGGCGTGGTGCTGTTCATGTCGTCGATCGCGTATTTCATTCTGACGGGCGTGCTGATCCGCGAGCACGGCGGGGACTCGACCCTCGCCAAAGCGGTCGGCAACGACTTCAAGGGCAAGGTCTCGGTCGTGATCTATCTGGCGGGCATTGCGCTGGCGTTTGTCGCGCCGTGGGTTTCGGCCGCGCTCTATACGCTGGCTGCCGCGTGGTGGCTGGTTCCGGACCGGCGCATCGAACACCTGCTGGAATCGTAAGCTTGCTGCTCGCGCTCAAAGTCGTACTGGTGCCCGCGTTTCTCGCCGCGCTGACCGTGGCGGGGCGCGTGTGGGGGCCGTCAGTGGCGGGGTGGCTCGCGGGGCTGCCGGTAGTCGCCGGGCCGATCGTGTTGCTGCTCGCGCTGGAGCGCGGTCCGTCGTTCGCGGCGCAGGCGTCGGTGGCCTCGATCGCGGCGATTGCCGCGTCGGAAGCCTTCAATTTTGCGTATGCGTGGAGCTGCCGCCGTGTCTCGTGGCCGCTCGCGCTGGTCGTCGGCATGGTGGGCTGGGTCGGCGTGGCCATTCTGCTCACGCAGCTTCCGGCCGGACTTGCATGGGCGGTGGCGGCGGCCTGTGTCGCCGTGGCGGTGTCGCAAAGCGGCTTGCCGCGCGTGACTGGTCACGTGCCGGCGGCGCGCCTCGGACTCGGCGACCTCGCCGTGCGCATGCTCGCCGGCGCATTGCTGACGGTCGCGGTGACCACGCTGTCCGCGTCGCTGGGCGCGACCTGGAGCGGACTGCTGTCGGTGTTTCCCTTGCTCGGCATCGTGCTCGCGGTGTCGGCGCAGCGCGCGCACGGCGCGGACTTCGTCGCTTTGCTGATGCGCGGCATGGTGATTGGCCGCGCCTCGTTCGCAGCGTTCTTCGCCGTGACCGCGACGATGCTGCCGCGGTATGGCGTGTGGCTGAGCTTTGCGTGCGCGGCGCTGGTCTCGATCGTCGTGCAGGGCGCGACGCGGCGGATGCTCAACGCGGAGCGGCCGGTGCAGCGCGTGCCGCATGAGCTCGCGGAGCAGCAGTCGGCGGATTGAGCGCACGGGTTCAACGCAGTTCGAAGCACGCGGAACACTTGCTCATGCGAAACGACAGCGCACGCCGTCCGCTCATTTGCCCGATACTTCCAACATGACTTTGCGCACCCCACAATCCACACGCACCCGAATCGGCCTGATCTCCGACACGCACAATCTCGTGCGTCCCGAGGCCTTGCAGTACCTCGCCGGTTGCGACGCGATCATTCACGCGGGCGATATCTGCAACGAGGCGGTGCTCGAAGCGCTCAGGCGGATTGCACCGCTCACGGCGGTGCGCGGCAACAACGACACCGGCGACTGGGCCGCGTCGCTGCCGACGCACACCACGCTAACCGTGCAGCAAGTGACGATTCTCGTCGTGCACGACATCGCCGACGTGGGCGCCGATCCGCGCAGCCAGGGGATCAGCGTGGTGGTGACGGGCCATTCGCACAAGCCATTGATCAGCGAGCGCGACGGCGTGCTGTTCGTCAATCCTGGCAGCGCCGGGCCGCGGCGCTTCAAGCTGCCGATTTCGGCGGGCATCTTGATGGTCGAAGGCGCTCACGCCAGCGCGAGCTTCGATTCGCTGGTGCCATAAAAAAACGGGCCGGCAATTTTGCCGGCCCGTTCTCTAACAACTCGCACTAACAGTCGAACAACTCGCCCTTAGGCGCGCGCCGTAGCCGTTGCCGCATAGCCTTCGTCCATCTCTTCGGCTTCACGCTCGCCGCGCAGCACGGCATGCGCTTCCGCGCGCGTGGCCACGCACGGGCCCGAGCCGAGCAGCGGCTTGCGGGCGGTTTCGCGCAGCGCCATCACCGAGACGATACCGATCAGCGACGCGCCCATCAGGTAGTACGCGGGCATCATCAGATTGCCGGTACGGTCGACCAGCCATGCCGTCACGAGCGGCGTCGTACCGCCGAACAGCGATACCGAGATATTGAAGCCGATCGCGAGCGCGCCATAGCGGATCCGGGTCGGGAACAGCGCAGGCAGCGCCGACGGCATCACGCCGGTGAAGCACGACAGCAGCACGCCGAGAATCATCAGGCCGCCGAACACCGGCAGCACCGTGCCCATGCGGATCAGCAGCAGGGCGGGAATCGACAGTGCGAACAGACCCACGCAACCGAACAGCATCACGGGCTTGCGGCCGATCGTGTCGGACAGACGGCCGGCCGCGAGCGTCATCGGCATCATCAGCACCATCACGAGCAACACGAGGAACAGGCCGTGCGTTTCGTTGAAGTGCAGCGTGGCCGACAGATAGCTCGGCAGATACGAGAGCGCCATGTAGTCGGTGACGTTGAAGATCAGCACGAGGCCGACGCACAGCAAGAGCGGCTTCCATTGCTGCATGAGCAACTCGCGGAACGACTGCTTCGGCACGGCCTTGTCTTCAGCTTCGCGTTGCTCGGCCTGCTTCTTGAACGCGGGTGTTTCTTCGAGCTTCATCCGGATATACAGACCCACCAGACCCAGCGGGCCGGCGATCAGGAACGGCACACGCCAGCCCCACGAAAGCAGCGCATCGTTCGAGAGCGTCGCGGTCAGCACGGCCACCGTACCCGCGCCGAGCACATAGCCGATCAGCGTGCCGAATTCGAGGAAGCTGCCCATGAAGCCGCGGCGCTTGTCGGTCGAGAATTCGGCGATGAAGGTCGCCGCGCCGCCGTACTCGCCGCCAGTCGAGAAACCTTGCACCAGACGCGCAACCAGCAGCAGCACCGGCGCGAAAATGCCGATCGTCGTGTAGCTCGGGATCAGACCAATCGCGAAGGTGCCAAGCGCCATCATGATCATGGTCATGGCGAGCACGCGCTGTCGGCCGATACGGTCGCCGAGCGGCCCGAACACCATGCCGCCGACCGGCCGCACGAGGAACGCCGCGGCAAACGTGCCGAACGTGGCGATCAACTGCGCAGCCGGACTGGCCGACGGGAAGAACACTTTGCCGAGCGTGACGGCGATGTAGCTGTACACGCCGAAATCGAACCATTCCATCGCGTTGCCGAGCGCCATGGCGCCGACGGCACGCTTGAGGAGAGATTTGTCGACGACGGTGATGTCGTCGAGAGAGAGGCGTTGTTCTTCTTTGTGGTGTCGCCAGAAGCCGTTGCTGGAAGCGGTCAAGGTGAAAACTCCAATGACTGCGACGAAACTCATGATGCGCATGAACGTTCCGCCACGGTTGCTGGGGAGTGCAGTTTCGCGAGCCATGCGAAAAGCGTCTCCGTCGCCGCTGAGGGCGATGGAGCTGGGCGCGATGGAAAGCAGAACGCCCGTGCCTCGCGAGACAGGTCGCGAAAAAACACTCGTCTAGATTGTGCTGACTGTTGCACCTGCGTGGCCGTGGAAGGGGGGCAGGTGCATGAGGACGCTGGGGTGGCTGAAAGCTGGCCCATGCGCCGCTGGAAGGCTTGAAACGAAAAAGGCCGGTGCTTTTATTCGCCGCTCATGTGGCCCACGAGGGGGGCGCATGACACGGGGAAGCGACCGACGAGCCTTCTTGTATAAAAACTGTTCAGTTCGGGATGGCACACGCACTGCGCGCCAGATTGAAGAGAACGTGAATGAAGGTGAAATGCTGTTGGAACGAGGCACATGATAGCACGATAACAGAGGATCGTGCAAACCCGGTGTTCGGCGGGGGCCTTGGCGGGGGCGCTCAATCCCTTGCGGGGCGGGGGATTGAGCGGATCCTGGCGGTCTGGAAAAGGGGCTTAAAACGGCGCGAAAATGTACCGTTTGGAGAATTTTTCCGGCGCTGCCGGGGCCGCGAATCTGGCAGCGTCGCCCCGGTCAATCTGGTGGCGCGTAGACGCGAAAAAAATCCGCGCACGCGGCGCGGATTTCGGTGATGCAGCCTGAAGCGCGAAAGCGTTCAGTTAAGCCGACGGCGGCACATAACCCTGCGCGGTGTCCGCGCCTTCGCCGAAGAAGAACTTTTCGGTCTGCTTCATCAGGTATTGGCGTGCGCGCGGATCAGCCATGTTCAGGCGGTTTTCGTTGATCAGCATGGTCTGCTGCTTCAACCAGGCCTGCCAGGCTTCCTTCGAGATGCTTTCGTAGATCCGCTTGCCGAGTTCGCCCGGCAGCGGCGGGAAATCGAGGCCTTCGGCTTCCTTGCCGAGCTTCGCGCATTGAACCATACGAGTCATGCTGTGCTTCTCCTAAAATCGGTGTGGGGGCGGGCAGTCGCTATATATATAGGGCCGCTCAGAGCTGTTTCATCAGCACGAGCGACTTGCGCTGCCAGTTATAGAGTCGGCGGCGGTCTTCCGGCAGGTCGTCGACCGTGACTTTGACAAAGCCGCGTTTGAGGAACCAGTGTTCGGTACGCGTGGTGAGCACGAAAATGCGCGTCAGGCCGCGCGCCCGCGCGCGCTGCTCGATGCGCTTCAACAGTCGCTCGCCGTCGCCGGTGCCTTGCGCTTCGGGCGCGACCGTCAGGCACGCCATTTCGCCGATGCGCTCCTGCGTGTACGGATACAGCGCCGCGCAACCGAACAGCACGCCATCGTGCTCGATCACCGAGAAGTGGTCGATGTCGCGTTCGATCTGGTGACGGCCGCGCCGCACCAGCGTGCCGTCCGATTCGAGCGGCTCGATCAGCGCAAGAATGCCGCCGACGTCGTCCGGCGTGGCTTCGCGCAGGCTTTCGAGGTTCTCGTACGAGATCATCGTGCCCACGCCGTCGTGCAGGAACAGTTCGAGCAGCAGGCTGCCGTCGAGCGCGTAGGGGATGATGTGCGCCCGCGCCACGCCGCCGCGGCAGGCGCGGATCGAGTGCTTCAGATAGAAGCCCGCGTCGCCGGTGACCTCGCCGCTTTCGTGCAGCTTGTAGGCGTCGTCGAGCGACAGTTCGCGCACCAGTTCGGGGCCGTTTTCGCCGGCTTCCATCAGGCCCGGCGTTTCGGTCAGGAACACGATCTTGTCGGCGCGCAGCGCGATCGCGGCGGCGGACGCCACGTCCTCCATGGCCAGATTGAAGGCCTCGCCGGTGGGCGAGAAGCCGAGCGGCGAGAGCAGCACCAGCTTGCGGCTCGCGAGCGAGTGGCGGATCGAATCGGCGTCGATCTTGCGCACCACGCCGGTGTGAGCGAAATCGACCCCGTCGAGAATGCCGACCGGCCGCGCCGTCACGAAGTTGCCCGACACCACGCTGATGTGCGCGTGCGCCATCGGCGTATTCGGCAAACCCTGGCTGATGGCGGCCTCGATATCCAGACGCACTTCGCCGGCCGCTTCTTTCGCGGACTCGAGCGCGCGCGCATCCGTAATTCGCATGCCGTGCGAAAACTCGGACTCCACGCCGTGCAGGCTCATCTGCTCCTCGACCTGCGGACGCGAGCCGTGCACCAGCACGATCTGGATGCCCATGGCCTGCAAGAGCGCAATGTCGGACACGAGCGCGTTCAGGAGCCCCTGATGCACCACCTCGCCGCCGAACCCGACGACGAACGTCTTGTTACGGAATGCATGGATGTAAGGGGCGACTGAGCGCATCCAGTCGACGAATTGCGCGTGCTGGGCGAGATCTTCCGTTGCTCCGGCGGGGGCCGGAGCGCTCGCGGGCGCGGGGACGAGGTCGGTTTGGGAATTCATGCCGGGGATTATAATGCGCCCCCATGTCGAATGTACCCAAAAGTCCCGCTGCGGCGAACGAGAATCCGGCGTCGGCCGCCGATCAGGTGAAGGCCGGCGACGCGAAGCGCCGCGATGCGCAGGACGCCGAACGCAACGCGCCGCACACGGCGCGCGAGCCGCGGCGCGCCGCGGAAAATGCGCAGGCGTCGGCGCAGAGAAATAATCCGGGCCGTGAAGCCCGCGGTCAGGAAAGTGACGACGTGGCGAAACACGCCGGAAGTGGCGAGTCGCAGCCGCCTCACGGCAAGGAAGGTCGAGGCCCGGGCCACAACCCGGGGCGTCCGCAGAAACAGAATGCGCCGCACGGCCAGCAGACGCAGCGAAGTGGCGAGCGGCGTGCTCAGCCCGCGAATGTGCCGGGCGCGAATCAGCAGAAAGGCGGCGGTCGTGGCGAGCAGCCGCGGCACGCGTCGGCGCAAGGCGCGGAGCCGCGCCGCGAGTCCGGCGGCGCGCCCGCGCAAAAATCGCCAGCGGCGAGCGAAGCCGAGCGCAGCGCCGGCCGCCGCGAGCAGCAGCCGCCGCGCGAAGCACGGCCGCCGCGCGCTCCACGTGTGGTCGAGCCCAATCCGATTCCGCCGATCACCTATCCTGAAGCGCTGCCCGTGTCGGGCCGTCGCGAGGAAATCGCCAAAGCCATCGCCCAGAATCAGGTGGTGATCGTCTGTGGCGAGACGGGCTCCGGTAAAACCACCCAGCTGCCCAAAATCTGCCTCGAACTCGGGCGCGGGCTCGGCGCGGGCGGCTCCGGTCTGATCGGCCACACGCAGCCGCGCCGGATCGCCGCGTCGGCGACGGGCCGCCGCATCGCCGAGGAACTCGGCACGCCGTTCGGCGAAGTGGTCGGCTACAAGGTGCGCTTCACCGACAATCTGTCGCCGGGCGCCTCCGTCAAGCTGATGACCGACGGTATCCTGCTCGCCGAAACGCAGACCGATCCTCTGCTGAAAGCATACGACACGCTGATCATCGACGAGGCGCACGAGCGCAGCCTGAACATCGACTTTCTGCTCGGCTACCTGAAGGAAATTCTCGTCAAGCGCCCCGATCTGAAGCTGATCGTGACCTCGGCGACGATCGACGCGGACCGTTTCGCGCGCCACTTCGGGAGCGAAGAAAAGCCCGCGCCGGTGATCGAGGTGAGCGGGCGGCTTTATCCGGTCGAGGTGCGCTACCGGCCGGTCGCGGAAGACAGCCCCGCCGTGAAGGCCGCGGAAGGCAATGCGTCGTCCGCGCCGCGTGGCGACCGGCCGAAAAGCCAGCGCGAAACCGATCGCGATCTGATGGACGCGATCGTCGACGCCGTCGACGAACTCTGCCGCGAAGGCCCCGGCGACGTGCTCGTGTTCCTGCCCGGCGAGCGCGAAATCCGCGACGCCGCCGAGGCGCTGCGCAAGCACCATCCGCCGCACACGGAAATCCTGCCGCTGTTCGCGCGTCTTTCCGCGGCCGAACAGGAGCGCGTGTTCCGCACCTCGAACGCGCGCCGGATCGTGCTGGCCACCAACGTCGCCGAAACCTCGCTGACGGTGCCGGGCATTCGCTACGTGGTCGACACCGGCCTCGCGCGCGTAAAGCGCTACTCGTATCGCAACAAGGTCGAGCAGTTGCAGGTCGAATCGATTTCGCAGGCCGCCGCGAATCAGCGGGCCGGGCGTTGCGGCCGCGTCGCCGATGGCATCTGCATTCGCCTGTACGAGGAAAGCGACTACCAGGGCCGCGTGCGTTTTACCGATCCGGAAATTCTGCGCTCGTCGCTGGCGTCGGTGATTCTGCGCATGAAGTCGCTGCATCTGACGGCGATCGAGACCTTCCCGTTCATCGAGCCGCCGCCGGGCCGCGCGATCGCCGACGGCTATCAGCTGCTCAACGAACTGGGCGCCGTCGACGACGACAATCAGCTCACGCCGCTCGGCCGCGAACTCGCACGCCTGCCGCTCGACCCGCGCGTCGGACGGATGATTCTGGCCGCGCGCGACCAGCAGGCGCTCAAGCAAGTGCTGATCATCGCGAGCGCCTTGTCCGTGCAGGATCCGCGCGACCGGCCGATCGAAGCGCAGGAGCAGGCCGATCAGGCGCATCGCCGTTTTGCCGACGAGCGCTCCGAATTCCTGCAGTGGCTGAAAATCTGGAATTGGTTCGAAGAAGCGATTGCGCACAAGAAGTCGAACAAGCAGCTGCACGAGGAGTGCCGCAAGAACTTCCTGTCGCAACTGCGCCTGCGCGAATGGCGCGACGTGCACTCGCAACTGCTGACGGTGGTGCGCGAGCACGGCTGGCGGTTGAACGAAGCGGAAGCGACTTTCGAGCAGATCCATCTTGCGCTGCTGACGGGCTTGCTCGGCAACATCGGTCTCAAGGCCGACGACGAGCCGTATTACCTCGGCGCGCGCGGCATCAAGTTCTATTTGTGGCCGGGCTCGGTGCTGGTGAAGAAAGCCGGCAAGTGGGCGATGGCCGCCGAACTGGTCGAGACGAGCCGCCTGTACGCGCGTTGCATCGCGAAGATCGAGCCGGAGTGGATCGAGAAGATCGGCGCGCATCTGCTGAAGAAGTCGCTTTCCGAGCCGCATTGGGAAAAGCGCGCGGCGCAGGTCTCGGCGTTCGAACGCGCCGTGCTATACGGCCTGCCGATCTACCACCGGCGGCGCGTGAGCTTCGGCAAACAGGATCCGGCGCGCGCCCGCGAGCTGTTCATTCGCGGCGCGCTGGTGGAAGGCGAGTTCGATACGAAGCTCGCGTTCTTCGCTCACAACCGCAAGCTGCTCGCCGATATCGAGCAGCTCGAACACAAGTCGCGCCGCCAGGACGTGCTGGTCGACGACGAGCTGATTTTTGCCTACTACGATCAGGCGCTGCCGAAGGGCATTTACACCGGCGCGTCGTTCGAACGCTGGTATCGCGACGAGGTGAAAAAGAGCGGCCAGCCGGAAGACAAGCTGCGCCTGCTGTATCTGTCGCGTGATGATTTGATGCGGCACGAAGCCGCCGGCGTGACCACCGATCTGTTCCCGAAACGGATGACGATGGCGGGCGTCGAAATGGCGCTTACCTATCACTTCGAGCCGGGTTCGCCGCGCGACGGCGTGACGCTCGCGGTGCCGCTGTATGCGCTGAATCAGGTCGACGCGCGGCGCTGCGAATGGCTCGTGCCCGGCATGCTGAAAGAGAAGACGCAACTGCTCTTGAAGTCCTTGCCACAGAAGCTGCGCCGTCATTGCGTGCCGCTGCCCGAGTACGCGGCGGGTTTCGTCGACCGGCATAGCGGTCCGCGTTTCGGCGCGGGCGGTTTGCTCGAGTCGCTGATCGCCGATATTCGCGAGCAGACCCAGGTCGCGATGAAGCAGTCGGACTTCAAGCTCGAGACCTTGCCGCCGCATCTGTTCATGAACTTCAAGGTCGTCGACGAGCATGGGCGTCAGCTTGCGATGGGCCGCAATCTGTCGCAACTGCGCGCCGAACTCGGCGGCCAGGCGCAGCAGCATTTCCAGAAGATCGCGTCGAGTGCGGCGGGCGCAGCGTTGGCGGACGCGGGCGGCGGCGGCGTCGCGACGCCGTCGCAAGCGTCCGGTGCGGCCGGTGGAGCGGCGCAGCGAGGCAAGGGCGCTGCCGCCCCAGGTCCACAGACCGCGCCGCAAGCCGGCACTCAAGGCACGGCGCTGTATGAAAAGCTGACGACGTGGAACTTCGGCAAGCTCCCCGAGTTGCTCGAAATCCGCCGGGGCGGGCAGACGCTGTTTGGTTATCCGGCGCTGGTGGATCGCGGCATGCATTGCGACGTCGAAGTGTTCGATTCACCGGACGAAGCCGCGCGGATTCATCGCGCGGGATTGCGCCGGCTATTCGCGTTGCAGCTGAAGGAGCCGATCAAGTATCTGGAAAAGAATCTGCCGGGCTTGCGCGAAATGGCGATGCAGTTCATGCCGCGCGGCACGCAGGAAGAGTTGCGCGACCAACTGATCGACACCGCGCTCGACCGCGCCTGTCTGCAAGACCCGTTGCCCGACGACGACGCCAGTTTCCACACGCGCCGCGACGAAGGCCGTAGCCGCCTGACGTTACTCGCTCAGGAAATTGCCCGGCTGGTCGGGCAGATTCTGAGCGAATACGCGACGGTCGCGAAGAAGCTGGTGCAGGCAAAGTCGTTCACGGCGGCGCACGCCGATCTGCAGAACCAGCTAGACGGACTGATCGGCAAGCGCTTCGTGGTCGACACGCCATACGCGCAACTGGCGCATTTCCCGCGCTATCTGAAAGGGATCGCGCTGCGCATCGACAAGCTGAAGGCGGACCCCGCGCGCGACGCGCGGCAGTTCGCCGAATTCCAGCCGCTGCTGCAGAACTATCAGCGCGCGGTGGCGCAACGCGGCGGCGTGCTCGATCCGCGCTTGTCGGAGTTCCGCTGGCTGCTGGAGGAGTTGCGGATCTCGCTGTTTGCGCAGGAGTTGCGTACGCCGATGCCCGTTTCGGTGAAGCGGCTTTACAAGGTGTGGGAGTCGATGCAGCGCTGATCGACGTGAGGGGCGAGGGCGCGCTGTGCGCTGCCGCCTCATGCGAGTGGCTTCGGTTATGGCCCGGCTGCCTTTCGCGGCACGGATAAAAAACGCGCGCGCCGCCATGCCTTGTGGGAATGACGGCGCGCGCAGAACGGCGCGGGGTTTTTGTCGGTCCCGCGCTCGTCGCACCTGCAACGTCGATGGCCAGGCGATTGCTCGTGACTCGGCTTGGCCCGGCCTGCCCTGCCAGTTCCGCCTACCAGTGCATTCCGGCGCCGATCGACGCGCCGAATTGGCCGCGCGAATCCGTGGTGCCTTGCAACTTGTAGACCCACTTACCCGTTTCCGAAAGCTGCGATACGCCGATGGCCAACGCCGACTGGCCGGCGTACGTGCCACCGGCCATTGCGACCATGCCGTGACCCGGCAGGACTGCCTGCGGCAGACCGGCAATTGCCATCGCGGATGCCGTGCCGCCGTAGCTGTCGCGACGGGCTGAGCGGATCTGGTCGTCCGTATAGCTGTTCGCCTGGCTCACGGCTCCGCTGACGCTTTGCTGCAACTGGTTGACGTTGACGGCATCGGTGCCTTGCACGCCGGCTGCGACGTTGGTGATCTGGCGTTGCTGGCCCGCTGCGCCGACGGATACGCTGTTCGCCCGGTCCGCGATCGAGCCTTGGCCTAATGCGACGGAATTGTCAGCGCTGGCGTTTGCGGCTGCGCCGAGCGCGGTGGCGTTGGCGCCGCTGGCGACGGAGCTTGCGCCGAGTGACGTGGCGTTTGCGCCGCTCGCCAGCGAATTCGCGCCGATCGCGACTGCGTTGGCGCCGGTGGCCTGCGCACTGGCGCCCGCGGCGACGGAGTGGGTGCCGGAGGACACGGCGCCTTCGCTATCGCGGTTGCCTTCCGCGCTGAAGAACGGATTGGCGGTATTGACCACGACGTTGCTGACGGCGCCGTCGATGGCGGCGTTCAGTTGAGCGACGTTGACCGCGTCGGTTGCGTCCACGCCTGCCGCGACGTTGTGGATGACCGTGCCGCCGTTCGCCGCGTCGCCGCCGAGTGTGACGCTGTTCTTGTTGATGGTGCCGTCGGCGTTCTGGTCATACATGACCGCACCGTCGAGCTTCGCGGCATTGGCGGCGCCTTGGTCGCTCACGGCTTTCAACTGCGCGACGTTGACGGCGTCGGTGTCGGCGGTGCCGGCCGCGACGTTCGTGATCTGGCGTTCCTGGCCCGCTGCGCCGACGGACACGCTGTTCGCCCGGTCCGCGACCGAGCCTTGGCCGAGTGCGACGGAGTTGGCAGTTTCCGCATGAGCGCCGCGGCCAAGTGCGACCGAGTTCTCGCCGTCCGCCCGGGCGTTGTAGCCAATCGCCGAAGCGCCCGTGGCAGTGGCGTGAGCGTCGTCCGGTGTCAGCGAGTCATCGTTGGTGCGAACGTACTTGACGCCGTTGCCGTTCTGCTGGATGTAGGTATCGCTGTTGTCGCCAGTGATGGCATAGAGCTGGGCGCCGTTCACGGCATCGGTGCTGCTCGCGGACACTGCGCCTTGATGCACGTTGGTGATTGTCGTGCCGCCGGTCACGCCGCCGTCAGTGGAGTTTGGACCCGCCAGCGTGACGCTTTTCGTGTTGACGGTGTCGTCCGCATTCTCGTCGTACGTGACGGCACTAGCAGTAATGGCAACCTTGAGCTGGCCGACGTTGACGGCGTCGGTGTCGGCGGTGCCGGCCGCGACGTTCGTGATCTGGCGTTCGTGACCCGCCGAACCTACCGATACCGTACTCGCGCGCTCGGCAACCGATCCTTGGCCCAGCGCCACAGAGTTGGCCCCGCTTGCTGTGGCCATGTAACCGAGCGCGACACTGCCGACGCCCGTTGCGCTCGAGTAGGCGCCGATCGTCGTCGCATCGGCGACGGTGGCAACGGAGGACTCGCCGATCGAGGTGGAGTACGCGGCGCTGGCGACGGCACTCGCGCCCAGGGCGATAGAACCGACACCGCCGGCTGTGGCGCTCGCGCCCAGCGCAACCGTATCGGCACCCGTCGCGCTTGCGCCTGCGCCTGCCGCGACAGCGTGCGTGCCGCTTGCCACGGCGTCGTCGGAGCCGTCGGCGAGGCCATTGGCCTTGAAATAGTGCTGCGTGTCGCTTTGCGCAATGGCGTCGACCTTGCCGTCGACCGAACTCAACTGGCTCACGTTGACGGCATCGGTCGCAGCCGCGCCCGCTGCCACGTTCGTCAGGCGGCGTTCCTGGCTCGCTGAACCGAGCGAGACTTCGCCCGCCGCGCTCGCGGCCGCGATCCCGGTTGCGCCCAAGCCAGCCGGTGCAAACGCTGCCTTGGACAGGTCGGCGGTGGTGGTGGAATTCGCGCCCAATGCGACGCTGTTGGCAACTGTGGCCGCCGCGTTGTTGCCGAACGCCACGGCGCCGGTCGCTGCGGCCATCGCGCCGTAGCCAATAGCCGCGGCATTGATGCCGGTCGCCCGCGCGGATGCTCCCAATGCCATCGCGCCCAAGCCGCTGACGAGAGCCTGATTGCCGATCGCGATTCCGTTGGTGGCAGGTGTTGCAGTTGTCGCCTGCACGCCCATTGCAATCGACTTGTCGCCCTGCGCGTTCGCCTGCACGCCGTTTGCGATCGACAGGCTGCCTTGCGCGCTCGCCTGGAAGCCCGTCGCAGTCGCGTAGGGACCCGCTGCCTTTGCGCCGATGCCGATCGCAATCGCGCCTAGGCCACCAGCATAGGGGGCGATATCGTTTCCTGGCGAATCAGCGTTCGTGTCTACGAAGGTGGCGGCCTGTGTCACCGGTGCGCCACCCGCGAATGCCGCCAAAACCAGCACCGCGTGCGCGATCGCCTTCTTGCGCTTTGCATTTGATCTTGCCGTCGCTGGCGCTGCCAGCAACGTTTGCGCCGCTTCACACCAAACCAGTGATTTATTGCTATTCATCGTTTTAAAACTCCGCGGCAGTGCGTGGGAGCGCGGCGCATGAGCGCGGGTGATCCGTATGCATTCATCGCCCTGATAAATTGCGTAAAATATAAAGGTCTGCGGGCCTGGTATTGCTAGATCAACCCTTCGTTCCTTTTTACTGAAGAACACCGCGTCATGCCCGTGCATCCACAGGATGAGTGGGTGGGCGATGAGACGGCAGAATTGTCCGATTTGGCGGGCAGGGCGGGATATCAGTTAAATCTGCAGGCAATGCGGAAAAATCGTTTTATATCGGTATGCGTCGCTTGTCTGATATTCGAGCAGCGTTAAATAGGAATATTCAGAACCTAGTATGACAATGATTGACTTAATCTAAGAAAATTCTCCTGTTTTACGTATGATTGATGAGACTCCACATTGTCAGGCGGGAAATGCATTTTTGGCGCTTCAAGAAAGACGCGGTCACGTGTCGTGTCGGGCCGCTCGTCGCGCGTTGCTAGAGACATCGCGCCCTCATTTCTCCTGCCCCGCAGACCGATCTGCGTCAACCGCTGGCCCCGGCAAACGTTCTACAATGATGGTTGTTCTCCGAAGTGAGTTTTCATGCGTAAATTTTTTCTTCCCGGCTTGACTGCCACGGTCGCTGCGGGCGCGCTGCTGGTCGCCGCCACAGGCTTTTTTTCTCCGGCGGCCCACGCCAACAACGTGATCGTGCTCAATTCCGGCGAAGCCACGCTGAGCCTGATCGACGAAGCGACCCGCCAGGTCGTCGGCACGGTGCCCACGGGCAAGGAACCGCACCACCTGATGGCCACGCCGGACAATTCGTCGTTGATCGTCGCGAATTCGGTGTCGAACAATCTGATGTTCGTCGACCCGAAAACGGGGCAGGTGCAGCGCTGGGTCGAGAACATCGAAGATCCGTACCAGATCGGCTTTTCGCCTGACCGCAAATGGCTGGTTACCACCGGCCTGCGTCTGGACCGTCTGGACATCTATCACTACGACGGCCAGAAGAACCAGATGACGCTGGCCTCGCGCTTGCCGCTCGCGGTCATGCCGAGCCACATGGCGTTCACGAACGACAGCAAGACGGTATTCGTCACGCTGCAGGTGTCGGGCGAACTGGCCGCGATCGACCTGGCCACGCAAACCGTCAAGTGGAAGATGAAGGTTGGCAAGGTGCCGGCGGGCCTGTGGATGACGCCGGGCGAGAAATACCTGCTGGTCGGCATGACCGGCGCGGACTACGTCGCGGTGGTCGACTGGCGCAACCAGAAGATCGTCAAGACGATCCACACCGGCAACGGCGCGCACAACTTCCGTTCGCTGGCCGACGGCAAGCACGTCGCGGTGTCGAACCGCGTGGCGAGCACGATCAGCATCATCGACGAGGACACGCTCACCAACGTCGGCGACATCACCGGTTTGATGCCGGGACCGGACGACATGGAACTTTCCGCCGACAAACGCTATCTGTGGGTTACGTTCCGCTTCGCGAAGCACGTCGGCATCATCGACCTGACAACGCGTAAGCTGATCCAGACGATCGCTGTCGGCCGTTCGCCGCACGGCATCTATTTCTTCAATCGCGCGCCGGTCACGGCGCCGAACGGCGCTTGATGCAGGGGCCCATGCCGCACCACGCGAACCGTCACGGATGAAGTAACCAGACCAGCACCATGTTCCATCTGATTTTTTCTTCCCTCGACAACTTCGTCTCCGCCGTGCAGACGTTGTTGTACGTCGACGTGGTGCAGCCGCTACTGTTCCGCTTCGATCTGATGGATTACGACGAAGACACCTACGACAGCCTGTATTGGGTGATCGTGGGCGTCGTCGAAGTGCTGGCCATGTACGCGGTTCTGCGCCCGCTCGAAGCGCTGCGTCCGGTAGAGAAGTGGGAGACCCGCAAGGCGGTGCGCGTCGACGTGATCTACACGTGGATCGCCAAGCTCGGCATTCTGAACCTGTTCTTTTTCTTCGCGCTCCAGCCATTCTTCGACACCGTGCAGGCGTGGCTGCGACTGCACAACATTTCGAATATCGAGTTCGACAATCTGTGGCCGGGCGTGACCACGCAGCCGCTCGTCACGTTCGTGATGTATCTGCTGGTGCTTGATTTCGCCGGTTACTGGTATCACCGCTGGGAACATCGGATCGGCGTGTGGTGGGAACTGCACGCGGTGCATCACAGCCAGCAGCAGATGTCGCTCTGGTCCGACGACCGCAACCATCTGCTCGACGATCTGCTGCAAGCCTCGTTCTTCGCGGTGATCGCGCTGGTGATCGGCGTGCCGCCGTCGCAGTTCGTCGTGCTGGTCGCCATCACGAATCTCGCGCAGAGTGTCCAGCACGCGAACATCCGCCTGTACTTCGGTTGGCTGGGCGAGCGCCTGCTGGTCAGCCCGACCTTCCATCGCCGTCACCACGCCATTGGTTATGGCCACGAAGGGCTGAAATACGGTTGCAACTTCGGTGTGCTGTTTCCGTGGTGGGACATGCTGTTCCGCAGCGTGTCCTGGAGCCGGGAAATGGAGCCGACCGGCATCAGCGATCAACTCGAAGGCCGCCGTTACGGCGACGGTTTCTGGGCGCAGCACTGGCTTGCTTTCGTGCGTATCGCCGGGCGTCTTTCGCCGAAACGCCGCACCGAAAGCAACGACGCCGCCGCCGTTTGAGCGCGCTTCCTCCCACGCCGCCGGTTTCCCCGGCGGCGCGTCACGTGGTTTATCCTGTTCACGTTTGCGATCCTTCGCCGGGCTGCCCGGCGGGTTTGTCGCGCGCTTCACTCCATTCCATCGTTTCGCTCACCGGCACTGGCTCGCATGAATGATCTGTTGCGCTCGTTCGGGCGCGCGCTGACAAGCGCGCTCCACCCGCGCATGCTCTGGCTGACCTTCATGCCGTTTCTCGCGGCAACGGTCGGGTGGGGCGTGATCCTGTGGTTTTCCTGGCAGACGCTGATCGGTGCGACGCGCAGCTGGCTCGAAGGCTGGTCGTTCACGCTCACGCTTTATCATCTGTTCGACTGGCTCGGTTTTTCAGCGCTGCATGCGGCGATCGCGCCGTTTATGGTGATCGCGATGACGATTCCGCTGATCGTCGTCACGGTGCTGCTGCTGATCGCCACGCTGTCGATGCCCGCGGTAATCCGCTTCCTGTCGGCACGGCAATTCCCGAGCCTGGAAATGCGCCGCGGCGGAACGTGGTACGGTAGCCTCGGACAGGCGCTGTGGACCACGCTGGTGTGTCTGGTGCTGCTGATCGTCACGTTGCCGCTCTGGCTCGTGCCGCCGTTCTTCGCGCTGATTCCGCCGCTGCTGTGGGGCTGGCTGACGTATCGTGTGATGAGCTACGACGCGCTCGCGCTGCATGCCACACGTGACGAGCGGCGCGCGCTGGTGCGGCGTTTCCGTTTGCCGTTGCTGTTGATCGGCATCGCGAGCGGCTTGCTGGGTTCGCTGCCTACGCTGTTGTGGGCGTCGTCGGTCTGGCTGATCGTGCTGTTCCCGGTGGTCACGGCCGTGACGATCTGGATCTATGCGTTCATCCTCGTGTTCTCGGCGTTATGGTTCGGCTACTACTGTTTGCGCGCGCTGCAACGCATGCGCGCGGATGAGCACGGCGGCGTGCGGCACGCGGCGCCGGTTCCCTACTGATGAATTACTGACTAAGCGAAAAAGAGGCGGCAATGGCATTTGGCGTCATCATCATCGGCGATGAAATCCTGTCGGGCAGGCGTATCGACAAGCATCTGCCGAAGGTCATCGAATTGCTGGGCGCGCGTGGGCTGTCGCTCGGCTGGGCGGAGTATATCGGCGACGATCCGGAGCGCATCACCGCGACGCTGCGGCGCACGTTCGCCTCGGGCGACATCGTGTTCTCCACGGGCGGCATCGGCGCGACGCCAGACGACCACACGCGCCAATGCGCGGCGGCCGCGCTCGGCGTGCCGCTCGAACTGCATCCGGAAGCCGCGAAGCTGATTCAGGAGCGCATCCGCGACATGCATCCGGCGAACGCGGCCACGCCGCTCGATCTGGAGTCGCCGGAGAACCGGCATCGCCTGAATATGGGCACGTATCCGCAGGGCGCGTCGATCATTCCGAACGGCTACAACAAGATTCCGGGCTTTTCGATCAGGCAGCATCACTTCGTGCCGGGTTTCCCGGTGATGGCGTGGCCGATGATCGAGTGGGTGCTGGATACGCAATACGCGCATCTGCATCACGCCATGCCGCACGCTGAGAAGTCGCTGCTGGTGTTCGAGTTGCCGGAGTCGCGCCTCACGCCGCTGATGGAAAAGATCGAACGCGATTTTCCGGGCGTGCGGGTCTTCAGTCTGCCGAGCGTGGGCGATGCGGAACGCGGTGGCGTGTACGCGCGGCATCACATCGATCTGGGCGTGAAGGGCGAGCCCGAAGCGGTGGCGGCGGCCTTCGTCAAGCTGCGGGAAGGCGTGCACCTGCTGGGCGGCGATATCGTCGAGCCCGAGGCGGCGGCTGCGGCGGCGAAGCCGCGCGGCTGATTCGCGCGGCGCACGTTTATCCTGGGTTCGGGCGCTGCGGCGCCCGTTTTTCATCGCGCTCGTCGCCGATTCCGAGCGCGGCAGAGGCGGATCATCGGCCTGTCACATTCGGCGCCGACGATGTGCCTGTCCTCACGTGCGCGCCTTAATGGGCGGTTTTGAGGCGGCGTCCACGAGCCGCGGCGACAAGCAAATATCACGCAGCGCTCGCGCAGCGATCAGGCAACCGCAAGGCGACCGCAAGGTAACCGCGCGCCGCACAACCGCCGCACTCACGCGCCGATCCACGGCAACCCGCGAAAGCACCAGCCCGACACCGTCTTCCGATGCCCTTGGCCGTCCTTGTCGCCTTCGAAGCCTTCCAGCAGGTCATACGCCTTCGTGAAACCGGCCTGGGTGGCGGCGATCGCGGCGAGCTTCGAGCGCGCGGCGCTGCGGCACAGGAACAGCACGGGCGTATCCGGCGTGGCGACCTGCTTCAACGCCGCGAGAAATTCCTGATTCGGCACCGCGCCCGGATAGCGCGTCCATTCCACGTGCGCGTATTGTCCGTCGCCGATCACCGGCCGGCCGACCCAATCGAGTTCGGCGCGGGTGCGCACATCCACGAGACGCGTGCGCGGATCGAGCTGCAGCAGTTCGAACGCTTCGGCGGGCGATATCGCGCCCGCGTACGGCAACTGATTCTCGGTGCGGCGTTTGTCCGCGCTGGCGTACAACTGTTCGAGCGTGCTCATGAGCGCAAATCTCCTTCGGACCAAATGATCATTCTAGCGCGCGGCGCGAGGCGCGCACGTGTGGCGCGAGCAGCCGCGAACGGGCGTGCGCCGCGGTCCGGCGAATGCGCAAACATGGTGCAAGTTTGGTGAAATGCACCAAAATAGAAATGTTGGCCGTTGCCGATTTGGCGAATGCACGTATTTGGTGCGACATATCGTCCAAAGATTTCGGGGCTGCATGCCGTTCGGTGCGCCCATTCCCCGCAAACGCGCGCGCACCGTGGTTCTGCTCCGGGTTGGCGCATACGTGGCACAGAAGCTGCTTTATTGGTGCCGATCGATTTGTCCAGGCAGACCTTTATGTTCCTCCTCAACGATTGAGGGTGGACGCGCCGGGACGGGTCAGCTAGATTGGGCGGCGGCTGAATCCGCCGAATTCGTTAATCAGGAGAAAAGGTTATGAGTAAATCCGTGGCCGACGTCGTGCAACTCGTCAAAGACGAAGACGTCAAGTTTGTCGACTTTCGTTTCACCGACACGCGCGGCAAAGAGCAACACGTTTCGGTGCCGGTGTCGGCATTCGATGAAGACAAGTTCGAAAGCGGCCATGCGTTTGACGGTTCTTCGATTGCCGGCTGGAAGGGCATCGAAGCCTCGGACATGTTGCTGGTCCCGGATGCGAACACGGCCTTCATCGACCCGTTCTACGAAGAATCCACCCTCGTGCTGACCTGCGACGTCGTCGAACCGGCGGACGGCAAGGGCTACGAGCGCGACCCGCGCTCGCTGGCAAAGCGCGCTGAAGCCTACCTGAAGAGCACGGGCCTCGGCGACACGGCATTCTTCGGCCCGGAACCGGAATTCTTCATTTTCGATTCGGTCCAGTGGAACACGGATCAATCGGGCTGCTTCATCAAGATCGGTTCGGAAGAAGCACCGTGGTCGTCGGCGAAGGAATTCGAAGGCGGCAACACCGGCCACCGTCCGGGCACGAAGGGCGGCTATTTCCCGGTCGCACCGGTCGACACGTTCCAGGACATCCGTTCGGAAATGTGTCTGTTGCTCGAACAGATCGGCATTCCGGTCGAAGTGCACCACCACGAAGTCGCGGGCCAAGGCCAGAACGAGATCGGCACCAAGTTCTCGACGCTGGTGCAACGCGCCGACTGGCTGCAGCAAATGAAGTACATCATCCACAACGTCGCGCACACGTACGGCAAGACGGCAACGTTCATGCCGAAGCCGGTGGTCGGCGATAACGGTTCGGGCATGCACGTTCACCAGTCGATCTGGAAAGACGGCACGAACCTGTTCGCAGGCAACGGTTACGCAGGTCTGTCGGAATTCGCGCTGTTCTACATCGGCGGCATCATCAAGCATGCTCGCGCGCTGAACGCGATCACGAACCCGTCGACGAACTCGTACAAGCGCCTCGTGCCGCACTTCGAAGCACCGGTCAAGCTGGCTTACTCGGCTCGCAACCGTTCGGCATCCATCCGTATTCCGCACGTGTCGAACCCGAAGGGCCGCCGTATCGAAACGCGCTTCCCGGATCCGATGGCGAATCCGTACCTGTGCTTCTCCGCGCTGATGATGGCGGGTCTGGACGGCGTGCAGAACAAGATTCACCCGGGCGAAGCTGCCGACAAGAACCTGTACGACCTGCCGCCGGAAGAGGATGCAAAGATCCCGACCGTGTGCGCCGGCCTCGACCAGGCGCTGGACGCGCTGGACGCTGACCGCGAATTCCTGACGCGCGGTGGCGTGTTCACGGATTCGATGCTCGACGCGTACATCGAACTGAAGACGGGCGAGCTGCAACGCTATCGTCAGTCGGTGCACCCGATCGAATTCGAAATGTACTACTCGCTGTAAGCGGCAATGGCGCTTCGCCCTTCACACGGCGAAGTGCTTTGCCCGACGCTCGCGATCGGTCACGAAGGGACGGCGGCGCCGTCCCTTTTTCGTTAGACCGCGCACAACGTTTGCGGCTCGCGGGCAATGGGCAAAGAGCAACACAAAAAAGCGCATCACCGGTTTATCACCATCTCCTATCGGCCAGACTGCAAGATGGTTCTCAAGAATCTGATCAAGGCAAGGAAAGGGCACGAGCAGGCGCTTTCGGACGACGCTCAGCTCGTCAGTTCCGGTTTACTGCCGGGCTTCGAGGCGTTGCCGACGGTCGTGCTGGTGCTCGAAAAGCGCACGCTGCGCGTCGCGTTTGCGAACCCGTCGGCGGAGTCGATGCTGGACCTCTCGCGCCGGCAACTGACGCAGATGGCATGGCCGGACATCTTCTCGAATGCCGACGAACTGGTCGCGACCATTTCCGCGATCGCCGCCCACCGTTTTCACGCGACCCATCTTGACGCCGTGCTCGAACGTCCGGGCCACGAGCCGCTGCATGTGCATGCGATCGTCGGTTTCCTGGAAGGCGCGCAAGACTATGTGCTGCTCGAACTGTTCGAAAACGAGCGGCATTTACGCACCGACCGCGAGGAGCGCATCAACGACCTCACGGCGGTCAACAAGCAACTGATCCGCAATCTCGCGCACGAGATCAAGAATCCGCTCGGCGGGATTCGCGGCGCGGCGCAACTGCTCGAGTTCGAACTCGGCGAGCGTCAGCGCGACGAGTTGCGCGAGTACACGCAGGTCATCATCAAGGAATCGGACCGGCTGCAAACGCTGGTCGACCGGCTGCTCGAGCCGCACCGCCATCCGCATATCGTCGGCGACGTGAATATCCACGAAGTGTGCGAGCGCGTGCGCCAGGTGATTCTCGCGGAGTTTCCGCGCGGCCTCACCATCGAACGCGATTACGACGTGAGCGTGCCGGATCTGCGCGGCGATAAGGAGCAGTTGATCCAGGCGCTCCTGAACATCGTGCGCAACGCGGCTGAAGCGTTGCGCGAACGTATTTCTCAAGGCGATGCGCGGATCGAATTGCGCACTCGCATTGCGCGCAAGATTACGGTGTCGAAACGCTTATGTAAGCTGGCACTGGACTTGCATATCACTGACAACGGCCCAGGCATTCCCGAAGAAATCCGTGACCGCATTTTCTATCCGCTCGTGTCGGGGCGCGAGGACGGTAGTGGTCTCGGACTGACGCTCGCGCAGACTTTCGTGCAACAGCACGACGGTTTGATCGAAGTGGATAGCCGCCCGGGCCACACCGAGTTTCAGATTCTGCTGCCGCTCGACTGCTAACACCAATGCCTCGTGAGAAAACGCCGGGCCGCCCACGTTTTCTCACTCCCCTTCGGGGGGCCTGCCGCGAAGCGACAGGTTTGGGGGCACTCTTGAGACTTCTGACCGACCCATATGAAGCCGATCTGGATAGTAGACGACGATCAATCGATTCGCTGGGTGCTCGAAAAAGCACTGGCCCGCGAAAACTTCGCGACCCGCAGCTTCGCGAACGTGCGCGAGGCGTCGGCCGCGCTCGACCACGACAGCCCGCAGGTGCTGGTGTCCGACATCAGGATGCCCGGCGGCTCCGGCCTCGAACTGCTGCAAACCGTGCGTGACAAGGTGCCGGGCTTGCCCGTCATCATCATGACGGCGTTCTCGGATCTGGATAGCGCGGTCGCCGCATTCCAGGGCGGCGCGTTCGAATACCTCGCCAAACCGTTTGACGTCGACAAGGCGGTCGAACTGATTCGCCGTGCCGTGGACGAAAGCATGCGCGGCGAACAGACGTGGGACGAACGCGTTACCGAAGCACCGGAAATGCTCGGCCAGGCGCCGGCGATGCAGGACATGTTCCGCGCGATCGGCCGCTTGTCCCATTCCGCGGCAACCGTGCTCATTACCGGCGAATCAGGCACCGGGAAGGAACTGGTCGCGCGTGCGTTGCACCGACATAGCCCACGCGCGAACGGTCCCTTCATCGCGCTGAACACCGCGGCGATTCCGAAGGATCTGTTGGAATCCGAATTGTTCGGCCATGAGCGGGGCGCGTTTACCGGCGCACAGGCCATGCGTCAGGGCCGCTTCGAACAGGCCGAGAACGGCACGCTGTTTCTCGACGAAATCGGCGACATGCCGTTCGATTTGCAGACGCGTCTGTTGCGCGTGCTGTCGGACGGGCAGTTCTATCGCGTCGGTGGCCACAATCCGTTGCGCGCCAATGTGCGCGTGATCGCGGCGACGCACCAGAATCTCGAATCGCGCGTGCGTCAGGGTCTGTTCCGCGAGGACTTGTATCACCGGCTCAATGTGATCCGCCTGCGCTTGCCGGCCTTGCGCGAACGCAGTGAGGACATTCCGCTGCTCACGCGGCACTTCCTGCAAAAGAGTGCACGCGATCTCGGCGTCGAGCCGAAGCGCGTGTCCGAAGAAGCGCTGGCTTATCTCGCGTCGTTGCCGTTTCCGGGCAATGTGCGTCAGTTGGAGAATCTCGCCAACTGGCTCACGGTGATGGCGCCGGCGCAGACCATCGAGATCAAGGACTTGCCGCCTGATCTCGGCCCCGCGCAAGCCGGCGTGACCGATCTGGCCGGCGGTGGCGGTGCGATCGGAACGGGAGATGCGGGCCTCGCAGGCGGCGTGCCGGTCAACGGCACGAGCGCCGCGGCGCATCCGGCCGCGGCGGGCGGCATGCCGGTCGCGAACACCGTCAGCGCCTGGGAAGGCGGCTTGCGCACCGAAGTCGCGCGGATGTTGCGCGAGAATGCGGCGGACGTCATGGACGAACTCGCGCGCCGGTTCGAAGCCGCCGTGATTCGCGAAGCGCTCGACTTCACGCGTGGACGCAAGGTCGAAGCGGCGGAGCGTCTCGGCATCGGCCGTAACACGATTACGCGCAAGATTCAGGAACTCAACCTCGAGCCCTGAGTATCGCGTTGTAGAGCGGGGCGGCGCGCGCGTCGCTCCGCTCATTCGCCTGTAAAACGAGTCACGGGCTCCCACAAGGCATAATCGACGCTGTTTTCATTCGACAGCTGACGATGCCCGCTTCTCCCGCTCCTTTCTCCTGGCCGCTTTCTCCCGATCCCTTCCTGTCGCTCGAAGCGCTCGACGACCCTGACGCGCTCGCGTGGGTCGAACAGCAGAACGCCCGCACGCGCGCCGCGTGGTGCAACAGCGCGGAATTCGAGTCGCTCAGGCAACGGCTTGCCGACGCCTATCTGCCGCGTGAGCGTCCGGTGATTCCCGATCGCTGGAAGGAGTGGGCTTACGACCTGTGGCAGGACGAGCGCAATCCCAAGGGCATCTGGCGGCGTACCACGTGGGCGGCATGGCGTGGCGGCAAACCGGAGTGGCAGAACCTGCTCGACTTCGACGCGCTCGGTGCTGCCGAGGGCACGCCTTGGGTCTGTGTCGAATTCGACATTCTCTATCCCGATGGCGACCGCGCGCTGATCACACTGTCGCCCGGTGGTTCGGATGCGCTCGTGGTGCGCGAGTTCGACATCGACGCGCGACGTTTTCTCGACGACGGCTTCGTGATCGCGAAGGCCGGCAAGCACACGGCGTCGTGGATCGATCGCGACACGCTTTACGTCGGCTGGGATAACGGCCGCAAGACGTTGACGCGCTCCGGTTATCCCCGCGAAGTGCGACGCTGGACGCGCGGCACCGCGCTCGCCGACGCGCCGGTGGTGTTCAAGGGCGCGTTCGGCGACATCGGCGTGGAGGGGCACTACGATCCGGTCGAGCAACGGCACACGGTAGTGAGCAGCGTCGATTTTTTCGATTCGCACACGTACTACCTCGATGATGCCGATGGTGCCGTCGACGCCTGGCGCCGCTACGAGGTGCCGTCGCATGTCGCGGTGAGCGGCTGGCAAGACTGGCTGTTGCTCGAACCGCGGCTCGATTGGGACTGTAATGGCATGCACTATCCGGGCGGCGCCTTGCTGGCGATCCGCGAAGACGCGTTCCTGCGCGGCGAGCGCGACGTGCAGTCGCTATTCACGCCGACGCCGCAAACCTCGGCCTGTGAGTGGACGCATACGCGCAACCACCTGATCGTGTCGTACCTGGAGGACGTGCAGAACAAGACCTTGGTGTTGACGCCGTCGCAAGGCGACGATCAGGCGTGGCATTGGCAGCAACTCGTCTTTCCAACGCGCGAGGATGCGCAAGCCGACGTCTCGCCGGTGGAGCCGACGCTCGACGACGAAGTGTTCGTCGATACCGACGACTATCTGCAGCCACCTGCGTACTGGCTCGCCGATCTCGCCCGTGACGATCTGAGCGAATGGGAGTTGCTTGACCGCTGGCCGACGCAATTCGACGCAACGCAGTTCGCCGTCACGCGTGGCCACGCAGTTTCCGCGGACGGCACGCGCGTGCCGTACACGGTGATCGGCCCGCGCGCCGAGCAACAACACGCGCGTCCATGCCTGCTCAACGGTTACGGCGGCTTTGCAATTCCCTTGCTGCCGAGCTATCTGACGGGGCAGGGCATCGGCTGGCTGGCGCGCGGCGGCGTGTACGTGGTCGCGCATATTCGCGGCGGCGGCGAGTTCGGCACGCGCTGGCATATGGCGGCACAGGGCGAGCATCGCCAGTGCGCATTCGACGATTTCATCGCGGTGGCCGAGGCGCTCATCGAGACTGGCGTGACGAGCGCCGCGCAACTCGGTATTCAGGGTGGCAGCAATGGCGGTTTGCTGGTGGCGGCGTGCATGGTGCAGCGGCCCGAGCTGTTCGGCGCCGTGGTGTGCGAGGTGCCCTTGCTCGACATGAGCCGCTATCACCTGCTGCACGCGGGCGCGTCATGGATCGACGAATACGGCGATCCCGACGAACCCGATGAAGCGGGCATGCTGGCCGCTTACTCGCCGTATCACCGCGTGTCGGCGAACGTTGCGTATCCGCCTGTGCTGTTCACCACATCGACGGCCGACGACCGTGTGCATCCCGGCCACGCGCGCAAGATGGCCGCGCGCATGCAGGCGCTGGGTGCCGACCACGTCTGGTATCGGGAGAACACGCAAGGCGGGCACGGCGGCTCCGATGAGCTGGAGCAGGCCGAGCATGATGCGATGGTGTTCGAGTTCCTGTGGCGTACGCTGAACCGGTCGACGCAGGCCTGACGTCGTGCGGAAGGATCAGCCGAGCTGCGCGACGACCGGCGCGTGGTCCGACGGCTGGTCCCACTTGCGCGGCACCTTGTCGACGTCGCACGACGAACACACGTCAGCCAGCGCCTTCGACAGCAGGATGTGGTCGATGCGCAGCCCCGCGTTGCGGCGGAACGCCATCATCCGGTAATCCCACCACGAGTAGATCTTTTCCGGCTGCTCGAACTGGCGGAATGCATCGACGAGACCGAGCTCGATCAGCCGCACGAACTCCGCGCGTTCTTCGGGCGACACCAGATTCTGGCCTTCCCACGCTTTCGGATCGTGCACGTCGCGGTCTTCCGGCGCGATGTTGTAGTCGCCTAGCAGCGCGAGCTTCGGATGCGACGCCATCTCGCTCGCGATCCAGTCGTGCAGCGCAGCAAGCCAGCGCAGTTTGTACGAGAACTTATCGGTGCCCGGCGCCTGGCCGTTGGGGAAATACGCGGAGATGATGCGCACGCCTTCGATGGTCGCGGCAATCACGCGTTGCTGCGGATCTTCAAAGCCCGGAATATTCCGCACGATGCTGCCTTCGTCGACCGTCAGGCCGCCGCGCACCAGAATGCCGACGCCGTTATAAGTCTTCTGGCCGGCGAACCAGCTGCGGTAGCCTTTTTCTTCGAGTTCGGCGCGCGGGAATTTTTCGTCCGGCAGCTTCAGTTCCTGGAGGCACAGTACATCGGTGCCGCTGGTTTCGAGCCAGTCGACCACATGCTGTTGGCGGACTTTGAGGGAGTTGACGTTCCAGGTGGCGATTTTCATGACATTCTCACAAGCTTGCGTGATTCCGATAGTCCCGCATCTTATCGCGCGGGCGAGCGGACGGTGAAAATGGCCCCGCCGCGGCACCGAAAATAAAAGCGCGAGCCGGTCATGTCGCGGCGTATAGTGGGATCACTCACACTCGCGCTTTTGCGCATCGGGGAGGCATCATGGCCGAACTTTACCCAGCCCTTTATAAGGACTTCGAAGTGCATCCGCTGGTATTTTCGCGGGCGTTCGACAAGTTCGACGGTCACAAGCGCCACTCCGAAGGCTACGACGTCGCGGTGCGCGTCTGCCGGCCGGGAGCAATCAGCGGCTCGAAGGCGAGCCGCGTATTTCGTCTCGTGCTGCCGCTCACGTTCTCCGATTTCGGCGTGGCCAAACGCAGTGCGAGCCAGTACGGCGCGGACATCATCGACGGTAAGGTGGAAGGCGCGACGGTCCAGGATCTGTGAGTCGCGTGTGCGTGATTTTACGAGCGTGAAATAATTCGCGCGATTGTTTGACGTCTTGCGAACATCTCTATACAATCCGTTTTCTCTGACGCGGGGTGGAGCAGTCTGGCAGCTCGTCGGGCTCATAACCCGAAGGTCGTAGGTTCAAATCCTACCCCCGCAACCAAGCATTGTTGAAAGCCCGCTGGCGCAAGCCACGCGGGCTTTTTAACTTCTGCGGCATCCGTGCGCATACGGGTTGAAGCGCGTGCGCAAGACACCTTCACTCCGAATCAATCGCCCATTCCACCGCCGCTTGCGCATGCAACGCGGTCGTGTCGAACACGGGCAACGCGGAATCTTCTGGCTTGATCAGCAACGTGATCTCGGTGCAGCCGAGAATCACCGCCTGCGCGCCACGCGCGGCCAGCGCTTCGATCACACGCTGATACACCGCGCGCGAAGCGTCGTTCACTTTGCCGTGGCACAACTCATCGTAAATGATGCGGTGCACGTCCGCGCGATCGGCTTCATCGGGAATCACTGTGTCGAGGCCGTAGCGCTCACGCAGGCGTCCCGTGTAGAAAGCTTGCTCCATCGTATAGCGCGTGCCCAGCAAGCCCACTCGCTCGATGCCTGCCGCGCGCAGCGCGCTGCCGGTCGGATCGGCGATATGCAGGAAGGGCACGTCGATCGCCGCTTCGATCGATTCATACACGCGATGCATCGTATTGGTCGCAAGCATCACCAGATCGGCGCCGCCCCGTTCGAGTTGGCGCGCGGCGTCGGCCATCTGCTGGCCGAGCGCGTTCCAGTCGCCCGCGCGCTGGTTCGCTTCGATCGGCGCGAAGTCGACGGTGAGCATCAGGCTGCGGGCGTTGTGGTGGCCGCCCAGGCGCGCTTTGGCGTGGCGGTTGAGCAGCTTGTAATACTCGGTGGACGATTCCCAGCTCATCCCGCCGATCACGCCGATGGTTTTCATGTGCTTGCTCCGTGAGTGGATGACGGCGCGGCATCGCATCGACCGTCTGTCTGGCGAGTATAGGCGGGCGGCGCGATGCACTGCCGGTACGGATCGCGCGCCGCTCGCCGGTACGGCCAGATGAAAAAAGCGTCGAACAAAAACGCCGCCACGCGCTTTCTGACGCCGATAGAATCGTAGTCAATCAGGACGGGGTCAAAGGGAGCGATAGATGGATCTGATCATCCGCCGCGCGATGCTGCCACCGGGCGCCGCGCCGCAATACAAAGAGCCGGTCGACATCGGCATCGAAGCGGGCCGCATCGTCGCCGTCGAGCCGAAGCTGGCCGCCAGCGCGCGCGAAGAAATCGATGCCGCGGGTTCACTCGTCACACCGCCGTTCGTCGATCCGCATTTCCATATGGACGCGACGCTCTCGTACGGTTTGCCGCGCGTGAACGCGTCGGGCACGCTGCTCGAAGGCATCGCGTTATGGGGCGAGCTGAAGCCGCATCTGACGCAGGAGGCGCTGATCGAGCGGGCGCTGCAGTATTGCGATTGGGCCGTCGCGCGCGGACTGCTTGCTATCCGCAGCCACGTGGATGTATGCGATCCGCGTCTGCTCGCGGTCGAGGCGCTGGTCGAAGTGAAGCGCCGCGTCGCACCGTATCTCGATCTGCAGCTGGTGGCCTTTCCGCAAGACGGCGTGTTGCGCAGCCCGGGCGCGTTCGAGAATCTCAAGCGCTCGATCGCGATGGGTGTGGACGTGGTCGGCGGCATTCCGCATTTCGAGCGCACCATGGCCGACGGCGCGCAGTCGGTGCGCCTCTTGTGCGAGTACGCGGCGGAGCAGGGCTTGCGCGTCGACATGCATTGCGATGAATCGGACGATCCGATGTCGCGGCACATCGAGACGCTCGCGGCCGAAACGCACCGGCTCGGTTTGCACGGGCGTGTCACCGGCTCGCATCTGACCTCGATGCATTCCATGGACAACTACTACGTCAGCAAGCTCCTGCCGCTGATGCGCGAGTCGGGCGTCGCGGCGATCGCGAATCCGCTGATCAACATCACGCTGCAAGGGCGCAGCGACACGTATCCGAAACGCCGCGGCATGACGCGCGTGCCGGAGATGATGGCGGCCGGCATCAACGTCGCGTTCGGCCACGATTGCGTGATGGACCCGTGGTACAGCCTCGGCTCGGGCGACATGCTCGAAGTCGCGCACATGGGCTTGCATGTGGCGCAGATGACGGGCGTCGACGGCATGCGCGCCTGTTTCGAAGCGGTGACGGTGAACGCCGCGCGCATTCTCGGTCTGGAAGGCTACGGCATCGCGCCGGGATGCTCGGCCAATCTGGTGCTGCTCGATGCGCGCGATCCGGTGGAAGCGATCCGCTTGCGCGCCGCGCGCCTCGCGGTAGTGAGCCGCGGCAAGGTGGTGAGCCGCGCGCCGGCTGCGCGCGCGGCGCTGTCGCTCGAAGGCCGTCCGGCGGAAGTGGACTTCAAATTGCATCGCGATTGATTGCGGCTTGATGCCTCGCGCGAAACAAAAAAACCGGTGCCTGCTTACGCAGGTCACCGGTTTTTTATCGGCGCGAAGCAAAGCGCCGACGCTTGCCTCAACCCATCAATGCGCCGCGCCCGGCGACATGCCGTTGTGGCGCAGCAAGGCGTCGATATTCGGCTCGCGGCCGCGGAACGCCTTGAACGACTCCATTGCCGGACGGCTGCCGCCCACTTCCAGAATCTCCTTGCGATAGCGCATGCCGGTCGCCTGATCGAGCACGCTGCCGCTTGCCGCTTGCGCCGCTTCTTCGAATGCCGCGTAAGCATCGGCGGAGAGCACTTCAGCCCACTTGTAGCTGTAGTAGCCCGCCGCGTAACCGCCCGCGAAAATATGGCTGAACGTATTCGGCCAACGCGAGAACGGCGCCTGCGGCACGACATGGAAGCGCTCGTTGATTTCGTTCGCGAGTTCGGTGGCGTTCTTCGTGCCTGAAGCGTCGAAGCCGGTATGCAGTTGCATGTCGAACATCGAGAACACGATCTGGCGCAGCGTGCCCAATCCGCTCTGGAAGTTCTTCGCGGCGAGCATCTTGTCGAACAGATCGCGCGGCAACGGCTTGGCCGTTTCGACGTGCGACGTCATGTCGCTCAACACGTCCCACTCCCAGCAGAAGTTCTCCATGAATTGCGACGGCAGTTCGACCGCGTCCCACTCGACACCGTTGATGCCCGACACGCCCAGTTCATCGACACGCGTGAGCATGTGATGCAGACCGTGGCCGAACTCGTGGAACAGCGTGATGACTTCGTCGTGCGTGAAGCAGGCGGGCTTGCCGCCGACCGGCGCCGAGAAGTTGCAGGTCAGATACGCGACCGGCGTTTGCACGCTGCCGTGCGTGTGCTTGTGACGGCCGCGCGCATCGTCCATCCACGCCCCGCCGCGTTTGCCTTCGCGTGCATACAGATCGAGGTAGAACTGCGCGACGAGGCCGCCGTCCTGATTCTCGACGCGGAAGAAGCGCACGTCCGGATGCCACACGGCCGCGTCGTCGCGACGGATACGCACGCCGAAGAGCGTTTCAGTGACCTTGAACAGCCCCTTGAACACGGCGTCTTCCGGGAAGTACTGTTTGACTTCGTTCTCAGAGAACGAGTAGCGCTTCTGACGCAGACGCTCCGCGGCAAACGTCATGTCCCATGGTTGCAACTCGCTCATGCCGAGTTCGTTCGCGGCGAATTCGCGCAGTTCCTTCCAGTCCTGCTCGGCATGCGGACGCGCACGCGTGGCGAGGTCTTCGAGAAAGCTCATCACCTGAGCGGGCGACTCGGCCATTTTCGGCGCGAGCGAGACTTCGGCGAAGTTGTTGAAGCCGAGCATGTGCGCTTCTTCTGCGCGCAGTTTCAACTGGTCGGCGAGTACCGCGGTGTTGTCCCACTCGGGCTTGCCGTTGCCGTATTGCGGGCCGAGTTCCGAAGCACGCGTGACATAGGCGCGATACATCGCTTCGCGCATCGGACGATTTTCCGAGTACTGCATCACCGGGAAATACGACGGGAAGTGCAGCGTGAACTTGTAGCCGGTCTTGCCTTCGCGTTCGGCTGCTTCCTTCGCGGCTTCGACGACGTCTTCGGGCAGGCCGACCAATTGCGCTTCATCGCCGGCTTCGACGAGATAGGCATAGGCGTTGGTCGCATCGAGCACGTGATCGGAAAACGCTTTCGAGAGCGCCGCCTGGCGTTCCTGCAATTCGGCGAAATGCGGTTTCTGGTCCTCCGGCAATTCCGCGCCGGACAGGCGGAAATCGCGCAGCGCGTTGCCGAGGATCTTCTTACGCTCGTCGGTCAGCGAGGCGAAATCGCTGCTCGCGTTCAACGCCTTGTACTTCTCGTACAGCGCGAGATTCTGGCCGACGCTCGACCAGAATTCGGTGACGCGCGGCAGATTTTCGCCATACACGGCGCGCAACTCGGGCGTATCGGCGACGGCGTTCAGATGGCCGACCACGCTCCAGGCGCGCGACAGCGGTTCGGTGGCGCGCTCGACCGGTTCGACCACGTCGGCCCACGAAGCGGGGGTGATCGGCTGGGCAGCGCGTTCGACGGCGGCGGCCGCATCGGCGAGCAGCACATCGAGGGCTGGCGTGACGTGTTCGGGGCGGATTTCGCCAAAGCGCGGCAGGTCGGAGAAATCGAGGAGCGGATTGTCGTGATTCGAGGCGGTAGTGGACATGAGGCTTCCTGTCTGACGCGGGTGAACGGGTAATCGGTGCATCGACGGGCATCCCCCCAAGGGGACTTCCTTCGGAGCGCGTGCAATGACGCCCCATAACGGCCGATACAGACATTATTGGGGCAGGGCGCGCCGATTCCAATCCGTCGGCAGACAAATTATCAGATGTCGCGGCCTTGTGCGCGTGCCGGACAGGCCGGGCGGCGCCGCGCGCGGCAATAACGCGCCGCTGCGCTTTGTGCGAAAGCGCACGGTCCCGATTGCTGCTATGCGGCAAGGTGGAGCGTCGCTACCGGTCAGCGGCGTTTTTTGCAAAGAGGTATCAATGAATCCGCTTTCGGACGCTCTATCGCACAAGGGCAACAATTTTGATCTCGTGCGACTGCTGGCCGCCATTGCCGTCGTGTATGGCCATTCGTACGTGCTGCAGGCTCCCGACGGCAGCACCGATTGGGTCCAGAACGCGCTGGGTTTCGACGGTTTCGGCGCGCTGGGCGTCTACGCCTTCTTCCTGCTGAGCGGCATGCTGGTGACCGCCAGCTTCGACCGGCAACGCTCGGTGCCGCGCTTCGCCGTGTTGCGCATCGCGCGCCTGTGGCCGGCGGTGGCGGCAGGGTCGCTGGTGACGGTGTTCATCGTCGGTCCGCTCTTTACGACGCTGACGCTGCGCGAGTATTTTGCCTCCGGCATGACCTGGGCCAACCTCGACAACTTCTCGACTATCGTGCGGTCGGCCGGCTGGGCGCTGCCCGGCGTGTTCGAGCACAACCGCTATCCCGTCGACATCTGTGGACCGCTCTGGACGCTGCCGGTCGAAGTGCGCTGCTATCTGCTCGTGCTGGTGACCGGCATGGTGGGTTTGCTGTCCAACTCGCGTGGCGTGGTGCTCGCGGCCGCGCTCGGCTGCGCCACATTCATGCTGAACGTGGATCACGCGCATTGGCAGATCGGCTTGCGCGATTTCAGCGAAACGCCCGACGGCTATTCGTTCTGGCCGCAGCCGTTTTTCATGCTGGGCATGCTGCTGTATGGCTGGCGTGAGCGGATCGACATCAACGGCTTGGCGGCGCTGGCGTTCGCGATGGTGTTCCTGGTGTTCCGCGACACCGCCGGCGCGCAGCCGCTGTTCTATCTGGCCTTCGTGTACGGCGTGCTGTGGGTCGGGACGACACCGCTTCTGCGGCGCTTCGTGCCGCGTCATGATTACTCGTACGGCATCTATCTGTACGGCTTCCTGGTCCAGCAATGCGTCGCGAACATCGCGCCGCAGTTGAGCCATGTGGCGGCGGTGTTGATTGCCGCGCCGTTTATTCTTTTGTGCGCGGCGCTGTCGTGGCACTTCGTGGAGCGGCCGGTGCTGAAGTGGTGCCGCGGGCGTCTCGCGCGGCCGTCGACGCAGGTAGCCGCGGGCATGCCGGCTGGCGATCAGGCGGTGCGCTGAGATGTGCTGAGTATGAGGTCCGCGGCCGGTGCCGATTGACTTGGAGGGTTTGCCAAGACGCCGCCAGGGCCGCTAGGTCCTGAAGCCGGCGAAGGTGCTTCGCCGGCTTTTCTCCCGCCGTTTACGCGTTCGCTGCCGCTTCGCGTTCGGCGGCTTCAATCGTGTTGACGAGCAGCATGGTGATGGTCATCGGGCCGACGCCGCCCGGCACCGGCGTGATGTAGCCGGCCACTTCCTTGACGCCCGCAAAATCCACGTCGCCGCACAGCTTGCCGGCTTCGTCGCGATTCATGCCGACGTCGATCACCGCCGCGCCCGGTTTCACCATCTCCGCCGTGAGGATGTTGCGCAAGCCGGTGGCGGCGACCACCACGTCGGCGTTGCGCGTATGAGCGGCCAGGTCGCGCGTCTTGCTGTGGCAGATCGTGACGGTCGCGCCCGCTTCGAGCAGCAGCAGCGCCATCGGCTTGCCGACGATGTTCGAGCGGCCGATCACCACCGCGTTCGCGCCTTGCAGCGGAATCTCGTAAGCGGCGAGCATTTTCATGACGCCGTACGGCGTGCACGGGCGGAACAGCGGCCGGCCGGTCATCAGCGCGCCGGCGTTGGCAACGTGAAAGCCGTCGACGTCCTTTTCCGGCGCGATCGCTTCGATCACCTTGTGGCTGTCGATATGCGGCGGCAGCGGCAGTTGCACCAGAATGCCGTGAATGCGCGGGTCGCGGTTCAGTTCGTCGATGCGTGCGAGCAACTCGGCTTCCGGCAGGTCGGCCGGATAACGGTCGAACGACGAGCCGAGGCCGTTGTCGTTGCACGCCTTCACTTTATTACGCACGTAGACTTCGCTGGCCGGATTGTCGCCGACCAGCACCACCGCGAGGCCCGGCTGATGGCCGCGAGCGGTGAGGGCGGCGGCGCGCGCGGCGACGTCGGCGCGCAGGGTCTTGGAAAGGGCTAGGCCGTCGATCAGTTTGGCAGTCATGGTCGGTCGAGATGGGCAGTTTGGAAAGCGGGGCAGGGCGCAGACGCTTGTGCGTGCCGCGCGCGATGGCGCTTTTCAACGGGAATGGGTCGGCACGTGAAAAGGGCGCGGCGCGAATCGGGGTTAAGCAGCGCTGCAAAGTGCGACATTATACCGGCCCTGCCAGGTGCGCCGCGTACGGATTCCAGGCTGTGCGGCAGCGCTACGGATGCCGGCCGCGCGTGCCTCACATGGTGGGACGGATGCCCGGTTGGAACGGTGGCGGCAGCGGGTGCGCCGCCAGACGCGTATTCGGGGCCGCGCCTGCCGCCTGGTGCGGCGGGCGGAGGCAAAGCTGTCAAACGCGACTTGCTATGGCTGGACCGGCTGCCAACCCGAGCCCGGCTCGAACGATGTGATCGCCGCCGCCGCGCGTGCGGTTCGCGGCCCGAGATTCTTCTGATACACCTGTCCGTCCTGATTGACGATGAAACTCATCACGCCGGTCTTGCCATAGTCGGCCGGCGATGCGATCAGTCCGAACCCTTTGCTCAGCACGCCGTTGTCGACGTAGTTCCTCGCGCCACCCTTAGCGTGCGCCCCTTGTGCCGTGAGAATGCGGAAGTGATAGCCGTGATACGCCTCCTCAGGCTGCGTGCCGTCGGGCATCGTGGCAGCGAGCGGCCCAAGCGGACTTTCCGCTTCGCCGGGCGCCGTCGTCCAGTACTGGCCGTCGTGCTGGCCCGGCGTACTGACGAAGCGCTGTGCATAGTGCTGGGTGAGGTTGCGATAATCGTACTGCGCATCGAGGTAAGCGAGCGAGGTCAGGATCGCGGCGTGTTCATTGCGGCCGATGCGCCGTGTCAGCATCTCGTCGCGTCCCGCCGGCGGATCGAAACGCCAGCCGTTGCCCGACTGCACGAGCGGAATCGGCAGGGTCCAGCCACTGTAGCCGACCGTCAGATGCGCGGTGGCGCGCCCCTTGTCCATGACGGGGTCCTCGACGATCTGATGGTTTTTCGACCATTCGCCGAGGAACTGATAGATGTCGTCCTCCCCGATGCCTTCGGTTGGAATGAAGCGATGAAAATCGCCGCCGAGCACGCGCTTGAGGGCATCGTCGTCGTTGCGGGCGAGGGCTTCGACGAAGGCATTGGCGGCGTCGTCCGCGCTGGGATAGATCGCCTGGGCATGAGCGGGGATCGCGCTGATTAGCAGCGCCGGCGCCAGCAGCAGTGCGCCGGTGCTGCTGAGCGCGATAGCAAGTATCAGGACCTGGGCACGCAGCCTGCCCCGAGAGAATGGACGCATCATCAGACTTCTCCTTTTTTGTTCAACGATTGCGGCCGAAGTGATGCTCGCCTGCTCCGCCGCTGCCCAGGCCGCCGCCTCCGCCGCCCAAGCCTCCGCCCACACCGGCGGTGCCGCCGTTACGCTGGACACCGCCGCTGTTCGCGCCGAGACTTCCGCTCATGTGTTGCTGGCCGCCGCCATTTGCGGCGAGACCTTCGCCTGCGCGCTGCAGGCCGCTGGCATTTGCGCCGGTCGTGCCGCCCGCATGCTGCTGACCACCGCGGCCGGCGAGCGCATCACGGCTTGCCTGGCCGCGTTGCGTGTCCTGTCGCGCGGCTTTGCCGTCGCCGGCGCCGCGCAGCGCGTTGTCGCGATTGACGTTCTGCGCGCGGTTCTGCAACTTGGGGTTCGCCGTGCCGCCGTGATGAATGCCTTGCACACGCTGGCTCGCGCTGCCGCCCAGATTCTGGCCAGTGCGGTTTTGCAGCGTCTGCTGCGCCCGGGCGCGGGCGTCGTCGCGGCCGCGATACGCATCGCGCTGTGCGCCGCCGACGTTATTGTTCAAGCCGCGATTGACATTCGCGTTGCCGACGTTGCGATTGATGTTGGTGTTGCGATTCCAGTTCGTCGTGCTGCCATTCACGTTGATCCGGTTGTTCACATTGATAGTGTTGTACCGGTTCACGTTGATGTTGACGTCATGTGAGTTCCAGTCGAAGCCGCCCCACAGCGCGTTCGCCACCGCGACGCCGGTGCCGAACGCGAGGCCCGCGACGAAACTGGTGCCGATCACATAACCGGGCGGCGGCGGTACATACACCGGCGGATACGCGGGATAAGGCCACACGCCGTAGACCACGGTCGGGTTGTAGGTCGGCACGTACACTACTTGCGGATTGGCCGGCACGATCTGAATCGTGCTCTGTTCGACCACGACCGTTTGCTGCGACGTCGTCTTCAGATTGCCCGCGGCCTGTGCCTGCCTGCGCAGACGCTGCACGGAGTCCACTACGTCGCTGGGCTGGGCGAGAAACGCGCTGCCGAGTTGCGTGACCCAATCCGCTTTCGAGGCCATGGTGGCGAGCACCTGCGGGAAGGCAACGAGCGACTGCACGCTCGGATCCCACGGCTCGGACGCGACTGCCTTGACGGCGCTGTCGCCTTGCAGCGTCGAGTTGACTCTGGACCATATGGCCGCCGCCTGCACGTCTTGCGGAAACGTCGAGGCCATCAGCACCTGGGCGAGCAGGGCGTCCGGATAAAGGGCAATCGGCGCGGCAAGCGAATCGAGTTGCTGGTTCGACATTTTCGCTGTGCCTTGCGCATGGACGAAGTCCGGCGCGGCCAGTCCGACGAATAGCGGCGCTCCCGCAAGAACGGCGCAAACAAGCATCACACGCGAGCGGTGTGCTCCGGATCGTTTCACGATGAATTCCTCCCGGTGGGGTTTATACGACGAGACGTCGGTGCGCAGCACGGGCTGCGTCGCTTCGCCGCGATGGAATACGGCGAGGAAATGGCGAGTCGGGCCGGTGTCCGGTGGGTGGTCGGACGGCTCGATCGGCACGGCACGATGCCGTGTAAAAGCGCTCGAACCGCTCTAATTGTTTCGCATCACCAGGCGATGCCGCATGCGGCGTATCGCAGCAAGTCACTCCCGCGTCGATCGTCGCATCGGCGCTGTCTGCTAAGGAGTTCTGCGTAAATTAAGGGGCGCGTCCGAATCCGTCAATCTTGTCTGAGGAAAGAACCTGTTGCGGATTGGCGTAAGTAATTGCTGAGCAATGCGTATTATTTTGCTCCCGCGAGGTGCGTCGAAATCACGCGCTTCGTCGTGATTGCCGTGCGATAGAGGGGAGGGTAATGAGGAGGGAAAAAGAGGACGAAACAGGCCGGACTCTTCGATAGTCCGGCCGTTGGCACGCAGTCACTTCTGGTGTGGCGGCGAGTTCCCCAAAGGGCCCTCCTTCGGGGTAAGCGCCGCCGTGCGAGGCTTATTGCGCCGGTTGCGGCTTGTTCGACAGCGCCAGTCGCAGCAGATCGGCGACCGTGTTGACGTTGAGCTTTTCCATGATGTTCGCGCGGTGCGCTTCGACCGTCTTGATGCTGATGCCGAGGTCGTCGGCGATCTGCTTGTTCAGGCGGCCGGCGATGATGCGCTCGAGCACCTGATGCTCACGCGCGGTCAGCTTGCCGAGACGTTCTGCCGCGGCGCGCTGCTGCTGCACGCTGGTGCTTTCGCTGCGCGCCTTGTCGAGCATGCGCTCGACCAGCTTGCGCAACTCGGCTTCGTCGAACGGCTTTTCGATGAAGTCCATCGCGCCTTTTTTCATCGTGGACACGGCCATCGGCACATCGCCGTGGCCCGTCACGAAAATGATCGGCAGCGATGCGTTGTCGGCGATCAGGCGTTCCTGCAACTCGAGCCCGCTCATGCCGGACATCCGCACATCGAGAATCAGGCACGCGATCTGGCCCGGATGCTGATGCGGCTGCCATGCGTCGATGAACTGCTCGGCGCTGGAGAAGCATTGCACGCGGTAGCCGTTCGCCTCCAGCAGCCAGCGCAGCGAATCTCGCACGGCCTCGTCGTCATCGACGACAAAGACAGTTTCCTGTGTGGTGACTGGGCTGTTCATAGCTCTCCCGTAACGGTTTGTGGTGTCGGCGCCTGTGTCCCGCCGTTGCTCGGGCCATCAGGCTCTCCAATAGGCAGACTGCAATGGAACGTGGCGCCTGTGATGTGGCCGTCAGATTCGACGTTGTTGACCACCCACAGACGGCCGCGGTGCGATTCGATAATCGAACGGCAAATGTTCAGCCCCATGCCCATACCATCGGACTTGGTGCTGTAAAACGGTTCGAACAGCCGCTCGGCTGTCGCTTCGTCGACGCCCGGTCCCTGGTCGACGACGCTGATGCAGACAAACCCGCTCTCCAGCCTCACGACTACGCGGATCACCGGATCGACCGCATTCGGACGGGCTTCGGCCATCGCTTCGGCGGCGTTCTTCAGCAGGTTGACCAGCACCTGCTCGATCAGCACCGGGTCGACGTAGATCACCGGCAGGCGCGAGCGCAGATCCGTGACGATGCGAATGCGGCGCTTGCGCGCCTCGATTTCGGCCAGACCCACGGCATCGGCGACGATATCGGCCACGCGCGTGGCTTGCCGCTTCGGCTCGCTGCGCTTCACGAACTCGCGGATGCGCTTGATGATCATGCCCGCGCGCACCGCTTGCTGGGCGGTCTTTTCGAGCACTGGCAGCAGATTGTCAGGGGTCGTCCGACCGGATTTAACCAGTGCCACGGTTCCGGAGCAATAGTTATTGATCGCGGCGAGCGGCTGGTTCAGTTCGTGCGCGAGCGACGAGGCCATTTCGCCCATCGTCATCAGACGGCTGGTGAACTGCAACTTCTCGTCTTGCTGGCGCGACAGCTCCTGGGCCTGCTTGCGGGTCGTGATGTCGGTTGCGATCTGCATCTGCGCGAGGTGGCCGTCCACCCACTGAATGTACTGGCGGCGCACTTCGAACCACTTCTGGATACTCTGCACGTAGATTTCCTGCGCATCGGCGGTGCTTTCGGTCAACGCGGCGGCGGGTAGGCCGGCGTAGGTATCCACCATATCGATCGAATCGGACGACGCCTGTGCGCTATCGAACCCGCCGCCCGCCAATTCCAGATGACCGTCCGGGCGAATGCCGAAGAGATGCCGGTAATAGCGGTTGGCGAACAGCAGTTCGGCTTCGTCGGCGGCCAGCACGGAGACGGCGGCGTCGAGACTTTCGAGCACCGTGGTGAAGCGCTCGTGCGCGGCGGCGAGTTCTTCGCGCGCGCGCTTCGGCTCGGTGATGTCGGTCATCGACGACATCCAGCCGGTCTGGCGGCCCGAACTGTCGATCAGCGGCGACACGTAGAGACGCGCATGGAACAGCGAGCCATCCTTGCGGCGTACCCGCAATTCGAAGCCGGAAGAGGGCGCCTTGCCGCGCAGCGTCATGTCGAGCTGGCGCTGCATTTCGGGGTAAGCGTCGCGCGGCCAGTAGGCGAACGGCGCGTTCTTGCCGACCAGATCGCTTTCGTCCCAGCCGGTCATGCGGCAAAACGCCGGATTGACGTGGGTGATGCGCCCATGCATGTCGAGCACGCGCATGCCGATCAGCACGGAGTTTTCCATCGCGCGACGGAAGAACGCTTCGGCGTACAGCGCCTGCTGCGCCTCGAAGCGTTGGCGCGTGTGTTTCCACAAGCTCCACAGGCTCCACAACACGAAACAGGAGAGACCCGCCACCAGCCACACCAGCGTGTTGTTGGTGAAGTTGGTCATCTGCGGGAACGCGTAGACGCGCACCGAGACGCCTTGGCCCGGCGGGTCGAGCGGCAGATCGTAGAACATGTCGCGCGGCAGGCGCGGGCGGGTCGACGTGGTGGTCAACTCGCGGTTGTTCACGTCGATGATCGAGATTTTGTACTTGGCGGACAGCTCAGGCGGGATGTCGTGCTTGAGGATCCCTTCCACCGAGAAGACGGCGGCGATCGTGCCGAGGAAGTCGCGGTCGCGGAACACCGGCGTTTGCAGCGTGATGTAGCCGTTGCCTAGGTCGTCGTAGATGAGCGGCGAATACACCTGGCGGCGCGTGTTGCGCGCCTCGGCGAAGGCCGCTTTGACGGCTTCGTCCATCTGCGTGTCGTTCGGCTTGGCCAGACGCTGGCCGAACACCGGCAGCGCGGTATTGGGCCAGCGCGGCTGTTGCTGGCTCGTGTACCAGTTCATGTAGAGGATCTCGGGATGCCCCTGCATGATGTCCGTGGTGGACACCTGGAACGAATGCGGATCGGCGTGGCCGGCGACCAGATCGCGCGCGAGCGCCTGGATCTGCTCCTGCGCGCCGGTCATGGACAGGCGGATCTGCTGCTGCGCCCACGCGACATTACGGTAAAGCGTGTCTTCCTGCTGTTGCTGTTCGCGCCGGTTCAGGCTCCACAAAATCAGACTCATGACGACCAGGAAGACCAGGATCGACAGGAGCGGCGTGAGCAAATAGGAATTGGACCACCACGGTCCGTGGTGCCAGCGGGAGGACGGCGTCGAATCCGCGGGCGAACCGGCGGTGCGCGCCGAGCGTGCGAAAAGCCGTTCGGTCAACATGCGTGGCATTGTAGCGCAGCGTGAAGCTAGCAAATGGCGCAAAAAAGCGCGGAAAGGACCATTAATCGGCGCAAACTAGCCAACGTATCCGTCGATCGGCAGTCAAATCAGGTTGCGCCGCAACAATTTTTCGCATTATGAGATTCGATCTCGTAATTCGAAAATTTTGTTGCGTGGACGTCGGGACCCTTATTACAATCGGCCGAAGCTGCCGCGGCCGTGCTTCGTCCGCGTCGTCTGTTCAAAGAGCGTTCCTCTACATCCAGGAGACGAGCATGTCCGCTGTACCCGACGAAGTCATGAAATATGTCGCTGCTGAAAAAGACGACGATCCCCAGGAAACCGGCGAATGGCTTGAAGCGCTGGATGGCGTGATTTCTGCTGTGGGCCCAGATCGCGCTCACTACCTGATCGAGAAACAGATTGAATTCGCCCGCGTGCACGGCGAACATTTGCCGTTCTCGGCCAACACGCCTTACATCAATACGATCCCGGTTTCGCGTCAGGCGAAGATCCCCGGCGATCAGGACCTCGAACACCGTATCCGCTCGTACACGCGCTGGAACGCCATCGCGATGGTGCTGCGCGCCGGCAAGGACACCAACGTCGGCGGCCACATCGCCTCGTTCGCTTCCGCCGCCACGTTGTACGACGTCGGCTACAACCACTTCTGGCACGCGCCGTCGGCCGAACATGGCGGCGATCTCGTGTTCGTGCAGGGCCACTCGTCGCCGGGCGTCTACTCGCGCGCGTTCCTGCTGGGCCGTCTGACCGAGAACCAGCTCGACAACTTCCGTCAGGAAGTGGGCGGCGAGGGCATCTCGTCGTACCCGCACCCGTGGCTGATGCCGGACTTCTGGCAATTCCCGACCGTCTCGATGGGTCTCGGCCCGATCATGGCGATCTATCAGGCGCGCTTCATGAAGTACATGCAGGCGCGCGGCATTGCGAAGACCGACGGCCGCAAGGTCTGGGCTTTCCTCGGCGACGGCGAGACGGATGAGCCGGAATCGCTCGGCGCGATCGGCATGGCCGGCCGCGAACGGCTCGACAACCTCGTGTTCGTGATCAACTGCAACCTGCAGCGCCTCGACGGTCCGGTGCGCGGAAACGGCAAGATCATCCAGGAACTGGAAAGCGAGTTCCGCGGCGCCGGCTGGAACGTCATCAAGGTCATCTGGGGTAGCCGCTGGGACGCGCTGTTCCAACGCGACAAGTCGGGCGCGCTGATGCGCCGCATGATGGATGTGGTCGACGGCGAGTACCAGACGTACAAGTCGGAGTCGGGCGCGTATGTGCGCGAACACTTCTTCAACACGCCGGAACTGAAGGCGCTGGTCGCCGAATGGTCCGACGAGGAAATCTGGAACCTGAACCGCGGCGGCCACGATCCGCACAAGATCTACGCAGCGTTCCAGGAAGCGTCGAATTCGCAGGGCCAGCCGACCGTCATTCTCGCGAAGACGATCAAGGGCTACGGCATGGGCGAAGCCGGCCAGGCGATGAACATCACCCACCAGCAGAAGAAGCTGCACGTGGATCAGCTGAAGAAATTCCGCGACCAGTTCCGCCTGCCGATCGCCGACGAAGACCTTGTCAACGTGCCGTACCTCAAGTTCGAAGAAGGTTCGAAGGAACTGGAGTACATGCGTGCTCGCCGTCAGGACCTCGGCGGCTATCTGCCGGCGCGTCGCCAGAAGGCCGAGTCGCTGCCGGTGCCGGAACTGTCGGCATTCGAGCCGCTGTTGAAGGGCACGGGCGAAGGCCGCGAGATCTCCACGACCATGGCGTTCGTGCGGATCCTGAACATCCTGCTGAAAGACAAGGCGCTGGGCAAGCGCATCGTGCCGATCGTGCCGGACGAGTCGCGTACCTTCGGTATGGAAGGTTTGTTCCGCCAGATCGGTATCTGGAATCAGGAAGGCCAGAAGTACGTGCCGGAAGATTCCGACCAGCTGATGTTCTACCGTGAGTCGGAAACCGGTCAGATTCTGCAGGAGGGCATCAACGAGGCCGGTGGTATGGCCGACTGGATCGCAGCCGCGACGTCTTACTCGACGCACGGCGAGATCATGATTCCGTTCTACATCTTCTACTCGATGTTCGGCTTCCAGCGCATCGGCGATCTGGCATGGGCGGCGGGCGACATGCGTTCGCGCGGCTTCCTGCTGGGTGGCACGGCCGGCCGCACGACGCTGAACGGCGAAGGCCTGCAACACGAAGACGGTCACTCGCTGCTGTGGGCGGCTTCGGTGCCGAACTGCATCAGCTACGATCCGACGTTCGGTTACGAACTCGCGGTCATCATGCAGGACGGCCTGCGCCGCATGGTCGCGGATCAGGAAGACGTGTACTACTACGTCACGGTGATGAACGAGAACTACGAGCACCCGGCGATTCCGCAGGGCGAATCCGTAGCGGCCGACATCATCAAGGGCATGTACTCGTTCCGCAAGGCCGAAGCGGACAAGAAGGCGCCGCGCGTGCAACTGATGGGCGCGGGCACGATCTTCAACGAAGTGATCGCCGCCGCCGATCTGCTGAAGAACGACTGGGGTGTCGCCGCCGATCTGTGGAGCGTGCCGAGCTTTACCGAACTGGCTCGCGAAGGCCACGAAGTGCAGCGCTGGAACCTGCTGCACCCTACCGAAGAAAAGAAGCTCTCGCACGTCGAGAAGCTGCTCAAGGACGCACAAGGTCCGGTCATCGCCTCGACCGACTATGTGCGCGCGCTGACCGAACAGATCCGCGCGTTCGTGCCGCAGAAGTTCGTCGTGCTGGGCACGGATGGCTACGGCCGTTCGGACACGCGCGAAAAGCTGCGCCACTTCTTCGAAGTCGACCGCTACTGGGTCACGGTTGCCGCGTTGAATGCACTCGCAGATGAAGGCACGATCGAACGCAAGGTAGTCGCCGAGGCGCTCAAGAAGTACGACCTTGATCCCGCCAAACCCAACCCGATGACCGTCTAAGGCATCATTCCCCGTGTGCCATGGCGTGCGCGCCCGCCCCTGATCGCCAGGGGCAGGCCGCGTGCGCGGCCCAGGAGACACTAACAATGAGTCAAGCGATCGAAGTCAAGGTGCCGGACATCGGCGATTACAAGGACATTCCTGTGATCGAGGTGCTGGTGAAGGCGGGTGACACCGTCGAAAAAGAGCAATCGCTCGTTACGCTGGAATCGGACAAGGCGACCATGGACGTGCCGAGCTCGGCCGCCGGCGTCGTCAAGGAAGTGAAGGTCAAGGTCGGCGACAACGTGTCGGAAGGTTCGTTGATCGTCGTGCTGGAAGGTGCTGAAGGTGGCGCGGCTGCTCCTGCGCCTGCTGCGGCTCCGGCTCCGTCGGCGGCACCTGCTGCGGCCCCCGCGGCTGCGCCGGCACCCGCTCCCGCTGCGAGCGGCGGCGGTCTGCAGGAAGTCAAAGTGCCGGATATCGGCGACTACAAAGACATTCCCGTGATCGAAGTCGCGGTGAAGGTCGGCGATCGCGTCGAGAAAGAGCAGTCGCTGGTGACGCTCGAATCCGATAAGGCGACCATGGACGTGCCGAGCTCGGCTGCCGGCATCGTCAAGGAACTGAAGGTCAAGGTCGGCGATACCGTGTCGGAAGGCTCGGTGATCGTGGTCGTGGAAGCGGAAGGCGGCGCGGCTGCGCCGGCTCCGGCTCCCAGGCAGGAGGTCGAGAAGCCGTCCGACGCGCCGGCTGCACCGTCGCCGGCTCCGGCGGCTCCGTCGGCGCTCGCCCAGGCACCGGTGATTCCGGCCGGCGAAGGCGGCGCGCGCCATGCGAGCCATGCATCGCCGTCCGTGCGCAAGTTCGCGCGCGAACTCGGCGTCGACGTGACGCAGGTGCAGGGCACGGGTCCGAAAGGCCGCATTACGCAAGCCGACGTGACCGCCTTCATCAAGGGCGTCATGACCGGCCAGCGGGCCGCGCCGGCTGGCGCTGCCGCACCGGCTGCCGCGGGTGGCGGAGAGCTGAATCTGCTGCCGTGGCCGAAGGTCGACTTCACGAAGTTCGGTCCGATCGATCCGAAGCCGCTGTCGCGTATCAAGAAGATTTCGGGCGCCAATCTGCATCGCAACTGGGTCATGATTCCGCACGTCACGAACAACGACGAAGCGGATATCACCGATCTCGAAGCGCTGCGCGTGCAGTTGAACAAGGAAAACGAAAAGGCCGGTGTGAAGATCACCATGCTGGCTTTCGTGATCAAGGCGGTGGTTTCCGCCCTGAAGCAGTTCCCGACGTTCAACGCCAGCCTCGACGGCGATAACCTGGTGTTCAAGCAGTACTTCCATATCGGCTTTGCGGCTGATACGCCGAACGGTCTGGTCGTTCCGGTCATTCGCGATGCGGATAAGAAAGGTTTGATCGAGATCGCCAAGGAAATGGCGGAGCTGTCGAAGGCTGCGCGCGATGGCAAGCTCAAGCCGGATCAGATGCAAGGTGGGTGCTTCTCGATTTCTTCTTTGGGTGGCATTGGCGGCACGAACTTCACGCCGATTATCAATGCGCCTGAAGTCGCCATTCTCGGGTTGTCGCGTGGCGCGATGAAGCCGGTTTGGGACGGCAAGCAGTTTGTGCCGCGTCTGATCTTGCCGCTTTCTTTGTCGTATGACCATCGTGTGATTGATGGTGCTGCGGCGGCGCGGTTCAATGCGTATCTTGGGGCGCTTCTTGCCGATTTCCGGCGTGTGATTCTTTGATGTGGTGATTGGGTTGCGTGGGGCGCGGGTTTTTTGTTTGTTATCCGCGTCTCTCGTTGAACTTGCATTCATGTCGGTCTATTAGTGTTGCCCCTGTGCGGGGCGGCACCTACTTTTCTTTGTCTTCCAAAGAAAAGTAGGCAAAAGAAAGGCGCGTCCTTGGGCGGACAGCAAAGGCTGATTCTGTCCAGGACGTCGCCAGCCTTCAGGCCGAAGTGAAGTGCGTTCGTCTCATCACGATCAATAAGAGAAGGGGACACTAATGAGTCTCGTCGAAGTAAAAGTGCCGGATATCGGTGACTTCAAGGATGTCGATGTCATCGAAGTCAATATCAAAGCGGGCGACGTCATCGAGAACGAGCAGGCGCTGATGACGCTCGAGTCCGATAAGGCCTCCATCGAAGTGCCGAGCGATACCGCCGGCACGGTCAAGGAAGTCCGCGTCAAAGCCGGCGACAAAGTCTCGCAAGGCACGGTGATCGCGCTCGTCGAAACATCGGCGGACGCGGCTCCCGCGAAAGATGCACCGAAGGCTCCGGCCAAGGAACCTGAGAAAGCGCCCGCTCAAGCGGAAGCAAAACCGCAGGCGGCGGCTCCGGCCAAAGCGGCTGCGCCCGCTCCGCAAGCCGGTAGCTTCTCCGGCAACGCGGATATCGAGTGCGACATGCTCGTGCTCGGTTCGGGCCCCGGCGGCTATTCGGCGGCGTTCCGTTCTGCTGACCTGGGTATGAAGACGGTGCTGGTCGAACGTTACTCGACGCTCGGCGGCGTGTGTCTGAACGTCGGCTGTATTCCGTCGAAGGCGCTGTTGCACACGGCGCTGGTGATCGACGAAGCCGAAGCGCTCGGCTCGCACGGCATCACGTTCGGCAAGCCGCAAATCGATCTCGACAAGCTGCGCGACTTCAAGTCGGGCGTCGTCAAGAAGCTCACCGGCGGTCTCGCCGGCATGGCGAAGATGCGCAAGGTCGAAGTCGTGACGGGCACGGGTTCGTTCGTCGATCCGCATCATATGGAAGTGCAGGTCGAGGGCGGCAAGAAGGTCGTCAAGTTCAAGCAGGCGATCATCGCCGCGGGCTCGGAAGCGGTAAAGCTGCCGTTCATTCCCGAAGATCCGCGTGTGGTCGATTCGACCGGCGCGCTCGAACTGCGGCAAATTCCGCAACGCATGCTGGTGATCGGCGGCGGCATCATCGGGCTGGAAATGGCCACGGTGTACGCCACGCTCGGCGCGCAGATCGACGTGGTCGAAATGCTCGACGGCCTGATGGCCGGCGCGGACCGCGATCTGGTCAAGGTCTGGGAGAAGTACAACAGCAAGCGTTTCGCCAACGTCATGCTGAAGACCAAGACCACGGCGGCCGAAGCGAAAGACGACGGCATCTATGTGTCGTTCGAAGGCGAGAAGGCCCCGGCAGAAGCGCAACGCTACGACCTCGTGCTGGTTGCCGTCGGCCGTTCGCCGAACGGCAAGAAGATCGGCGCGGACAAGGCCGGCGTCGCGGTGACGGATCGCGGCTTCATCGACGTGGACAAGCAGATGCGCACCAACGTGCCGCACATCTTCGCGATCGGCGATATCGTCGGTCAGCCGATGCTGGCGCACAAAGCCGTGCATGAAGCGCACGTCGCCGCCGAAGTCGCACACGGCGAAAAGGCCTACTTCGACGCGCTGCAGATTCCGTCGGTGGCTTACACCGATCCGGAAGTGGCGTGGGCCGGCAAGACGGAAGATCAGTTGAAGGCCGAAGGCATCAAATACGGCAAGGCGGTGTTCCCGTGGGCCGCTTCGGGCCGCGCAATCGCCAATGGCCGCGACGAAGGCTTCACCAAGCTGCTGTTCGACGAGGAAACGCATCGTGTGATCGGCGGAGGGATTGTCGGTTTGAATGCGGGCGACCTGATCAGCGAAGTCTGTCTCGCGGTCGAGATGGGCGCGGATGCAACGGATATCGGTAAGACGATTCACCCGCATCCGACGCTTGGCGAATCGATCGGCATGGCCGCCGAGTTGTACGAAGGCGTCTGTACCGACCTGCCGCCGCAGAAAAAGAAGTAGGGCGATTCGGTCCGTCTGCATTCGTGCAGGCGGATTCGATGATGCAAATAAAAACGGCGCGCCCCGCAAAGGGCGCGCCGTTTTTTTCTTTGGGCAGCAGAGTGGGGCGGTTGCCGCGCGACGACGGCGTCATCAATACATGCTGAACGACTCGGGCGACGGCGAAAAGCGTCGGGTAAAAAAATCCCGGCCTTTCGCCGGGCAAACGATACGCCGTTCAACGTATCGGAGCGTTCGGCCAATTAACACCGTGTGAGCGGCAACGACACGACGCTGTTGCTTGCGGTAACGCCGGCACAGCGTTCGAGCTGTGCCGGCGTTGGGTGATGCCTGCAGAGTGATGCTTGAGACTGAAGCTTAGACTGCCTTCTTGGCCGAGCGCGATGCTTGCGCGGCGGCTTGCGAAGCTGCCTTCGATGCGGCCGTTGCAGCTGCATTGAAGTTGCTTTCAGCGATTTCGACAGCTTGCTTCGTTGCCTTGTGAACCGTTTCGTACGTGGTGTTAGCGGCGGTGATAGCCGACTTCATCACGGCGACAGCGGTTTCCGAACCAGCCGGTGCATTCTTGGCGACGTTCTCGACGAGCGATTGGACCTTGCGGTTTTGCTCTTCGAATTGCGCTTCCGCGACGCGGGTGAATTCACCTTGCGTTGCCGAAACGATCTCATACACGTGGCGGCCGTACGACAGCGCCTTTTCAGCCACCGGCTGTGCAAGGCTTGCTTGCAGAGCCAGCAATTCTTGCGCGTCCTTGACCGACAGGGCGCGTTGAGCATTTTCCTGGCTTTCCGCGAGCGTCGATTTCACGACTTGCAGGTTCAGCTCAACCAGCTTTTCGACGCCTTCGAATGCTTTGGTCGTCAGGCCGAACAACGTTTCAAAGTTGGCTTTCTGGGCTGCGGCGAATTGCTCGGGGGTCAGCAGAGTCATGGTTTACGCTCCTGGATCGCGGTCTGTCTGTGCGGACCGCATTGGGTGAATGGTGAGACACATGGGTGCGTCCCGCCGGACCGCGATGTATTGTGCATCGCAGCAATGGTTCCCATTTTAGGATGGTTGCAAAGAATGTCAAGCGCTTTTTGTGCGTCGCACAATATTAAGAAACTACTGATAAAACATAGTGTTATGCGATCGGCATGACATCCTTATGACGCAGGTCGATTTAACCGCCGCACCGCGCCGGTGCCTAATCATGCCGTATTTATTACTGAATTGTAAGGTCAATTTGACCGACAAACGCGGGCTGAGTGGGGACGCTAACATCCGGCAATTGTTAAAAAAGTCTTCGGAGGCCGATTTGGTGTAAACCGGAAAGTGTCACGGAACGTTAATGCTTCATGCTGGTCGAATGCGCGTTGCGGTCTGCAGCAGGCGTTTAACAACTTCGCTGCGCGACTGCTGCCGCGTGCTGTTGCACTGGCAGTTTGACCGCCCGTGCTCTGACCGTATTTCCCCTGATCAAGGTTGTCTCGAAATTGCCGTTATGCTGGAAGAATCACCTCGATTCCGGCGTATGGCGGCAGCGGCGAGGCGTAACGTGCCGGCGATCGTTTTTTTCGATCGATGCACGGCACTTATTCGTGTTTTTGCGATCGGAGCTTACAAGCCGGTTTAAGGAGCGCGTATAAGTGCTTCAAATTGCTAATTTTTCGTTGTTTTACTACACTTGCGGAAACCTCTCGCCGCTCCCTACCGAACACCCATGAAAACCGACATGTTTTCGTCGCTAAAAGTGATCCACGGCGCGGCCCGCAGCACCGCTCTGTCGGTGGCCGCCTCCATGGTCATCGCGGCGGCGTTCGCCACGCCCGTGAGCGCTTTTGCCGCCACGCCCGATGCACCTGCAAAAACCTCCAAACACGCCAAAGCGGCCAAGAAGCCGGCTGCCGCTCCTGAAAAGGTGTCGGGCAAGGCCTCGAAATCGACCAAAGCCGCGGCTGCAAAAACCGTAGCCGCTGACGACGACGCGCCGCGCGCGGGCGTCAAGCGCAAGCGCGTGACGTACACGTCGAACGGCCGTCACCACTCGGTGGTGCGCCGCATTGCGTACGAACCGCGTCAGCCGAGCGTCGGCCAGGCTTTCGGTCTGCACGAAACGCCGGACGCGCTCATGCTGCGCTCGAGCGTCGCCTACGTGATCGATCAGAACTCGGGCGAGTCGCTGTTCGACAAGAACTCGCGCGCCGTGGTGCCGATCGCGTCGATCACCAAGCTGATGACCGCGATGGTGGTGCTCGACTCGAAAGAGCCGATGACCGACCAGATCGAAGTCACGGACGAAGACCGCGATTACGAAAAGAACACCGGCTCGCGTCTGTCGGTGGGCTCGGTGCTCTCGCGTGAAGACATGCTGCATATCGCGCTGATGGCGTCGGAAAATCGCGCGGCCGCGGCGCTGTCGCGTTATTTCCCGGGCGGCCGTCCGGCGTTCCTCGCGGCCATGAACGCGAAGGCCAAGCAGCTCGGCATGACCGACACGCACTTTGAAAACCCCACGGGTTTGACGAGTCAGAACGTATCGAGCGCGCGCGACCTCGTGAAGATGGTCAACGCGGCGTATCAGTATCCGGTGATCCGCAGGTTCTCGACCGATCACAGCTACGAGGTGTACACCGGCAAGCGCTCGCTGGCGTACAACAGCACCAATGCGCTGGTGCGTAACCCGACGTGGGACATCGGTCTGCAAAAGACCGGCTTTATCAACGAAGCGGGTGAGTGCCTCGTGATGCAGGCGACCATTCACGGCCGTCCGATGATCATGGTGTTGCTCGACTCGTCGGGTAAGTACTCGCGGTTCGCGGACGCCACGCGTCTGCGCACGTGGCTGGATAACGGCGGCGGCGAGGCGCGGATTACTAGTGCGGACGCCAGCGGTCCGGGTACCTGAAGCGTTGGTTCGGTGGCCGGTTTCCGGACCGGCCGCATGAAAACAAAAAGCCTCGCAGTTGCGAGGCTTTTTTGTTTCTTGAGCGTAAGCCCAGCGCCGGGCTACGCGTGATGGCTATGCGAATGGTCCTGCGCGGGTTGCGGCCGGTAGCCGAGCGACGCAGAGATCATCAGCGCCGTCTGGCTAAGCTGGCCGAGCCAGGAATCCTGCAAGCGATCCGCCGGCGCCGACAGCGACAGACCGGCAACCAGTTTGCCGGTGTCGTCGTAAATGCCGGCGGCGATGCAGCGCACGCCGAGTTCCAGCTCTTCGTTATCGCGCGCGCAGGCCTGCTGGCGCACGTGCGAGAGCTCGCGCTCCAGTTTGGTCAGGTCGGTGATGCTGTTCTGCGTGTGGCCCGACAAGCCGGTGCGCGTGGCGTAGGCCCTCACGCGAGTGGATTCGTCGGCGGCGAGGAACAACTTGCCTACCGAGGTCAGATGCAACGGCGCCCGTCCGCCGATGGCGCGCACCACCTGCATGCCGGAACGCTCGGAATAAGCACGTTCGATATAGACGATCTCGTCGCCCTGACGTACCGACAGATTCACCGTCTGGCCCGTCTGACGATGCAGTTCGCGCATCGGCGTGAGCGCCGCGTCGCGCACCGACAGGCGCGCCTTCACCAGATTGCCCAGTTCGAGCAGGCGCATGCCGAGACGGTAGGTGCCGGGATCCGACCGGTCGACCAGCCGGCACATCACCATGTCGTTCAGGATGCGGTGCGCGGTGGACGGATGCAGCTCCGTGCGGATGGCGAGTTCTTTCAGGCTGACCGGGTCGCTATGCGCAGCGAGTGCGTCGAGCAAGCGCATCATGCGTTCGATCACCTGGATCGAAGTTTTGGGATCCGGGTTCGTGTCGCTCATGGGAGGAATCGGTTGACGCGTCAAACAGCGGAAATTGATTGTATCCCGTATTGTGAAAAGAAGGAAAGCGATTGGAACGCCAATTCCAATTTCAGCCGCTTTCGTCCTATGCCTTCTGGCCGTTGGTATTGTGCGGCAAACAGCGGATAATCAGGGACGTTTTCCCGAAGGAGGGCTCATGCGAGTCGGATTGTTCGTTACCTGCCTGATCGACCTGATGCGTCCCGAGATCGGTTTTTCGGTCATCAAGCTGATCGAAGGCGCCGGATTCGAGGTGGTGGTGCCACCCGCCCAAACCTGTTGCGGTCAACCCGCGTACAACTCCGGGGAACGGCGCATCGCGCGCGATCTGGCCGAGAAAACCCTGCGCGAGTTCGAACAGTTCGATTACGTCGTGGTCCCGTCCGGTTCATGCGGCGGCATGATCCGCGTGCATTACGGCGATCTCTTCGCCGATGATCCGGAACTGATGAACCGCTTCGGCCGGCTGCGCGCCAAGGTGTTCGAACTGACCGATTTCCTCGTGAACGTGGCCAAGGTGCAATTGCAGCCGGGCGAGTTCGCGGGTCAGGTCACGTATCACGATTCCTGCTCCGGGCTGCGTGAGCTCGGCGTGAAGGCGCAGCCGCGCGCTTTGCTGGCGCAGGTCGGCGTCACGGTGAACGAGATGAAGGATTGCGAGCATTGCTGCGGCTTCGGCGGCACGTTCGCGGTCAAGTACGGCGATATCTCCACGGCGATCGTCGACGAAAAGTGCGCGAATATCAGCGCAAGCGGCACCGGCACGGTAGTGCTCGGTGACCTCGGCTGCATGCTCAATATTGAAGGCCGTTTGCGGCGTACCGGCGACGCCACCACGCGCGTGCTGCACATCGCGCAGGTGCTGGCCGGCGACGTGTAACGCTGCTTGCCGCACTCGCACCGTTTTCAGATACGCGCGCTCGTACTTCAGTCGCGCTTCGCCTGTTTTGCCCGCTTCGCTCGAATACGCACAAGGCCGCCATGCAAGTCCAATCGATGCAATTCAAGGCACGCGCCGGTCAGAAACTCGCCGACCAGCGTCTGCAGCAGAACCTCACCAAGCTGTCGACCAAGTTCGTGTCGGCCCGCGCCACGGCCATGACAGCGATCGATTTTCCCGCCACGCGCGCCGCGCTGAAGGAGCGCCGCAATCGCGCGCTGGAGAATCTCGACGTGTGGCTGGAAACCTTCGAGCGCGAAGCGACCCGGCGCGGCGTGACGGTGCTGTTTGCCGAGACGACCCAGGAGGCCGCGCGGCTCGTCGGCGACATTGCGCGCCGGCACGAGGTGAAGAAGGTCATCAAGACCAAGTCGATGGTCACGGAAGAAATGCGCCTGAACGAAGTGCTCGGGCAAATGGGTGTCCAATCCATCGAAACCGATCTGGGCGAGTACATCCTGCAGATCAACGACAACGAGCCGCCGAGCCACATCATCGCCCCGGTCGTCCACAAGGATAAGGACGAGATCGCCGACCTGTTCGCGAAGACTCACAACCGGCCGCGCCTGACCGAAATTACCGACATGACGCGCGAAGCGCGCGAGATGCTGCGCCCGCATTTCATGACCGCGGACATGGGCGTGACCGGCGGCAATTTCGTGGTGGCGGAAACGGGCTCGGTCGTGCTGGTCACGAACGAGGGCAACGAAGGCATGTGCACCGTGATGCCGCGCGTGCATGTGGCGGTGACGGGCATCGAGAAAGTGCTGCCTACGCTCGAAGACCTGGCCACGGCGATGCGTCTATTGCCGCGCTCAGCGACCGGGCAGACCACATCGAACTATTTTTCCGTGTTGACGGGGCCGCGCGGCGAGGGCGACCAGGACGGTCCCGAGCATATGTATGTGGTGCTCGTCGACGGCGGGCGCACGGGGCTGATCGGCGGCGACTTCCAGGAAATGCTGAGGTGCATCCGCTGCGGCGCGTGCATGAACCATTGCCCGGTGTATCAGAAGGTGGGCGGCCACGCGTACGGCTGGGTCTATCCCGGCCCGATGGGTTCGGTGTTGACGCCGAGCTACGTCGGCATCGACAAGGCGCTGGATTTGCCGCAGGCCGCGACGTTGTGCGGCGAGTGCAACAGCGTGTGCCCGGTGGGCATTCCGCTATCCGATCTGTTGCGCAAGCTGCGCGAGAAGCAGGTGGAGCGGCATCTGCGGCCCTGGAAAGAGCGCGCCGGACTTGCTGTGTGGGGTTTTCTGGCGCTGCATCCGGATGCGTACGCGCTTTTCACGAAGCTGGCCGTGCGCGTGCTGGAACGCATGGGCGGAAGGAATCGGTCGATTGGCAAATTGCCGTTGGGCGGCGCGGGCTGGACCAATACGCGGGATATGCCCGCTCCGGTCGGTCGAACGTTCAGGGAGTTGTATGCGGCGCAGCGCAGTCATATCGGCTGAGCGGGCTTCTTGGGCGAATCGCGCCGTCGTATTTTCAGAGGTCGGTGGCGTTGCGCGCGAGCCGGTGATTCCGGCGCCGCGCCATCTAAGTAAGGCCGTGCCGTTTGGCGGCTGTCTCCGTCTGCCGTTCAGGACGTAGCCGCAGAAAACTAACCGCGGTACGCGTGCGTCGACAGATACGCATGCGAACCGCGCAACTATGCGACCAGCGGCGCTTAGTGGTCCGTCATCTGGCCAGGTTGTCGGCCCGGTGCCCCTCGCACGGGGGCGCCCCCATTATTGCCATTACCACGACCACCGCCATTGCCCGCCTGCTGCGACGGCGGTGGCGGAGGCGGCGGGCTGGCAGCCCCCGGCCGGGGCGCATTTGATCCGCTCGGGCCACGCGGCCCGCCCACGCCGCCTTGCGGCGGCGGGCCGCCGTGCGAGCTGCCATTAGGCTGACCGTGCCAACCGCCGTTATCGCCGTGGTTGCCGTTGTTTCCATAGTTGCCGTTGTTCGGCCGGCCCCGGTTCGGATAGCCGCCGTAGCCCGGTCCGTAATAGCGGCCCGGTCCGTCGTAATAGCCGGGGCCAGAGTAGTTGCTGTAGCCCATGTAGACATTGGTTTGTGGCGCGACCGGCACGCCGGTGGCGTAGCCGTCGTAATCGTCATAGCCGCTGTAACCGCCGCCGTAGCCGTTGCTGTACATCGGCGTGCCGTCCGGATAGACCGCGCAGCCGCCGAGCAGGGTGGCGGCAGCGAGGCAGGCGATGGGTGCGAAGCGTTTCATGGTGATGGACCAGTGCGAGATTTATGTTTCTGTAAGACCGCTATTATCGTCATCCGTCGCAAGAGCTTTGTATGTGTTTGTAAGGATTTCTTTCTTGTGCCATGACGAGCGTCGACGTCGTGCGCCGCAAAACGTGAATTCACTGTTCCATTCGGAGCAACGCTCTATCTCGCGCCAGTGGGTTTTTCCCGATTGCGAAATCCTATAGCATTCGCACTGGGCATAGTGGGTTACAAACTCATCTGCCCCTAATCGGAAGAAACGACATCATGAAAAAGACAATATCGGTGTACTGGCCCCTCGCCATCGTTGTGCCGCTCGCTGCGGCTGCTTATCTGCATATTTGCGGCGACGCTGCGTCGCGCGCCCCGCAGGCTCCGCTCGCGGCCGCTCAACTCACGGCTGAACTTGCACGCGCCGTCTCGTACGGCATGATCGACGACACCGCGACGCTGCCGGCCAAACCCATGCGCGCCGCGACGGCGATGCCGATCGCGGAAGCGTCGTAAGCAAAGGTTAAGCGCGAGCGGAATCGGTCGCAGGACCCGAACGCCACGCTCGCGGCCATGAGCGCGCCGGCTTCCGGCGAGATTCCGGCCAGCTTTGTATAATCGCGGCACCATTTGTTAACAGTCGTCCTACGCGCGTCGCGCGCCTGAAAAAGCCCCTTGATGAAAACCGTATCCATCTGCTTTGTCTGCCTCGGGAACATCTGCCGTTCTCCGACCGCGGAAGGTGTGATGCGCCATCTGGTCGGCGAGGCGAAGCTCACGGAGCGCATTCTGATCGACTCCGCCGGAACGGGTGACTGGCACATCGGCGAGCCGCCGGACGAGCGCGCGCAGCAGGCGGCCGGCCGGCGCGGATATCAACTCGCCGCCTTGCGCGGCCGTCAGGTCGCCGCGGCGGATTTCGAGCGCTTCGACTTGCTCATTGCGATGGACGACAAAAACGTCGCCGCGCTGCGCCAGGTCTGCCCGCCGCAGCAACGCGACAAGATCCGTCTGCTGATGGAGTTTGTCCCCGAAGCGGACGCCCGCTGGAGCGGCGCCCGCGAAGTCGTCGACCCGTATTTCGGCGGCGCAGAAGGTTTCGAGCAGGTACTGGATCAGTGTGAAGCGGCCTGCCGTGGCCTGATTGCGGCGTTACGTCCCCAATTGCTTGTGTAGAGTTTGGCGAGAGAGCGCGCCGGGCTTATCCAACAATTAAGCAAATGACCCAAATCGCGGTAGGGATACTTGACTAAATCGCTCATGTATTTATACTTGACAAAACTTGTCGAGAATTGCGGTTCCCACACCATATGAGACTCACCACGAAAGGCCGTTTCGCCGTCACGGCGATGATTGACCTGGCACTGCGCCAGGAGCAGGGCCCGGTGACGCTTGCGGGTATCAGCCAGCGCCAACACATCTCCCTGTCGTACCTCGAGCAGCTGTTTGGCAAGCTGCGTCGTCATGAAATCGTCGAGTCCGTGCGCGGACCGGGCGGCGGCTACAATCTGGCCCGCCGCGCCGAAGACGTGACCGTGGCCGACATCATCATCGCCGTCGACGAGCCGCTCGATGCCACCCAATGCGGCGGCAAGGGCTCTTGCGAGGGTACCAAACAGCACGACGGCCACTGCATGACGCATGAACTGTGGTCCACGCTGAACCAGAAAATGGTCGAGTACCTCGATTCGGTCTCCCTGAAAGATCTGGTGGACCAGCAGCGTTCGCGCGAAGGCGCGCCGGCCGTGCTGCGCGACAGGCGCAACGAAGCGCCGGCGGTCGAACCCGTCCGCGTGGCGCCGAAAGGGCCCAATTCCGTTTTCAACATGGCCGGTTCCTAGGCGCGGTATCGAGCAGTCACCGCAGCCTGATAAGAAACCCAGAAGCCAGAGCACATGACGTCCCCGGAGCAATTGATGAACAACGACACTCTCCATCTGCCCATCTACATGGACTACAGCGCGACGACGCCGATCGATCCGCGCGTGGTGGACAAGATGATTCCGTATCTGCGCGAGCAGTTCGGCAACCCCGCATCGCGCAGCCACTCGTATGGCTGGGCGGCGGAGCGCGCAGTCGAAGAAGCGCGTGAGAATGTCGCCGCGCTGGTGAACGCCGATCCGCGCGAAATCATCTGGACCTCGGGTGCCACGGAGTCGGACAACCTGGCCATCAAGGGCGCCGCGCACTTCTACAAGAGCAAGGGCAAGCACATCATCACGGTGAAGACCGAGCACAAGGCCGTGCTCGACACCTGCCGCGAACTCGAGCGCGAAGGCTTCGAAGTCACGTATCTGGACGTCAAGGACGACGGCTTGATCGACCTGGAAAAGCTCAAGGCCGCGCTGCGTCCGGACACGATTCTGGTGTCGGTCATGTCGGTGAACAACGAGATCGGCGTGATCCAGGACATCGAGGCGATCGGCGAGATCACTCGTGAAAAGGGCATCATTTTCCACGTCGACGCGGCGCAAGCCACCGGCAAGATCGCGATCGACCTGCAAAAGCTGAAGGTCGACCTGATGTCGTTCTCGGCGCACAAGACGTATGGCCCGAAGGGCATCGGCGCGCTGTACGTGCGCCGCAAGCCGCGTATCCGTATCGAAGCGCAGATGCACGGCGGCGGTCACGAGCGCGGCATGCGTTCGGGCACGCTGGCCACGCACCAGATCGTCGGCATGGGCGAAGCGTTCCGTCTCGCACGTGAAGAAATGGCGACGGAAAACGAACGCATCCGCATGCTGCGCGACCGTCTGCTGCGCGGCCTGTCGGAAATGGAAGAAGTGTATGTGAACGGCGACATGGAAAAGCGTGTGCCGCACAACCTGAACATCAGCTTCAATTTCGTCGAAGGCGAGTCGCTGATCATGGCGGTGAAGGACGTGGCGGTGTCGTCGGGCTCGGCCTGTACGTCGGCTTCGCTGGAACCGTCGTATGTGTTGCGCGCGTTGGGCCGTAACGACGAGCTGGCGCACAGCTCGATCCGCTTCACGGTGGGCCGCTTCACGACCGAGCAGGACGTCGATTACGTGATCAACCTGCTGAAGACCAAGATTTCGAAGCTGCGCGATTTGTCGCCGCTGTGGGAAATGCACAAGGACGGAATCGATATTTCGACCATCCAGTGGGCAGCGCACTGACGCGCCGGGTTTGGGACGATAGCGAATTCATCGAATTGCAATTGCAGGTTGAAACGGATCAAGGAGTGTAATCATGGCTTATAGCGACAAGGTTCTGGACCATTACGAAAACCCGCGCAACGTCGGTTCCTTCGCGAAGGACGACGATGCGGTCGGCACCGGTATGGTCGGCGCGCCGGCATGCGGCGACGTGATGAAGCTGCAGATCCGCGTGGGCGCGGACGGCATCATCGAAGACGCGAAGTTCAAGACGTATGGCTGCGGTTCGGCGATCGCGTCGAGCTCGCTCGTCACGGAATGGGTGAAAGGCAAGACGCTCGATCAAGCCATGTCGATCAAGAACACGCAGATCGCCGAAGAACTCGCGCTGCCGCCGGTGAAGATCCACTGCTCGATCCTCGCGGAAGACGCGATCAAGGCAGCGGTCGCCGACTACAAGCAACGCCACGGTGAAGCAGTCGTCGAAGGCGACAAGCAACACGCTTAGGCGGTGATTACGGCGCAATTTCAGCGCGGTTTTCAGGTGAATCGAAACGGGCGGCGGCGCGAATTTGCAGCGGGCCGTCCGGTCCGAGCGATATTTGATGCAGGCAGGGTAGCAGCGCGTGAGCAGGCAGAAGAGTGACCGGCACGCACTGCGCAATGAGAAACGCTATGGCAATTACGTTGACCGAAAAGGCAGCACAGCACGTCCAGAAGTATCTGAACCGTCGCGGTAAGGGCGTCGGCTTGCGCGTCGGCGTGCGCACCACCGGTTGCTCCGGCTTGGCTTACAAGCTCGAGTACGTGGACGAACTCGCGCCCGAAGACGAAGTGTTCGAATGCAACGGCGTGAAGCTCATTGTCGACCCGAAGAGCCTCGCCTATATCGACGGCACCGAACTCGACTTCGCACGTGAAGGGCTGAACGAAGGCTTCAAGTTCAACAACCCGAACGTGAAGGACGAATGCGGTTGCGGCGAATCGTTCCGCGTGTAAATCCGGACATTCCGCGTGCAGCGGATCAAAGGCGGCGCGGGCCGCCTTTTTAGTTTCATCCGCGAATTCGCCTGTGCCGCCAGGCTCTGCCGAGCCGCGTTTTTAGACTGCACTCCGGTGCGCTTTCCTGAACGGACTCCTTTTATCCGATGGCCTCGCTGAACGACAGCCACTTCGACCTGTTCGATCTGCCGGCGCAATTCGCGCTCGACACATCAGCGCTCGATCACGCCTACCGCACGGTGCAGGCGCAAGTGCATCCGGACCGCTTCGCGGCGGCCGGCGACGCGCAAAAGCGCATCGCGATGCAATGGGCGACGCGCACCAACGAGGCGTATCAGACGCTGCGCGATCCGTTGAAGCGCGCCACCTATCTGCTGCATCTGCGCGGCATCGACGTCGGCGCGGAGCACAATACGGCGATGGAGCCGGCGTTCCTGATGCAGCAGATGGAATGGCGTGAAGGCATCGAGGACGCGGCCGCGGCGAAGAACGTCGATGCGCTCGACGCCTTGCTGACCGAACTGCGCGACGAAGAGCGCGTGCGTTTCGACAAGCTCGGCGCCTTGCTCGACAGCGGCGCGAATCAGGCCGCCGGCGAGGCGGTGCGCCAGTTGATGTTCATCGAGCGGGTGGCGTCGGAAATCGGCACGCAGATCGAGCGGCTCGAGAACTAGCGAGCCAGAGCCGTACGTCGTGTACCGCCGGCACGAACGCGGCGGAAGCGACCCGAGGCGCCGTAACATTACAACCAGCAACGCGAAAATTTCAGGACGGGGTCGAGCGGCCCCGAGAAGATCCAGATGGCCCTACTGCAAATCTCCGAACCCGGCATGGCGCCGGCGCCCCACCAGCGGCGTCTGGCGGTCGGTATCGATCTCGGCACCACCAACTCCCTCGTTGCCGCCGTGCGCAGCGGCGTGCCTGACGTGCTGCCCGACGAAGACGGCCACGTGCTGCTGCCGTCGGTGGTGCGCTACCTGGAAAAGGGCGGCCGCCGTATCGGCCGCACGGCCAAGGCCGAGGCCGCGAGCGATCCGCGCAACACGATCGTCTCGGTCAAGCGCTTCATGGGCCGAGGCAAGGCGGAAGTGGAGGGAGCCGAAAACGCGCCATACGATTTCATCGATGCACCGGGCATGGTGCAGATCCGCACCATCGACGGCGTGAAGAGCCCGGTCGAAGTGTCGGCCGAAATTCTCGCGACGCTGCGCCAGCGCGCCGAAGACTCGCTCGGCGACGAACTGGTCGGCGCGGTGATCACGGTGCCCGCTTACTTCGACGAAGCCCAGCGTCAAGCGACCAAAGATGCCGCGCGTCTGGCCGGGCTGAATGTGCTGCGCCTCCTGAACGAACCGACCGCGGCCGCGATTGCCTACGGCCTCGACAACGGTTCCGAGGGGCTGTACGCCGTGTACGACCTCGGCGGCGGCACCTTTGATCTGTCGATTCTCAAGCTCACCAAGGGCGTGTTCGAAGTGCTCGCGGCGGGCGGCGACTCCGCGCTCGGCGGCGACGATTTCGACCACGCGCTGTATCGCCATGTGCTGGAGCAAGCCGGCATCGCGCCGCAAACCCTCGCACCGGAAGACGTGCGCTTGCTGCTGGACAGCGTGCGCGTGGCCAAGGAGGCGTTGTCGGACGCGCCGAGTGCGAAGCTACAGGCCTCGCTCTCGAACGGCGCTCAAATCGATCTGACGATCGACGAAGCCACTTTCGAGGCCATCACGCAGGCGCTGGTTCAGCGCACGCTCGGCCCGACCAAGAAGGCGCTGCGCGACGCCAAAGTCACGACGAAGGAAATCAAGGGCGTGGTGCTGGTCGGCGGCGCGACGCGCATGCCGGTGATCCGCCGCGCGGTCGAATCGCTCTTCGGCCAACCGCCGCTGATCAATCTCGACCCGGATCAGGTGGTCGCGCTCGGCGCGGCGATCCAGGCCGATCTGCTCGCGGGCAATCGCGGTGCGAACGGCGACGAGTGGCTTTTGCTCGACGTGATTCCGCTCTCGCTCGGCGTGGAGACGATGGGTGGTTTGACCGAGAAAATCATCCCGCGCAATTCGACGATTCCGGTCGCGCGCGCACAGGATTTCACGACTTTCAAGGATGGCCAGACGGCCATGGCGATCCACGTCGTGCAAGGCGAGCGCGAGCTCGTCAGCGACTGCCGCTCGCTCGCGCGCTTCGAGCTGCGCGGCATTCCGCCGATGGCTGCCGGCGCGGCGCGCATTCGCGTGACCTACCAGGTGGACGCCGACGGTCTGCTGTCCGTGTTCGCGCGCGAGCAGGGCTCGGGCGTGGAAGCGTCGGTGGTGGTCAAGCCTTCCTACGGTCTCGCCGACGACGATATCGCCCGAATGCTCGAAGACAGCTTCTCGACCGCTGAAGTCGACATGCGCGCTCGCGCGCTGCGCGAAGCGCAAGTCGAAGCGCGGCGACTCGTGGAGGCCACCGACGCCGCGCTCGCCGCCGACGCCGAACTGCTCGACGACAGTGAGCGCGCCGAGCTCGACACGCTGCTCGATGCATTACGCAACGTCGCGCAAAGCGAGGATGTCGACACGATCGAAGCCGCCACCAAAACCCTCGCCGAAGGCACTGACGAATTCGCCGCCCGCCGCATGAACAAGGGCATTCGCCGCGCGCTCGCCGGCCGCAAGCTCGACGAGATCTGAGCGCTGCGGTTGCGGCAGGGCGGGCCGCCCGGTCGGTCCGCCGCAAAGAATCGAATCGCGCCGCGTGGACTTAAAAAGTCCGCGCGGCGCCAGTAAAATGGTACGGAGCCTGTTTGCGGCCGCCGTGCCTCAGACCCAAACGGAAAATGTATGCCTCAAATCGTTGTGCTGCCTCACGTCGAACTGTGCCCGGAAGGCGCGGTGATCGATGCCGTGCCCGGCAAGAGCATCTGCGACAGCTTGCTCGAACACGGCATTGAAATCGAGCACGCGTGCGAGAAGTCGTGCGCGTGCACGACCTGCCACGTGATCGTGCGTGAGGGTTTCGCCGCCTTGACGCCATCGGAGGAAGACGAGGACGATCTGTTGGACAAGGCGTGGGGGCTCGAACCGGCCTCGCGTCTGTCGTGCCAGGCCATGGTGCCGGCGGAGCAGGATCTGGTTGTCGAAATACCTCGCTACTCGATCAATCACGCGAAGGAAAACCACTAACAGGAGGATGCAGCCATGAAGTGGACCGATACGCAAGACATCGCGATGGCCCTGACTGACAAGCACCAGGACATCGATCCGCAACAGGTGCGCTTCACCGACTTGCACCGTTGGGTCACCGAGCTGGAAGGATTCGACGACGATCCTAACCGGTCGAACGAAAAGATCCTCGAGGCGATTCAGGCTGCATGGATTGAAGACGCGGATTATTGAGCGTCACTGAGTTTCCCGAAGCCAGTCAGCGATGTGCTGCACGCCGCTGCCGGCTACGGCAAAGAAAAAGGCGACTCCAATGGAGTCGCCTTTTTTGCGTCTGGCGCAAATTCCGCCTGGTTACGCCCTAGCTTGCTACAAGCGTGCCGTTCTGAACCCGAACGCGCTGACCTTGCTGGAACGGCGGCGCTTCATGGTAGGTGAAGTAACGCGTCTTGCCGCTTTCCATCCGCACCCGTACCGAATACGACGTGGTGCTGCGGATATGTTTCTCGACCGAGTTGCCGGCAAGGCCGCCGCCGAGCGCGCCGAGAACGGTCATCGCGGTACGGCCGCCGCCGCTACCGAACTGGTTGCCGACCACGCCACCGGCCACCGCGCCGCCGACCGCGCCGATACCGGTGCCATGACCTTCCTGACGCACCGCCGAGATGGCCTCGACTACGCCACATGTCGAGCAGTAGGCTGGTTGCGCCGGCTGCTGCTGTTGCTGGGCATAGTTGGGCGCCGGCTGGGCCTGTTGCTGCTGCGCGTATTGCTGCTGCTGCGTGGGCGCAGGCGCCGGAGCGGGCGCGGGCTGCGGCTGTTGCGCGGCTTGCTGCTGGGCAGCCTGTTGCTGCGCGGCCTGCTGCTGTGCTGCCTGTTGCGCCGTCGGGTTGGCAGGCGCCGCCGAATCGACCACGCCCTGCTGGTTAGCTTGCGTGGCGACTTGCGCCGATTGCGTCTGATCGTTTTGCGCGCCGTTGCTGGATGCCTTCGGGAACAGGCCCGTGACCGCCGCGGTGGCGACGAGGCTTGCGATGATCACCGCGCCGGCAGCGGTCGCGACGAGCGGGTGAATCCGGCGTTGTTGCGCAGGCTGCGCGGATTGCGTGGCGGGTTGCGTGTTCGGATTGTCCATTTTGGCCTCCGTCTTCAGTCTTCAACAGGAGTCGACTTTTGGTAAGACAAAGTGTCTGGTAAATCGATTCGGTGAGGGTTTCAATTTGTAACGATTTCCGGGTGATCGCCGCGATGGCGTCCTGTCAAAGCCCACGCGGCGCGGCGGACCGCCGCTTCCGGCAAGCGCTCGCGCGACGAACACGGACGGCGGAATCCTCGCATGGCGCGCAGCTTTTACCGATGGTTACAAACCGTCCGACGGCCGCCAGGTGTGCTTTCAAAGGAAGTAGCAAGAAAAACGCCCGGCATCGAGCCGGGCGTTCTCCAGGATGCGAACCACGCAACGCTCAGTCTTCGCGGCGCAGGTGCGGGAACAGAATCACGTCGCGGATGCTCGGGCTGTCGGTCAGCATCATCACCAGACGATCGATGCCGATGCCGCAACCGCCGGCCGGCGGCATGCCGTATTCGAGCGCGCGAATGTAGTCCGCGTCGTAGAACATCGCTTCCTCGTCGCCGGCGTCTTTCTGGTCGACCTGCTTCTTGAAGCGGGCCGCCTGGTCTTCCGGATCGTTCAGCTCCGAGAAGCCGTTGGCGATTTCACGGCCGGTGATGAACAGCTCGAAGCGCTCGGTGATGCCGTCGACCTTGTCCGACGCGCGCGCGAGCGGCGACACCTCGATCGGGTAGTCGATGATGTAGGTCGGCTCCCACAGTTGCGACTCGGCGGTCTCTTCGAACAGCGCCAGTTGCAGCGAACCGACGCCCGCGTTCAGGAACTGCGGCTGCGACGCATCCACGCCGAACTTCTTCAATTCCGTGCGCAGGAAAGCGCTGTCGGCGAGTTGCTCGTTCGTGTATTGCGGCGCGTACTTCTGGATTGCCTGCGTGATCGTCAGGCGGTGGAACGGCTTCGCCAGATCGAGTTCGCGGCCCTGATACGTGATTGTCGCGGTGCCAAGCGAGTCGATTGCGGCCTGGCGGATCAACTGTTCGGTGAAGTCCATCAGCCACTTGTAATCGGTGTACGCGGCGTAGAACTCGATCATCGTGAATTCCGGATTGTGGCGCACGGACACGCCCTCATTGCGGAAGTTACGGTTGATCTCGAACACACGCTCGAAGCCGCCGACCACGAGGCGCTTCAGATACAGCTCCGGCGCGATACGCAGGAACATCTGCATGTCGAGCGCGTTGTGGTGCGTGGTGAACGGCTTGGCCGCCGCGCCGCCCGGAATCGGGTGCAGCATGGGCGTTTCGACTTCCATGAAGTCGGCGTCGGCCATGAACTTGCGGATCGACGAAATCGCCTTCGTGCGCGCAACGAAAGTCTTACGCGTTTCGGGCGTGACGATCAGATCAACATAGCGCTGGCGATACTTCATTTCCTGGTCCGACAGGCCATGGAACTTGTCCGGCAGCGGACGCAGCGACTTCGACAGCAGGCGCAGTTCCGTGCAACGCACCGAGAGCTCGCCCTTGTTGGTGCGGAACAGCACGCCACGCGCCGCGACGATGTCGCCCATGTCCCACTTCTTGAAGGCGTCGTACGTTTCCTGGCCGACGTCGGCGGGCGTAATGAAGAACTGGATCTGACCCGAACCGTCGCGCACGGTCGCAAAGCTCGCCTTGCCCATCACGCGCTTGAGCATCATGCGGCCGGCGATCGCGACTTCGAGCGGATTCGCTTCGAGCGCTTCCTTGTCGGCGTGTTCGTACTGCGACTGCAGATCTTCGGCGTGATGCGTGGGACGGAAATCGTTCGGATAGGCGACGCCTTGCTCACGCAGCTCGCGCAGCTTTTCGCGGCGCTCGGCCATGATTTTGTTGTCGTCCACCTCGGGCGCCATATTCGGCTGGGCCACATTTGGCTGGGCCGCATTCGGCTGGGTCGGTTCGGTCATGATGATTTGGTATTCGGTGGCCCGCACGGAAATGGCTCGCTTGCGGGTGGCCAGTCAGTAAAAACCTCAGGCGGTAAAAAGATACGGCGCGGCGTTGCAAGGGCAGGCCGCGCCAGTTGCGCTTAGACGCCCTGTTTCAGGCTGGCGCTGATGAACGGATCGAGGTCGCCGTCGAGCACGCTCTTGGTATTGCTGATTTCGACGTTGGTGCGCAGATCCTTGATACGGCTGTTGTCCAGCACGTACGAGCGGATCTGATGACCCCAGCCCACATCGGTCTTGCCGGCTTCGAGCTTGTCCTGCTCGGCCTGACGCTTGCGGATTTCCGCTTCGTACAGGCGCGATTTCAGCATGGCCATCGCTTCGGCGCGGTTACGGTGCTGCGAACGGTCGTTCTGGCACTGCACGACGATGCCCGACGGCATATGCGTGATACGCACCGCGGAGTCGGTCTTGTTGATGTGCTGACCGCCCGCGCCAGACGCGCGGTACGTGTCGATACGCAGATCGGCCGGGTTGATGTCGACTTCGATCGAGTCGTCGATTTCCGGGTACACGAACACCGACGAAAACGACGTATGACGGCCGCCCGACGAGTCGAACGGCGACTTGCGCACGAGGCGATGCACGCCGGTTTCGGTGCGCAAAAAGCCGTACGCGTATTCGCCTTCGATCTTGATCGTGGCGTTCTTGATGCCCGCTACATCGCCGTCGGTCTGTTCCAGCACTTCGGTCTTGAAGCCTTTGCGTTCGCAGTACCGCAGATACTGGCGCAGCAGCATGGAGGCCCAGTCGCACGCCTCGGTGCCGCCGGCGCCGGCCTGGATGTCCAGGAAGGCGTTGTTCGGATCGGCCGGGTTCGCGAACATGCGGCGGAATTCCATGTCGGCGACACGTTGTTCGATGCCTTGCGCGTCGGATTCGCAGGCGAGGAGTGTTTCCTCGTCGTCTTCTTCGCGGGCCATGTCGAACAGGTCCTGCGCGTCGCGCAGGTCGTTATCGAGCGACGTGAGTTTGCCGACGGTGTCGTCGAGCAGCTTCTTCTCCCGGCCGAGGGCCTGGGCGTGCTTCGAGTCGTTCCAGACGTCCGGGTCTTCGAGTTCCCGGTTGACTTCGATTAGACGCAGTGCTTTGTCGTCGTAGTCAAAGATACCCCCGTAGCGCGCCCGCGCGAGTGCGCAGGTCCGCCAGTGAGGCTTCGATCGCGTTGAGACGTTCCGCTTCCATGTCGATCTTTTATAGCTTCGTAAAAAGGGGAAATTATAGCCGATCGGCGTGCCGCGCCGGAGGCTGTTCAGCGATCCGGCGCGTGTTTGCGGTTGATTTTGCGGAGATTTTTCGAAGTTTTCGGCGTCCCGGAGCCTGGCGCGCCGCGCGGCTTCGACTCACCGCTTCAGTGCATCGCCTCAGCTCGCGGCGTGCTCCACGATCAGCTGCACGCGCGATACACCGTTCCATGTGTCGCTCGCGAGGCGATAGGCGACGGTGGTGCGAGCGGGCAGCGTGTCGGTGTGATTGAACCAGATCGCGTTGAAGCGCTGGCGCCCGCGCACGAGTTGCAGCTTCAGGTGCTTGTCCTTCACGAGCGCCTGCGAGGCGATGTCGAATTCACCCGAAAACACCGGCGCCGGGAAGCCCTGGCCCCACACGGCGGCGTCGAGCATTTCGACGAATTGCGGCGTGAAATACGCGTCCTCCAACTCGCCGTCGGTTTCCACCGTGCGCGAGAGCGCGTCCTCGGACAGCCATTCGCGGCCGACCGCTTCGAACGCGGCGGTGAAGCGCGCTACGTCGGCGGCGGCGAGCGTGAGGCCGGCGGCCATCGCGTGGCCGCCGAATTTGACGATCAGGCCGGGCTCGCGCTTCGAGATCAGATCGAGCGCGTCGCGCAGATGGAAGCCCGCGATCGAGCGGCCCGAGCCTTTGACGGTCTGGCCGCTGTCGTCGGCGAGCGCGAAGGTGAACGAGGGCCGGTGGAACTTCTCCTTCAGCCGCCCCGCGACAATGCCGATCACGCCCTGGTGCCAGCTGGGATTGAACAGCGTGATGGTAGTCGCGCCGTCAGGGTCGATCGCCGAGAGGTCTTCGAGGGCCTGCTGCTGCATGCCGGCTTCGATTTCGCGGCGTTCGCGGTTCATCGTGTCGAGTTGCTGCGCGAGATCCCACGCGCGGCCGATGTCGTCGGTCGTCAGGCATTCGATTCCGAGCGACATGTCCGACAGGCGGCCCGCCGCGTTCAGGCGCGGCCCGAGCGCGAAGCCGAGGTCGAAACCCGACGCGCTGCGAGCGTCGCGCGCGGCGGCGCGAAAGAGCGCGGCGATGCCCGGCTGCATCTTGCCCTTGCGGATGCGCTGCAAGCCTTGCGCGACCAGCACGCGGTTATTGCCGTCGAGCTTGACGACGTCCGCGACCGTGCCGAGCGCGACCAGATCGAGCAGGCCGTCGAGGCGCGGTTCGGGAAACGCGTCGTTGAAGGCGCCGCGGCGGCGCAGTTCCGCGCGCAATGCCAGCAGCACATAAAACATCACGCCTACGCCCGCGATGCACTTGCTCGGGAACGTGCAGCCCGGCTGGTTCGGATTGACGATCGCTCGGGCGGCCGGCAGTTCGTCGCCGGGCAGGTGGTGATCGGTGACCAGCACGTCGATGCCGAGCGCATTGGCCGCTTCCACACCGTCGACGCTGGCGATGCCGTTATCCACCGTGATCAGCAGATCCGGTTTGCCCGACGCGCTGCGCGCAGCCAGCGCGACGATCTCGGGCGTCAGGCCGTAGCCGTACTCGAAGCGGTTCGGCACCAGATATTCGATCCGGCCGCCGAACATGCGCAGGCCGCGCACCGCGACCGCGCAGGCAGTGGCGCCGTCGCAATCGTAGTCGGCGACCACCAGCATGCGGCGTTGGTTCTGGATCGCGTCGGCGAGCAAGGCGGCGGCGTCTTCGCAGCCCTTGAGCGCGACCGGCGGCACGAGCCGCGCGAGGCCGGTTTCGATTTCGTCGGGCATGCACACGCCGCGCGATGCGTAGAGGCGCGCGAGCACCGGATGCAGGCCGTGGCGGGTGAGGACTTCGGCGTCGACAGGAGAGCAGGCGCGCGTAACGATTCGAGTCATTCGGAAAGGCCGTGAGTCATTCAATCAATTATTCGATGAAGAGCGAGGCGAGCACGCGCCGCCGCCAGAATTTGCGCAGGTCGCCGCGCGTAACCGAGAGCGTCACCGAGCCGGTGTCGCCGCACAAGGTCAGGCCGAGCTCAGCGAGATCGCCGGATTGCAGCGCGGCGAGCGCGGGTTCGAACCAGTCTGTTTGCATGGCGGCGAAGGCGCCGTTCCAGCGCGCCCAGTCCTGCTGGATGTAGGGCGCGGAGAACGGATCGAGTTCGACCAGCGTGATGCTCGCGCCCGCGTGCGTGGCGCCGTTCGCCTTGTCCGCGAGCGACGCCAGCGCGCCGAACGAGCCCGGCGGCGCACCGTTCGCGACCCCGGCGGTCATCGCAAGGCCGCGCGTGGCGGCCGCGTCGGACAGCACCCGCGCGAACGGACTGCGCACCGGTTGCGCCGCGCCCTGCGCGTGAAACCAGATCGAGTTGACGGCCGGCAGGCCGCGCGCCTCGCGCGCTTCGTTGACCGGATGCTCGAACCACGCCATTTGCACTTCGTTCTGCAGCTTCATCCACGCGCGCGAACGCTCGCCGGAATGGGCCTCGTGCGGCAGCCAGATTTCGATGTTGCGCCCGCTCGCGCGCAACGGCGACGCGCCGGCCAGCGTGCCGAAGCCGTCGCCCGACAGATACCAGCGCGCGGGCCGCGGCGCTTCGATACGCACGCGGAGTTCCTCGATCAGCGGCCGCGCGACCGCGAGCAGCGCGCCGGCTTCCTCGTCGGACAGATCGAGGGAGGCCGGATCGATCAGCACCAGATGATCGTGCGCGATGCGCACGTGCACCGGCTGCACGCAGGCCCATGTGGCGTTGCCGGGTTCGCCGCCGTCGGCGCGCAGCATGTACGGCGCGAGCGGCGCTTCGTCGGCGGCCGCCGCGCCGCTCGGCAGCGCGCCAAATTGGCGTGCTACCCAGCGCTCGTGCGGCAGCGTGCGCTGAAAGTCTTCGCCGATCACGCGTTCCACCAGCGTCGCGCGCGCGATCAGCCGGTCGAGGGCCGGACTGCGGATGGCGTGAAGGGCGGTGGAGGCGTCCGCTGCGGCGGGCAGCGCGAAGGGCAGGAGAAGATGGAGACGGTTGGCGAGCATGATGCTGCGCATTGTAGGGCAAAGAGTGCGAGTATTCCGACCATCAGCATCCGCTCGACGAAGCGTGGCGGCAGCGGACCTCCGGGTTCGCCGCCGGCGGGCAGCCGGAGCAACAGCCGCGCGCGGCGGCACCGCGCACATGACGAGGGAGACCGGCATGTCGCGTGAACTCAAAACCGAGCAGGAATTGCTAGCGCTGGTCGTCAAGGCGCTCGATGCGAACCCGGCCACGGCCGGCTGGATTCCGACCGGCTTCCACGAGACCGTGGACGACGAGAGCGGCTGCAACTGGGACATCAGCCATCTGCACCGCGACCGCAAGGACGCCGACGTGCGCGCCGCCGCGAACAGCGCCGCCGCGGGCATCATCAACGAGCTGCGCGGCCGTTACAACCTGCGTTAGGCGGAACCGGGGCCGTGCCCGAACGCGGCGCACGGCGACGCGGCGCCGGTTCAGGACGGCCGCCGCCGAGCCGAGCGGACCGCAGGCGGCCGGCGTTTCTGTTCGAGGTCCCGTCCACACTGCGTTTGCGCGAGCGGGCGGCATTGTATGGCAAACTTCGCGCTTGATTAGTGGTGGCAGCGATGTTGGCGACAGCAACGGCCGCCTCCCGGACAGCCGCGGACCGCGGTGGCGCGCGCATTGCTACGCTACGGCACGCCATACCGGAACCATCCGCGTCGCAACGACACCAATGATCACGACGCTCGGGCCGCACGGCAGGCGCTTCACGCCATCGTGCGCGGCACAAAGCCGAAGAACGCAGACAAGGATTCGCTTGAAATTTCCCTACGAATGGCAGATTGGCTGGCGCTACACCCGCGCCGGCAAACGCACGACCGGTAACGGCTTCATTTCCTTCATTGCGCTCGTGTCGATGTCGGGCATCGCGCTCGGCGTCGCGGCGCTGATCGTCGTGTTGTCCGTGATGAACGGTTTTCAGAAAGAGGTGCGCGACCGCATGCTGTCGGTGCTCGCGCACGTCGAAATTTTTTCGCCGACCGGGTCGATGCCCAACTGGGAGCTGACCGCAAAGGAAGCCCGCCAGAACAAGGAAGTGATCGGTGCGGCGCCGTATGTCGAAGCGCAGGCGCTGCTCACGCGCCAGGACGCGGTGAGCGGGGTGGCGCTGCGCGGCGTCGAGCCGTCGCTGGAGCCGGAGGTGTCCGATATCGGTAAGGAGATGAAAGGCGGCAGTCTGAACGCGCTGAAGCCGGGCGACTTCGGCATCGTGCTGGGCGCCGACCTCGCCACCAATCTCGGCGTGCAGGTCGACGACAAGATCACGCTGGTCGCGCCCGAAGGCACCATCACGCCAGCCGGCATGCTGCCTCGGCTAAAACAGTTCACGGTGGTGGGCATCTTCGAGTCCGGACACTACGAATACGACAGCACGCTCGCACTGATCAACATCAAGGACGCGCAGGCGCTATTCCGGCTGCCCGCGCCGACCGGCGTGCGGCTGCGCCTGACCGACATGCAGCGCGCGCCGGAAGTCGCGCATCAGCTTGCGCGCACACTGTCCGGCGATTTATACATTCGCGACTGGACGCAGCAGAACAAGACCTGGTTCTCCGCGGTGCAGATCGAAAAACGCATGATGTTCATCATCCTCACGCTGATCATCGCGGTGGCGGCGTTCAATCTGGTGTCGTCGCTCGTCATGACGGTGACCAACAAGCAGGCCGACATCGCGATTCTGCGCACGCTCGGCGCGCAGCCCGGCTCGATCATGAAGATTTTCGTCGTGCAGGGCGTGACGATCGGCTTTATCGGCACGGCGACCGGCGTCGCGCTCGGCTGCCTGATCGCGTGGAGCATTCCATGGCTCGTGCCGATGATCGAACATCTGATCGGTGTGCAGTTCCTGCCGCCGTCGGTGTATTTCATCAGCGAACTGCCGTCCGAACTGGTTCCGGCCGACGTCGCGCGAATCGGCATCATCGCCTTCGCGATGTCGGCGCTGGCCACGTTGTACCCGAGCTGGCGTGGTGCGAAAGTCCGTCCGGCGGAGGCACTGCGCTATGAATGACCGTTCCGCAAACCTGTCCATGGCTTCTTCCGACACCGTGCCGCATCCCTACGTGCTGGAAGCAACCGGCATTTCCAAGTCGTTCGTGCAGGGCGGTCTGAACGTGACGGTGCTCAACAACACGGAACTGAGCGTGCGGCGCGGCGAGAAGCTGGCGATCGTCGGCGCGTCGGGTTCCGGCAAGAGCACGCTGCTGCACGTGCTTGGCGGCCTCGACGATCCGAGCGCCGGCCATGTCTCGGTGATGGGCAAGCCCTTTACCAAGCTCTCGGAGCGCGAACGTAACGACCTGCGCAATCGCGCGTTGGGTTTCGTGTATCAGTTCCACCATCTGCTGCCGGAGTTCACCGCGCTCGACAACGTTGCGATGCCGCTGCGGATTCGCCGCATGACGACCGAAGCATCGCGCCGCGAAGCGCTCGCGGTGCTGGAGCGCGTCGGCATGGGGCATCGCGCGAAGCATCGTCCGGGCGAGTTGTCGGGCGGCGAACGCCAGCGCGTCGCGATTGCGCGCGCACTGGTGACGAAGCCCGCCTGCGTGCTGGCCGACGAACCGACCGGCAACCTCGACGGCGGCACCGCGGACACCGTGTTCAACCTGATGCTCGAACTGTCGCAAACGCTCGATACGAGCTTCGTGATCGTCACGCACGATCCGGAACTCGCGGGGCGTTGCGACCGCATCATGCGGCTGCGCGACGGCGTGCTGCACGAAGAGCCGCCGGTGCCGGTTTAAATGGCCGGACGCCGTGAGCCGGCGCTGCGCCGCTTGCGCCGATAACGAGGCACGTCATGTGGATCGATACGCACTGTCATCTCGACGCTTCGGAATTTGACGCCGACCGCGCGGAAGTCGCGGCGGCGGCGCGCCGCGCGGGCGTGGGACGGATCGTGATTCCGGCGATCGGCCGGCAGAATTTCGCGGCGGTGCGTGAACTGGCGCACCGGGTCGATGGTGGCGCGTACGCGCTCGGTATTCATCCGTTGTTCACGCCGGGCGCGCAGGAGAGTGACCTCGATCTGTTGCGCATGGAAATCGAGGCGAGTCTCGACGACCCGCTGTTTGTCGGTATCGGCGAGATCGGCCTCGATTATTTTGTCGAGGGTCTCGACGACGCACGACAGCAATTCTTCTACAACGGCCAGTTGCAGCTCGCGCGTGAATTCGATCTGCCGGTGATCTGCCATGTGCGCAAATCGCAGGATCAGGTGATCAAGGGACTGCGGCGGCATCAGATTCATCGCGGCATCGCGCATGCATTCAACGGCAGTTTTCAGCAGGCTCAGGCGTATATCGACCAGGGCATGCATCTCGGCTTCGGCGGCAATCTGACTTTCGAGCGGGCGCGGCAAATCCGCCGTCTCGCCGAGCAGTTGCCGTTCGACGCGCTGGTCGTGGAAACGGATGCGCCGGACATCGCGCCTTCGTGGATTTATAAACAGCGCAACACGCCGGAGCAGATTCCGGCGATCGGCGCGGGCCTCGCGCAACTGCGCGGCATGGCCGCCGACGAAGCCGCCCTAGGCACAACGGCTAACGCGCTCGTCGCGCTGCCGCGCCTCGCACTTTCCTCTGCATAATTGAACTCGATGGTTTGAGTGGTTCGCGCCGGGCGATACCCACGCCTGGCGGGCTCGCTGACGCCCGCGCGGCGAGCGTTGCGTCGTCCGGCGATTGCTGGCGGAGGGCGGATGCGGGCATGGTGGTGTGGATTTGCGTTGGGCGTGATCGGGCTGCAACGGCAGGCGGTGCTGCCGGATTGGATGGCGTTGTGCGGGTTGGTGGTGGTTGCTTGTGCCGCGGTCGTGGTGGCGGTGTGGGGTTTGGGCGAGTGCGGAAGTGCTCGCGTTGGTCGGGATGACGCGGTCGCTGGAGCGATGCTTGCGACTGCGGCCGCTGCTGGCGCTACGGCTGCCGCGAAGTTGACGGCTGCTGCCACGAGCATCACGTATGCACGCGCGGCAATTCTCACTGCACTAACCGACCGGATCCGCGTCAGCCAGCGTGTGCGTTCATTCGCCGGCTGGAGCGCGGTGTCCTGCGCGGCGTTATGTGTGGGCTTCGGCTATGCAGCCGTTCGCGCGGAAATGCGTCTCGCGGTGAGCTTGCCGAACGCGTGGGAAGGGCGCGATATCGAGGTGGTCGGCAGCATCAAAGGCCTGCCGTCACGCGATGAAAACGGCGCGCGTTTTCTCTTCCACGTTGAATCGGCCGAAGCACCCATCGACGCTTTCCCACATGTGATCCAACTCTCGTGGATCGCTGAAGATGCGCCGCCGCCGTTGCTCGAACCCGGCTCACGCTGGCGGCTGACGGTGCGCCTCAAACGTCCGCATGGCAATGCCAACTTCGGCGTGCGCGATGCCGAGGCGAGTCTGCTCGCGCGCAACGTGCGGGCCACCGGCTATGTCAGCGCGCCGGCTCATGCCGTGCGATTGCGCGGCTATGCGCGCGGCGTTGGCGTGACGGTTGACCGCTGGCGTGCCGCACTGCGCGAACGGATCGATGCGGTGCTCGCCGGCGCGCCGCACCGCGGGATCGTCGTGGCGCTCGCCATCGGCGCGCAGGACGAAGTCAGCACCACGGACTGGTTGCTGATGCGAGGCACGGGCACGAGTCATCTGGTGGCGATTTCGGGGCTGCACATCGGTTTCGTCGCGGGCCTCGCGGGCTGGCTGGCGGGCGCGTTCTGGCGGCGCTCCGGATTTTTCGGCCGCAACTGGCCGTTGCGGCTGCCCGCGCAAGTCGTCGCGGTCACGGGCGGCGCGGTGTTCGCCGCGCTGCACGCTGCATTGGCCGGCTTCAATGTGCCGGCGCAGCGCGCGCTGTGGATGGCAGGGGTCGTCGCGCTCGCTTTTATCAGCGGGCGCAATGTGGCCCGCTCGGCGGTGCTCGCGTGGGCCTTGGGGCTCGTGCTGCTGATCGATCCTTGGGCGGTCGCGTCGGCGGGATTCTGGTTGTCGTTCTGCGCGGTGGCGGCGATTCTGTTCGCCATGTCGGGGCGGCCCCGTGTGCAGGATCATCGACAGCACCGCGACGAAACGGGCGAGGGCGGCGAGGCATCGAGCCGATGGTCGAGGTTGCGTGATCGCGTGCGCCGCCGCATGCGAAGTACCGTCGAGCGGCTGCGCAGCGCCGCGCACGTGCAATTCGCCGTGACGGTCGCGCTCGCGCCGTTGACTGTCTACTGGTTCGCGCAGATTCCGCTGATCGGCCCGCTCGCGAATGCCTTCGCGATTCCGTGGGTAAGCATGCTGGTGACGCCGGCGGTGCTGGCCGGCGTCGCATTGCCCGCGCCGCTTGACGCCTACGCGTGGCACGTCGCGCACACTTTGCTCGAGTTGCTGGCAGCGGGGTTGCAGAGGCTGTCCGGTCCCGCCTGGGCGCTCTGGCGTCTGCCGCAACCGGATGCGTGGACGCTGGCCGCGGCGGCAGTGGGCGCGCTCTGGTGTCTGGCGCCGCGTGGCTGGCCGCTGCGCTGGGCCGCGCCGCTGACATGGCTGCCGCTTCTGATGCCGGCGCCGTCCGGGCCGCCGCACGGCAGTTTCCGTCTGACGGCGCTGGACGTCGGTCAGGGCACCTCGGTGCTGGTCGAAACGGCGCATCACACCTTGCTGTTCGATACCGGGCCGGGTCCGGAGTCGACTCACGCCGGCGAGCGGGTGGTCGTGCCGTTTCTACAGGCGCATGGCGTGACGGCGCTCGACACGCTGATCATCAGTCACGCCGACTCCGATCATTCGGGCGGCGCGCCCGCCGTGCTGGACGTGATCGAGGTACATCAAATGGTGGCGGCTTTGGCGCCGTCGAATGCGCTGTGGTCGAACGCGAGGCAGCACCGCGCCGACACGCTGCCGTGCGCGGCGGGCCAGCGCTGGCAGTGGGACGGTGTGGAGTTCGCGATGCTCTGGCCGGACGCCGGTCCGCTGCAAGGCAAGCCGAACTCGCATTGCTGCGTGTTGCGGGTCAGCACGTTGCCCGCCGCCGCGAGCCCGTCGCTTAGCCGCATTCAAGCAGAATCGTCACGCATCACGGCCTTGCTGACGGCGGATATCGAAGCGCCCGTCGAACGCGTTCTGCTCGCGCGTGATCGCGGGGCGTTGCGCGCGCAGGTGCTGGTCGTGCCGCATCACGGCAGCAAGACTTCGTCGACCGAGCCGTTCCTCGACTCTATCGACCCGCTCATCGCGCTATTTCAGGTAGGCTATCGCAACCGTTTTCGTCATCCGAATGCGGGTGTGTTCGAGCGCTACAAGGCGCGGCAGATCGAACTCGGGCGCAGCGATGCGGACGGTGCGGTGCGCGTCGAGGTGAGCCCACAGACCGAGGCGTATGCCGACGTCGCCGGCAAAAGCGCCATGCTCACGCTCGAGCGCTATCGCGACACGCGGCGACGCTACTGGATGGATCGCTGACGGGCGTCGATGAATCGCCGGCCGCACAGATAGAAGAAACGCGCCGCCGGGCGTGGTGACTGCACGCAGGTGTGCACGACAACTCGCACGCAAAAAAACAGAACGGAGATAGCGCAGTTGAAAAACATCATTCACTTTTCGCACGCGAATGGCTTTCCGGCGTCGACCTACCGGACGATCTTCGCCGAACTCTCCGACGACTATGAACTGCGTTACATCGAGCGGATCGGCCACGACGCGCGCTTTCCGGTGACGCAGGACTGGCCGCATCTGGTCGAACAGTTGCTCGACGACATTCGCAGGACGTACGAGCATCCGGTGTGGCTGGTGGGGCATTCGCTCGGCGGCTATCTGTCGTTGATGGCCGCGCTCAAGAAGCCGCAGTGGGTGAGGGGCGTGGTGATGCTCGATTCGCCGGTGATCGCCGGCTGGCGCAGCAGCATGCTGCGCGTGTCGCAATGGACCGGCCTCGACGAGCGGCTCTCGCCCGCGGCCGCCACCCGCACGCGGCGGACTCAATGGGCGAGCCGCGACGAAGCGTGGCGCCATTTCCATTCGAAGCCGGCGTTCGCGCGCTGGGACGAGCGCATGCTTTCCGACTACATCGACTTCGGCATTCCGCAGACTTCACCCGACGGCTCGCGCTCGCTGGCCTTCGACCGCCGCACCGAATATCAGATCTATAAGACCTTGCCGCACACGCTCGGCTCGCGGCTCGCGCGTGGCGCGCCGGTGCCGGTGGGCTTCATCGCCGGCACGCGTTCGAAGGAAATCCGCCAGGCCGGTCTCGACGCTACCCGCCGCGCGACCGGCGGCCATGTGGAATGGATCGAGGGCAGTCATCTTTACCCGATGGAAAAACCGGTCGAAACCGCACGCGCCGTGCAAAGCATGCTGCATGAACTGGAGCAGCGCGGCTGACGGCCGCAGAAAACGGTGCATGATCGAAGCACGGCAACGGCCGCCGCCGCGGCATACGCACGTGCCGACCTCGCTCGGATTTTGCTGGGGTTGGGGCCCTGCTTTACGGTATAATCCGTTTTTCCCGCGAGCATCCAGCGATGACCAAATATGTTTTCGTCACCGGCGGCGTAGTATCTTCCCTCGGCAAGGGTATTGCCGCCGCTTCCCTCGCCGCGATCCTCGAATCGCGCGGTCTTAAAGTCACCCTCCTCAAGCTCGATCCCTACATCAATGTCGACCCCGGCACGATGAGCCCGTTTCAACACGGCGAAGTGTTCGTGACGGAAGACGGAGCGGAGACGGACCTCGACCTCGGCCACTACGAGCGCTTCATCAGCACGAAGATGCGCAAGGCCAATAACTTCACCACGGGCCAGATTTACGAATCGGTGATCCGCAAGGAACGCCGCGGCGATTATCTCGGCAAGACGGTGCAGGTCATCCCGCACATCACGAATGAAATCCAGGCGTTCATCGAACGCGGCGCGGCTTCCGCGACGTGTGGTGAGCCGGACGTCGCGATCGTCGAAGTGGGCGGCACCGTGGGCGACATCGAATCGCTGCCGTTCCTCGAGGCCGCGCGTCAGATGAGCCTGCGCATGGGCCGCAACAGCGCGTGCTTCGTGCATCTCACGCTGGTGCCCTGGGTCGCCACGGCCGGCGAACTGAAGACCAAGCCCACGCAGCACAGCGTGCAGAAGCTGCGCGAAATCGGTATTTCGCCGCACGTGCTGCTGTGCCGCGCCGACCGCCGCATTCCGGACGACGAGCGCGCCAAGATCTCCATGTTCTCGAACGTGCCGGAAGACGCCGTGATCTCCGTGTGGGACGCGGACAGCATCTACAAGATTCCGCAGATGCTGCACGATCAGGGTCTGGACGCGATCATCTGCGAAGAGCTCAAGCTCGCGCCGAAGGCCGCCGATCTGTCCATGTGGTCCGATCTCGTCGAGAAGCTGGAGCATCCGAAGCACGAAGTCACGATCGGCATGGTCGGCAAGTATGTCGATCTGACCGAGTCGTACAAGTCGCTGATCGAAGCGCTGCGTCATGCGTCGATGCATACGTCGACCAAGGTCAACATCGAATACATCGATTCGGAAGAAGTCGAGACGCAAGGCGTCGAGAGCCTCAAGCATCTGGACGCCGTGCTCGTGCCGGGCGGCTTCGGCCGTCGCGGCACCGAAGGCAAGATTGCGGCGATCCGCTATGCACGCGAAGCGAAAGTGCCGTATCTCGGCATCTGCCTCGGCATGCAGCTGGCCGTGATCGAATTCGCACGCGACGTGGTCGGTCTGAAAGACGCGAACAGCACCGAGTTCGATCAGGAAACGCCGAACCGTGTGGTCGCGCTGATCACCGAATGGTACGACCGCGAAGGCCGCGTCGAAAAGCGCACGGAAGAGTCGGATCTGGGCGGCACGATGCGGCTCGGTTCGCAACGTTGCCCGATCAAACCCGGCACCATGGCCGAAGAGATTTATGGCAAGGACGTGAACGAACGCCATCGCCACCGTTATGAAGTCAATAACCGCTTCGTGCCCCAGCTCGAAGCCGGCGGCCTTATCATCAGCGCCCGTACCCCGAGTGAAGATCTGCCGGAAATGATGGAATTGCCGCGCAGCATGCACCCGTGGTTCGTCGGCGTGCAGTTCCACCCGGAATTCACGTCCACGCCGCGTGACGGCCATCCGCTGTTCAAGTCGTTCGTCGAAGCGGCGCTCGCGCATCACGAGGCGCGCACGCCGGTCGCAGTCGGGGAGAAAGCATGAAACTGGGCGATTTCGAAATTGGGCTCGACAAGCCGTTTTTCCTGATCGCAGGCACCTGTGTCGTCGAATCCGAACAGATGACGATCGACACAGCCGGCCGGCTGAAGGAAATCTGCGCGAAGCTGAACATTCCGTTCATCTACAAATCGTCGTACGACAAAGCCAATCGCAGCAGCGGCAAGTCGTTCCGCGGTCTGGGCATGGACGAAGGCTTGCGCATCCTGTCGGAAGTGAAGCGCCAGCTCGGTCTGCCGGTGCTGACCGACGTTCACGCCGAGCATGAGATCGAGCAGGTCGCCTCGGTGGTCGACGTGTTGCAAACGCCGGCTTTCCTGTGCCGTCAAACGGACTTCATTCACGCGTGCGCGCGTTCGGGCAAACCGGTCAACATCAAGAAAGGCCAGTTTCTCGCACCGCACGACATGAAGAACGTGATCGACAAGGCGCGCGATGCAGCGCGTGAAGCCGGTCTGTCGGAAGACCGCTTCATGGCGTGCGAGCGCGGCGTGTCGTTCGGTTATAACAACCTCGTGTCGGACATGCGTTCGCTCGCGATCATGCGCGAAACCAACGCGCCGGTCGTGTTCGACGCCACTCACTCGGTGCAGTTGCCGGGCGGGCAGGGCACGAGCTCGGGCGGTCAGCGTGAATTCGTGCCGGTGCTGGCGCGTGCGGCGGTGGCGGTGGGCGTGTCGGGGCTCTTCATGGAGACGCACCCGAATCCGGCCGAAGCCAGGTCGGACGGTCCGAACGCCGTGCCGCTGCATCGCATGGCCGAGCTGCTCGAGACGCTGGTTACGCTCGATCAGGCCGTCAAGCGCGCGCCGTTCCTCGAAAGCGATTTCAACTGATTCAGGCGTTCACCGCGTGTCACGAGAGCTTTGCATAATGGACTTGGTCGTGAGCACGCGGCGAATGCACGCAATGGTCGTCGAACGTATCGGCGCGCAGGTAGTTTGCCGGGGAGACCGGCTGTGCCAGATACAGTGTCACAGTAAAGAATTCAACGTCATTTCTTGAGGAAACCATGAGTGCTATCGTAGATATCATCGGTCGAGAGATTCTCGATTCGCGAGGCAACCCCACCGTCGAATGCGACGTGCTGCTCGAGTCAGGCACGATGGGCCGCGCAGCGGTGCCGTCGGGCGCGTCGACGGGTTCGCGTGAAGCGATCGAACTGCGCGATGGCGAAGCCGGCCGTTACGGCGGCAAGGGCGTACTGAAGGCCGTCGAACACATCAACACCGAAATCTCCGAAGCGATCATGGGCCTCGACGCTTCCGAACAGGCTTTCCTCGACAAGACCCTGCTGGAACTCGACGGCACCGACAACAAGTCGCGCCTCGGCGCGAACGCGATGCTGGCCGTGTCGATGGCCGTCGCGAAGGCTGCCGCTGAAGAAGCCGGCCTGCCGCTGTACCGCTACTTCGGCGGCTCGGGCGCGATGCAGCTGCCGGTGCCGATGATGAACATCGTCAACGGCGGCGCGCACGCCAACAACAGCCTGGACATCCAGGAGTTCATGATCGTGCCGGTCAGCCAGCCGACCTTCCGCGAAGCACTGCGCTGCGGCGCCGAAGTGTTCCACGCGCTGAAGAAGATCCTGTCGGACCGCGGCATGAGCACGGCCGTCGGCGACGAAGGCGGCTTCGCGCCGAACTTCGGCAGCAACGACGAATGCCTGTCGACCATCCTGCAAGCCATCGAGAAAGCCGGCTACCGCGCCGGTGAAGACGTGCTGCTCGCGCTCGACTGCGCAGCCAGCGAGTTCTACCACGACGGCAAGTACCAACTGGCCGGCGAAGGCCTGCAACTGTCGTCGACGGAATTCGCGGACTACCTCGCGAACCTGGCCGACAAGTTCCCGATCGTGTCGATTGAAGACGGCATGCACGAAAGCGACTGGGCCGGCTGGAAGATTCTGACCGACAAGCTCGGCAAGAAGGTCCAACTGGTGGGCGACGACCTGTTCGTCACCAACACGCGCATTCTGAAGGAAGGCATCGAGAAGGGCATCGCCAACTCGATCCTGATCAAGATCAACCAGATCGGCACGCTGACGGAAACCTTCGCGGCGATCGAAATGGCCAAGCGCGCCGGTTACACGGCCGTGATCTCGCACCGTTCGGGCGAAACCGAAGATTCGACGATCGCGGATATCGCGGTCGGCCTGAATGCCGGTCAGATCAAGACGGGTTCGCTGTCGCGTTCGGACCGCATCTCGAAGTACAACCAGTTGCTGCGCATCGAAGAAGACCTCGGTGATATCGCTAGCTACCCGGGCAAGTCGGCGTTCTACAATCTGCGCTAATGGCTGGTTTGCAAGCGCTGACCGATGAGCCGGTTATCCTTCGTTTTTGATTGACCCCGCCGCCCTGCGTATAGCGCAGGGCGGCGTGTATTTATTGTGCTTACTTCATGCGGCTTGTCACTGCTGTCCTGATCGTTCTACTGGCGCTGATCCAGTACCCGCTCTGGTGGGGGCACGGCGGTTGGTTGCGCGTGCACGAGTTGCAGCAGCAACTGGCGCAGCAAGTGCAAAAAAATGCTGATTCGAAACTGCGCAACGAACGCATTCAGGGCGAAGTGCAGGATTTGCAGAACGGCACGGCCGCGGTCGAAGAGCGGGCGCGTTATGAAATGGGCATGGTGAAGGACAGCGAAGTGTTCGTGCAGTTCGTTTCGCCAAATGCCCCGTTGCCGGCGGCGAACACGCCTTCGGTTACGACGTCCACGCGTGGTGAGATGTCGACCGCGCCGCTGCATGTGGTACCGAATCCGGAGTCGCGCGCGAAGCCGGATCGCAAGCACGGTGGTAAAGCGGCTGCTGAGAAAGACAAGAAGCCTGCGCATTGAGCTTCGCCGAAGCGCAACAACGGTTCAGTACGAAGGATGCAAAAAAGGCACGGTGAGAACCGTGCCTTTTTCTTTGGGCTCGCCGCCGCCCGTCGAACCTGGATTCTCGCGGCGTGTGTGAGCTTGCCGCCGCCTACCACCCCCAGTACGGCCCGTAACCGATGCCGACACCTGTACCCCAGCCGTGTCCCCATCCACCGCCGTAATAGCTGCCGTACACGCTGACAGGCGGCGCGTAGTAACGCGACCACGCCTGTGCCGCATTTTCCGCGGCCATCGCCTGATTCTGCTCGGCCATCACTTGATGGTCGATCGCGTCATAGCGCTGGCGTTCTTCAGGGGTCAGCGGTTGGGCGGTGGCGGCCATGCCCGACTGATCGGCGGGCAGCCGGCTATAAATCGGCGACGGGCCCGGCGGGTCCATCACGCAGCCCGCAAGCGCGCCACTACCGGCGAGGACAGCCAGCACAGCGACCGTGCGCGCACGGCGCAGCAGCGGTATCGGCGAAGTAGGGTAGTTCATGTCCGATCTCCATCGGTCGGATGCCTAAGCAAATCATGCGCCGCGCGCACCGCCAATGATCCAACCCAATGATCAAAGATACTGCGCCGCCCGGGCCCTGAAAAGGCAGCGGGCGGCGCGGTATTTTTACTGCCGTAATACAGGCGTGACAAACCGCCGCTCGGCGCACATGGAATCCGCGCGCCAACGAGCTGTTCAGTGCCGCTGGTCAGCCGCGGGCGTCACACCTTGTGAGAGCGCCTCGGCGACAAAAAGTTGCGCGACGTCGACCGGATCGAACTCATAACGCTGGTTGCAGAACTCGCAATGAATCTCGACATGGCCGCGTTCTTCGAGCACGCCGTCGACTTCCTCGCGGCCCAGCATCTTCAGCATGCCGCCGACTTTTTCGCGGGAACACGTGCACTCGAAGCGCGCCGTGGCCGGTTCGAAATGCTGGACGTTTTCCTGCCAGAACAGACGGCGGAACACCGTTTCTGGCTCTTCCTTCAGCAGCTCGTCTTGCGACAGCGTGCCGCCCAACGTGCAGACGCGCTCCCACGTGTCCGCGTCCAGATCGCCCGGATGGGGGACGATGCCGCCGTCGCCCGGCAATTTTTGCAGCAGCATGCCGACCGCGCGCTCGGTGTTCGCCGCGAGCCACAGGCGCGTGTCGAGCTGCTCCGAGTGATGCATGTAGTGCTCGAGCACTTCGGCCATCGAGTTGAGCGGGCCGTCCACGCCCGACAACGGCACGATACTTTGATAGGGCTGCTGACCGGGCTGCTTGTTGGCCGGATCGAGCGTGATCACGCAACGGCCGTGGCCGCTCGCGTTCAGCAGCTCGACCATGCTGGTCGTCTCGCCGATCACGTTGGCCGCTTCGCCGGACAGCTTGGCGGTCGCGCGCATCGACAGATCCGAGCTGCACTGCACCACCAGCATCTTGACCGGGCCATCGCCGAAAATCTGCATGATGAGCGTGCCGTCGAACTTGAGATTCGCCGACAGCAGCGCGCACGCGGCCATCATTTCGCCCAGAACCGTCCGCACCGGCGCCGGATAATCGCGGCGCGTCAGCACTTCCTGCCAGGTATTGCGCAGGGAAACGATCTCGCCGCGCACCGGCGCCGCGCTGAACATGAATTTTTGCAACTGGTCGCTCACAACTTTTCCTCGGTCGAATGACGCAGCGTGATGCCGCGCCGTGCGCGCCGCGCGCTCCGGCTGGTTAGCCGATGCGCACGAGCTGCGCCTTGTAATAGTCGCGGCGCTCGGCATAGGTTGCCGCGCCGCGCTGCATGTTGGCGATATCCGTCTCGGTCAGTTCGCGCACCACCTTGGCGGGCGCGCCGAGAATCAGCGAATTGTCGGGAAATACCTTGCCCTCGGTGACGACGGCGCCCGCTCCGACCAGACAGTTGCGGCCGATTACCGCTCCATTCAAGACCACCGCCTGAATTCCGATCAACGAGCCTTCCTTGATCGTGCAGCCGTGCAGCATGACCTGGTGGCCGACCGTCACATTGGGCTCGATCGTCAGCGGAAAACCGGGGTCGGTGTGCAGCACGGCGTTTTCCTGCACGTTGCTGCCGGCGCCGATGGTGATCGGCTCGTTGTCGCCACGAATCGTCGCGCCGAACCAGACGCTGGCGTTCTCCCCGAGCGTCACGTTGCCGATGATGCTCGCCGAATCGGCGACGAAGACGCTTTCATGGATGGTCGGGGCGGCTTCGCCAAGCTTGTAAATGGTCACGGTGTCTCCTCTTGATCGGTCACTGCGCGTGCCGGACATTGCGCCGAACTGCCCGAAACGTCTTGCCACGCCGGGTTGTCGCGCCTCGCCGGCGCATCGGGCGCGTTGGATGGTCGAATCGAGTATTGTAAACGGTTGTGTGGTTGGGCCGCTTGGTCTGGCCGCGGGGGCGTTCGCCGCTTCGTCGGTCAGGCTGCCGGCCGCGCGGTTGCGGCGCGTGCTTTGACGGCAGTATGCCAAAGCGTCGGTTGCCGCCGGCTTTGCCATTTCCTCAGCCATGCCGTTGTTGGCTTCCTTCATAGCTTCCCTTGCCGATCCGCTTGCCATGATGTCCGCTGTTTCGTCCGTTTCGCCTCATTCACCGGCCACTGAAACGGGGCGCGACGCCCCTTGCGCGCGCACCGCAGCGCTCGCCGCATTGCGCGAAGGCGATCCGGCCGCCAAGGCCGCCGCGGCCCAGGCGCTCTACGCCGCGGTGCTCGACGGCAGCATGGCATGCGCCGCGGACCTCGAACTCGACGAACCGGCTGGCCTGCCGGGCCGTCCCGCGCGCCCCGAACTGGTCGATCCGCGCGGTTTGAAGCGGCGCAGCATGCAAGCGCCGCAAGGGCGCGCGGTCCTGCTGCACGCACTCGCGCACATCGAATTCAACGCCATCAATCTCGCGCTCGACGCGGTCTGGCGCTTCGGCGGCATGCCCGCCGCGTTCTATACCGACTGGCTCAAAGTCGCCGCTGAAGAGGCCTATCACTTCTCGCTGCTGATCGCGCGCCTCGCCGAATACGGCCACGTCTACGGCGATTTTCCGGCCCACGACGGTCTGTGGGACATGTGCGAGCGCACGCGTGGCGACGTGCTGGCGCGCATGGCGCTGGTGCCGCGCACGCTCGAAGCCCGCGGCCTCGACGCCTCACCGCCGATCCGCGCGCGCCTGCTGCAGGCTGGCGATCAGGCGTCGGCAGCGATTCTCGACGTGATCCTGCGCGACGAAATCGGCCACGTGCTGATCGGCAATCGCTGGTTCCGCCATCTGTGCGACGGCAGCGGCCTCGACCCTCACGAGACTTACGCGCGCCTCGCCGACCAGTATCACGCACCGAAATTACGTGGGCCGTTCAATTTCGAGGCGCGCCGCGACGCCGGTTTCGACGAAGCCGAACTGGCCGCTCTGGCTGCCCTGGCGGGCCTCGACGTGCCGGAAGCGGCTTCGCCGTCCGCCGGCGACTGAGACTTCCTTCACCATCCGACCCCGCGCATCGGCGGGCTATCTCGTTATAATAGAACGATCATTCTTTTTTTGGCGTGCCGTTCATGAACACTTCGCAGTCTGAATTCGTCGCGGTGCGCGGCATCCGCTTGCATGTGCGGCGCTGGGGCAACCCCGACGCCCCGATGCTCTTCATGCTGCACGGCTGGATGGACGTGGCCGCCTCGTTCCAGTTCGTCGTCGACGCGCTGGGCGGCGACTGGCAGGTGCTGGCGCCCGACATGCGCGGCTTCGGCCTGTCGGACTGGCCGGTGGCGGAACGCGGCGGCGGCAACTACTGGATTCAGGACTACGTGGCCGACCTCGACGCCTTGCTCGACCACTACGCGCCGACCGGCGAAGTGAATCTGGTCGGCCACAGCATGGGCGCGAACATCGCGTGCGTGTATGCGGGCGTGCGGCCGGAGCGGGTGCGGCGGGTGGTCGACCTGGAAGGTTTCGGACTCGCGCCGTCGCACTCGGCACAAGCGCCCAAGCGCCTGCGCACCTGGCTCGACGAATTGCGCGATCCGCCGCAGCTGAAGCGCTACGCGTCGCTCGACGACGTCGCCGCGCGCCTGATCAAGACCAATCCGCGGCTCGACCCGAAACGCGCGCAATTTCTCGCGCAGCACTGGTCGAAGCCGGACGGCGAAGGGCGCTACATGCTGCTCGCCGATCCCGCGCACAAGCTGCGCGGCCCGGCGCTGTATCGTCTGGACGAAGTGATGGCGACGTGGCGCAAGGTGAGCGCGAAGGTCCTGCACGTGGAGGCCGCCAATTCGCCGACGCTCGCGCGGATCGCCGGCGAGATTCCGCTCGACGAATTCAAGGCGCGCTTTCAGGCGTTCCCCGACTGGCGCGAGAAGATCATCGACGAAGCGGGGCACATGGTGCATCACGACCAGCCGGAGCAGGTGGCCGCGCTGATCGAGGGATTCTGCGCGTAGCGCTTAAAAAAGTTTGAGGGTTACCGAGGGGCTACCTTCGGGACGTCCGTTGTGAGATAGCTCTGCGTCCGCTTACTGCGTTGCAGTAAAATGAGCGCAGAACCTTTTCAAGACAACGATGAACGCCGACCTCCACTGTCACTCCACCGTTTCCGACGGCCAGTTCGCGCCGGCCGACGTTGCGCGCCGCGCGCACGCGGGCGGCGTGACGCTGTGGGCGCTCACAGATCACGATGAACTGGGCGGCCAGCACGAAGCCAGAAGCACCGCCGAGGCGCTCGGCATGGACTATCTGAGCGGCGTCGAGATCTCGGTGACGTGGGCCTCGCGCACGGTGCACATCGTTGGGTTGGGCATCGATCCGACCAGTTCGATCCTGATCGACGGTCTGGCGCGCACCCGCAACGGCCGCGCCGCGCGGGCGGAGGCGATCGGCGAACAACTGGCTACGCTCGGCATTCCCGACGCCTATCAGGGCGCGCTCAAATACGTGTCGAACCCGGACATGATTTCGCGCACGCATTTCGCGCGTTTCATGGTGGACAGCGGCTACGCCAGTTCCACCCAGGACGTGTTCACCCGCTATCTCGGCGACGGCAAACCGGGCTACGTGCCGCACCGCTGGGCCAAACTGGCCGACGCGGTCGGCTGGATCCAGGCTGCCGGTGGCGAAGCGATCATTGCGCATCCGGGTCGCTATGCTTACTCGCCGGTTGAATTCGACGCGTTTTTCGCCGAATTCATCGATCTCGGCGGCAAGGCGATCGAAGTAGTGACGGGCAGCCATACGCCCGATCAATATCGCGAATACGCTGATGTCGCGCGCCGGTTCGGTTTCGAGGCTTCGCGCGGGTCAGACTTCCACGCACCCGGCGAAGGCCGCGTCGATCTCGGCACGCTGCCGCCGCTGCCCTCCGATCTGAAGCCCGTCTGGGAACGCTGGCTGTGATCGCGCCGTGCCGTCGCGGCACGTCATGCGCGAAAGCGGGCCGTGCGCCGCGCCTGCTTTTCGTCCGATCTTCCGACCGGTGTTCAGCCGCAGTTCAATTTGCCGTCTATCCGCTTCCATCCGTGAGCCAACGCTAGTCGCCATGTCTCAATACTTTCGGCTTCATCCTGATAACCCACAGCCGCGCCTCGTCAAGCAGGCCGTACAGATCATCAACGACGGCGGCGTGGTCGCGTTGCCGACGGATTCGAGCTACGCGCTCGCCTGCCATCTGGACGACAAGGACGCGGTCGAGCGTCTGCGGCGTATTCGTGGACTCGACGAGAAGCAGTTGCTGTCGCTGCTGGTGCGCGACCTGTCGGAACTCGCGAACTTCGCGATGGTGGACAACCGGCAATACCGGCTGATCAAATCGGTGACGCCGGGCCCCTACGTGTTCGTCCTGCAGGCCACCAAGGAAGTGCCGCGGCGCCTGTCGCATCCGTCGCGCAAGACCATCGGCCTGCGCGTGCCGGATCACGCGATCACGCTGGCGATTCTCGAAGAACTCGGCCAGCCGCTGCTCGGCTCGACGCTGATCATGCCGGGCGAAACCCAGCCGCTGAACGACCCGGAAGAAATCCGCGAGCGTTTGGAGAAGCAACTGGATCTGGTGATCGACAGCGGTCCGTGTGTCTGCGAGCCGTCCACGGTGATCGATCTGACCGGCGCGGAGCCGGTGCTGGTGCGGCCGGGGCGCGGTTCTCTCGCGCCGTTCGGCCTCGAAGAGACGGCATGAGTGAAAGCGGACAGACGCACGCAATCGCGTTGTTACAATAACGAGTTATGGATTCTTCCCTGATACAGACCATTGCGGTTTACGCGCTGCCGGTGATTTTCGCCATCACGCTGCACGAAGCCGCCCATGGCTACGTCGCGCGCTGGCTCGGCGACAATACCGCCTACGTGCTCGGCCGCGTCTCCGTCAATCCGATGCGGCACATCGACCCGCTCGGCACGATTGCGATTCCCTTGCTGCTGTACTTCGCCACCAGCGGTGCGTTCATGTTCGGCTACGCCAAGCCGGTGCCGGTCGCCTTCGGCAATCTGCGCAATCCGCGCTGGGGCAGTCTGTGGGTCGCAGCGGCGGGTCCGGGCTGCAACTTCGTGCAGGCGGTGATCTGGGGTCTGTTCGGTGTCGCGCTCGCGGTGGCGAACGTGGACGAGCCGTTCTTCACGCGCATGGCGGGAGCGGGCGTCGGCGTGAATCTCGTGCTCGGCGTGCTCAACCTGTTTCCGCTGCCGCCGCTCGACGGCGGCCGTGTGCTGATGGCGCTGTTGCCGCCGCGGCAGTCCATCACGCTGTCGCGCCTCGAACCGTACGGGTTTTTCATCGTCATGGCGCTGGTCATGACGGGTACGCTGACGCGATACTGGTTGAACCCGCTGGTCACGATCGGCTACAGCGCGATCACCGCCATTCTGACTCCCCTTGTTTCGCTTTTCTAAATAACCATGTTCCCAGACCGTATCTTCTCCGGCATGCGGCCCACCGGGTCGTTGCACCTCGGCCACTATCACGGCGTGCTGAAAAACTGGGTGCGGCTGCAGTCCGAGTACCCGTGTTTCTTTTGTGTGGTCGACTGGCACGCGCTGACGACGCACTACGAAACGCCCGAAGTGATCGAAAAGAACGTCTGGGACGTGCTGATCGACTGGCTGGCCTCCGGGATCGATCCGGCGCAGGCCACGCTGTTCATCCAGAGCAAAGTGCCCGAGCACGCCGAGCTGGCGCTGCTGCTTGGCATGAGCACGCCGCTCGGCTGGCTCGAACGCGTGCCGACCTACAAGGAGCAGCAGGAGAAGCTGAAGGACAAGGATCTGTCCACTTATGGCTTTCTCGGCTATCCGGTGCTGATGGCGGCGGACATTCTGCTGTATCGCGGCTCGCTCGTGCCGGTTGGTGAAGACCAGGTGCCGCACGTCGAAATGACGCGTGAAATCGCGCGTCGTTTCAACTACCTGTACGGCCGCGAACCGGGCTTCGAAGAGAAGGCCAACGACGCCGCGAAAAAGCTCGGCGGCAAGCGCGCCAAGCTCTATCACGAACTTCGCAACGCCTACCAGCAGGAAGGCGACGACGAAGCACTCGAACAGGCGCGCGCCATGTTGCAGGAATCGCAAAGCCTGTCGATGAACGACCGCGAGCGCCTGTTCGGCTACCTCGAAGGTTCGCGCAAGATCATTCTGGTCGAGCCGCAAGCCATGTTGACGGAGGCGTCGCGCATGCCGGGCCTCGACGGCCAGAAAATGTCGAAGTCGTACGGCAACACGATCGGCCTGCGTGAAGACGCGGAGACCATCACGAAGAAAGTGCGCACCATGCCGACCGATCCGGCCCGCGTGCGCCGCACCGATCCGGGCGATCCCGACAAGTGCCCGGTGTGGCAGCTTCACCAGGTCTACACGGACGAAACCACCCACGAGTGGGTGCAGAAGGGCTGCCGGACGGCCGGCATAGGTTGCCTCGAGTGCAAGCAGCCGGTGATCGAAGGCATTCTGCGCGAGCAGCAGCCCATGCTCGAGCGCGCGCAGAAGTATATGGACGATCCGTCGCTGTTGCGCGCGATCGTCGCCGACGGCTGCGACAAGGCCCGCAGGTTCGCCACGGAAACCATGCGCGAAGTACGCGAAGCCATGGGCCTGTCGTACAACTGAGCCGCGCCGAAGTGATGAGCACTCCCGCTACCGCCATGCATGGATTGGGCGAGCCGTCGCCCTGGGTGCGCGATTGGGCGCATCTGGTCGCGACGGGCGGCGCGGTGCTCGATGTCGCGTCCGGGGCGGGGCGGCATGCGCGGTTCTTTGCGTCGCTGGGGCATCCGGTGACCGCCATCGACCGCGACGCGGCGGCGCTCGACGCGCTGCGCGACGAGCCGCTCGTCACCCCGCTCGAAGCCGACCTGGAAGGCCCCGCGTGGCCGTTGCCCGCTGACGCGAAATTCGCCGCCGTCGTGGTGACGAACTACCTGCACCGTCCACTCTTTGCGCAGTTGTTGCGCGCGCTCGCGCCCGGCGGCGTACTGGTTTACGAGACCTTCGCGCAAGGAAACGAAAGCGTCGGCAAACCCTCTAATCCGGCGTTTCTGCTGGCGCCTGGCGAGCTTCTCGAGCGCGTGCACGGCCAGCTCAGGGTGGTCGCTTTTCAGGACGGTTTTCTCGCGCAGCCGCGCCCGGCCTACGTCCAGCGGATCTGCGCAATTCTGGAGGCGGAGCGCTCAGACGACCCCGCGCAGGCGGCATCTCCGCCTTGTTACGAGTTGGCTGGCTAATCCGCTACAATCGCGGTTTACCTGATCAAATTCATGGCGTTTCATGACTAACGGCAACCACAGCAGCAACGACAGCGTTCAGATTCGCGGCAGCATTCCTGCCATCATCACCCCGATGCTCGAAGACGGCAGCCTCGATCTGCCGGCGTTTCGCAAACTGATCGACTGGCACGTCGCGGAGGGCACGAACGCTCTCGTCGTGGTCGGCACGAGCGGCGAGTCGGCCACGCTGTCGGTCGAAGAACACGTGCTGATGGTCAAGACCGCGGTCGAGCACACGGCGGGCCGGATTCCGGTGATCGCGGGCTCGGGCGGCAATTCCACGACCGAAGCCATCGAACTCACCCAGCAGGCCAAGGAAGTCGGCGCCGACGCCACGCTCCAGGTCGTGCCGTACTACAACAAGCCGACGCAGGAAGGCATCTACCGCCACTTCGCGAAGATCGCCGAAACCGTCGATCTGCCGGTGATTCTGTACAACGTGCCGGGCCGCACCGTTGCGGACATGAGCAACGAAACCATTCTGCGCTGCGCGCAGGTGCCGGGCATCATCGGTGTGAAGGAAGCGACCGGCAATATCGATCGCGCCGCGCATCTGATCAAATCCGGGCCGGCGCACTTCGGCATCTACAGCGGTGACGATCCCACCGCGATCGCGCTGATGCTGCTCGGCGGGCACGGCAACATTTCGGTCACCGCCAACGTCGCGCCGCGCGCGATGAGCGAGCTTTGCAAGGCCGCCCTGGCCGCGGACGCGAAGACCGCGCGTGAGATTCATCTGAAACTCCTGTCGTTGCATAAGAACCTGTTCATCGAATCGAATCCGATTCCGGCCAAATGGGCACTGCAGCAACTGGGTCGTGTGCAGGGCGGAATCCGCCTGCCGCTCACGCCGCTCGACGCGCAATACCACGAAGTGGTGCGCGGCGCGCTGCGCGAAGCGGGCCTGCTGGGCTAGGCGGATATCGTCCGCGGCACCCACCAGCGCCAACGAAAGCCTGCCACCGGCACTCCCTTAACCGACGTCGATCCAGCCCACGTTCCCGGCACACAGAACCAAGGCACCGCGTTCCAGCATCACGAAGGACCTCATGAAACGTTCCGCACTTTCCCTCCACGCAACCCGCATGGCGGCGCTGGCGCTTGCCCTCACGACGCTCGCCGGCTGTGACACGCTGAACGACTGGTTTGCTTCCGACCGCGTCAACTACAAGGGCGCGGCCAGCGCGCCGCCGCTTGCCGTTCCGAACGATTTGAGCACCACCAAGACCGACGAGCGCTATGTCGCTCCGCCGGCCAATCTGGCGCTGGGCGGTGCGCAGACGCGCGCGGTCACGGCCGCCGGCAATTCGACCGAAGGCCAGCCGAACGCGCAGGATCCGCTCGGCATGCATATCGAACGCGACGGCGATCGCCGCTGGCTGGTCGTCGACGGCCGCTCGCCGGACCAACTCTGGCCGCAGTTGCAGGAGTTCTGGCAGGAGAACGGCTTCGTGCTGAAGACCGACGCGCCGGCCACCGGCATCATGACGACCGACTGGGCGGAAAACCGCGCCAACATTCCGGACGACTGGTTCCGCCGCACGGTCGGCAAGGTCATCGACTTCGCGTATTCGTCGGGCACTCGTGACAGCTTCCGCACGCTCGTGTCGCGTGCGCCGGGTGACACGACCGACATCTCCATTACGCACAGCGCCATGGAGGAAGTGTTGACCGGGCAGGATAAGACGTCGTCGCGTTGGGAAGAGCGCCCGCGCGATCCGGCGCTCGAGGCGCTGTTCCTCACCAAGCTGATGCAGAAGTTCGGCCTGACCGAAGCGCAATCGAAGGAACTGCTGACTGACGCGCGCACGGCCGTCGCGCCGACCACGATCGATCAGAGCGCGGGCGCATCCACGCTCGACCTGCAGGAGTCGTTCGATCGTGCATGGCTGCGCGTGGGCCTGGCGCTCGACCGCACGAACTTCACCGTCGACAACCGCGACCGCGCGAAGGGTATCTACTACGTGCGCTACGCGGACTCGATGCAGGAACTGAAGAAGGAAGGGCTGCTCGGCAAGCTGTTCTACAGCGGCAATTCGTCCAAGAAGCCGGGTCAGGAATTCCTCGTCAACGTGCGTTCGAAGGGCGACACGGTGACCCAGGTGGCGGTGCTGACTGCGAACGGGCAGGTCGACAATTCGTCCGACGCGCAGCGCATCGTGACGCTGCTGCACGCGCAACTGAACTAAACGGCCCGTGAGGTTCGCGAGTCTCGGTAGCGGCAGTGAAGGCAATGCCTTGCTGGTGGAAGCGCAAAGCGGCGCGACCACCACGCGTGTACTGCTCGACTGCGGTTTTTCGGCCAAGGAAGTCGAGCGGCGTCTGACGCGGCTCGGCGCGAGCGTCGAAGGTCTCGACGCGATTCTGATCACGCATGAACATAGCGACCACATTGGCAGCGCGCTGACGCTGGCGCGCAAGTGGTCGATTCCGTTGTACATGAGCTGGGGCACCGCCCGCGCGGTGGGCGCCGACGAAGCCGATGTCGACCTGCAGGTGCTGTGGGGCGACGAAGCGGTGGCGATCGGCGATCTCAGCATTCTCCCTTACACCGTTCCACACGACGCCCGCGAGCCGCTGCAATACGTGCTCTCGAACGGCGCGAGCCGGCTCGGCGTGCTGACGGATGTCGGCACGTCCACGCCGCATATCAGCTCGGTGCTGAGCGGCTGCGACGCGCTGGTGCTCGAATGCAATCACGACTTGCGGATGCTGGCGGGCAGCCGCTATCCGCAGTCGCTGAAGGCGCGCATCGGCGGCAATCATGGGCATCTGAACAACGACGCGGCGGCCGAAATTCTGGCCTCGCTTGATCGATCGCGGTTGCGCCATCTGGTTGCCGCGCATCTGAGCCAGCAGAACAATTTGCCAGAGCTGGCGCAAGCCGCCATGGCCGGTGTGCTGGGCGCGGCGCCGACGGAAGTGGTGGTGGCGTCGCAGGATGAGGGGTTTGCGTGGCTGAGCGTGTGATCCGCGTCTGATGCTCGATTTCCGGCGCTTCTGACGCCGCGGCGCATGAAAAAAGCCCATAACGATCGCTCGTTATGGGCTTTTTCTTTCCGGACGAGACGTTTCGAACGCCGCGCCCCGAAGCAAGCTTAGTTGCGGTTGCCGCCGAAGATACCGAGCAGCGCCAGCAGGTTGACGAACACGTTGTACAGGTCCAGGTAGATCGCGAGCGTGGCGGTGATGTAATTCGTCTCACCGCCGTTCACGACGCGCTGAACGTCGAACAGCATGTAGGCCGAGAAGATCACGATGGCCATGACCGACACCGTCAACATGAGCGCCGGCAAATGCAGGAACACGTTCGCGACCGATGCGAGCAGCAGCACGATCACGCCCATGAATAGCCACTTGCCGAGGCCCGAGAAGTCACGCTTGCTGACCGTGGCGATGGTTGCCATCGACGCGAAGATCACACCAGTGCCACCGAAGGCGAGCATGATCAGCGACGGGCCGTTCGAAAAACCGAGCACGAAGCTCAGGATGCGCGACAGCATCAGGCCCATGAAGAACGTGAAGCCGAGCAGCACGAACACGCCGGCCGCGCTGTCTTTGGTCTTCTGGATGGCGAACATGAAGCCGAAGGCGATCGCGAAGAACGCCAGCATGCTCATGGCCGGACTCGTGGCCGCGAACAGCGAGAAACCGGTGGTGAGGCCCACCCACGCGCCAAGCACTGTCGGAATCATGGACAGCGCGAGCAGCCAGTAGGTGTTCCGTAGCACGCGGTTACGCGTTTCGACCGTGCTGACCGCGCCATTGCGGCCAAAGCTATACGGATGTTCGTTCATGGTCTCTCCTTACCTCAGAAGCGTGATGCGTATGGTTGTGAAGCGGGTTGTGGCGAGTCGGGCTGCGCCGGTGGGAATGTTTGTCGCCGGCCGCGGCGCTCTCATCCCTAAGATTGGCGCGCGGGCAGGGAGTTTCAATGCCCGGAAAATACCGACACCGCCTACGCTACCAGTATTCGGAAACTCCTGCTTGGAGTCTTTCAATGTTGTAAGGGTTCAATCGCAATCATACACGGGAACATGCTACAATAGCGGATTCATTTGAATCTGTAACCTCTTAATTTTTTGGAGTTTTTTATGGCGATCGAACGCACCCTGTCGATTATCAAGCCGGACGCAGTGGCCAAGAACGTGATCGGCCAGATCTACAGCCGTTTCGAAAACGCTGGTCTGAAGATCGTGGCTTCGCGCATGGTTCACCTGTCGCGCGCCGACGCGGAGAAGTTCTACGCCGTGCACGCAGCACGTCCGTTCTTCAAGGACCTGGTCGATTTCATGATCTCGGGCCCGGTCGTCGTGCAAGCGCTCGAAGGCGAAAACGCCATCCTGAAGCACCGTGACCTGATGGGTGCAACGGACCCGAAGAAGGCGGAAAAGGGCACGATCCGCGCCGACTTCGCTGACAGCATCGACGCGAACGCAGTGCACGGTTCCGACGCGGCTGAAACGGCTGCCGTCGAAATCGCGTTCTTCTTCCCGCAAGTGAACGTCTACTCGCGTTAAGCAGGACTTGCCTCGCGCGATTCGTGCAGCCGACTGGATTTATCGCACGAATCGCCCGGCAAAGTAGTAAGGTAAAAGCAGCAGGAATGGGCGCGAACGGCATTGCGTTCATGCAGCTTGTTGCATGAACGTAGTCTCGCACTGAAATGGCAGGATTCGATATGACGAGCAGTCCCACCGTCAACCTTCTCGACCTCGACGCCCAAGGGCTGGTCGCCTACTGCGACAGCCTGGGCGAGAAGCCGTTTCGCGCCAAGCAATTGCAGCGCTGGATTCACCAATACAACGCTGCCGACTTCGACGGCATGACCGATCTCGCGAAGTCCTTGCGCGAAAAGCTCAAGGGGCGCGCCGCGATCTCGATGCCGGGCATCGTCAGCGACCATATTTCGACCGACGGCACACGCAAGTGGCTGATCGACGTCGGCAACAGCAACGCGGTTGAAACCGTCTACATTCCCGAAGAAACGCGCGGCACGTTGTGCGTGTCGTCGCAGGCCGGGTGCGCGGTCAACTGCCGTTTCTGTTCGACCGGCAAACAGGGTTTTTCCCGCAATCTCACCACCGGCGAAATCATCGGCCAGCTGCGCATGGCTGAGTTCGCGCTGCGCGCATCGCGCGGCGTGGACGGCGGCCGCGCCACGGGTGGCGACGGCAAGGGCGAGCGGGTCGTCACGAACGTCGTGATGATGGGCATGGGCGAGCCGCTGCTCAATTACGACGCGGTCGTGCCGGCCATGCGCCTGATGCTCGACGACAACGCCTATGGCCTGTCGCGCCGCCGTGTCACGCTGTCCACCTCGGGCGTCGTGCCCATGATGGATCGGCTCGGCGCCGATCTGCCGGTGGCGCTCGCGGTCTCCTTGCATGCGCCCAGCGATCCGCTGCGCGACATGCTGGTGCCGCTGAACAAGAAGTACCCGCTGCGCGAACTGATGGCGGCTTGCCAGCGCTATCTGAAGGTCGCGCCGCGCGACTTCATTACGTTTGAATATTGCATGCTCGACGGCGTGAACGACAGCGAAGCGCAAGCGCGCGAATTGCTCGCGCTCACGCGCGACGTGCCGTGCAAATTCAACCTGATTCCGTTCAATCCGTTCCCCGAATCGGGCCTCATCCGCTCGAAGCCGGAACAGATCAAACGGTTTGCACAAGTGTTGATGGACGCGGGCGTCGTCACCACGGTGCGTAAGACACGCGGCGATGATATCGACGCTGCCTGCGGTCAGTTGGCCGGCGCGGTGAAAGACCGCACACGGCTCGCTGAGCGCACCGGGAAGGCAGCGAAGATCATCGAGGTTCGCGCCGTGTAATCGTGCGGGGATGGCAGGGCGCCGGCGTTCGGAGAAAGCTCCGCGAACGTGCAACAACCTGCTGTGCCGGTGTCGATTGAAAAGAAAGTTTGCAGAAGCGATCGGAAGCGGCGCACAAGGCCGCACATTTTGTTATAAACGGTCTGCGATTCGGACGTGAGGCTTGAGCCCGTCCGGGTTGCACAAGTGAAAAAGAATCGACGCGAAAGGATTTGGGATGAGTGAGCCGCAGCACCCGCAGCCGCAGGACACAGACACGAACGAAGGCCATCCGGCGCCAGTCGCACGGGCGGCGGTGCAGCCTGTTGTGCAGCCGGGCATGGACTCGTTGGCGGCGGCTGGCGCGCGCTTGACCCAATTGCGTGAATCGAAAGGTTGGACGATCGACGACGTGTCAGCGCGTCTGAAGGTGTCCGCCATCAAGCTGCGCGCGCTCGAATCGGGCGACATCAGCCACTTGCCGGACACGACCTTCGCGTTGGGCGTGGTGCGCAGCTACGCGAAGATGCTCGGCGCGGATCCCACGCCGTTCACGGCGGCATTGCGTCGCGAAAAGGGTGTGCCGGCGCCGGATCTGTCGATGCCGGCATCGTCGGGTAGGGATTTGCCGCGCGGCAAGGTATCGCTCTCGCTGGGCGGCAGTGGGCAGAAGAGCCGCTCATGGTTGTGGGGCGTGGCGGCGGTGATCGTCGCCGTGATTGCGCTCGGCATGTGGCATACCAATGGCGGCGATTCGTCGGCGTGGCTTGCACGATTGAAAGCGAGCGCGAGCAGTGCCGCTGGCGGCGCGACCGGCGCATCGGGCGCGGTGGCGCAGGGTCAATCGGCAGGTTCGGAAGCCACCGCGGAAGAGGCTGCGTCGGCGCCGGACGCGCAGGCAGCAGCAGACAACGCAGCGTCGGCTACGCCGATGCCCGCGCCGCTCGCCACCGGCGCGGCGCCTTCGTCGGCGCCGGCAGTCACGGCAATGGCGGCCGCGCCTAAGGCTGCCGCAACGCTGGGCGCGAGTACGCCGGCGGTGGTCGCGGGGGCGTCGGCGGCAACGGTGGCGCCGGCTGCAGGTCAGTCGATCGTAGCGTTGAGCGTAAAACAGGACAGCTGGTTCAGCGTGCGTGGCAAAGATGGCAAGGAAGTGTTTTCCGGCCTCGTGCACGCGGGCGACACCAAGGAAGTAACGGGCGAAGCGCCGTTCAAGGTCACGGTCGGCAACAGGGCCGGTCTCGACTCGCTGACGCTCGATGGCCAGCCGGTCGATCCCGCAAAATATGCGGCGGCCAAAGGCAACGTGGCGCGCTTCGCGCTGCCTTGACAGATACGGTATGCGCCGCGGCCAACCGGTCCGCGGCGCTTTTTCAATTCAGGCGCTACGTCTTTTGTGTGGCGCATGCGGCGTAAATGGGTTTTTCGATGCAATCCGAAGCTCAATCCCAATCCAGTAGCAAGATCGTTTCCAACGAGCCGGTGTTCGGCGGCCAGGCCGCGCGGCGCAAGTCGCACGCGGTCGACGTCCGTTGGGGCGGCCAGCTCGTCACCATCGGTGGCGACGCACCCGTGCGCATCCAGTCGATGACCAACACGGATACCGCGGACGCCATCGGCACCGCGATCCAGATCAAGGAACTGGCGCAAGCCGGCTCGGAACTGGTGCGTATCACGGTGAACACGCCGGAAGCGGCTGCGGCCGTGCCGGCCGTGCGCGAGCAGCTCGATCGCATGGGTGTGTCGGTGCCGCTGGTCGGCGACTTCCATTACAACGGCCATCTGCTGTTGCGCGATTACCCCGCGTGCGCGGAGTCGCTGTCCAAGTACCGGATCAATCCGGGCAACGTGGGCCACGGCGCGAAGCGCGACACGCAGTTCGCGCAGATGATCGAAGCCGCGGTGAAGTACGACAAGCCAGTGCGTATCGGCGTCAACTGGGGCAGTCTCGATCAGGACCTGCTCGCGAAGATGATGGACGAGAACGCCGCGCGTTCCACGCCGTGGGAAGCGCAAAGCGTGATGTACGAAGCGCTCATTCAGTCGGCGATCGGCTCGGCGGAGCGGGCGGTCGAACTCGGTCTGTCGCGCAATCAGATCATCCTGTCGTGCAAGGTCAGCGGCGTCCAGGATCTGATCGCCGTGTACCGTGAACTTGCGCGCCGTTGCGACTTCGCGCTGCATCTCGGCTTGACCGAGGCGGGCATGGGCTCGAAGGGCATCGTGGCATCGACGGCGGCGTTGTCCGTGTTGCTGCAGCGAGGCATCGGCGACACGATTCGCATCTCGCTCACGCCGGAACCGGGCGCCTCGCGCACCGGCGAAGTAATCGTCGGCCAGGAAATCCTGCAGACCATGGGTCTGCGCTCGTTCACGCCGATGGTGATCGCGTGTCCGGGTTGCGGCCGTACCACCAGCACGCTGTTCCAGGAACTGGCGTCGCAAATCCAGACTTATCTGCGCACGCAGATGCCGGTGTGGCGCGATCAATATCCTGGCGTCGAGAAGATGCACGTCGCGGTGATGGGTTGCATCGTCAACGGTCCGGGCGAATCGAAGCAGGCGAATATCGGTATCAGCCTGCCGGGTTCGGGCGAGAACCCGGCCGCGCCGGTGTTCATCGACGGCGAAAAGGTGAAGACGCTGCGTGGCGAAAACATCGCGCAAGAATTCCAGCAAATCGTGAGTGACTACGTCGAGCGCCGCTATGGCCGCGCCGAAGCGCTCAACTAAATATCGGCTATCGAAGACAGATGACTGAACAGAAGAAAAAGCTCGAAAAGCTCTCCGGCGTGAAGGGCATGAACGACATCCTTCCGCAGGAAGCCGGGCTGTGGGAATTTTTCGAAACGACCGTCAAGTCGATGCTGCGTTCGTACGGATACCAGAATATTCGTACGCCGATCATCGAGCATACGCAGCTGTTCAAGCGCGGTATCGGTGAAGTGACCGACATCGTCGAGAAAGAGATGTACAGCTTTACCGACGCGCTGAACGGTGAAAATCTGACCATGCGCCCGGAAAATACGGCAGCGGTGGTGCGCGCGGCGATCGAACACAACATGCTGTACGACGGCCCGAAGCGCCTGTGGTACATCGGCCCGATGTTCCGCCATGAGCGTCCGCAGCGCGGCCGCTATCGCCAGTTTCATCAGGTCGGCGTGGAAGCGCTCGGCTTTGCCGGTCCGGACGCCGACGCTGAAATCATCATGATGTGCCAGCGTCTGTGGGACGATCTCGGCCTGATGGGCATCAAGCTCGAAATCAACTCGCTGGGTCTCGCGGAAGAACGCGCGGCGCACCGCGTCGATTTGATCGCGTACCTCGAAAAGCACATGGACGTGCTCGACGAAGAAGCGAAGCGTCGTCTCTACACGAACCCGCTGCGTGTGCTCGATACGAAGAATCCGGCCATGCAGGAAGTCGCGCAAAACGCGCCTAAGCTGATCGATTTTCTCGGCGAAGAATCGCGCGCGCACTTCGAAGGTTTGCAGCGCATTCTGAAGGCAAACAACATTCCGTTCACGATCAATCCGCGTCTCGTGCGCGGTCTCGATTATTACAATCTGACCGTGTTCGAATGGGTGACCGACAAGCTCGGCGCGCAGGGCACCGTCGCGGCCGGCGGCCGTTACGATCCGCTGATCGAGCAACTCGGCGGCAAGCCCACGGCGGCATGCGGCTGGGCCATGGGCGTCGAGCGGATTCTCGAATTGCTGAAGGAAGAGCAACTCGTGCCGGAAGACGAAGGTTGCGACGTGTACGTGGTCCATCAGGGCGACGCGGCGCGCGAGCAGGCCTTCATCATCGCCGAGCGTCTGCGCGACACCGGCCTCGACGTGATCCTGCATTGCAGTGCCGACGGTCAATCGGCGAGCTTCAAGTCGCAGATGAAACGTGCGGACGCAAGCGGCGCGGCTTTCGCCGTGGTGCTCGGTGAAGACGAGATCGCCAACGGCACGGTCGGCGTGAAACCGCTGCGCGATACAAATGCTAACGGCGGTAAAAACGAGCAACAAAACGTGCCGGCCGAAGACTTGACCGAATTTCTAATCAATGCGATGGTTGCAACCGCCGAAGTTGGCGACGACTGATCGCGATGTCGTCGAGCCGGTTGGTTCCCAATCGGGTTCGACACGCACACGCAGCAAAAAAGAGGAAATCGCCGGGCAATGAGTTACCACGACGAACAAGAATCGATTGAAGGTCTGAAGGCATGGTGGGCGCAGTGGGGCAATGCAACCACATGGATCGTGCTGGTGGCGCTGGTGGCCGCGGCCGGCTGGAACGGCTGGAATTTCTGGCAGCGGCGCGAGGCGGCGGAAGCCGCCGTGCTGTATGACCAGGTGCAGCAAGCCGTGGCATCGGGCGACAAGGCGAAGATTACGCGCGTCGCCACCGACATGGAAGACAAGTTCAGCCGCACCGCCTATGCGCAGATGACCGCGCTGGGCGCCGCCAAGGCGCTGTACGCCGCCGGCGACGAAGCTGCCGCGAAGGCGCAACTGCAATGGACCATCGATCACGCGAAAGATGACGAGTTCAAGCAGATCGCCAAGCTGCGCCTCGCTTCGCTGCTGCTCGACGACAAGGCTTACGACCAGGGCCTCGCGCTGCTCGCCGAACCGCAGTCCGACGCGTTCAAAGGCATCGTGGCGAACGGCCGCGGCGATCTGCTCGCCGCTCAAGGCAAGCGCGACGATGCGCGCGCGGCCTACAAGCTGGCCCTCGACTCCCTGTCGAAAAACGATAGTTCGGCACGCCAGTTGATTCAGTTCAAGCTGGACGCGCTGGGCGGCTGATCGCCGCATATGAGCGCCACAATCAGCGCCGCATGCGACGACCAACCGGTCTCCTTTAATTAATTTCCTGAATGCTTCGTCCACCGATGAATCTGCTGAAACGTTACGCTGTGCCCGTTGCCTGTGCGATGACCGTGCTCACCATGGCGGCTTGCTCATCCACGAAAGACGAGCGCCGCGTGCCGACGCCGCTCACCGAGTTCAAACCCGTGCTCGACGTGCAGCAGGCCTGGAAGGCGAGCGTCGGTAAGGCAGGGCGTTACCTGTTCTCGCCGGTTGCGGTCGGCAATGCGGTGTACGCGGCTGGCGCAAACGGTTCGGTTGCGAAGATCGACGCGCAGACCGGTCAGGACGTTTGGCGCGTCAAGCTGCGCGACGACCTCTCGGCAGGTGTCGGCAGCGACGGCACGCTCACGGCGGTCGGCGGCCTGAAGGGCGACGTCTACGTGCTCGGCGCGGACGGCAAGCAACTGTGGACCGCCAAGGCGCCGGGCGAGATCATTTCGCCGCCGCTCGTCGGCAACGGCCTCGTGGTGGTGCGTACGGTCGACGGTCAGATCGTCGCGTTCAACGCGCAAACCGGCGAGCAGAAGTGGAACTACCGCAATCGCGCGGTGCCGCTCAATCTGCGCGTGTCGTCGGGCATGACGTTCGCGGGCGACGCGGCGGTGCTGGCCGGTTTCCCGGGCGGTGCGTTCGCGGCGATCAACCTGCAAACGGGCGACAACTACTGGCAAACGCCGGTGTCCTATCCGAAGGGCGTGACGGAAGTGGAGCGTATCAACGACGTGACCGGTCCGCCCACGCTGGTCGGCTCGGAAACCTGCGCTGTGACGTTCCAGGGCCAGATTGGCTGTTTCGACGCGAACTCGGGCCGCGCCGTGTGGGAAAAGGCGTTCTCCAGCACGAGCGGTCTGGCGCAGGATGACAGCGCCGTGGTCGCGGCGGACGACTGGTCGGTGGTATCGGCGTTCGACGTCAGCAGCGGCGCGCCGCTGTGGAAGAACGACAAGCTGAAGAACCGCGACCTGAGCGTGCCGTTCATTCTGGGTCACGCCGCGGTACTGGGCGACTATCAGGGTTACGTGCACTTCCTGTCCCGCGACGACGGTACGCTCGTCGCGCGCGTGAAGACCGACGGCAGCCCGATTACCGCGGCGCCGGTGCTCGCCGGCGAAACGCTGGTGGTACTGACGCACGACGGCGATCTGTACGGCTACCGCCCGCGCTGATCGCGCGAGGCAATCGCCGTCTGGCGTGCAGGCCGGCTTCGCCGGCCGCGCGCGTTTTTGTCGGGTTTTCCGTTTTGAGTTGTAGTTGCAGGGCAGAGTGAGCAGAAGAATTCGCCGGACTGGCTGGTCCGGCAAGTCGGATCAGACATGGCGCACGGGCCCACGTGGCCATCGGTGGTTGCTTGCGGCACCACCTTCGGCGGCATCCTCGCACGTACCGCAAAGAATCGTATTCGAACAGGCGTGCGAGCCGTCGAGCAGTAAAGACTGAACCTGGCGGCCCCATGGCGCCGCCCATACAGCCAAACCCCCGTCCGCCCGGGTGCGCATATTGACAGCACATCCGGGGCTGGCCGAATTCGTGATAATTTTCGTCAAACGCTGCCGTGTAGCGGCCGCATGGCGTCGCTACGCGGGCGGTCGATTTCGATCCCGCGTTTCACCGTGAACAACATCTGATGAAACCCGTTATTGCCCTTGTTGGGCGCCCCAATGTGGGGAAATCCACGCTGTTCAACCGGCTCACGCGCTCGCGTGACGCGCTGGTTGCCGACCTGCCCGGTCTCACGCGCGATCGCCATTACGGCGAAGGGCGCACCGGCGAGCGGCCGTATCTGGTCGTCGACACCGGCGGTTTCGAACCGGTCGCGAAAGACGGCATCCTGCACGAAATGGCGCGTCAAACCCGCCAGGCGGTCGAGGAATCGGACATCGTCGTGTTCATCGTCGACGGCCGCAATGGACTCGCGCCACAGGACAAATCGATCGCCGACTATCTGCGCAAGGTCGGCCGGCCGATTTTCCTCGTCGTCAACAAGGCGGAGGGCATGAAGTACACCACCGTCGCCGCCGACTTCTACGAACTCGGCTTGGGCGACCCGCGCGCGATTTCCGCGGCGCACGGCGACGGTGTCACCGAAATGATCAACGAGGCGCTCGAAGTCGCCTACGCCGGTCAGCCTGAAGAAAACGACGACGAGAAAGCGGCGCGCGGCGTGAAGATCGCGATCGTCGGCCGTCCGAATGTCGGCAAGTCGACTTTGATCAACGCGCTGGTGGGCGAAGAGCGCGTGATCGCGTTCGACATGCCGGGCACCACGCGCGATTCGATCTACGTCGATTTCGAACGCGGTGGCAAGCCGTACACGCTGATCGACACGGCCGGTCTGCGCCGCCGCGGCAAAGTGTTCGAAGCGATCGAGAAATTCTCGGTGGTGAAGACGCTGCAGTCGATCTCCGACGCCAACGTCGTGATCCTGCTGCTCGACGCGCGCCAGGACATTTCGGAGCAGGACGCGCACATTGCCGGCTTTGTGGTGGAACAGGGCCGCGCGCTGGTGGTGGGCGTGAACAAATGGGACGGTCTCGATCCGCATGTGCGCGAGCGCACCAAGGCGGACCTCGAGCGCAAACTAAAATTTCTCGACTTCGCCAAATTCCATTTCATTTCCGCCGCGGAAAAAACAGGGATCGGCCCGTTGATGCGCTCCGTCGACGACGCCTACGCAGCCGCCATGGCCAAGCTGCCGACGCCGAAGCTCACGCGCGCATTGATCGATGCCGTGGAATTCCAGCAGCCGCGCCGACGTGGTCCGGTGCGCCCGAAACTGCGTTACGCGCACCAGGGCGGTCAGAATCCGCCGATCATCGTGATTCACGGCAACGCGCTCGACGCGATCACCGAAACATACAAACGCTACCTGGAAAACCGCTTCCGGGAAACTTTCAAGCTGACTGGGACTCCATTGCGCATAGAGTTCAGATCGTCGACGAACCCTTACGCGGACAAAGGCTAGATCCAGGCTGAAACCCGCGTGTGTGCTGGCTTTGGCCGCCTGGCCAGGGCTCTCGCGCAAAAATGAAAATCGGCTATAGTGTAGCGGTTGACGGTGGATCTCTTTTTCTTCCTCGTCAATTAAGTCAACCTGCAAAAAAATACGGAGTTTGCTATGAGCAACAAAGGGCAATTGTTACAAGACCCGTTTTTGAACGCACTGCGTAAAGAGCATGTGCCGGTGTCGATCTACCTGGTCAACGGCATCAAGCTTCAAGGGAACATTGAATCGTTCGACCAGTACGTCGTGTTGCTCCGGAATACGGTCACCCAGATGGTCTACAAGCACGCAATCTCGACAGTCGTGCCAGCCCGTCCGGTGAATTTCCACCCGGATTCTGAACAGTCCTAACCCCCGTCGCGGCCGGCGTAACGTCGCCCGTTGGCGATTACTCCCGGCCGCCTCATTTTGATACCCTCCAATTTGATCAATGCAGCGCTTGTCGGCATCGACTTCGGTAAGATCGATTTCGAAGCCAGCCTAGAAGAACTCAGCCTGCTCGCGCAAAGCGCGGGCGCGAATCCCTTAGTCACCCTCACCGGGCGCCGGTCCAGCCCCGATGCCAAGATGTTCGTCGGCAGCGGCAAGGCCGAAGAACTGCGTCTTGCGTGTGAGGCGAACGACATCGAACTCGTCATTTTCAATCACGCTCTGGCGCCTGCGCAGCAGCGCAATCTGGAGCAGGCGCTTAATCGGCGCGTGATCGATCGCACGAGTCTGATTCTCGACATCTTTGCGCAACGCGCCCGCAGCCATGAAGGCAAGCTGCAGGTGGAACTCGCGCAGCTGCAGTATCTGTCGACGCGGCTGATCCGCGCATGGACCCACCTGGAACGGCAAAAAGGCGGTATCGGTTTGCGCGGCCCTGGCGAAACGCAGCTCGAAACCGACCGCCGTTTGATCGGCGAGCGCATCAAGGCGCTCAAGACGCGGCTCGAGAAATTGCGCCGTCAGCACGGCACGCAGCGCCGCGCGCGCAGCCGCAATCAGACCATGTCCGTGTCGCTCGTCGGCTATACGAACGCGGGCAAATCCACGCTCTTCAACGCGCTCACCAAGGCCCAGGCGTACGCCGCCGACCAGTTGTTCGCGACGCTGGACACCACCTCGCGGCGCGTCTATCTCGGCGACGAAGCGGGGCAGGTGGTGGTGTCGGATACGGTCGGTTTCATCCGCGAACTGCCTCACCAACTTGTGGCGGCGTTTCGCGCCACGCTCGAGGAAACCATTCACGCCGACCTGCTGCTGCACGTGGTCGATGCATCGAGCGCGGTGCGGCTCGACCAGATCGATCAGGTGAACGAGGTGTTGCACGCAATCGGTGCAGACACGATCCGGCAGGTGCTGGTATTCAACAAGATCGACGCGGTGCCGGAGTTGGCGGCCCGTGGGGACGCGGTTGAGAGGGACGAGTATGGTAATATTTCGCGCGTCTTTTTGAGCGCGCGCACGGGGCAAGGGCTGGACACACTGCGCGCTGCCATCGCTGAAATCGCAACTGCCGAACCTCTTTCCGAAACGCTGGTCGATCTCTCGGAAGAAGACCGGGCGGCAGCACCACGCGACGACCATAAGGTCTCAGAATTCGGGCACTGACCCGTTCCAATTGCACTGACCCGCTGTCTACTCTGGTGAACGAACACAGGTGAACGATTACAACGAGCGGAGTATCTGGCTGCGCATGCGCGCCATGCTGTCACTGAACGATCCGCGCTGGGGCCGGGGAGAAGGCAATGGCGACCGGCAACGTCCAAACGAGCCCAAGCGTCCGCCGACCAAAGACGGTGAAGGTCCGCCCGATCTCGACGAGATGTGGCGCGATTTCAACCGCCGGTTGAGCCGCGTGTTCGGCCGCAAGGGCGGCGGTGCGGGCGGTGGCCGTCCGGACAACGGTCGCGGCGCGCGCATCGGCGTGGGCATCGTGATCGGCGTGCTGCTGGCCATTTATCTCGGCAGCGGTGTGTTCGTCGTGCAGGACGGTCAGGCCGGCGTCGTGATGCAGTTCGGCAAGTATCGCTACACGGCGGGGCAGGGCGTGCATTGGCGTCTGCCGTATCCGTTCGAAGCGCATGAGCTCGTCAATATCGGCCAGATTCGCCAGGTCGAGATCGGCCGCAATAACGTGGTGCGTCTCGCGAATGTGAAAGACGCGTCGATGCTTACGCACGACGCGGATATCGTCGACGTGCGCTTCGCCGTGCAATACCAGGTGCGCAAGCCGACCGACTATCTGTTTCGCAGCGTCGATCCGGATCAGGGCGTGATGCAGGCTGGCCAGGCGGCGGTGCGCAGCATCGTCGGCGCGCGCAGCACCAACGACATCCTCTATCAGGATCGCGAAACAATTCGCCAGCAATTGATGGCGGCGATCCAGCAATCCCTGGATGAATACCAGTCCGGACTCGCCGTGACCGGCGTGACGATCCAGGGCGTGCAGGTGCCCGACCGGGTGCAAGCCGCCTTCGACGACGCCGCCAAAGTCCGTCAGGAAAACGAGCGCGCCAAGCGCGATGCCGAAGCCTACGCCGCGGATCTTCTGCCGCGCGCGCAGGCCGACGTGGCGCGCCAGATCGACGAAGCGAAAACCTATAGCGACAAGACAGTGGCCCAGGCACAAGGCGACGCCGAGCGCTTCAAGCAGGTCTACGCGCAGTACTCGAAAGCGCCGGCTGTGATTCGCGAGCGCTTGTACCTGGAAACCATGCAGCAAATCTATTCGAATACGACCAAGGTGTATGTGGACAGCAAGAGCAGCAACAACGTGCTGTATCTGCCGCTCGACAAGCTGGTCGAGCAGACCCGCCAGCGGGTCGCCGACGCTGCTGCCGCATCGGGCGCCACTGCCGGCGCCACGGCCGCGGCCGCTGCCGCGCCGCAAGCGGCGAGCAGTGCCGCATCGCCGTTGGCTACGCCGTCTGCCTCTGCAACCGGCTCCGCGGCCTCGGCACCTGCCGCGGCTGCCGCACCGGCCAGCCAGGCCGCAGCCAGCAGCGACGCGCTGCGTTCACGCGACTCCTTCCGCAGCCGTATGCGCGAAGACGACGTTCAATAAGGAGCGCACGTCATGAACAAGATCATTGCGCTCGTCGTGGCTGTCGTCATCGTGCTGTTCGCTGCTTCGTCGATGGTGTTCGTCGTCGATCAGCGTCACATGGCGGTGCTGTCCTCGCATGGCGACGAGGCGCCGAGCCTGCTCGGCCCCGGCCTGCATGTGAAATTGCCGCCGCCGTTGCAAACCGTCACGCTGGTCGATAACCGCATCCAGTCGCTCGACGCACCGGACGAAGACCGTTACGTGACGTCCGACAAGATCGATCTGCTGGCCAACCCGGTCCTCAAATACCGCGTGACCGATCCGCTCAAGCTGCTCGCCGAAACCCGCGGCGATGCGCAGAGCCTGCCGGACCGGCTCGCGTTGCTGTCGCGTAGCGCGCTCGGCGATGCATTCGCGAAGGTCACGCTGTCCGACGCGCTCGCGAGGCAGCAGGCCGTCGCCGACCAAGCGCGCGCCGCAATGGACAAGGCCGCGGCATCGCTCGGCGTGTCGGTGGTCGATGTGCAGTTGACGCGCGTCGATTTCCCCGCGTCGATGGCCGACTCGGTCTACAAGCGCATGATCGCCGCGCGCCAGCAGGTCGCAGCCGACGAACGCGCGAAGGGCACCGCCGAAGCCGACAAGATCAAGGAAGATGCGGTCGGCCAGCAACAGGCGATTCTCGCGGACGGTTATCGCCAGGCGCAGACCATCAAGGGCGAGGGCGATGCGAAGGCAGCGCAAATCGCCGCCGACGCTTACGGCAGCGACCCGCAGTTCTACCAGTTCTATCAAAGCATGCAGGCATACAAGAACACCTTCAAGCCGGGCGACGTGATCGTGGTCGACCCGAGCAACGAGTTCTTCCGCTTCATGCGTAGCCCGACCGGCGGCGCCGCCCCGGACGCTCCCGCGGTCCCGCGCAAACCCTGATAACCGGAACGCCGCGGCACCCGCATCGCGGCCCTTTAATTCGCATGGATATAGCCGGCTCGTTACTGCTCGCGATCGCGTTGATGCTGATTATCGAGGGAATGTTTCCCTTCGTTTTTCCGAGCGCCTGGCGCGACACGTTCCGTAAAATAGCGGAACGGCCGCCGCATCAGATTCGCGTGGGCGGCTTGATCGTGATGGTGCTCGGGCTGATCCTGCTGTTTATCGTGACTTGATCGGGCCTGTTTTGCCGATGGCTTCGCGGCCTGGCGGCGGCGCGGGTCATGGCCCCGCGGCCGCAAGCAACCAGCCGCCTTCGTCTGCCGCGGCCTGAACGCCGCGTAGTGCATCGCTCTGCGGCCAAAAGCCGGATGTGGTCGTTGCAGGCAATCGAGATGCCCGCGATGGCCGCCAAAATCGAGCCGCCGCCCGCCATTCACACTCACTTACCGGCGCATCCAGCCGCCGTGTTCAACGTCGTAGGACTGTATCGATGTCGACCTGGTTACTTCCCGAGAATATCGCCGACGTGCTGCCGTCGGAAGCCCGCAAGATCGAAGAGTTGCGGCGGCATTTGCTGGACCGTTTCCGCTCGTACGGCTACGAGATGGTCATGCCGCCGCTGCTCGAGTACATCGAGTCGCTGCTGACGGGCGGTGGACACGATCTGAATCTGCGGACCTTCAAACTGGTCGATCAATTGTCCGGGCGCACGCTCGGTCTGCGCGCGGACATCACGCCTCAGGTCGCGCGTATCGACGCGCATCTGCTGAATCGGCAAGGGGTGACGCGTCTTTGCTATGCGGGCAACGTCGCGCATACGCGTCCGCGCGGCCTGCACGCCACGCGCGAGCAGATCCAGATCGGCGCGGAAATCTACGGACACGCGGGCCTCGAAGCGGACCTGGAAATCCAGCAACTGATGCTCGACGCGCTGCGTCTGGCCGGCCTCGCGAAAGTGCGCCTCGATCTGTGCCACGCGGGCGTGCTCGCCGCCTTGATCGAAGCCGAGCCGGCCGCGGCCGAACTCGGGCAGTCGCTCTATGACGCGCTGGCGGGCAAGGACGTGCCGCGCCTCGTCGAACTGACGGCCAACCTCACGCCGGTGATCCGCGACGCCTTGCGCGCACTGCCCACGCTGTACGGCGACGCCTCGGTGCTCGAGGAAGCGCGTGCGCGCTTGCCGAATGCGCCGGCCATCGCCCGCGCGCTCGACGACCTCGCGTTCCTCGCGAGCCAGGTGGACGGCGCCGAAGTGATGATCGATCTCGCGGATCTGCGCGGCTATGCTTATCACAGCGGCGTGATGTTCTCGGCGTATGTGGACGGCGTGCCGAACGCGGTGGCGCGCGGCGGCCGGTACGACCACGTGGGCCAAGCGTACGGCCGTGCGCGGGCGGCCACCGGCTTTTCGCTCGATCTGCGCGAAGTGGCGCGGATTTCGCCGGTCGAAGCGCGCAGCAGCGCGATTCTCGCGCCTTGGCAGCACGACGAAGCACTGCGCGTGAGCGTCGCCGCGTTGCGCGATGCCGGCGAAGTGGTGATTCAGGCGCTGCCTGGCCACGAACACGATCTGGACGAATTCGCGTTCGACCGCGTGTTGGTCGAGCGCAACGGAAATTGGGTCGTCGAACCGCGCGACTGAGCGCGTTCCGCGGACCCGTCCGAGGGCGATCGCCAGGGCATGTCAGACGGCGTCGAACGTGCCGTTAAAACGCTGCGCGGCCACCGGCCGCGCTACTTTCGCAATACCCAACATAACGTGCATACCATTGAGCGGAAACGGAAAAATTCGGAAGGTTCCGCGAACATAGGTAGAATACGTTTTTAACCAGCTTACGAAACAACATGTCTGCCAGCGCAGTGAATGTGAACCCCGGGCGTAACGTCGTCGTCGTGGGAACCCAGTGGGGTGATGAGGGCAAGGGCAAGATCGTCGACTGGCTGACGGACCACGCTCAAGGCGTCGTTCGCTTCCAGGGCGGTCACAATGCCGGTCACACGCTCATCATCGGCGGCAAGAAAACCATCTTGCGTCTGATTCCGTCGGGCATCATGCATCCCGGCGTCGCGTGCTACATCGGCAATGGCGTCGTGTTGTCGCCGGAAGCGCTGTTCAAGGAAATCGGCGAGCTCGAAGCCGCCGGGGTCGACGTTCAGAATCGCCTCTTCATTTCCGAAGCCACCACCCTGATCCTGCCGTATCACATCGCCATCGACCAGGGCCGCGAAGCGCGCCGTGGCGCGGGCAAGATCGGCACCACCGGCCGCGGCATCGGCCCGGCTTACGAAGACAAGGTGGCGCGCCGCGGTTTGCGCGTGCAGGACCTGTTCGAGCCGGAGATCTTCGCCGAACGTCTGCGTGAAAACCTCGACTATCACAACTTCGTGTTGACGCAATACCTGGGCGTCGCCGCTGTCGACTTCCAGCAAACGCTCGACACGATGCTCAGCTATGCCGACCGTCTGAAGCCAATGGTCACCGACGTGTCGCGCCGTCTGTACGACGCGAACGCGGCCGGCAGCAACCTGCTGTTCGAAGGCGCGCAAGGCACGCTGCTCGACATCGACCACGGCACGTATCCGTACGTCACGTCGAGCAACTGCGTGGCGGGTGCGGCCACGGCGGGCGCGGGCGTCGGTCCGCAAAAGCTGAACTACATTCTCGGCATCACCAAGGCGTACTGCACGCGCGTCGGTTCGGGCCCGTTCCCGAGCGAACTGTACGACGCGGATAACGCCGCCCGTCAGGAAGCGATCGGCCTCGAACTGGCTACCGTCGGCAAGGAATTCGGCTCGGTCACCGGCCGTCCGCGCCGCACCGGCTGGCTCGACGTCGCCGCGCTGCGCCGCTCGATCCAGATCAACGGCGTGTCGGGTCTGTGCATGACCAAGCTCGACGTGCTCGACGGCCTCGACGAAGTGAAGCTGTGCGTCGGCTACACGGTCGACGGCAAACATGTCGACCTGCTGCCGCGCGGCTCGTCGGAAGTCGCGCGCTGCGAGCCGGTGTACGAAACCTTCGCGGGCTGGAAGGAAAGCACCGTCGGCATCAAGGAATGGGACAAGCTGCCCGCGAATGCGCGCGCTTATCTGTCGCGTGTGCAGGAAGTCGCTGGCATTCCGATCGACATGGTGTCGACTGGTCCGGATCGCGACGAAACGATTCTGCTTCGTCATCCGTTCAAGGTTTAAGCCATGGTGCAAGGTGTACCCATGATTGCGATGAAAGATCCGCGCAACGATGACAAGAACCTGTGGGTCGGCTGGGACGAGTATCACCGGCTGATCGAATTGCTGGCGTTGCAGGTGCACGAGTCCGGCTGGAAGTTCGACAAGATCCTGTGCCTCGCGCGCGGCGGTCTGCGCGTCGGCGATCAGCTCTCGCGCATTTACGATCTGCCGTTGGCGATTCTCGCCACGAGTTCGTATCGTGAAGCAGCCGGCACGGAGCAGGGCGAGCTCGACATCGCGCAATACATCACCATGACGCGTGGCGAACTGCACGGCAACGTGTTGCTGGTCGACGACCTGGTCGATTCCGGCGTGACGCTCGCGCGTGTTCAGCAGCATCTGAAAGAGCGTTATCCGGCGATCACCGCGGTGCGTTCGGCGGTGCTCTGGTACAAGGGCTGCTCGAAGGTGAAGCCCGATTACCACGTGCAGTATCTGCCCACTAATCCGTGGATCCATCAACCGTTCGAGGAATGGGACACGGTGCGTCCGCATAACCTCGGTGCGTGGATCAAGCGTGGCATGCAGCAAGCGCAGGAGTCGTCGGGGGAGTGATGCGCAAGACGGCGCGGAACGTGTTGCGTCGTACCCTGCGCCGTACCCCGCGTAGTCTCGCAAAACGGAGCCCATCGGGCTCCGTTTTTTTATGTGTGGGCCGTGCGCGCCGGCATCGCAAACCGCGCATCGACGATGCCGGCAATGCGGCTCGTGCAGCAGACGCGCTCATATCGCAGTGCTACACTGCGCGGACGATCACGTGGTGTATCCACAACAAGCCGGGCGGCGCCATGCTGGCAGTTTAGAATGGCGGTCGTTTTTCCGCTCAGGGAACGGATTTCCTCGCGTTTATGACAGATAACAATCACGTGCACAAACAGCCTCTGCCTTCCCTCGCTCTCGCTGCGATCGGAGTGGTGTTCGGCGATATCGGCACGAGCCCGTTGTACTCGCTGAAAGAAGCCTTTAGCCCGTCTCACGGCATTCCGCTGACCGATCAATCAATCCTGGGTGTGATCTCGCTGCTGTTCTGGGCGATCGTGATCGTGGTCGGCATCAAATATGTGTTGTTCGTGATGCGCGCGGACAATAACGGCGAGGGCGGTGTGCTCGCGTTGATGGCGCTGGCGCTGCGCTCGCTCGACGAGAAGTCGAAAATGGCCGGCTTGCTGGTGATGCTCGGCATCTTCGGCGCCTGCATGTTCTACGGCGACGCGGTGATCACGCCGGCCATTTCGGTGATCTCGGCGGTCGAGGGTCTGGAGATCGCAGCGCCCCATCTGTCGCATCTGGTGCTGCCGCTCACGATGGTGATCCTCGTGCTGCTGTTCTGGATTCAACGGCACGGCACGGCGATGGTCGGCCGTCTGTTCGGTCCGATCATGGTGCTGTGGTTCGTGGTGCTCGCGGTGCTCGGCCTGTGGCATATCCTGCAGTCGCCGAATGTGATCCGTGCGCTGAACCCGTATTACGCTTACACCTTCATGGCCGCGCACGTGCTGCAGGCCTACGTGGTGCTTGGCTCGGTCGTGCTGGTGTTGACCGGCGCCGAAGCGCTGTACGCCGACATGGGCCACTTCGGCGCCAAGCCGATCCGCATGGCGTGGTATTTCCTCGTGATGCCTTCGCTGGTGCTGAACTACTTCGGCCAGGGCGCGCTGCTGATGCACGATCCGAAGGCCATCGAAAATCCGTTCTTCCTGCTCGCACCGGACTGGGCCTTGCTGCCGCTCGTCGTGCTCTCGACCGTCGCGACCGTGATCGCCTCGCAGGCAGTGATTTCCGGCGCCTATTCGCTGACGAGCCAGGCAATCCAGCTCGGCTATGTGCCACGCATGAAGATCCTGCACACATCGGAGCTGGCGATCGGCCAGATCTATGTGCCGGTGGTGAACTGGATGCTGCTGTTCATCATTCTATGCATCGTGATTGCCTTCAAGAGTTCGGACAATCTCGCGGCTGCGTACGGTATCGCGGTGACCGCTACCATGGTGATCACCACGATTCTCGCCTGCGTCGTGATGGTGAACGTGTGGAACTGGAACAAGCTGCTGGTGGCGCTGATCATCGGCGTGTTCATGACGGTCGATCTAGGATTTTTCGGCGCCAACCTGCTGAAGGTCGAAGAAGGCGGGTGGTTGCCGCTCGGCATCGGCGCGTTGCTATTCTTCCTGCTGATGACCTGGTTCAAGGGCCGCATGATCGTGAAGGAGCGCACGGCCGCCGACGGTATTCCGCTCATGCCGTTCCTGCAGGGATTGCTCGCGCATCCGCCACATCGCGTGTCGGGCACGGCGATCTATCTGACCGGCAGCGATTCGCTCGTGCCGGTGAGCCTGCTGCACAACCTGAAGCACAACAAGGTGCTGCATGAGCGCACCATCTTCCTGACCTTCGTGACGCGCGATATTCCGTACGTGAACGACTCGGAGCGTGTGACGGTCAAGGATATCGACGGCGGCCTGTATCTCGTCAAGGCGGCCTACGGTTTCAACGAAACGCCTGACGTGAAGGCGGTCCTGCTCGAAGTCGGCCGCACGCGCGACATGACCTTCGAGATGATGGACACGTCGTTCTTCCTCGCGCGCGAAACGGTGGTGCCGACGCAACTGCCGGGCATGTCGGTGTGGCGCGAACGTGTGTTCGCATGGATGCATCAGAATGCCGCGAAGCCGACGGACTTCTTTAGTATTCCGGCTAATCGGGTGGTGGAGTTGGGGACGAAGATCGAGATCTGACGGCTGCCGCTGATTTTCAAGCGCCCCCATGCAGGGCGCAAACAAAAAAGCCCACGCGAATGCGTGGGCTTTTTATTTGGAGCTTGATGGATCGAGCAATGCGCGGCGCTCAACAAGCTCAACCAGCGCGTGAGCGAATCACGCGCCCTAAAAGCAGCAAACTTACTTCTGTTTGAGCTTGGCGAACGCAGCCGCCATCGCGCCGCCCGCTTCCGGCTCGCGCGAGCGCTGTTGCTGCGCGCCGCGTCCACCGCCGCCTGAGCGGCCCGCGCCGCCGCGATCCTGCTGGGCGCCGCCACCGCTGCGCGCCGTTGCCGCGCCGACCTCGTCATCCATCCGCATCGTCAAGGCAATACGCTGACGCTTCACGTCGACTTCCAGCACCTTCACCTTGACGATCTGGCCGGCCTTGACGACTTCATGCGGGTCCTTGATGAACTTCGTCGACATGGCCGACACGTGCACCAGACCGTCCTGATGCACGCCGATGTCGATGAACGCGCCGAACGCCGCCACGTTCGTCACGACGCCTTCGAGCGCCATGCCCGGCGTCAGATCGCTGACCTTCTCGACGCCTTCGCGGAACGTCGCGGTCTTGAACTCCGGACGCGGATCGCGGCCCGGCTTTTCGAGTTCGAGCAGAATGTCGCGTACGGTCGGCAGGCCGAAACGATCGTCGACGAATTCCGCGGGCGACAGACCGCGCAATGCCTCGCGATTGCCCAGTACTTCACCGACATGCTTGCTGATCTTCGCCAGCATGCGTTCGACGACCGGATACGCTTCCGGGTGAACCGACGAGCGGTCGAGCGGATTCTCGCCGTTGTTGATGCGCAGGAACCCGGCTGCCTGTTCGAAGGTCTTGTCGCCCAGACGCGGCACCTTGCGCAGATGCTCGCGCGACGGGAACGGACCGTTCGCATCGCGATAGTCGACGATGTTGCGCGCCAGCGTGGCGTTCAAACCCGAGACGCGGGCGAGCAGGGCGACGGAGGCCGTATTCGCGTCCACGCCGACCGCGTTCACGCAGTCTTCGACCACCGCATCGAGCGAACGGGCCAGTTCGCGCTGATTCACGTCGTGCTGATACTGGCCGACGCCGATCGCCTTCGGCTCGATCTTCACCAACTCGGCGAGCGGGTCCTGCAGACGGCGCGCAATCGACACCGCGCCGCGCAGCGACACGTCCATGTCGGGGAATTCCTTCGCCGCGAGTTCGGAGGCTGAGTACACCGACGCGCCGGCTTCGGACACGACAATTTTCTGCAGCTTGAATTCCGGATGACGCGCGATCAGTTCGCTCGCGAGCTTGTCCGTTTCACGCGACGCCGTGCCGTTGCCGATGCTGATCAGTTCAGCCTGCGTCTGCGCGCAGATGCGCGCGAGTTTCGCGATCGAGCCGTCCCAGTCGCGGCGTGGCTCGTGCGGATAGATCACGTCGGTGGCGAGCACCTTGCCGGTCCGATCGACCACCGCGACTTTCACACCGGTGCGCATGCCCGGATCGAGGCCGATCACGGCCTTCGGCCCGGCGGGCGCGGCGAGCAGCAAGTCTTTCAGATTGCGCGCGAACACGCGGATTGCTTCATGCTCGGCTTCGTCGCGCAGATTGGTCAGCAGCTCGTTTTCGATGTGCGGCTGCACCTTCACGCGCCAGCACCAGCGGCACACGTCGGAAAGCCATTTGTCGGCCGGACGATTCTGGTTGGCGATGCCGAAGTGGCGCGCAATCAGCGCTTCGCCCGGATGCGGCACCTGCGCGTCGAGTTCTTCGCCCAAGCCCAGCTTGACCATCAGCACGCCCGCATTGCGGCCGCGGAACAGCGCCAGCGCGCGATGCGACGGCACGGTGCGGATGGTTTCCGCATAGTCGTAGTAGTCGCGGAATTTTTCTTCCTCGGCGTTTTCCTTGCCTTCCACCACTTTCGACGACACCACGCCCTGGTTGAACAGGTAATCGCGCAGCTTGCCCAGCAACTCGGCCGTTTCGCCGAACTGTTCCGAGAGAATGTCGCGCGCGCCGTCGAGCGCGGCCTTCACGTCGGCGACGCCTTTCTCGGCGTCCACGTAGGCGGCGGCTTCGGTTTGCGGGTCGAGCAGGGGATTGGCCAGCAGCGCGTCTGCAAGCGGCTGCAGGCCGGCTTCGCGGGCGATCTGCGCGCGCGTGCGGCGCTTCGGCTTGTACGGGAGATACAGGTCTTCCAGCACCTGTTTGCTGTCGGCGCCTTCGATCGCGGCGCGCAGCTCGTCGGTGAGCTTGCCCTGTTCGTCGATGCTGGCGATGATCGCGGCGCGGCGGTCTTCCAGCTCGCGCAGATACAGCAGGCGTTCCTCGAGGTTGCGCAGTTGCGTGTCGTCGAGATTGTCGGTCACTTCCTTACGGTAGCGGGCGATGAACGGAACAGTCGCTCCTTCGTCGAGAAGTTGCACCGCGGCCGCGACCTGGCGCGGCTGGACGGACAGTTCGGCGGCGATGCGCTGTACGATCTTGAGTGCTACGGTTTCCGTCATAAGGTCTTGGTGTTCCTGCGGACTCAGTTCGGGGGCCGCGCGCTGACGCTACGTGAAGGCACGTGAGGCACGTCGGGACAGGCCGGGCGTGCGCGCTGCGACCAGGTTGCTGGAGCGGGGCATTTTGCCATAAATGCAAAAGGGCTCAACCGCAGGGTGATAGAATTTCGGGCATGTTCCGTTGACCCTCTACGACGTTGCCGATCTCCTTGTCCCTCAACTGCCTGGGCTCCCGCTTGGTCTCTCGCCTGTCACAATTGCCGCCGTTTTTGTCGCCGGGTTTGTCTCGTTCGCCGCGCACCTCGCTCGTGTCGGCGCCGCGCTCCGTGTTCAGGTCCACGTTCCTTTCCAATGGGATGTTTTTCGCGTCGTGCGCGTCGTGTGTGCTGGCCGCTGCGCTGACCATGTCCGCGCCGGCCGTGGCGCAATCCGTGACGCCGGCGAGCAGCGGCGCCGCGCGGCCCGCAGGCGCCCTGGCGCCGGCCGCCGCATCGGGCGAACAGGCCATGAGCGCAACGAAGGCGCAGGGCGCCACGAACGCCGAGGGCACGGACAGCGCCGGCAACGCGGCAGCGCCGGAAAGCGATTTCGACGCACGGCAAAAAGTCCTGGATCAGCGCACCGAGGAGAACAACTACCGCTACGGCATTGCGGAACACGACTGCTATAGCAAGTTCTTCGTCAACTATTGCCTGAACAAGGCACGCGACAGCATGCGCTCGGTGCAGGCCGACATTCGCAAGGAACAGCTCGCGCTCGACGGCGAACAGCGCACGCAGCGCGCCCGTGTGCGTGACGAGCAGGCCGCGATCAAGCGCGCGCAGGACGAAGCGAGCGCGCCGCAGCGTGCCGCCGCCGACGCGCGCAACGCCCAGGCTTACGAAGACAAGCAGCGCCAGCATCAGCTCGATCAGGCGCAGCGCGCCGCCGAAGCGCCGCAGCGCAGCGCGAATGCGCAGGCCTATCAGGAGAAGCAGCGTCAGCATGCGCTGGATCAGGCGCAGCGCGGCATCAGCCCGTCGCAGGCTGCCGCCAACCAGCAGGCGTACGATCAGAAGCAGGGCGACTTCCAGCGCAAGCTCGACGAGGCGCGTGCGCAAGGCGCGCAGAAGGCGCAGGAGCGCGTGCAGAAGCAGCAGAGCTTCGAGAAGAAGCAGGCGGACGCGGCGCAGCACAAGGCCGACGTGGAGGCGCGTCAGAAACAGGCGGCCGAGAAAGCCGAGCAGAAGCGTCAGGACGCGTTGAAACAGCAGCAACAGGAAGAGCAGCAAAAGCAGCAGCAACAACAGCAGTAAGCGTGCTGAAGGGGCCCCGAGCGTGCGTGACAGGGCCGTAGCCGCCGTAATGCGTTTCAAGCCGGACAGCAACCTCAGGTAGCGGGCTGCACACGTAGCCCGCACCATCGACGAGAGGAGGCGAGCATGCGGGATCAACATCACGTCATCAACGCGGACACACTGCGCGACCGCATTCTGCAACTGGAATCGGAGCATAGTGGGCTCGATCGGTTGATCGACCGAATGTCGGATGAGCCCGGCATCGACGACTTCGAGTTGCAGCGCCTGAAAAAGCGCAAACTCAAAGTCAAGGACACCATCATCTTGCTGCAGTTGCAGCTCGAACCGGACGCACGCGCCTGAGTTCGCGGCCTGGCAGGCGCCGGGCGCGCGCCGCGCGAGCCGGACTTTGCAGGAAACGCTTGCCTTGAATTCACCGCTTGAAACTTCATCCCGTGCCACGCCGGGCGACGACGCATCAGGAGCCGCTACACCGGCGCCGCGTCCCGCCGCGTCCGCACTGAGCGCGTCGCTGAATCCGCGCCGCGTCGTCGAACTGGACGAGATCTTCGCTGAGAACGGTTTGCTGGCCCGTCAGATCGACGGGTATCGCTCGCGCGCGTCGCAGATCGAAATGTCGCGCGCCGTCGCCGCCGCCATGGAAGCGTCGGGCCGCGCAATGCCCGAGCCGGCCATGTTCGAGGCGCAGAAGCGTCCGGCGCGGCGTCTGCAGGGGGCAGGCACCGCCGCCGCCGCCGAAGCCGCTGAGGGCGCGGAAGCGGGCGGCCTCGACGGCAGCGAAAACACGCTGATCGTCGAAGCCGGTACGGGCACAGGCAAGACCTATGCGTATCTGGTGCCGGCCATGCTGTGGGGTGGCAAGGTGATCGTCTCCACCGGCACGAAGCATTTGCAGGATCAGCTCTTTCAGCGCGACATTCCGACCGTGCGCGATGCGCTCGCAGTGCCGGTGTCGGTCGCCATGCTCAAGGGCCGCGCGAATTACCTGTGCCACTACTATCTGCAGCGCACCGCGGATAACGGCCGTCTGCCGTCGCGCCAGGAAACCTCGTATCTGCAGGATATCGTGCGCTTCGCGAAGATCACGCGCACCGGCGACAAGGCCGAACTGGCGAGCGTGCCTGAAACGGCCGCGGTGTGGTCGATGGTCACGTCCACACGTGAAAACTGTCTCGGCCAGGAGTGTCCGCATTACAAGGACTGCTTTGTAATGCAGGCGCGCCGCGAGGCGCAGCAGGCGGATATCGTGGTGGTGAATCACCACCTGTTTTTCGCCGATATCATGCTGCGCGATACGGGCATGGCTGAGTTGCTGCCCACCGCCAACACGATCATCTTCGACGAAGCGCATCAACTGCCCGAGACAGCCACGCTGTTCTTCGGCGAGACGCTTTCGACCACGCAGTTTCTCGAGCTCGCCCGCGATTCGGTGGCCGAAGGTTTGGGACATGCACGCGAAACGGTCGACTGGGTCAAGCTCGGCGCGACGCTCGAGCGCGCCGCGCGCGATGTGCGGCTTGCCTTCAAGGAAGACACGGTGCGCTTGTCGATCGGCCAGTTGCCTGACGATCACCCGTTATTCCCCGCGCTCGAAACGCTCGAAACCGAACTCGATGCATTGGCGTCCGCGCTGGCGGGTCAGGCTGAGCGAGCGGAATCGATCGGCGCATGTTTGCGCCGCGCACGCGAACTGCAAGGCGTGCTTGCCGGCTGGACCACGCCGCCCACGCAGACCGAGCGCGAAGCCGCTGACGCCGCCTCTGCGGACGGCAAAACCGAGCGCGCCGACCCGAACGAAAAGGTGCGCTGGATCGAAGTCTTCTCGCATACGGTGCAGTTGCACGAAACGCCGTTGTCGGTCGCGCCGATTTTCGCGAAACAGCGCGCCGGCGTGCCGCGCGCATGGATCTTCACGTCGGCCACGCTGTCGGTGCGCGGCGATTTCACGCACTATGCCGCGCAGATGGGCCTGAACGCGAAACGTTCGATGACGCTGCCCAGTCCCTTCGACTATCCGACGCAGGGGCTGCTGTACGTGCCTCGCAATTTGCCGCAGCCGTCCTCGCCGATGTTCACCGACGCAGTGTTCGACGCCGCGTTGCCGGCGATCGAAGCATCGGGTGGCGGCGTCTTCATGTTGTGCACGACACTGCGCGCGGTGGACCGCATCTCGGCCAAGCTGCGCGATACGATCGAAGCGCGCGGCTGGGACTATCCGCTACTCGTGCAAGGCGATGCGAGCCGCACCGAGTTGCTGGAGCGCTTCCGTTCCTATGGCAATGCAATTCTGGTGGGCAGCCAGAGCTTCTGGGAAGGCGTGGACGTGCGCGGCGACGCATTGTCGCTGGTGGTGATCGACAAGCTGCCGTTTGCGCCGCCCGACGATCCGGTGCTGTCGGCGCGACTCGATGCGCTGACCAAGAAAGGCTTGAGCCCATTCGCCGTGCATCAGTTGCCGCAGGCCGTGATCACGCTGAAGCAGGGCGCAGGCCGCCTGATTCGCGCTGAGACCGATCGCGGCGTGCTGATGATCTGCGATACACGTCTCGTCGACAAACCGTATGGGCGCCGTATCTGGCAGAGCCTGCCGCCATTCAAACGCACCCGTGAGATCGAGGTCGTGCGCGAGTTCTTCGAAGAGAACGCCGCGCCGGCGCAACAGGCTGATTAGAAGCAATCGACGCCGCTGTAAAAAGCGGCGCCTAAATGACAAAACGCCACGAATGTAAATCCGTGGCGTTTTGCTTTACTGCACGGGAAATCGCGATGATTTCCCGATGCAGTTTTCGCCCAGAGGCGAAACCCTATGCGACAGCTTACTGGCTTGCGCCCGAAGCCGGAGCAGCAGCCGAAGCGGCAGCGTCCGAAGCAGCAGCGCCTGCGTCCGAAGCAGCGGTCGTAGCCGAAGCAGCAGCGTCGCTCGCAGCAGCAGCAGCACCCGAAGCAGCAGCAGCCGAATCCGAAGCTGCGGCAGCCGGTGCCGAAGCAGCAGCTGCGTCGCTAGCCGGGGCAGCGGCTTGGTCGTTGCTCTTGTTGCATGCAGCCAATGCCACAGCTGCCAACAGGGATGCTACGAGGAGGGATTTCTTCATGATCACGTCCTTTTATGGTTTAAAGGTAAGCAACAGCGCAAAATAAAACCGGTAATGTGCTCCAACACCGACCTGGGCCGCTGGTGGAGAAGCTCTTTTGACGAGCTCGAATCTTCCCTACGGCTTGGGCGGAAATTATATGCACTTTCGTACTGACAATCCATAAATCCGGGGTCAATACGTTGTCTTTCTCATACAAAATTTCACTGTACGGTATAGCAGGCAGGCAGAGTTACGCAAGCTCGCCCACTTGTATCCAGCCCGCACAATACCACTCGTGTAGCCGTGCTGTCACCGACGAATCGTCTGAGAGTGTTACAAAGCGTTTCGCACTCATGCACCGGTGATTTGCGAGGTCAAACAACCACTTTTTTGCGCCATTAAATGACGTTTCCTCTCCATTTACGAAGAAAAAACGGCGGTTGTACAACAAATTAGTCTTGCGGTCCAGCCGAATACCTGACTTCGATGCCTGACTGATGAAACGGGCTTCATTAAGCGGCCTTTGCGGCGGATCAAAGACGACACTCGGCTTGGGTTCGCTGAGATACGTGCCAAGGAACGACGCAATATCCTGCTCATTCCATTTGACGCCAGCAAGGATTGCGCCAACCCTATCGACCAACGCCGCGGGCAGCTCGGCCGGGCGCTCGACGGCAGGTTGCTGCGGATCGCGATAAAGCGCGCCTGGCTGGCCCGCCGACTCGCCGCGCTCCGCCAGATGATAGAGGAACTGCGCGGTCAATTCGCCCGCGGAAGGGGCGCGAAAACCGATCGAGCAAGTCATGCATTCGCCTTCGGCGATACCGTCGTGCGCGATGTGCGGCGGCAGGTACAGCATGTCGCCCGGTTCGAGCAGCCATTCCTCTTCGGGCTGGAAATTCTGTAAAACTTTCAAAGGCAAATCGGCTTGCAGTGTCAGATCTTTCTGCGCACTGATACGCCAACGGCGCTTGCCTTTTACTTGCAAAAGAAACACATCGTAGGAATCGAAGTGCGGCCCTACGCCGCCGCCGTCGCTTGCATACGAGATCATGAGATCGTCGAGACGCGCGTCCGGCACGAAGCGGAAACGGTCCAGCAAAGCCCGCGCGCGATCGTCGTAGAGATCCACGCCTTGCACGAGGAGCGTCCATGCGCGTTGCTTCACCGACGGCAGTTCGTCAGGTGCGAATGGCCCGTGCTCCATCTGCCATTTATTGCGGAAATGCGTGATCAGGCGTGCTTCGACTTCGTCCTGATCGGCCAGTTCGAAAAATTCGTCGCGCGACAATGGCGCCTCGACGTTCGGGATCGCCTGGCGAATCAGCAGCGGTTTTTTTTGCCAGTAGCGGCGCATGAATTGCGACGGCGTCAGATTGCCGAGCAGTGGTGTCGGCGTGTCTGGCGAAGGCGGGAGAACCGGAACAGCCGGCTTTGAAGCCGGCGACAAATTCCGTGCCGAAGCTGCGTCGGCCGGGTGGTCAGTGGGCCGCTTGGGCATCGTATAATGTGAGTTGTATTCTGGAGAATCGAATGAAAATCGCAAAGAACACCGTCGTGTCGGTCGCTTACAAGCTGTCGGATGCGCAGGGCAATCTGATTGAAGAAAGCGACGAGCCGATGGTCTATCTGCACGGCGGCTATGATGGCACGTTCCCCAAGATCGAGGAAGAGCTCGACGGCCACGAGGCCGGCTTCGAGACTCAGATCCAGCTCGAGCCGCAAGACGCGTTCGGTGAGTACGACCCTGATCTCGTGAAGATCGAGCCGCGCAATCGCTTCCCGGAACCGCTCGAAGTCGGCATGCAATTCGAAGGCACGCCGGAAGAAGGCGACGAGGATCTCGATTCGCTCGTCTACGTGGTGACCGATGTCGCGGAAGACAAAGTCGTGCTCGACGGCAACCATCCGCTCGCCGGCATGGCACTGCGTTTCGCGCTGACGGTGAAAGACGTGCGCCCGGCCACCGAAGACGAAATCCAGCACGAACACGCGCATGGCGCCGACGGCCTCGAAGTTCTCGACGAAGACGAGGACGACGAAGAAGACAAGTCAGGGCCCACGCTGCACTGAGCTTGCAGGCATGCCGGGCAGGCTTGAAGAAGCGCCCGGCGTGTGCGGCTGTGAGGCTGGCGCGGGCGGCGTGGAGGTAGCGGGCCCGTAGCCGCCGCCGCCCTGATCCGCCGGTATGCGCGGCTGCTGATCCAGTTGCGACTCCCCGGGCGTCTGCAACAGTGGCGGCAATTCCGACGCGGGTCCGAGCGCCGGTACAGCCGGCATCGAGGCGGGCGGTTCATCGCGCGGCAGCGCGGGCTGCGCGGTGGGCATCGGCATTTGCTTCGGCACATCGCGCACGCTTACGCGGAACGGAGGTTTTCTGCCGAGATCCGCATCCACCTGAATCCACTGATTAAGACGATCATGCGGCGCGAGCGCGACACGCGTGAGATTCGTCACCAGCATCCCTTTGTCATTGCGTAGCGGCTGATCGATCACGAAGCCGGCGCTTGCACGCTCGTCGTCGCAATGAATCACCAGCACGGGTCCGCGGAAAATCTGCGCGAGCTTCACAAGGCTGCGTTTGAATTCCAGAAAACCATCGCGGCGCGTGTTACGCGCAAAACGTAGCCATGCAAAACGGTCGGGCCGTTCGTAGCGCTCAGGGTCCGGGTCGCCTTGAATGAACACGACAATCGCGCGCGCGTCGCGGCGTTTCGCATATTCTCCCGCGTGTTCCAGCCAGAACGCATTGGCGATCACGCGGTCTTCGAATTCGCCGTTGCGTCCGCCTGCGGTCAGGTAATGATTGTTCGGACTCGGTGCGTTCAGGCCGACGAACACGGTATCGCCCAGTTGCCAGCGCACGTTCTCGCGATATGGACGAAAGCGCGAGACTTCGCTTTCACGCGTCAACGCGATCGGGTTCTGACCCATCGAAGTGGCGTCGGCGAAGAGCGTCTGACGCAACTGATCGAGCCGCTCGATCGGATCGAAGCCGCCGGCTTCGACCGTGCCGCAATCGGCCCAGTCATGCTGGCCGGGAATGAAGAAGAGGGCGGGCCGCGACGTTTCGAGGAGCGCGTGGCGACGCTCGTAAAGCGCGTCGCGGCAGGCTTCTTTCGCGCCCTTCAGATTGCCGTCGTAGACGATGAACGATATGTCGCGCTCGCGGCTGATCGCTTCGATCAGCCGTTGCGTGGGCGCTTCGTCGGCGGCGCTTTGCATCGTGTTGGCGATGACCGCGAAGGTGTAGCGCGGCGTATCGGCGTAGGCCGCCGGCGCGAAACCTGACAACCCCGCGAACAGTCCCGCGAACGGCACGCCGCCGCCCGAGAGCGTGAGGGCGAGGGTCAGCGCCGCGCGAAGTTTGCGCGGACGCTGCGAGGGCCTGTGTGCGTCAATGATCCGCATCTGGCGCGGCGGCCAGCTCGTGCAGTTCGTACAGCAGATCGAGTGCTTCGCGCGGCCGCAAATCGTTCGGATCGATGCCGCGCAGACGCTCGACGAGCGCCTGCGTGGCGGGCGACACCGCCGGCTCCGCCTTGGCATCGCCGCGTTCGTCGTCGGCGTCTTCGAGCAGCATCGGCATGGGTGCGGCGAACAGATCGAGTTGCGGCGCGGGTTGCGCGGCCGACTGCTGTTCGAGATGCGCGAGATGCTTGCGCGCCGCGCGAATCACCGCGTTCGGCACGCCTGCGAGTTGCGCGACCTGCAGGCCGTAGCTCTGATTCGCCGGACCTTCGTTGACCGCGTGCAGGAACACGATGCCGTGCCCGTGTTCCACCGCCGACAAATGCACGTTGGCCGCCTGCGGAAACTCCGCCGGCAGCTGCGTCAGCTCGAAGTAGTGCGTCGCAAACAGCGTATGGCAGCCGTTGTGCGCGAGCAGATGCCGCGCGATGGCCCACGCCAGCGCGAGTCCGTCGAACGTGGACGTGCCGCGGCCAATCTCGTCCATCAACACCAGACTTTGCGGCGTGGCGTCGTTCAGGATCGCGGCGGCTTCGGTCATCTCGACCATGAAGGTCGAGCGGCCGCCGGCGAGATCGTCCGCTGCGCCGATGCGCGTGAAGATGCGATCGATTGGCCCGAATGCGGCGCGCCGCGCGGGCACGTAGCTGCCCACATACGCGAGCAACGCGATCAGTGCGGTCTGCCGCATGAAGGTCGATTTACCGCCCATGTTCGGGCCGGTGATCAGCAGCAGTTTGCGCTCGAGCGTGAGCGCGCAGTCGTTGGCGATGAACTGCTCGACCTGCGCTTCGACAACCGGATGCCGTCCCTGTTCGATTTCGATGCCGGCGTTCGCCGAGAACGTGGGCGCGACCCAATCGAGCGCACGGGCGCGCTCGCCGAAGGCCGCCAGCAGATCGAGTTCGGCGAGCGCAGAAGCAACTCGCTGGCAATCCGGGATGAACGGCAGCAGCGCCTGCAGCAGCGCGTCGTACAGCGAGCGTTCGCGGGCGAGCGCGCGTTCCTGCGCGGACAGCGCTTTGTCCTCGAACGTTTTCAGTTCCGGCGTGATGTAGCGTTCGGCGTTCTTCAGCGTCTGACGGCGGCGATAGTCGTCGGGCACTTTGTCGGTCTGACCCCGCGTGACTTCGATATAGAAGCCGTGCACCTTGTTGTACTCGACGCGCAGATTGCCGATGCCCGTGCGTGCGCGCTCGCGCGTTTCGAGGTCGATCAGGAACTGCCCGCAGTTCTCCGAAATATCCCGCAACTCGTCCAGTTCCGCGTCGTAGCCGCGCGCGATCACGCCGCCGTCGCGCACCATCGCCGACGGTTCCTCCGCGACCGCGCGCTTGAGCAGTTCGACACAGGCTTGCGGCGGTTCGAGCGAAGCGTCGATGCGCGCCAGCGAATCCGCATTCGACGCAACGGCCGCGAGCTGCGTGCGCAACTCGGGCAACGCAATGAAGGTATCGCGCAGGCTCGACAGATCGCGAGGCCGTGCCGACAGCAGCGCGAGACGCCCGGTAATCCGCTCGATGTCCGAGATCTGCCGCAACGCGCCGCGCAACGAGTCGACGCTCGTGCCCGGCGGCGCGTCGAGCAATGCGCCGATCGCTTGCTGACGCGCCTGCGCCACCGCCGATTCGCGCGGCGGATGATGCAGCCAGTGACGCAGCAGACGGCTGCCCATGGTCGTGCAGCAGGTATCGAGCAGCGAACACAGGGTGGGCGATTCGGTGCCGCGCAGTGTTTCCGTGAGTTCGAGGTTGCGGCGCGTGGCGGGGTCGAGGCCGATATATTCGGATTCGTATTCGACCTTCAGGCTGCGCACGTGACGCAATTGCTGGCCTTGCGTGGCGGCGGCATACAGCAGCAGCGCGCCGGCCGCGCCACATGCGCAAGTCAGCGAATGCGCGCCGAAGCCGTCGAGGCCCGCCACTTCCAGTTGATCGCACAAGCGCTGCGTGCCCGAGGTGACGTCGAAGTGCCAGACCGGCACGCGGGTGAGGGCGCCCGCATTGACCGGCGGCGTCCAGCTCGCCGAGTCGCTGGGCGTGTCGGCCACCAGAATTTCCGCGGGACGAATGCGCTCGAGCGCGGCCGCCACCTGGTCGGGCGCGACTTCGGCGAGGCGCAGCGCGCCGCTCGCCAGATTCAGCCATGCAAGACCGACGCTGGTCGCGACGCCGCGGCGGTTATGCGCCACGCACATGGCCATCAGGTAGACATCGCTCTTGTCGGACAGCAGCGCGGCGTCCGTGAGCGTGCCCGGCGTGACCACGCGCACCACTTTGCGCTCGACCGGGCCCTTCGACGTAGCCGGGTCGCCGATCTGTTCGCAAATCGCGACGGATTCGCCGAGCTTCACCAGCTTCGCCAGATATTGTTCGACCGCGTGATGCGGCACGCCGGCCATCTTGATCGGGTTGCCCGCCGACGCGCCACGCTGCGTGAGTGTCAGATCGAGCAGACGTGCGGCTTTTTCCGCGTCTTCGAAAAAGAGTTCGTAGAAGTCGCCCATCCGGTAGAACACCAGCGTGCCCGGATGATCCGCTTTAATGCGCAGGTACTGCTGCATCATCGGCGTGTGTTGTGCGACGTCGTTGGCCGCTGCGGTTTGAATGCCCATCCTCGGTATCTTCTTGCGTTAGCTGTTCAGGGCGTGAGTTTAACCTGCCGGCGCGGCGAGCGGACCCTGGCCGGACGGCCAATCTGAACCGCCAATCCGCATTGCGGCCCTACGCCGCGGCGACACATCTTGCACGAGCCGCGCCCGCTTCACCTGCATGAAGGCGTCATTCTTCCACCATCGCCCGCATATCCACCGTGCGTTCATTCACCGCACTACGCCGCTTGGCCAGCCACATCATGAAAGTGATGAAGGTGCCGAACACGACGATGATCCACTGCGCCGGCATCTTCGCCGTCAGCAGCAGCGCGTAGGCGCCGAGCATCAGCAGCACGGCGAGATTCTGGTTGAAATTCTGCACCGCGATCGAATGTCCCGCGGACAGCAGCGTCGCGCCGCGATGCTGAAGAATCGCGTTCATCGGCACGATGAAAAACCCCGAGAGCGCGCCGAGCAGGATCATCAGCGGATAGGCGAGCAGAATGTAGAACGGCAGCACGTACGTGCCGATGCGAATACCCGCGCCCGGCGGGAACAGATCCTTGTTGTAGAACGCCATGGCGATCGCCACCGCGCCGGTCAGAATGCCGACCGGCAGCACGCGCAGCGATTTGCGCAACGGAATCAGCGCGGCCGCGGCCGCGGCGCCCACCGCGATGCCGAGCCCCGTGACGCCTTGCATGACCGCCGCCTTCGAGAGCGACAGCCCGAGGTTCACGTTGGCCCATTTGAGCACCAGCAATTGCAGCGTGACGGCGCCGCCCCACATCAGCGTGGTCACCCATAGCGCGATCTGCGCGAGTTTGTCGGCCCACAGCACGTTGAAGCAATGATAGAAATCGCCGATCAGTTTCTTCGGTTCGCTCAGGCGGTTCTCATAACGCGCGCCGGTGTCGGGAATGAAGACGTTGATCGCGGCGGCGATCGCATACGTCACCATCGTCGCGAACATGGCGAGATCAGCGGAGGAGCGGATCAGCGGCAGATGCGCATGCGCGACGAATTTATCCGCGAAGGTGCTGATCAGCGCGCCGCCCACCATCGTGCCGACGATGGTCGACAGCACGGTGGCCGATTCGAGCCACGCGTTCGCCTTGACGAGTTTTTCCGCCGGCAGCAGTTCAGTGAGGATGCCGTACTTGGCCGGCGAATACGCGGCCGCGCCGAAGCCGACCACGCCGTAGGCAATCATCGGATGAACGCCCGCGATCATCATCAGGCAGCCGCTCGCCTTCAACGCGTTGGAGATGAACATGACGTGGCGCTTTTGCATCGAGTCGGCAAATGCGCCGACGAACGGCGCGAGCAGCACATACGAAACGGTAAAGAAAATCTGCAGTAGCGGTGTGACCCAGGCGGCCGAGCGAATCACGGAGAGCAGCGCGATGGCCGCGATCAACAGTGCATTGTCCGCAAGCGACGAAATAAACTGCGCCGCGATGATTGTGTAGAAGCCTTTTTTCATGAAGCGGGTCGGAAGCTGCGCGCAAGTCAGGCGCAAAGCAGGGCGCAGCAAAAACGCGCAAAACGCAGCCAGCAATGGAGTGCGCCGGCGCGGCCTTCCGCTTTGTAGCACGAACGCCCGCTGCATGCAGGCGCGCCAACGAAAAAGCGGCCGAAGCCGCTTGTTCATATTCCGTTTGCCGGTGCTGACCCGGCGTCACGCGGGCAAGGCTTACGCCGGTTGCTGACGCGTGCGGCTGTAGCGCGACAGGATCGGGATCATCTGCGCGTAGACCTTCGGGTTGCCCGCGACGATTTCGCCGACGTGCAGGAAATCCGAATCGCCCGTGTAGTTGCCGACGAGGCCACCGGCTTCGGTGATGAGCAGGCTGCCCGCGGCGACGTCCCACGCATTCAGGCCTTGCTCGAAGAAGCCGTCCATGCGGCCGGCGGCGACGTTCGCCAGATCGAGCGCGGCGGCGCCCGGACGGCGCAGGCCGGCGCAGGCTTCGGTCATTTCAGCGAACTGGCGGCCGTACGCTTCGAGGCCGTCCTTTTCGCGGAACGGGAAGCCGGTGCCGATCAGGCCGTCGGCCAGACGGTCGCGCTTGGCCACGCGGATGCGGCGGTCGTTGAGGAATGCGCCACGGCCGCGCGAGGCGGTGAACAGGTCGTTGCGGGTCGGATCGTAGACCACGGCTTGCGTCACGATGCCCTTATGAGCCAGCGCGATCGACACGCAGTAGTACGGAAAACCGTGGATGAAATTGGTGGTGCCGTCGAGCGGATCGATGATCCACTGATATTCGGAAACGTCATCCGACTTGCCGGATTCTTCGGCGAGGATCGCGTGATCGGGGTAGGCGGTCTTGAGCGTGTCGATGATCGCCGCTTCAGACGCTTTGTCGACCTCCGTGACGAAATCGTTGTGCTGTTTCTTGCTGACCTGGACGAGATCGAGGTCGAGCGACGCGCGGGTGATGATCTGTGAAGCGCGGCGCGCGGCCTTCACGGCGATATTGAGCATGGGATGCATGAGACTGGATCCTTGTGCCGGGGCAGCACGGCTGCTGGCCGGTAAATGAGCGCTAACCTGCGCTAATTGGGCGCCCTCGAGAAAGGCGCGGAAACAGCACGGAACGCTCGCCCGGTACAGGACCAGTGCGCATTCCGCCGACGGAGACGAATTGGATAAGAACGAGGCGCCCATGCCAAGCCGGACGGCGAAGCTGGACGCGAATCCAGGTATTTTACCTGAGTCCGGGCGCCGCGGCAGCGTTCTCGGGACGGGCGGGTCATCTGCCCGGGTTTTACGCGGCATTGGCAAGCGCGTTCGCATGCAAATCGGACTGGCTGCGGCGTTGGCGCTACCATACGCGTCTTTAGCATGCAGAATTCCATCGTGGACCACACCCACCATTCTTCCGATCCTGACGTAGCCGAACTGCGTGGGGGCTTCACCTCGACGCGCTTCGTGCTCGTCGAGCCGAGCCATCCGGGCAATGTCGGCGCCGCGGCGCGCGCGCTGAAAACCATGGGGTTCTCGCGGCTCGTGCTGGTGTCGCCACGCGTGCCCCACGTGCAGAGCGATCCGGAAGCCATCGCCATGGCAAGCGGCGCCGACGACGTGCTGGCCTCCGCGCACGTCGTGCCGACGCTCGCCGACGCCCTGAACGGCGTGCACTGGTCGATCGCGCTGACCGCGCGGCTGCGCGAATACGGGCCGCCGCAATGGACGCCGCGCGCCGCGGCGGGCGTCGCGCGCGAGCAGGCGGTGCATGGCGAGATCGCGCTGGTGTTCGGCAACGAGCGCACGGGTTTGTCGAACGAGGACGTCGAGCGATGCAGCGCGCTGGCGCATATTCCTGCCAATCCGGCTTATAGCTCGCTCAATCTCGCGCAGGCCGTGCAGGTGTTGGCGTATGAGTTGCGCACGATGTATCTGTCGGCCGATAGCGCGCCCACGGCGGTTCAAGTGGCTGCGGCTCGGGCGGCTGCGGGGCAGGGCGAGCCGGCAGGCGCACGCGCCGCGAGCGACGAAATCGAAAGCATGTTCACGCATCTGGAAAGCGCGCTTGTCGCGCTCGAATTTCTCGATCCCGCCAATCCGAAGAAGCTGATGTCGCGTCTGCGGCGTCTCTTTGCACGCTCGGGTCTCGAGCGCGAGGAAGTGAATATCGTGCGCGGCATCGCCAAGCACATTCTGTTGAAGACCAAGTCCAAGGACGGCGACGCGTCCTGAGCGCCGCATGCCGTTCCTGAATGCTTTTCCGATAGCCGGCGACGACCCCGCCGGCAGCGTGGACTTCCGGCAGGTTTTCCGCAATCCCCCTACAATCCTCAAAACGTTCTAAGCAAAGCTGCCGCCGTGCTATCCGGCAAGCCGTGCCGTGGCGCGCGCCAGGTCGCGCGAGCGGCCCTTTCTCCCACAACACAGTCCCTGCCATGTTCACGAGACTTCGCGAAGACATCGCCACGATCCGCGAGCGCGACCCCGCCGCCCGCAGCGCCTGGGAAGTCCTCACGTGTTATCCGGGCCTGCACGCGCTCGTACTGCACCGGCTCGCGCATGCATGCTGGCGGGCTAAACGCCGCTGGTTCGCGCGTTTCATCTCGCAGATGGCGCGCTTCATGACCGGCATCGAAATCCATCCGGGCGCGACGCTCGGGCGGCGCGTGTTCATCGATCACGGCATGGGCGTGGTGATCGGCGAGACCGCGCAGATCGGCGACGACTGCACGATCTATCAGGGCGTCACGCTCGGCGGCACGTCGCTCACGCGTGGCGCAAAACGGCATCCGACGCTCGAGCGCGGCGTGATCGTGGGCGCGGGTGCGAAGGTGCTCGGCGGTTTTACGATCGGCGCGGAGGCGAAGATCGGATCGAACGCGGTGGTGACGAAGCCCGTGCCCGCGCGTGGCACGGCGGTGGGTAATCCGGCGCGGATCATCGTGCCGGCGGCGGCCGCAGTGGTTTCAGAGGCGGCGAATGCGGGTTCCAACGGCGCCGCGCGCGACGTCAAACGCTCCGCCGGAAGCAGCGGCTTCTGCGCATACGGCATTACGCCGAACGCGGACGATCCGGTGTCGCTGGCGATTCATGGCCTGATCGATCACGCCGCCACCCAGGCGAAACGCATCGACGAAATCGTCGACGCATTGGAGCGGCTGGGTACGAGTCTCGAAGGACTGCAAGGCGCGGATGCGGCGTTGCTCGATCTGCGGCGGTTGTCGGCCGCGATTGCAGGCAAGGTGGAAGGGGCGGCGGCGGAGCGTTGACGTCTGCTTGCAGACGACGATGCCGCCGTTCACGCTGGCGGCCGGCGCTAACGCCAATGCGGCATGCGACGCGGAGACACGGCCGTATCGACGCTGGCATGCGCTGCGACAGTCGCTCTGCGATCAATCATTACGATCGCATTCAACCAACGAAAGCGCTGACATGCGGAGAGCCCGCGGCGCTGCATTCACCCGCACCACCACCTTCAACCTAACGGCAACGCCCGAATCCCTTCAGCATCGATACGCAAATACCCGCCACGGCGCTCGCCGTGGTCGAGATCCCAATCCGGCAAAACCCAGCGCGTGCCGCCCGGCTCGCGATGCCGCGCCGGCCGGTGCGTGTGCCCATGAATGACGGTCGCCGTTTTCGACGACTTGAATAACGCGGCCACGGCCGCCGCCGTCACGTCGTACTTCGGCGAAACCGGCCGCGAGCGGCCTTGGTCGCTTTTCGCGCGCATGTTCTCGGCGAGTTTCTGACGCCAGCGTAACGGCCACGCGAGAAACAGCATCTGCGCGAAACGGTTGCGCGCAAAATGCCGGAACAATTGATAGCCGCGATCCGCGGTGCACAAGCCATCACCATGCGCGAGCGCGATGCGCGTGCCGAATGCGGTGATCACGAACGGATCGGGCAGCCAGATCGCGCCGGCCGCTTTCATGAAACGCTTGCCCAGCAGAAAATCGCGGTTGCCGTGCATGATGTAGAGCGCGATGCCGCGCTCGGACAACGTATGCAACAGCGCCGCCATGCGCGCGACGAACGGCTCGACGAGCATGTCGTCGCCGATCCAGTACTCGAACAGATCGCCGAGGATGAAAACCGAATCGGCCTGCTCGGCCGTGAAGCGGATGAAATGCTCGAACGCGGCGACCGTACGCGGAATCGCCTCGCTCAGATGAATATCGGAGAGGAGAAAAAACGGGCGTGCGGCGTGCGGGCGTTTGCCCTCGCCAGGCACGCCCGCGGCGACGCTTCGCAGCGGCGTTTCTTGCAGCATTGAAGGTGCCTGATGTCAGTTCGAACGAGTCGACGCTTCGTTCACGTTCAGTCGACGATCACAGCCTTTTCGATCACCACGTCGTCCGCCGGCACGTCCTGATGGAAGCCCTTCGAACCCGTCTTGACCTTCTTGATCTTCTCGACGATGTCCATGCCTTCGACGACCTTGCCGAACACGGCGTAGCCCCAGCCCTGCGGCGTCGGCGACGAATGGTTCAGGAAGTCGTTGTCGTTCACGTTGATGAAGAATTGTGCCGTTGCCGAATGCGGGTCGTTCGTGCGAGCCATGGCGACCGAGCCGTTCACGTTCTTCAGACCGTTGTTCGCTTCGTTGGTGATCGGCTCGGCCGTCGGCTTCTGCTTCATGCCGGGTTCGAAGCCGCCGCCCTGGATCATGAAGCCGTCGATCACGCGGTGGAACACCGTGTTGTCGTAGTGGCCGGCCTTCACGTAATTGAGGAAGTTCTCAACCGACTTCGGCGCCTTTTCAGCGTCCAGTTCGAGTTTGATGACGCCGTGGTTCGTATGCAGTTCAACCATGATGGAATCCTTTGATGAACAGGGTGGGTAAATGGCGCGGCGAGTCGTCATGAACTGACGCCGGGCCGCGCCGGGGCGTGGATTGAGCGCTGATGCTTTTCTCGTGGGCGCGGTGTCTTGCGCGCGCTTTCAGTGCTCGCCTTTGCTTCAATTACTTGCCGACGACCGTGGCCGACTCGATCACGACCGGCTTTTGCGGCACGTCGCTCATCGGGCCGCGCGAGGTAGTGGGCGTGCCTTCGATCTTCTTCACGACGTCCATGCCGCTCGTGACCTTGCCGAACACCGCATAGCCGTTGCCGTCCGGATTCGGATAGTCGAGGCCGGCATTGTCCACCGTATTGATGAAGAACTGCGCGGTGGCCGAATTCGGATCGCTGGTGCGCGCCATGGCGAGCGTGCCCGTCATGTTCTTCAGACCGTTACGGCTTTCGAGCGGAATCGGCGCGCGCGTCGGCTTCTCCGCGAAGCTCTGCGTATAGCCGCCGCCCTGAATCATGAAGCCGCGAATCACGCGATGGAAAATCGTGCCGCTGTACTGGCCGGACTTCACGTAGTCGAGGAAGTTGGCGACCGTCTTCGGCGCTTTCTCAGGATACAACTCGACGCGGATGTCGCCTTCCGATGTCTTGAAGAGGACGGACGGATGCGCGGCTTGCGAACCGGACTGGGCAAATGCGGGAGCGTTTGCGATCAGGGCGGCGCTGCCGAGCGCCAACATCAACCATTTCATGAAGATCCTCAGGGTTGGAAAAAACGTATTGCGCGAGAGCGTAATGGGCTTTACTTCGACGGCGCCATGTAAGGCGGCATGGCGAGCGAGCCGTTCGCGCCGCCGTACTGGAAGCTCGGCGTCTGCGTCATGTTCGAGGTGGCGCGAGCGGTGTAGTCGTCTTCCGGGACGGCGGACTGCTTCGCCTGGGTCGGGGTCTTGACCGGCGAGATGACTTTCTGAATGTCCGCGAGGCGCTGCGTGGTGGTGGGGCTCACCTTGCCGAGGCTCTGTGCGCGGCGATAGGCCTCGTTGGCCATGCGCAGATACAGGTCGCCGAGATTCTCGTACGCGAGGCTGTAGCCCGGGTTGACCTTGGTTGCCGTTTCCAGCGCGGCGCGCGCTTCGGCATAATGGCCTTGCTTCGCATAAAGCGCGGCGAGGTTGTTATAGGGCTCGGGCAACTCGGGGTACGTCTGCGTGAGTTCGGTGAACGCGGCGATGGCTTCGTCGTCGCGATTCAGATGGGCGAGCACCGTGCCGCGCTTGAACTTTGCTTGCGCGTCGCGTGGATTCGAGGCGATGCGTGCGTCGAGCTGGGTCAGCGAGGCCGCCCAGTTTTTCTGCGCGATCGACGCGTCGATTTCCGGCGTGTTGTCGCGCACGGCGGGGCCCTGCGGCCGCGTGGCGGCTTTCTGCGCGAAGGCGGCCGAGGCGGGCACGGCGGCAAGGGCGACAGCCAGGGTGACGCGCAACGTGAGGGCACGCGTGGCGCCGAGAGCGACGCCGCCGCTCATGCCGCGCGCGACGCCACCGAAGGCCGCCGCGGCGAGGGTCGCAGCGCTGCGCGCGCGGCCGCTTGAAGGTTTCATAGGCTCAGGTCTGGATGTTATACTCCGACCCATTCTAACAAAAGGTCTGCGCGTTCCGTCGAACCGCAAACTGTCTTTTCGCCACTCGTGGTCGTCTCCGCCTTGATCGCAGCCTGACCGCCGCACCAGGTGCACCGGTTTTGCTGTATGCAACGCACCCGCCATTTGTTCGCGGGGCGCGGCGCGCATGAAACACATTGCGGATTTCTTTCGGCCCACGCACCGTTCTCTATGGAATCACTGCGCATCTACAACACGCTCGCGCGTGACAAGCAAACTTTCGTGCCGCTGCAAGAAGGCGTCGTGCGGATGTACGTCTGCGGGATGACCGTGTACGACTATTGTCACGTCGGTCATGCGCGGGTGATGGTCGTGTTCGACATCGTGCAGCGCTGGTTGCGCACGCTCGGCTACGACGTGACCTATGTGCGCAATATCACGGATATTGATGACAAGATCATCCGGCGCGCAGTGGAGAACGGCGAAACGATCAAAGCGCTGACCGATCGCTTCATCAAGGCGCTGCATGAAGACGCGGACGCGCTCGGCATTCAGCGGCCCGACATCGAACCGCGCGCCACGGATTTCATTCCGCAGATGCTTGGCATGATCGAGCAGCTCGAAGCGAACGGCTACGCCTATCAGGCGAGTGACGGCGACGTGAACTATGCGGTGCGCAAGTTCGCGAACTACGGCAAGCTCTCGGGCAAGTCGCTCGAAGATCTGCGCGCGGGCGAACGCGTCGCGGCGAACGACGCGAAGCAGGACCCGCTCGACTTCGTGCTGTGGAAGCAGGCCAAGCCGGAAGAGCCCGCCGACACCGGCTGGGATTCGAAATATGGGCGCGGCCGTCCCGGCTGGCATATCGAATGCTCGGCGATGGGCTGCACGTTGCTCGGCGAACATTTCGACATTCACGGCGGCGGACAGGACCTGCAGTTTCCGCACCATGAAAACGAAATAGCGCAAAGTGAAGCCGCTACCGGTCAAACGTTCGTCAATTTCTGGATGCACAACGGCTACGTACAGATCGACAATGAGAAGATGTCGAAGTCGTTGAACAACTTCTTTACGATCCGCGAAGTATTGGCGCAGTACGATGCCGAGGTCGTGCGTTTCTTCATCGCACGCGCGCATTACCGCTCGCCGTTGAATTACAGCGACGTGCATATCGACGACGCCCGCAACGCCCTCGCGCGTTTGTACACCGCGCTGAAGGACGTCACGCCGGACGACGCCGAGCTCGACTGGAACGAAGCGCATGCGCAGCGTTTCCAGGCAGCAATGAACGACGACTTCAACACACCGGTTGCAGTGTCGGTGTTGTTCGAGTTGGCAACAGAAGTGAACCGCACGCGCGACCCCGCGCTGGCCCGTCAGTTGCGCTCGCTGGGCGCGGTGATCGGACTGCTCGGCCGCGAGCCGCGTGCGTACCTGCAGCAGGCAGCGGGGGCAGCAGCCGAAGGCGCGCTCGAGCCCGCCGCGATCGAAGCGAAGATCGCGGCGCGCGTGGCCGCCAAGCAGGCGAAGGACTATGCGGCAGCAGACCGGATCCGGGCCGAATTGCTCGAGGCCGGCGTTGCACTTGAAGACAAACCCGGCGGGTTGACCGAGTGGCGGCGCGTGTGAGCGCACCTCGACTTACCCTTTGATCGACTCGCCAGGCAGGAGGCAGGATGGCAACGGCCACGAAGACGCCGGCTAAACGAGCCGCGTCTCAAACAAACGCGGCAACCGCGGCAAAGTCGACACGCACGTCGGCTCGCACGGGCGGCGGCGCGGTAAGGAAAGCATCGTCGAAAGCCGCCGGGGTGGCGGCCAAGACGGCAGCGGGTGCAGCGACAAAGACCGCCGTGAAGCGCGGGCTCAATGGCGCGTCGGCGCATGCGCCTCTCGCGAAGCGCGCGAAGGCGCCGCGTTTGAAGAGCAATGGCGCCTTGCCGGCTGAATTGGCCGGCGACGTGCAGGAGCTCGCCCGCGTAACGGTCGAGGGGCACGAAGGCGAAGTCGTGCGCAAGACGCGCGCGTCCGCAACCGCGGGCGGCGAAGCGGCGAGCGCGAGCGAGGTCGCGGTGCCGGTGCAGATCGGCGGCCTCACGCCTGAAGTCACGCGTCCGGCCTATTGGGACAAGGCTTGTGCCGACCTCGTCAAGCGCGATCGCATTCTGAAGAAACTGATTCCGAAGTTCGGCCCGGTGCATCTGCTGAGCCGCGGCGATCCGTTCGTCACGCTCGCGCGCTCGGTGGTCGGCCAGCAGATTTCGGTCGCGTCCGCGCAAGCCGCCTGGGCGAAAGTCGAGGCCGCCTGTCCGAAGCTGGTGCCGCAACAGTTCATCAAGCTCGGTCTGGAGAAGCTGACCACGTGCGGGTTGTCCAAGCGCAAAGCCGAATACGTGCTCGATCTCGCGCAGCATTTCGTTTCGGGTGCGCTGCACGTCGGTAAATGGACGTCGATGGAAGACGAGGCGGTGATCGCCGAACTCACGCAGATTCGCGGCATCGGCCGCTGGACGGCGGAGATGTTCCTGATCTTCAACCTGTCGCGCCCCGACGTGCTGCCGCTCGACGACCTGGGCCTGATTCGTGCGATCAGTGTCAACTACTTCAGCGGCGAACCGGTCACACGCAGCGAAGCGCGCGAGGTCGCCGCCAACTGGGAGCCGTGGCGCACCGTCGCCACCTGGTATATGTGGCGTAGTCTTGATCCGTTGCCGGTCGACTACTGAAAAAGAAGAAACGGGACCATTTCAAAAGCTATCGATTGTTAAAGATTGATAGTTGCGAAATGGTTTTGACATCGGCGAGCGCGGTTAGAATACGCGCTGCCGGTAAGTCCAAGGATTACAAACAATGAAGACCACGTTTCTGGATTTCGAACAGCCGATCGCTGAACTCGAAGCGAAGATCGAAGAATTGCGCTTCGTGCAGGACGATTCGGCCGTCGATATTTCGGAAGAGATCGAGCGGCTGTCCAAGAAGAGTCAACAGCTCACCAAAGATCTGTACGCGAACCTCACGCCGTGGCAGGTTTCGCAAATCGCCCGTCATCCGCAACGTCCGTACACGTTCGACTACGTCAACGAGCTGTTCACCGATTTCCATGAACTGCACGGCGACCGCAACTATGCGGACGACCTGTCGATCGTCGGCGGCCTCGCGCGCTTCAACGGCCAGGCGTGCATGGTGATCGGCCATCAGAAGGGCCGCGACACCAAGGAGCGCGCGCTGCGCAACTTCGGCATGCCGCGTCCGGAAGGCTATCGCAAGGCCGAACGTCTGATGCGTCTCGCCGAAAAATTCGGCTTGCCGATTTTCACGTTCATCGATACGCCGGGCGCGTACCCGGGCATTGGCGCGGAAGAGCGCGGCCAGTCGGAAGCGATCGGCCGCAATCTGTACGTCATGGCCGAGCTGAAGACGCCGCTGATCGCGACGATCATCGGCGAGGGTGGTTCGGGCGGCGCGCTGGCGATCGCCGTCGGCGACAGCGTGCTGATGCTGCAATTCTCGACCTATTCGGTGATCTCGCCGGAAGGCTGCGCCTCCATTCTGTGGAAGAGCGCCGCGAAAGCGCCGGAAGCCGCGGAAGCGCTCGGCCTGACCGCGCATCGTCTGAAGGCGCTCGGTCTGATCGACAAGATCGTCAACGAGCCGCTGGGTGGCGCGCATCGCGATCCGAAAGGCATGGCCGCCATGTTGCGCCGTGCGCTCGCCGATTCGCTGCGCCAGTTCCAGGGCATGAGCATCAACGACCTGCGTCAACGCCGTTTCGAACGGCTGATGTCGTACGGCAAGTTCAAGGAAACGACGCCGGGTGCGTGAGCCCGCGCGCGTTCTCTTTCGTCCTGCAGCGCCCAGCGCGCGAGTGACGTGATCCCCACCGCCGAAACGCCCGCCGACCGCCTCGTTCTCGAGGCCGTCGGCTTTTCGTTGTCTACGCTGCCCGCTAACGCGCGTATTGCGATTGCGTTCAGTGGCGGCGTGGATTCGAGTGTGCTGCTCGATGCGGCGGTGCGTGTCGCGGGCGCGTCGCGTTGTCTCGCGCTGCATGTGCATCATGGGCTGAGCGCGCATGCCGATGCGTGGCTCGCGCACTGCGAGGCGTTTGCGCGGGAGCGTGGCGTCGAGTTCGCGGTAGAGCGCGTCGAGGTGTCGCGTGACGCGGGCGTGAGTGTCGAAGCCGCCGCGCGCGATGCGCGTTATCGCGCGCTGGACGACATGTGCGCGTCGCGCGATGTCGCCACGTTGTGGCTCGCGCAGCATGCGGACGATCAGGCGGAAACCGTGCTGTTGCAATTGCTGCGTGGCGCGGGTCTCGCGGGTCTTGCCGCGATGGCGCCCGAGTATTTGCCGGCGGATGCGTCAGCGACGCGCGTGCGGCCTTTGCTTCATGTGCTGCGCGCGCAACTCGAGCAATACGCGAGCGAGCGTGCGTTGCAATGGATCGACGACGAGTCGAACGCCGATACACGCTACGCACGCAATGCATTGCGCCACGAGGTGACGCCGGCGTTGGCCGTCCACTTTCCAGGGTTTCGCGACGCGCTCGCGCGCACGGCGGCGCATGCGGCATCCGCGCAGCGTTTGCTCGACGCGCTGGCGCGCATCGATATGGAATCCGCTTCACGCGACGAAGGGCGTGCTCTATCGCACGATGCATTGGTCGCGTTCGACGATGATCGCGCGCTCAACCTGATGCGTTACTGGATGCGCACGTTGGGTTTCGTCGCCGCATCGAGCGCGCGTCTCGGCGATGCGCTGCGTCAGCTGCGTGAGATTGGCGCGGCAGGCGAGGGCCACGGTCTGCGTATCGATCACGCGGGTCATGCATTGCGTAGCTATCGCGGCCTCGTCTATTGGGAAGCGGGCGACAGCAACGAGCCCGCCGACGAAACCGCGCTCGCCGCTCGCGCGATCAGCGAACTCGCGTGGCAAGGTGAGTCGATCTGGCGTTTGCCGCAATGGCGCGGCACTTTCGTATTCGCCGACGCAGACGTTGCCGCCGGCGACTCCGACACGATTCCCGCGAGCGTTCTACGGCGCGCCGTGTTGAGCGCGCGATCGCGCAGCGGCGGCGAGCGGATGCGCACGAGCGAAGCGCGCAATGCACCGAGCCGCACGCTGAAAAATCTGTTCCAGGAGCGCGGGGTTCCCGCGTGGAAGCGCGACGTGCCGCTGCTTTACGTCGGCGACGATCTGCTGTTCGTGCCTCTGCTCGGCGTCAATCGCGCAACGTTGCCGGAACAGGTCGACGAGGCCGAAACACGCGTCAAGATCATCTGGCGCGAGGATCTGCTGATCGCCTGACCGGCCGGTCGGACACGTGGATTAGCCGCGCGGTGAATCCGGAAATAGGGCGCAAATCCGCATGAAACAGGCCTTTGCAGCCCTTATTTGGCGCATTCCAATAGCCTTTCCGGCTTGTCTTTTTGCCCTCGATCGGGTACGTTTACTTGTTTGCCCGACCCGATTTCGCCGTCGCTTTTGTTGAATTAGTCGGTTTTCGATCGTGATCCGTCGTTTCCGGTAAGCCATCAGCGATCATTCCCGGGCAAATCCGCGCGTGCTGCACGCGTGCTGCATTTACGCCGCCACACACTCTGCCGTCGTTCACAAGACGTTGCGCGCCTGTGCTTTTGTGCGGTCGTCTCCAGCGCGCCAGCGCGGTTTCTCCTCCAGTTCAGAACGACAATGGCACTCATCGTACATAAATACGGCGGCACCTCGATGGGCTCGGTCGAGCGCATCAAGAACGTCGCCAAGCGCGTCGCGAAATGGCACAAGGCTGGCCACAAGATGGTCGTCGTGCCGTCGGCGATGTCCGGCGAAACCAACCGCTTGCTCGGTCTCGCGAAAGAAATCACGGGTCAGCCGAACCCGCGCGAACTCGACATGATCGCCGCCACGGGCGAGCAGGTCAGCTCGGGTTTGCTGGCTATCGCGCTGCAGGAAGCCGGCGTCGAAGCGGTCAGCTACGCCGGCTGGCAAGTGCCGGTCAAAACGGATAGCGCGTTCACGAAAGCGCGCATCAGCGAAATCGACGGCGAGCGCGTGCTGCGCGATCTCGACGCAGGCAAGGTGGTGGTGATCACCGGCTTCCAGGGCATCGATCCTGACGGCAATATCACTACGCTCGGCCGTGGCGGTTCGGATACGTCGGCGGTCGCGGTCGCGGCCGCGTTGAAAGCCGATGAGTGCCTGATTTACACGGACGTCGACGGGGTCTACACGACCGACCCGCGCGTGGTCGAAGAAGCGCGCCGGCTCGATCGCGTGACGTTCGAAGAAATGCTGGAAATGGCAAGCCTGGGTTCGAAGGTGCTGCAGATCCGCTCGGTGGAATTCGCCGGCAAATATCAGGTGAAGACACGTGTGTTGTCGAGCTTGACCGATCCGCTGATACCGCTCGACGCTGAAATGAAGTCGGGCACCCTGATTACTTTTGAAGAAGACGAGACCATGGAAAAAGCAGTCATCTCGGGCATCGCGTTTCAGCGCGACGAAGCTCGCATTGCCGTGATGGGTGTGCCCGACAAGCCGGGCATCGCGTATCAGATTCTCGGCCCGGTGGCGGACGCGAATATCGACGTCGACATGATCATCCAGAACCAGAGCGTGGAAGGCAAAACGGCGTTCACGTTTACGGTCGGCCGCGGCGATTATCAGCGCGCCATGGACATCCTCACGACCCAGGTGAAGGGCCACGTGCAGGCCGAGCAGGTGCTGGGCGATCCGAAGGTGTCGAAGGTCTCGGTGGTCGGCGTCGGCATGCGTTCGCACGTCGGTATCGCGAGCACGATGTTCCGCACGCTGTCGGAAGAGGGCATCAACATTCAGATGATCTCGACCTCCGAAATCAAGATCTCGGTGCTGATCGACGAGAAGTACATGGAGCTCGCCGTGCGCGCGCTGCATAAAGCGTTCGAACTGGATCAAGCGTAATTTGCTTCGAACAACGGGGTGGACAAGAGCGCTCCGTTTGTTTTGCGCGGCCGAGGTGAATAAATTGCGTCGCCGGTGACGAAACTGGCACAAAAAATGTTCGGGAGACATTGACCTTCGCGGTTCGGCCCGCTATTATCTTGGCTTCGTCGCGCTGACTCCCTGCGCGACCGAAAGTTTGGGAGACGTGGCCGAGAGGTCGAAGGCACTCCCCTGCTAAGGGAGCATCTGGGCCAAAACCTGGATCGAGGGTTCGAATCCCTCCGTCTCCGCCAGTGATGGTGGCAAACCCCGCAGAGTCTAGGCTCTGCGGGGTTTTGTTTTTTGGGCGTTGCAGTGCGAGTGGATTGGTACAGTGACGGCCTGCTGTCGCTCCATCTCATTCGTGACCGTATGTGCAATCACGCACGCAATTCGGTCCTCCAAGTTAACGTTTAGCTCAGCTTGTAAATCCGAACTGCCGTGTCATGGAGCAGTCTTCGTTGCTCAGAAGCACTGAACTCTGCAATCATCTCGAAGTACGCGCGATAAAGCTGTTCGAAACTGCAAGCCAGCTTGCTGATCGGCATATGACTCGCAAACATGCAGCGTTCGGGCCCAAAAACCTCGATGGCTTGCAGTATCCAAGGGCGAACCTGAGCGACCGTCCAATGAATGCCGAAGATGCATTCCAGCCCAAAAATTTTGACAGCCACATTGGGACACGCGCCGACCAACGTCATTCCACGTCGCCACGCCGCCTGGCCTTCGCTAGTCAGAACGAGCGGCCAGCCCAGCACAGGCAGCACGAACTGAATGTCTGGAAACGCAGTCGCGAGCGATGCGAGTTCGGGAAGTTGCGGGGCGAATATCTCGATTTCGCAGATCAGATTGCGCCCGCGCAGCGCAGCGAGTCCGCGTCGCCATGCCGCGTCCGACATGAGGTCCGGCGCCGGTGCATAGCGAAGCAGCGGGTTCGCCGGGTGCCAACCCAGATGCTGGCGAACGCAACGGATCCGATTCGCTGATGCATACGCGTCCAGCGTGTCCGGCAGATCGGGACTCGAAAAATCGACCAAAGCAATGATGCCGTCCGGGCGTCCTGTGGTGTTCGCAAGGTCCTGCGCCCAGCGTGTTTCGCCCACCGGATCGGTCGAAATGAATTCCGCCCAGACTGTGCCGACGACATTCAACGCGCTCGTGTCGCGCGCGTAGTCGTCGGGTAAGTAGATGCGGGGGAGCGCACTGTAGTCGCCGACGAGGGCTTCGAAGCCTTCGCTGCGCGTCGCGAACACGGGGTAATGGAAGCGCCGGGCGTCGTAGAAGTGTTGGTGACAATCAAGGATCGGCAGGGCGGCGCAGTCCATCGTCCAGGTCTCCGTACGCGAGAGCCAGCACTGAAGCGCAGTGCTTGTCCGGCGAGGTTAGCACGAGTCGGTTCGGCGTCCTGTGAGGAGGCAGATGGCAGGTTGTCGTCGCCTTGCTGTCGGCGTCTTGAGAAGCAGCGAACGTTGTCTGAGTGGCTGGTTCGCCGGATCACTGAGCGTGGGTTAGCCGGAACCCGCGAAGTCCCACGGCGTGCTCTCGCGGCCGATTTCGTGCGCGGGTCTGCGCCGTTCGTCAATCGCCGCTGCAAGCCGCACTCGAAACGCGTGCTGCGGCCCCACCATCCCAACGAACTGCAATGGCCCCGACGACAGCGACGTCCTATTCTGCGAGTCGCCCACCACCGCCACCGCATCGGTAATGATCGTGGCGCCGCCCGCCGCGATCAGCGTCTTGCCGCGTGCGAGCTGTTACGCCTTCAGCGCGTACAACGTAGTGGGCGTAGAGCGGTTGTAGGTCTGCTCCAGCGAGATCTAGTGATAGCGCGCCGGATCGCTCATGCCGTTCGCCTTGCTCGCGCACGTGTTGCTGTACCCGGCGCCGACTGTCACAGCGGGCGTGATGCGATATGTCGAAATCACGCCGCACGTGTTGAACACGGTTCCCTAGCGAACAGCGAGCTATCGTCATTTGGTATAAGTCATCGTATAACTGGTATGCTTGTGAGACATTAGGTAAAACCATTCGATTTATTCGGATTTTCGCAGCATTTCAAATGATGCCGGGAGATTCAACATTAGGGAGCCGATTAGAGATCGGACGACCGGCCACGGTTGAATTTTCGCAGATATGTTCTTTCGAACAACAAATGTTCGTTTCGCATGCGCGACACAAATGGCGGATGGCTGCGTGAGTCCGCTGTGGCGGCGGCGTGCTACGCCTTAAACGAGCATCGCCGTATGAGCCGGATCGACTGGCGCTTCGAAGCAGCTCCCATTCGATACAACCTAAACCGAGCGAGAGCGTTTCTGCGCCGACGCAGGGCAGACGCATGAAGAAATAATGCTTCGACATCCTACGGATATTGTCCGCGCTGGAAATGACAAATGCCATGCGTGCCTAGCTGCGCATATCGCCGTCGACCGAATGCCCCGGTGCATGAACGTGCGGCGAGCAGAGCCGCCTTGCATTGCGCCGCGCTCTGATTACAACGCCACCGCTTCTTCACCAAAACCATGTCCAATGTAACGAGACGTAACCGGCCGGCCACGCATGCGATGTTATGCATCAGTTATTACAAACTTGAAATACGCGCAGCGGCGCCTTGCGCTATATTTCCGCCAACAACACATTCTTCCAAAGGGTGATCGATGAAGTCCGCTCGTCTTGTTCCACTTTTGATCGGGGTTTTCGCGCTGGGTGCGTCGGGTGTCGCAATGGCCGGCGGTCTCAGTGTTGGTGTCAACATCGGCATTCCCGCGCCGGTCTACGTCGCGCCGGCACCGGTTTATGCACCGCCGCCTCCGCCCCCGCCGCCAGTCGTCTATCAACCAGCGCCCGTGTACTACGGCGGCCCGGCGATCGTCGTCGGCTGGCATGGCGACCGCTACTGGGACGGACGCCGCTACTGGGCGCGCGATGACTGGTATCGTCATCATCCCCCGGGCCATTACAACTATGGTCACGACCACTACGACAATCATCGCGGCTGGCACTAAGCATCCAGACCCGCGGTTGATCGAATCGCGGCGTCAAAGAAAAACCGCCTGAAAAAGGCGGTTTTTTTGTTGGGCTTCTGCAACAAGCCAGCAAAATGCAGTGGCGCACACAAAGCGGTACGCGCTCACGCGCAAGGCGCGTTGTTCAATCCGCCACGGCAGCCATGCCACCCACTACCGCGCTAAAGCCGCTATCGACGTGCACGATTTCCGCCGTTACGCCGGCCGCCAGATTCGACAGCAGGAACGCCGCCGTATTGCCGACCTGTTCGATCGTGACGTTGCGCTTGAGCGGCGCGTTCTGTTCCACGAATTCGAGAATTTTGCCGAAGCCCTTGATGCCGCTCGCGGCCAGCGTCCTGATCGGGCCCGCCGAAATACCGTTGACGCGCACGCCTTTCGCGCCGAGCGAGACCGCCAGATAACGCACGCTGGCTTCGAGTGAAGCTTTGGCGAGACCCATGGTGTTGTAGTTCGGAATCGCGCGCTCGGCGCCCAGGTAGCTCAGCGTGAGTAGCGACGCGTCCGGCGTGAACATGGATTGCGCGGCTTTGGCGAGCGCCGGGAAGCTGTACGCGGAGATGTCGTGCGCGATGCGGAAATTTTCGCGCGTCATGCCGTCGAGAAAATCGCCAGCAATCGCTTCGCGCGGCGCAAAGCCGATCGAGTGAACGAGACCGTCGAGGCCGTCCCAGCGTTGCTTGAGTGAGACGAAGAGGGCGTCGATCTGCGCGTCGTCGGCGACGTCGCAGGGGAACACCAGATCGCTGCGGAACTCGTTGGCGAACTCGGTGATGCGATCCTTGAAGCGCTCGCCGACATAGGTGAACGCCAGCTCGGCGCCTTCGCGCTTGCAGGCTTGCGCGATGCCGTAGGCAATCGAACGGTTCGACAGCAGGCCAGTCAGCAGGATACGTTTACCAGCGAGGAAGCCCATGAAATCTCCTGATCGGATCGGCGCGCCGCGCACGTCGACAATGTGAGCAATGGACGTGCGGATCGCGCGGGTTTATTGGGTAGAATTCTCTCACACTGCAATTGCCCACTGACCAACAAGGCCCCCATGACAACTGGCTCGCGACGGGTTCCAACGCCTCGTGCACTCCCGTGCAGCGCGATTCACAGACCCTTGCGTGCCGGCCTCGCGATTGCGCCGCGTTCATGGCGCTCCGCTTGCACAGCGCTGATGTGCGGCGCGCTGGCCGTGGCTGGTCTTCTCGTGGCGCCGCGGGCGCACGCGGTCTATGCGATCGCGCAATACGGTGAGCCGAAATATCCGGCGGATTTCAAGCACTTCGACTACGTCAATCCGGACGCGCCGAAGGGCGGCACGCTGGTGCTGGCCAATCCGAGCCGCCTCACCAGCTTCGACAAATTCAATCCCTTCACACTGCGCGGCAATACGGCGCCGGGTGTGGACCTGATGTTCGAAAGCCTTACCACCGGCAGCAGCGACGAAGTGGCATCCGCTTACGGGCTGCTCGCCGACGACATCAACATCGCACCGGATGGCCTGTCGGTGACCTTCCACATCAATCCGCGCGCGCGGTTTTCGAACGGCGATCCGGTCACCGCCGACGACGTCAAGTTCTCGCTCGACACGCTGAAAAGCCCGCAGGCCGCGCCGCAATTCGCCTCGATCTTCGGCGAGATCACGCGCGCGGTGGTGGTCGATCCGCACACGATCCGCTTCGAGTTTCACCAGCGCAATCGCGAGCTGCCGTTGCTCGCGGGCGGCATACCGGTGTTCTCGCGCAAGTGGGGAATGAAACCGGACGGCAGCCGCATTCCGTTCGACCAGCTCGCGTTCGAAAAGCCGATCGGCAGCGGACCTTATCTGATCGAGCAATACGACAACGGCCGCACGATTACGTACCGGCGCGACCCGAATTACTGGGGCGCGGCGCTGCCGGTGCGCGTCGGCATGTATAACTTCGATCGCGTCGTCTACAAGCTGTATTCGGATAGCACGGCGCGACTGGAGGCGTTCAAGGCCGGCGAGTACGACGCCCTGGTCGAATACGTCGCGCGCAACTGGGTGCGGCGTGATGTCGGCAAGAAATTCGATAGCGGTGAGCTGATCAAGCAGGTGTTTGCGCAACATAACGGCACCGGCATGCAGGGCTTCATGCTGAACACGCGGCGGCCGTTGTTTCAGGACGTGCGCGTGCGCAAGGCGCTGGATCTTGCGCTCGACTTTCAGTGGCTCAATCGGCAGTTGTTCTTCAATCAGTACACGCGTATCGACAGTTTCTTCGCCAACACCGATTTGCAGGCGAAGGGTCTGCCTTCGCCGGGTGAGTTGGCCTTGCTCGAGCCGTGGCGCGCGAAGCTCGACCCGGCCGTGTTCGGTCCGCCGCCGAAACAGCCGGATACCGATCCTCCCGGCTCGCTGCGCGCCAACCTGCTGGAGGCGCGCGCGCTCTTGCAGGAGGCCGGCTGGACTTACCGCGATGGCGCGTTGCGCAACGCCAAGGGCGAACCGTTCCGCTTCGAGATTCTCGACGACTCCGGCTCGTCCGCGCAGATGGAGCCGATCGTCGCGACCTTCATCCGTAATCTGCAGAAGTTGGGCATCCAGGCCACGTTTCGCGTGTCGGATTTCGCGGTCTATCAGAAGCGGCTAGACGCATTCGATTTCGACACCACCACCATCCGCATGCCGGACGTGCAGGTGCCCGGCTCCGAGCAGATCGAGCGATTCGGCAGCAAGGCCGCCGATACGCAGGGTTCCGATAACATGATCGGGCTGAAGTCGCCGGTAGTGGATGCGATCCTGAACGCGCTCGTGCATGCGCAGACGCGCGAGCAACTGGTCGACGCCACGCACGCGCTCGACCGTGTGTTGATGCATGGCTACTATGTCGTGCCGCACTGGTACAGCGCGACGCATCGGGTGGCGTTCAAGCGCGGCCTTGCATGGCCGAAAACGCTGCCCCTGTACTATTCGGCGGAAGGCTGGATCACGTCGATGTGGTGGTTCGCGCAGCCACAGTCGCAATCGCAGCCGCAAGCGCAACCTTAACCGCGCTAACGCGTCATTCATTCGGAAACGCCGCCATGTGGAGTTACATCCTCAAACGCCTGCTGCTGATGATCCCGACTTTGCTCGGCGTGCTGACGCTGACCTTCGCCGTGATCCAGTTCGTTCCCGGTGGCCCGGTCGAGCAGATGCAGCACGAGTTGCGCAAAGGCGCCGAGAACGGCGCGCCGTTCGGTCTGCGCGCGCATACCGGTGTCGACGCGCAGCAGATCGCGCAACTCAAGGCGCTATACGGCTTCGACAAACCGCCGCTCGAACGCTACGTGCTGATGCTCAAGCGCTTCTCGACGTTCGATCTCGGTCAGAGCTACTTCCGCCATCAAAGCGTGTGGTCGCTGATCGTCTCCAAGCTGCCGGTGTCGATCAGCATCGGCTTATGGACATTCTTTCTGACGTATCTGATATCGGTGCCGCTCGGCATTGCGAAGGCAATACGCAACGGTTCGCGCTTCGATGTCGCGACGAGCCTCGTGGTGCTGGTCGGCTACGCGATTCCGGGCTTCGTGCTGGGTGTTTTGCTGCTCGTGCTGTTCGGCGGCGGTACGTTCCTGCAACTGTTCCCGCTGCGCAATCTCACTTCGGACAACTGGGCGCAACTAAGTGTCGTAGGCAAGATTCTCGACTATCTGTGGCATATTGCATTGCCGATCACGGCCTCGGTCGTGGGCAGTTTTGCGGTCGTCACCATGTTGACGAAAAATGCCTTTCTCGATGAGATCCGCAAGCAATACGTGCTCACCGCGCGCGCCAAAGGGTTGTCCGAAAAGCGCGTGCTGTGGAAGCACGTGTTCCGCAATGCGCTGTTGCCGCTGATCGTCGGTTTTCCGGCCGCGTTTATCGGCGCGTTCTTTACCGGCAGTCTGCTGATCGAGACGCTGTTTTCGCTCGATGGCCTCGGGCTGCTCTCCTACGAATCGGTGGTGCGGCGCGATTATCCGGTCGTGCTCGGCACGCTGTATCTGTTCACGCTGATCGGGCTCGCGACCAAGCTGATCTCCGATCTTTGCTACGTGTGGGTCGATCCCCGCATCCAATTCGAACAACTGGAGCGCTGATGAATCGAGCCCGTCTTTCCGCCGATGCGTCGGCGCGCACCGAACCGGCGCGCGTATTCGTCTCGCCTTCGCCCGCGCGCCGTGTGTGGCAGCGTTTTCGCCAGCAGCGTCTGGGCTACTGGAGCCTGATCGTGTTCGTCGTGGCATTCGCGGCGAGTCTGGCCGGCCCGTTGTGGTCGAACGACAAACCGCTCGTGGTGCGCTACGACGGCAGCCTGTATTTCCCGATGTTCAAGACCTACGCCGAGACCACCTTCGGCGGCGATTTCCCGACGCCGGCCGATTATCTCGATCCGTATATCAAGCATCGTTTCGACGCGCCGGGCAATTTCGCCGTGTATCCGCCGAATCACTACTACTACGACACGCTGAATTACTTTTCGAAGGCGCCGAACCCGGCGCCGCCGTCGCGCGAGAACTGGCTCGGCACCGACGACCGCGGCCGCGATCTGTTCGCGCGTCTGCTCTACGGCTTCCGCGTATCCGTGGAATTCGGGCTGGTGCTGACGCTGATCGGTACGATACTCGGAATCGCAGCGGGCGCCGTGCAAGGTTATTTCGGAGGACGTACCGATATCATCGGGCAGCGTCTGATCGAAATCTGGAGCGCCATGCCGGAGCTTTACCTGCTGATCATCTTTTCGTCGATCTTCGAGCCGGGCTTCATTCTGCTGATCGTGCTGCTCTCGCTGTTCGGCTGGATCGGCTTGTCCGATTACGTGCGCGCGGAGTTCCTGCGCAATCGCCAGCAGGATTACGTGCGCGCGGCGCGCGCAATGGGGCTGTCGAACTGGCAGATCATGTGGCGGCATGTGCTGCCCAATAGTCTCACGCCGGTGATCACGTTCCTGCCGTTTCGCATGAGCGGCGCGATTCTCGCGCTGACGAGCCTCGACTTTCTCGGCCTGGGCGTGCCGTCGCCGACGCCAAGCCTCGGCGAACTGCTCGCGCAAGGCAAGGCGAACCTCGACGCGTGGTGGATTTCGTTGTCCACCTTCGGCGTCCTGGTGGCAATGCTGTTGCTGCTGACCTTCATGGGCGACGCGCTGCGCAATGCACTCGACACCCGTATCTCCGATGCCATGCGCGCCGGAGGCAATCAATGAGCGCGAACTTGCAAAACAATGCGCCACCGGCCACGACGCAGCCGCTGCTCGAACTGGACCATCTGCACGTGCGTTTCGGCGATACGGTCGCGGTGAGCGACGTCACGCTCGCGATCCAGCGCGGCGAACGGGTGGCGCTGGTCGGCGAATCAGGTTCGGGCAAAAGCGTGATCGCGCTGTCGATCCTGCGACTGTTGAGCGACGCGCAGGTGAGCGGGTCGATCCGTTTCGACGGCGAAGACCTGCTCGGCAAAACCGAGCGCGAGATGCGCGGCTTGCGCGGCTCGGACATCGCGATGATTTTTCAGGAGCCGATGACCGCGCTCAATCCGCTCTACACGGTCGGCGATCAGATTGCGGAAACCATCGTCGTGCATGACGGCGTGACGGCGAACGAGGCGCGCAAGCGCGCCGTGGCGCTCCTGGGGCGCACCGGCATCGCCGAGCCGGGCAAGCGCGTGAACAGCTATCCGCATCAGCTGTCGGGCGGCCAGCGCCAGCGCGCGATGATCGCGATGGCGCTGGCGTGCCGTCCGCGTCTTCTGCTGGCCGACGAGCCGACCACGGCGCTCGACGTGACGATCCGCGCGCAGATCGTCGAACTGCTGCTGGAGTTGCAACGCGACGAGGCGGAAAAACGCGGCATGGCCGTGTTGCTGATCACGCACGACCTGAATCTGGTTCGCCACTTCGCGCAACGCATCGCGGTGATGGAGAAGGGCGTTCTGGTGGAGAGCGGGCCGGTCGAGCAGGTGTTCGCGTCGCCGCAGCATCCGTACACGCAACGTCTGCTGGCGAGCCGCCCGGAACGCACGGTCGTGCCGGTTTTGCCGATTTCGCCCGTGCTGCTCGAGGCGCGCGGGATTTCGGTCGATTTCAAAACGAAGCTGCCGGGTTTCAGCGGGTGGTTTCGCTCGGGACGGTTTCGCGCCGTTGCGGACGCGAACGTGTCGGTGCGCCAAGGCGAGACGCTCGGGATCGTCGGCGAATCGGGTTCGGGCAAATCGACGCTGGCGATGGCCTTGCTCGGCCTGCAACGCACCGTGCACGGCGAGATCGAGTTTCAGGGCAGGGCGCTCGGCAGCTATCGCGGCGCCGAACAGACCGCCTTACGCTCGAACATGCAGGTTGTCTTCCAGGATCCGTTCAGTTCGCTTTCGCCGCGCCAGACCATCGAACGGATTGTCGGCGAAGGGCTCGCGTTGCACCGGCCGACCATGACGCCGCAAGCGCGCCGGGAGAAGGTGATCTCAGTGCTGCGCGAAGTCGGGCTCGATCGCACGGTGCTGCAACGCTATCCGCACGAATTCTCCGGCGGGCAGCGTCAGCGGATCGCGATTGCGCGCGCGCTGGTGCTGGAACCGCGCATCCTGATCCTCGACGAACCGACCAGCGCGCTCGATGTTTCCATTCAACAGCAGGTGCTGAAACTGCTCGCCGGGTTGCAACAGAAGTACAACCTTGGCTTCGTTTTTATTAGCCACGACTTAGCGGTAATCGGGGCAATGGCGCATCGTGTCGCGGTCATGCAAAACGGTTCGATCGTCGAAAGTGGCGAGGTTGAGGAGATTTTTGCGACACCCGCCCACCCCTACACTCGAAAGCTGCTGAAAGCCGCGCTGGACCATTGATTTACCGCTTTTTCACCAATTGGGTGCGGGTCTCGATTGTATTTTTCTATTTGTTTTGACATGTGAATACTTACTGGCTAGTATCGACCAAACTTTTTTCCGTAGACCCCTGATTTTTAGGCAAAAAATACCGACCAATGCAGCACAGAAACCTAACCCAGGCTTGCACGCGCGTCGTCGCCGGGATGTTCATTGGCGTCTTGATGGCAGCAGCTCCCGGCGCGTTCGCCGACGAAGTAAGCAGTTTCAATCAGAATGCCTCATATTCGACCCTCAGCGGGTCGAATTCTTTGTCCGCTCCCAATTCGCAAGCCGTCGCTCCTCCTAGCGACAGCAGCGCCAAATCGTTCCTCTCCGGCATGGCCGGCAAGGCGGGCGACGTGGTCGTCGGCGCCCTGAACATGATCGGCGTGCGCTACCGTTGGGGTGGTAACACGCCGGATTCGGGGCTCGATTGCAGCGGCTTTGTCCGCTACGTCTTCCAGGACACGCTCGGTATGGCGTTGCCGCGCCGCGCCGAGGAAATGAGCCGCGTCGGTGAAAAGGTTCGCGTCAGCGACCTCAAGCCGGGCGATCTGGTGTTCTTCAACACCATGCGCCGCACGTTCTCGCACGTCGGCATCTATATCGGCGACAACAAGTTCGTGCATTCGCCCTCCACGGGCAGCACGATCCGTGTCGACGACATGGATGACGGCTACTGGGAAAAGCGCTTTACCGGTGCGCGGCGGATCGAGGCGTCTTATCAGGACGGCCAGGATCTGCGCAAGCGCGTGAATGCGACCATCGGCGGCAATCAGTAAGAGATTGCGCCGGCGGTTCGCGGCATAAAAAAGCCTGCTTCGAACGAAGCAGGCCTTTTTGCGTTTGACCGGCCGATGCGGCCGTTCCAAGGACCGCTTCAGGTCAGCTTAGGGTCCGCTTACGCCGCAGCGCGGCTCGCCGCCAGCTTGCGTTGTAACTCCGGCATCATCTTCGCCACCGCTTCTTCGCCCGCCAGAATCGCCGCGTTGCGCTGCGAGAAATCGCTGCCGCTCATGGCGGCCAGATTCGGCCGGATCACGATGTCCGCGTACTTGTCGAGTTCATAAGCCTTGATCGTCTGGCCCATGATCGTGAAGGTCTGCATCAGCACGTCGAACGAACTGGCCGTCAGGCCGCTTTCCGGCCGCTGCGAGATATCCACCGCGATCACGAAATCCGCGCCCATCTTGCGCGCGAACGACGCCGGCACCGGACTCACCAGCCCGCCGTCCACATACTCATGGCCACCGATCTTCACGGGCTCGAAAATCGACGGCACGCTGCACGACGCGCGCACCGCAATGCCGGTGTTGCCGCGCTGGAACAGGATCGGCTGGCCGGTTCTGAGGTCGGTGGCGACCACCCCGAGCGGCTTGGCCATTTTCTCGATCGGGCGGTTGTTGAGCGTCGTGTTCAGGTAGTTCTGCAGCGCGACGCCTTGCAGAAAGCCGCGCGTGCGAAACGGCATGGCCCAGTCGCTGATCGACGCTTCGTCCATGGTCAGGGCGAGCTTGTTCAGCGCGAAGCCGTTCATGCCCGACGCGTACAGCGCGCCCACCACTGAGCCGGCGCTGGTGCCGGCCACCAGATCGATCTGGATATTGCGCGCCTCGAGCCCCTTGATCACGCCGATGTGCGCGAAGCCGCGCGCAGCGCCCCCGCCTAGCGCGAGCGCGACGCGCAGCGGCCGTTGCGGCTTGTCGAGCGGCGGCGTGGTCGTAACGGGCGTGGTGGCGACGGGCGTGCTATCGGCCTTGCCTCCGGTCGTGGTGCAGGCGGCGAGCACCGCGGAGGCGGCGGCCAGTGAAAAGTTGCGGCGGGCAAGGCTAGGCGATGAGGGCTTCAACGAGTTCTCCAGCAACGGCGCGGGCAACGCAGTCGGCGTCGCCGGTGGCCGCGATCAGGCGGATAGTCAGACGGACGGCATCGCCGGCGGCGATACCATGCGCCGTGGATCTATCTCCGGCCGCAGCGCGCGCACATCATAAAGCAAAGCTTCGCGCGCGCGGCGGCGCGGTAATGAAACGTTGCAGAGGAAGCCCTCGGACGCGATGCGGCGCGGTATGCACGCCGCGCCTGGCCGTTCGGACGAGGGCAGGTAAGACGCTTCTCGAAGGTATAATTCGCCTCTCGCATTTAATTCCTTCGTGCCCATGCACGGCGCTGTTTTGCCGAATGGGCGCGCTCCGCTGCCGCGCTTCATGGGCGATTGTCTGCCCGCAGGCGCCGGCGCCTGTCTTCCGAGTAACCGCTAATGACCACCTCAGTTCGTACCCGTTTCGCACCGAGTCCCACCGGCTTCATCCACCTCGGCAACATTCGCTCCGCGCTTTATCCGTGGGCGTTCGCGCGCAAGATGAAAGGGACCTTCGTGCTGCGGATCGAGGACACCGACGTCGAGCGTTCCACCAGCGAATCGGTCGACGCCATTATCGAAGGCATGGCGTGGCTCGGGCTCGATTTCGACGAAGGCCCGTTCTACCAGATGCAGCGCATGGACCGTTACCGCGAAGTGCTCAAGCAGATGCAGGACGCGGGGCTGGTGTACCCGTGCTACATGTCGACCGAAGAACTCGACGCGCTGCGCGAGCGTCAGCGCGAAGCTGGCGAAAAGCCGCGCTACGACGGCACGTGGCGTCCGGAGCCGGGCAAGGTTCTGCCGGAACCGCCGGCCGGCGTGCAGCCGGTGCTGCGCTTCCGTAACCCGCTCACCGGCGTGGTGGCATGGGATGACGCCGTGAAAGGCCGTATCGAGATCTCGAACGAAGAACTCGACGACCTCGTGATCGCGCGTCCGGACGGCACGCCGACCTACAACTTCTGCGTGGTGGTCGACGATCTGGACATGCGCATCACGCACGTGATTCGCGGCGACGATCACGTCAACAACACGCCGCGGCAGATCAACATTCTGCGCGCGCTCGGCGGCGAGCCGCCGGTCTACGCGCACTTGCCGACCGTGCTGAACGAGCAGGGCGAGAAGATGAGCAAGCGCCACGGCGCGATGAGCGTGATGGGTTATCGCGACGCCGGTTTCCTGCCGGAAGCCGTGGTCAACTATCTGGCGCGCCTCGGCTGGTCGCATGGCGACGCGGAAATCTTCTCGCGCGAACAGTTCGTCGAGTGGTTCGATCTGGAGCATCTGGGCAAGTCGCCGGCGCAATACGACCACGACAAGCTGAACTGGCTGAACGCGCACTACATCAAGGAAGCGGATAACGAGCGCCTCGCCGGGCTGGCCAAGCCGTTCTTCGCCGAACTGGGTATCGACGAGGCCGCGCTTGCCCAGGGCGCCGATCTGGCGGCCGTGGTGGGCTTGCTGAAGGACCGTGCATCGACGGTGAAGGAGATCGCCGAGAACGCTGCGATGTTCTATCGCACGCCGGCGCCGGATGCCGAGTCCCTCGCGCAGCACGTGACCGACGTGGTGCGCCCGGCGCTCGCCGATCTGGCCGCCGCGCTGAAGACCGTGGAGTGGACCAAGGAAGCGATCGCGGCCGCGTTGAAGGCGACGCTCGGCGCACACAAGCTGAAGATGCCGCAACTGGCGATGCCGGTGCGTCTGCTGGTGGCGGGCACCACGCATACGCCGTCGATCGACAGCGTGTTGATGCTGTTCGGGCGTGATGTTGTCGTCGGCCGGATCGAAAAAGCGCTGGCTTGAGCGCGTTCGCGCGAGCCTTGAGAGGGTTTGCATGCGACTTGTGAAAAAAGTCGCATGCAATTGCTCAAAGGGTATTTACAAAGCGCAAATTGGCCTCTAAAATCTCGTTTCTGTTCTGCAAGGGGGGTATAGCTCAGCTGGGAGAGCGCTTGCATGGCATGCAAGAGGTCAGCGGTTCGATCCCGCTTACCTCCACCATCAGAGCAGAGTGAAGTTGTTCCGAAGTCTGGAACTTGTAGCAAAAAAGACTTCACAAACAGTTGTAACGTAGTTAGAATATCGGTCTTTGCTGCTGACGAAGCGAAAGTTAGCGTGAGTTAGCAGCAAGATAAAGACAGATCTGAAAAGATTATGTCCCCTTCGTCTAGAGGCCTAGGACATCACCCTTTCACGGTGAGTACAGGGGTTCGAATCCCCTAGGGGACGCCAAACATCAGCGTCGCTTTAGTGTTCGAAGTCATGCTTCGAGTAGCAGTAGAGCAGCGCAGCTTGCAGAGAAATAACCGACGCTCGCAAGCCAGGGTGTAAAGACTGGAGTGGTAGTTCAGTCGGTTAGAATACCGGCCTGTCACGCCGGGGGTCGCGGGTTCGAGTCCCGTCCACTCCGCCAGACAAAGCCCGTTCATCCAAACTTGAACGGGCTTTTTCATTAAAGGTGTAAGCAGTACGTTGTCCCCTTCGTCTAGAGGCCTAGGACATCACCCTTTCACGGTGAGTACAGGGGTTCGAATCCCCTAGGGGACGCCAGCACATCGGCGTCGTTCGGTTGGAAGTTGAACGGTGCAGCGGTAAATGAGCCAGTCTCGTGAGCCGCGGTGCAGAAAATCTGGAGCGGTAGTTCAGTTGGTTAGAATACCGGCCTGTCACGCCGGGGGTCGCGGGTTCGAGTCCCGTCCGCTCCGCCAGATTTGAGAAAGCCCACTTCGTAAGAAGTGGGCTTTTTTTATTCCGCTGTCCAGCGCGCCTGGGTATGCTCGGGAAAAACAGCCATTGCCAGCGCGCGCGGCCTGTTTTACCGTTGACCCGACTCTTCCATGTCGCCCCGCCATGTTCGATCCCACCGAAGCTCCGTTACCGTTTCATCTGCGCAAAGCCAGCATGGACGATTTCGAGTTCGCCGAGGCGCTGACTCGCAACAACATGGGCGGTTACTACCGTCGCCACCACCTCGTCTGGCGCGGCGATCTGTTTCTAGGTAGCTGGCGCGAGTCGGAGAATTTCATTCTCGAAATGGACGGCACACCGATCGGCGTGTTGCGCATCACGCAAGAAGGCGACTCGCTGCATATCCGCGACGTGCAGATTGCGGAAGGCCATCGCCGGCTCGGCGCCGGCACATATCTGCTCGATGTTTCGCATCAATGGGCACGCGAGCGTGGCCTGCGCGAGTTGCAACTGCGCGTGTTCGTCGACAATCCCGCCGCGCGGCTCTATCAGCGCAAAGGTTATAAGCTGGCCGGGCCGCGCCTTGCGCAACTTGGCGCGATCCGTCATCTGGCGCGACGGGTTTGAGGCGGCGGTGTTCTTGACACGCGGGGTCTGAGCGCGGACGTTTGGCACGCTGGCTTCGTGGCGTCAGGTTTGACGCGCAGGTGATCGACACGCAGGGTTAGCGGCGCGCAACGAGGCGCCCAGCTAGGCGCGCTGCATTTAAGCGCACGTTTGGCACCGGGATTTCAAGCACTCAGTCAGCGTCCGGCATCGCTCTCTGCATCCGCGCGATCTCGCGCGGTCTCGTCGTCCACCTCTGTGTCGCCATGCTCCCCGTTTCCCACCCGATGTTCAGAGCCACGCTCGATAAACGCGCGCGGACTCTCACCAAATGCACGCCGGAACATCGCGGAAAACGCGCTTTGACTCTGATAGCCCAGTTCCAACGCGACATGCGACAGCGGCCGTCCCTGGCTCAATAGCGGAATCGCGCGCGCCAGAATCGCCTGCTGGCGCCATTGCGAAAAACTCACCCCCAGCTCCTGACGAAACAGCCGCGCAATGGTGCGCGTGCTCGCGCCGACGCTGGACGCCCATTGTTCGAGCGACTCGCCATGCGTCGGGTCCGCGATCACCGCTTCGCACAGCGCGCGCAGACGCTTTTCATTCGGCATCGGCACGGAGAGCGGCAGCGGTTCCGAGCGAGTCAGTTCGTCGAGTGCGAGCGCGCCGAGCAACTGCTCACGCGTAGCCGAGATACCCGGTGTGTCGAGCGCGGCAATCACTTCGCGCAGCAGATCCGAGACTTCGACCACGCGCGGCGTATCGAGTCCGGCCGGCACCGTGCTTTCGGTGATGTAGAGCGTACGCAGGAAGGCGTCTTCGACGGCGACCACTTCGTGCGTCACATGCGGCGGCACCCAGATTGCCCGCGACGGCGGCACCATCCACGTCGTGCCGGTCGTCGCGACCCGCAGCACGCCGCGCGACGCATAGGCCACCTGCGCCCACGCATGCGTGTGACGCGCGATGCGCCAGCCCGAGGGCATCTGCCGCGAGCGTACGCGGATCGGATGCGTTTCGTTCGGCTGGAACTCGGGCGGAATATCGGCGAAGCGCACGAGGCTCGACGGGTTTGAGTCGGCGGATGAAGTCATGGTGAAGATCGATCCCGATAACGGACCGCGGCAAGCGCGGACCTCGAAAGTCATCCGAAAGCACCGCAAGGCAAAACCCGCTACGGCAAACCGCTGCGGGATCCTCATTGTAGGTGTTGCAAGGAACCGGGCGTTGCATAATGTCCTGATTGCCCGGACCCGAGGAGAACGCCATGAGTTTTGCTACCGCTGACTTGTGCGACGCGCACGAGGATCAACTGGCGCTCGGCACGTTGCGCGTGCTCGAGCCGGTCTTTCACCTGTTCAGCCGCGCTGAGTGTTTCAGCGGTGAAGCGGTGACAGTGAAGGTCTTCGAGGACAACGCGCTCGTGCGGGTCACGCTCGAGGAGAAGGGCGCGGGCCGTGTGCTGGTGATCGACGGCGGCGGCAGCCTGCGTTGCGCGCTGGTGGGGGGCAACCTTGCGCAGATCGCGGAACAGAACGGCTGGGCGGGCATCGTCCTGAACGGCTGCGTGCGCGATACGCTGGAGCTCAATGAGGTCAACGTCGGCGTCGCGGCTTTGGCAACCTGTCCAAGGCGCGGCCAGAAGCTCGGCGCCGGCGAGCGCGGCGTAGCGGTGCAATTGCCCGGCGCGCTGGTGCGTCCCGGCGAATGGATCTACGCGGATATCGACGGCGTGCTCGTGGCGAGCGCGGTGCTCGACTGAACGCGGCCGGCACTTACGTTCGAACAGAGCCAGAAACAGAAGCCACCCAAACCCCCATTCAAGGAGAGCAAACGACGATGCAGACCGTCTTTGTATACGGCACGCTGCGTGCCGGTGAAGTGAACGACATCAGCGAAGCCGCGGCGCGCAACGAGATCGCCGCGCCGAATCGGCTCGGCACGGCCACGGTGCGTGGCCATCTGTTCGATTTCGGTTCGTATCCGGGCCTCGTGATCGACGAAGGCGGCGTCGACGTAGTCGGCGACGTCTACGAGATCGACGACGAACTCGTTGCCGTGCTCGACGAAATCGAGGCGGTCTATCCGGGCGTCGAGGATCGTTTCCTCGCGCGCGAAGTGATGGTGAAAGTCGACGGCGACGTCGTGAACTGCCGCTTTTATCCGGTTGCGCCGAATGCGGTGAAGGGCTTGCCTGAAATCAAATCGGGCGACTGGACCGAGTACCGCCGCACGCGCTGACAAACGCGCTACCTCACGCGCGCAAAAAAAAGGCCCGGCAAGCATACGCCTGTCGGGCCGTCCGGTCGGTCAGCCTTACGACCCAAGCCGCTTTCGCGCTAGAGGTGACACGCGAAAGCAGGCTTGCTACTGCGTCGTCCGTTATCAACGCATCGGAGCGCGTCTGAATGAATGCCCCCGACGCATCCATGAGGCCTGACGTTGGCCTCAGATTTCCTCGTACAGCGGCAGCGTGAGGAAGTCGGTGAACTGCTCCGACGTCGACATCTCTTCGAAGATCTGCGCCGCGCGCTCATACGGCTTGGTATCGCCGCCCACAGCTTGCTTCACCTTGTCGAGTTCCTGCGCCGACAGCTCGCGCACCAGTTCGGCCGTCACCTTGCGGCCGTCTTCGAGCTTGCCCTTCGGCGAGCGAATCCATTGCCACACCTGCGAGCGCGAGATTTCCGCGGTGGCGGCGTCTTCCATCAGGTTGTGAATCGGCACGCAGCCATTGCCCGCGAGCCACGCGCCCAGGTAGTGAATGCCGACGTTGATGTTGTTGCGCAGACCGCCTTCGGTGATCGGCGCTTCCGGACGGAAGTCCGTCAGGTCGGTGGCCGTGACGAGCACGTCGTCGCGCTGCTTGCCGATCTGGTTCGGCTTGTCGCCGAGCACCTTGACGAACTCTTCCATTGCGATCGGCACGAGGCCCGGATGCGCGACCCAGCCGCCGTCGTAGCCGTCGCCGGCATCGCGCGCCTTGTCCGAGCGCACGCCGCCCATCGCCTTTTCGTTTGCGGCCGGATCGTTCTTGATCGGAATCAGCGCGCTCATGCCGCCGATCGCCGGCGCATTGCGGCGATGGCAGGTCTTCAGCAGCAGCAGCGCGTAGGCGCGCATGAACGGCGACGTCATCGTGATCTGTGAGCGGTCGGCGAGGCAGAAGTCGCGGTCGGCCTTGAACTTCTTGATCGCCGAGAAGATGTAGTCCCAGCGCCCGGCGTTCAGGCCCGAGCTGTGTTCACGCAGCTCGTACAGGATCTCGTCCATTTCGAAGGCGGCGACGATCGTTTCGATCAGCACCGTCGCGCGAATCGTGCCGCGCGGCACGCCGACCGCTTCCTGCGCGGCGACGAAGATGTCGTTCCACAGACGCGCTTCGAGATGGCTCTCCATCTTCGGCAGATAGAAGTACGGGCCCGAGCCGCGCGCGACCAGTTCCTTCGCGTTGTGCACCATGAAGAGCGCGAAGTCGAAGATGCCGCCCGACACGCGCTTGCCGTCCACCTTCACGTGCTTCTCGTCCAGATGCCAGCCGCGCGGACGCACGATCAACGTGGCGACCTTGTCGTTCAGCGTGTACGACTTGCCATTCTGTTCCAGCGAAATCGTGCGGCGCACCGCGTCCTTCAGATTGATATGGCCGGTGATCTGGTTGTCCCAGCTCGGCGCATTCGAATCTTCGAAGTCGGTCATGTACGAATCCGCGCCCGAATTCAGCGCGTTGATGATCATCTTGCGTTCGACCGGACCGGTGATTTCCACGCGGCGGCATTGCAGGTCCTGCGGCAACGGCGCGATTTTCCAGTCGCCTTCACGCACGCTTTTCGTTTCGGCGAGGAAGTCGGGACGTTCACCTGCATCGAGACGCTTCGTGCGTTCCGCACGTGCCTGCAACAACTGCTGACGGCGCGGCTCGAACGTGCGATGCAGCGCGGCGACGAGTTCGAGCGCTTCGCGCGTGAGAATCGCGTCATAGCCCGGCTTGATTTCAGCCGTGATTTCCATGCCCTGCGGCACTTGCAATGATGAATGCGATGACTGCGGGTTCGCCATGTTTTCTCCTTGGTCGGTCAGATTGCAAAGGTGCAAATGTTGAGATGCCGTTGAATTGCGGTCGATGTGCGTCGCGTTATCCAGTGGCAGCCGTCATGCGCCAGGGCTGTGGCGCGCGCGGCTGCCTCCGGTGCCGCTGCTGCGGCCGGGCGACGCGAGGGTCTTCAGAAAAGCGAGCAGATCGGACATGCCTCCGCCCGCGCCATGCGGCGAGACGCCCAGTTCTTCGGCTGGGGCGTTTTGCCGGTTGAGCCAGAAAGTGGTGAAGCCGAACCACGTCGCGCCCGCCACGTCCCAACCGTTCGACGACACGAAGACGATCTCGCGCGGCAGCGCGTCGAAGGCTTGCGTGCCGAGCGCGTAAGCGGCGGGCGAGGGCTTGTAGGCGCGCACGGCGTCGACGGAGAGAACGTGGTCGAACAGGCGCGTCATGCCGGCGCTCTTCACGGCGATGTCGAGCATTTGCGGATTGCCGTTCGAGAGAATCGCGAGCAGCGGACGCGCGGCGGATTCGCCGCCCGCAGGCGCTGCTGAATTCGGCGTTACGTCGCGCAGATGGCGCAGCGCGGGCACGGCATCGGGGAACGCGGACAGGCACGCGTATTCGTCCATCAGACGCTTTTCGGCCGTGCGACCCAGCGTGAGCTGAAGTTTTTTCGCGGCGAAACGCAAGGCGTCGAGTGTGATGTCCCAGAACGGCCGGTAGTGCGCACCGGGTGCGTCTGCCGGATCGGCGAGCGTGCGCAACTGCGTGTATTCGATCTGTTTTTGCCGCCACAACTGCGAGAGCGCATCGCCGTGGCCGGGGAACATCTGCTCCGCGGCAGCGATCACCGAATGCACGTCGAAAAGCGTGCCGTAGGCGTCGAAAATCACTGCTTTAGGGGAGAGTGTCGTTGTGGCCGACATTGCCGTGCGCTCCTATAGAGGTCAGGTCGAATTGTATTAGTGATGCTATACGCTAAAAAAGAGGCTAAACATCACTTGATCTTTTACTTTCATCCACCTAATCTGGCGCGCACCGACCACTTTCCCGCCCAAGTGCGGTTCCCATCGCTCATGGACCGTTTCAAGCAGATCGAGACTTTCGTGACCGTCGCGGCCAAAGGCAGCCTGTCTGCCGCGGCTTCGGCCGAAGGCGTCGCGCCGGCCATCATCGGCCGCCGCATCGACGCGCTCGAAGAGCGCCTCGGCGTCAAATTGCTGGTGCGCACCACGCGTAAGATCACGCTGACCTTCGAAGGCTCGGCCTTTCTCGAAGACTGCCAGCGCATCATTCACGAGATGCAGAACGCCGAAGCGAGCGTCTCGGCGGGCGGCGTCAAGGCGAGCGGCCATTTGCGGCTGTCCGCGCCGGCGGGCTTCGGACGGCGTCACGTCGCGCCGCTGGTGCCGGCGTTCACGGTCGCACATCCGGACGTGTCGATCACACTCGACCTGTCCGACCGACTCGTCGACCTCGTCAACGAGGGTTTCGATTGCGCGGTGCGGCTCGGCGAGTTGCCGGATTCGTCGCTGGTGTCGCTCAAGCTCGGCGAGAACCGCCGTGTGTGTGTGGCCTCGCCGTCGTATCTGAGCCGGCGCGGCGCGCCGCACAGCCTCGCCGATCTGGCACATCACAACTGTCTCGCGCTCGGCGCGAGCGCCAATCAGCAACGCGGCTGGATGTTCCAGCAGGGCGACAAGGTCGTGTCGATCAAGGTGTCCGGCACGATGGAATGCTCGGACGGCGCCGTGCTGCACGAATGGTGTCTCGAGGGCTACGGTCTCGCGTGGCGCTCGTGGTGGGAAGTCGGCACGGACATCGCGGCCGGGCGGCTCGTCAGCGTGCTCGACGAATTCGCCGCGCCGCCCATCGGCATTCATGCGGTGTTTCCGCAGCGCCGCCATTTGCCGTTGCGGGTGCGGCTGTTTCTGGACTTTCTCAAGCATACGTATGGGCACCCTGACTACTGGGGCTAAAACGGCGGGGGCTGACGGCGGGCACCGCGCGGCGTTGCCCGGCGGTTGCGCCGCCGCCGCGAACAAGGGGTTTCCCATATGCGGACAGACCCTCAACAGATTCATACGCTCAATTCCGCGACCTACAATCGATTGAAGCGGCTTGTCAGCCGGGCCTCGTTGGACGCTTAGGCCGCGCTGCGCGCAGCCGGCGACGGAGGACATCATGTTCAGGCACATCCTGGTTCCGACCGACGGTTCAGATCTGTCTCGCAAGGCAATCGACGGCGCCATCGATCTCGCGCAAGCCGTCAATGCGCACGTGACCGCCTACGCGTGCCTGCCGCAATATCCATACTCGCCGTTCTCCGACGTGGTGGTCGAACCGCCCTCCGAATTCCTGCAGCGCAGCGAGCGCGAAGCGCGCGTGCATCTGCGCGAGGTGGAGATGGCGGGGCGTCGCGTCGGCGTCACGGTCGACAGCCGGACCAGCGTGCACCCGGCGCCGTATCTCGGCATCATCGAAGCGGCGGAGCAGGGCGGCTGCGACGTGATCTTCATGGCCTCGCATGGCCGCCGCGGTCTGGGGAGCCTGCTGATCGGCAGCGAAACGCAGCGGGTGCTCACGCATACGAAGATTCCGGTGATCGTGTATCGCTGAATCGTCGAATCACGGGCCACAAAAAAACGCGCCGGCGGTGAGGCCGGCGCGCGCTGTGTTCGCCGCACAATGCGTTGTGCTGGCTTTTTCTCCACTGCTGCTGCGATCTCTCCCAACTTCCACTGCGAGATTCCGGCCGCCGGCGCTGTTCGACTCACGCGCCGACGACCGAGCTCCTCCCTGTGACGGCGGCTCTCTGGCGGAGCCGCTTTTCGTCTGTCTGCCTTGTCCCTGCGATCAGACCACGGGGTGCATTACGCGACCTTCTTGTCGAAGAACTGTTCGTCTTCCGTCGAGCCATGCAGCGCGGTCGTCGATGCATCGCGTTCGACCGTTTGCGTCACAGCGTCGAAGTAGCCGGTGCCGACTTCGCGCTGGTGCTTGACCGCGGTGAAGCCCTTTTCGGCCGCGGCAAATTCAGCCTGCTGCATTTCGACGAAGGCGGTCATCTGGTTGCGGGCATAGCCGTGCGCGAGGTTGAACATCGAGTAGTTCAGCGCGTGGAAGCCGGCCAGTGTGATGAACTGGAACTTGTAGCCCATCGCGCCGAGTTCGCGCTGGAACTTGGCGATCGTCGCGTCGTCGAGGTTCTTCTTCCAGTTGAACGACGGCGAGCAGTTGTACGACAGCAGTTGATCCGGGTACTCCTTGTGGATCGCGTCGGCGAATTTCTTCGCGAACTCGAGGTCCGGCTTGCCGGTTTCGCACCAGATCATGTCGGCATACGGCGCGTAGGCGAGGCCACGCGAGATCGCCTGCTCGAGACCCGGCTTCGTACGGTAGAAACCTTCCACCGTGCGCTCGCCAGTCAGGAACGGCTTGTCGTTTTCGTCGATATCCGACGTGATCAGATCCGCGGCTTCCGCATCGGTACGCGCCAGCAGCACGGTCGGCGTGCCGGAGACGTCGGCGGCCAGACGCGCGGCCGTCAATTTGGCGATGTTTTCACGGGTCGGCACCAGCACCTTGCCGCCCATGTGGCCGCACTTTTTCACCGACGCGAGCTGATCTTCGAAGTGCACGCCGGCGGCGCCCGCTTCGATCATCGCCTTCATCAGTTCGAATGCGTTCAGCACGCCGCCGAAGCCGGCTTCCGCGTCCGCCACGATTGGCTGGAAGTAGTCCACGTAGCCTTCGTCGCCCGGATTCTTGCCTTCCGACCACTGGATCTGGTCAGCGCGCGTCAGCGTGTTGTTGATGCGCTTCACGACGAGCGGCACCGAGTTCGCCGGATACAGCGACTGGTCCGGGTACATTTCGCCGGCGACGTTCGCGTCTCCCGCCACCTGCCAGCCCGACAGATAGATCGCCTTCAGGCCGGCCTTGACCTGTTGCATCGCCTGATTGCCGGTCAGCGCGCCGAGCGAGTTGACGAACGGCTCGTTGTTCACGCTTTCCCACAGTTTTTCCGCACCGCGCTTGGCGAGCGTGTGCTCGACTTGCACCGAGCCGCGCAGGCGGATCACGTCTTCCGCCGTGTAGCTGCGCTTCACGCCTTTCCAGCGCGGATCGGTTTCCCATTGCTGTTGGAGTTGCTTGGCTTGTTCTTGACGGGACATGGTGTGCTCCTTGGTTGCCTGTATGGATGGGTGACTCTTTTCTTCATCGAAACGGTTGGCCGGTTGGGGCGTTTCGTTTCGTGAAGTCTTATATAAGAGTCTAGGCAAATCAATGGTCGCGCAATAGTCGCCGCGGAGCCTTTTCCGAATATTTGTTTGTCTTTAAAATCAAATAATTAAGTCGAACGTTTCGCATTAAGAAACGACTTTTTCCATCTTGCAATAGGCCGTCTTGTGCCTTGCAGCACGATTTTTTACGACGCAAAAAAATTTTCCACATCGTGAAATTTGGGGCGCGCCGCAGTACGGACGAAAAAAAACCGGCGCCTGAGCACCGGTTTCTTTCGACTGACGAACGGCGCGAGGCCATCCGGGTCTTTTTTCAAGCTGACTGCGCAGTACCGCCTGGGCGCTGCGACGGGCCGAAACCCTGAAGCAGAGTGCGCCCGGTTCAGTACTTAGCTGCCGCGACGCGCCGTACGCGGGCCGTCGCTGCGGCGTGCGCCGTAGCCGCCGTCGCGCGAACCGCCGTAGCCTTCACGCGAACCGCCGCCGAAGCCGCCTTCACGCGAGCCGCCGCCAGCCGACTTGCCGGCCCAGCCGCCGCCATTGCCGCTGCCGCTGCGCGAACCGCCGCCGTTACCGGCCGGCTTGCCCGAGCCGCTGCCAAAGCGACGGCCACCGCCGTTGCCACCGCCCGGACGGCCGCGGCCGCCAAAGCCAGGACGGCCGTTACCCGACGGAGCCGACTTGCGCGGCTCGAAGCCTTCGACGACATTGACCGGCAGCGGGGTGCGCACGAAGCGCTCGATGCGCTTCAGCGCGCCTTGTTCCGCGTGATGCACGAGGCTCACCGCGATACCCGAGCGGCCAGCGCGGCCGGTACGGCCGATACGGTGCACGTAGTCTTCAGCGAACTTCGGCAGATCGTAGTTGAACACGTGCGTAATGCCCGGGATGTCGATACCGCGAGCGGCGACGTCCGTTGCCACCAGCACGCGCACACGGCGCTCGCGCAGTGCGCGGATCGTGCGGTTACGCGCGCCTTGCGGCAGGTCGCCGTGCAGGGCGGCCGATTCGAAACCGGCGTCGGCCAGACGGCCGGCCAGCTGGTCGGCGTCCATCTTGGTTGCCGTGAAGACGATAGCCTGGTCGAGGCCTTCGTCGCGCAGCAGATGGTCGAGCAGACGATCCTTGTGATCGCGGTCGTCGACGTAATGGACGGTTTGCGCGATGTTGGTGCGCTGTTCCAGACGCTGAACGATCTCGATGCGTTCCGGATCCTTCAACAGGCGGCCGGTCAGCGAGCTGATCTTGCCGTCGAGCGTGGCCGAGAACAGCATGGTTTGACGCGAAGCCGGCGTAGCGGCAACGATCGTTTCGATGTCTTCGATGAAGCCCATGTCGAGCATGCGGTCAGCTTCGTCGAGCACGAGGATCTGCAGTTGCGACAGATCGATACGGCCGCGTTCCAGGTGGTCGATCAGACGGCCCGGCGTGGCAACCAGAATTTCCGGGTTCTTCGCGAGCAGCATCAATTGCTGGCCGTAAGCGACGCCGCCCAGAATGCTGACGGTGCGCAGGCGCTTCAGGTGCTTGCCGTACGTGGCAGCGGCGGTGGTGACCTGCATCGCGAGTTCGCGGGTCGGCGTCAGAACCAGCATGGTCGGACGGGCAACCGGTTGCGGACGGCGCGTGCGGGCGCCGTCGGCCGGACGCGGTTCACGCGGCTGGCTGGCTTGCGCCTTCTGCAGTTGCGAGAAACGCTCGATGGCGGGCAGCATGAACGCGGCGGTCTTGCCCGAACCAGTCGGGCTCGAGACCATCAGGTCGCGACCGGCGATACCGGCGGGGATGGCGCGTTGCTGAACCGGCGTGGGGTTCTGATAGCCAGCGGCGGTCAGCGCGGAGACGACATCCGCGGACAGACCGAGCGACGCGAACGACGGGCCGGCCGGCGCTGCGGCTTCTGCGGCGACGGCTTCCGGAGCGGCAGCAACGGCTGCGGCTTGTGCGGGTGCGTCGGCGAGACCGAGGGCTTGGTCGGCGATGGCGTTCAACGGGCTGCTGGGGGTATTGCTCGAAGTCATGAGAATCCTTGGTAAATCCTTGGTACACACGGAATTAAAACGTCGGCGCCAATCGGCATACCCAAGTCGTCGGATTCAGCGAGCAAAGAAGCAGCGAGCAAATCGAAAAACGGGGGCAGCTCGCGACAATGAAGGCGAGCTTTTCGTTAGAAGCTGTATCGGATGCGACATGCCAACACGGCGTGCCGCCAGCCTGGGACATGATCGCCCGTAGGGGGCTAGGCAGGAGGGGACAGGTTCTAAACTGGATTGGAGCTAAACGCTACGAGGCGCTGCGCCGCAAAGGCCGCTAGAGGAAAGCCGGGCAAAGCAGTGAAGCGCAGGCAGCATTGTATAGGGTTTTGCTGCACTGCGCCACTGTTAGGAGTTTTCCTGGTGGAAAAGTTTGTGCCGGGTGCTGGTCTGGCGGGCGGTCCGGTGGTCGGGCGGGCCGCCAATGGTCGCTTCACAGCTGCTTCAGGCCGCCTCGCCGCTCTTGAGCGCTTCGACCAGTTCGACGTATTGCTGCTTCGCGGCGTCCTGCGCCGTGCCCTTGAGCGCCGCCCACGCGTCGTACTTGTATTTGCCGACGATGTCGGTGAAGCCCGGCTTGTCGCCGTGAACGTCGCCGCGGGTAGCCTGCTTGTAGAGCGCGTAGAGGCGCAGCAGGGTGAGATTGCCCGGACGCTCCGGCAACTGCTGGACGTCTTCGTGGGCTTGGGTGAACTGGGTGTCGATGTCGGTCATTGTCATGTTGCCCGCCGGGCGGGATCGGGATTGAGATCGGCTGATGATCATAACAATTGCGTACCGCCGCGGGGCCGAGGGCTTATTCCAAACACCGGCCGGCAGACGGCCGCAACGCCGAAGCATGCCGCGCGCATGCCAAACCACATTTGCGTGCGCCGTGCCGATTACAATACGGTCCATGACTCAAACTGTGCTCCTCGCCCTCGATACCTCGACCGAATTCTGCTCGGTAGCGCTTCTGTCCGCTGCCGGCAGCGCGGTCGGCGCCACGCCTGAAGAGGCTCGCGCCGAACCGCGTCTCTGGGTGCGCCACGAGCAAACCGGTGCGGTGTCCAGCACGCGCCTTCTGCCCGCCATCCGCGAACTTTTCGACGAAGCCGGCCTGAAACTGGCGGACTGCGACGCCATCGCCTTCGGTTCCGGTCCCGGGTCGTTCACCGGCCTGCGTACCGCGACCGGCGTCGCTCAAGGCCTCGCGTTCGGCCTGAATCTGCCAGTCGTGCCGGTCAGCACGTTGCTCGCCTGTGCTGAGAGCGCCCGGCTGCGCGATCCGTCGGTGACACGCGTGCTCGCCGCGCTCGACGCCCGCATGGACGAAATCTATTGGGCCGACTACGCCTGGGACGACGCGCAAGGTGAATGGCGCACGCTGCAGGCGGCGTCGCTCGATGCACCGGACCGGCTCGTTTTACCCGATGCCCCTTTCACGCTGGCAGGCAACGCCGCCGCGGTGTTTGGCGCGCGGCTGCCGGCGCTAGCCGCGGCGAAGACCGTCGACCGCGAAGCGCTGCCGCACGCCGTGCCGCTCGCCCACGCTGCGCTGCGCGCATTGCGCGCCGGCCGTACGGTGCCCGCCGACCAGGCTGCGCCGGAATACGTACGCGACAAGGTCGCCCAGACCACCGCTGAGCGGGTTGCAGACAAAGCTGAAAAAGCCGCCAAGGCCGAGCAGGCCGCCAGACTCGCGCACGACGCAGCGCAAGGCGAGGGCCGGCAATGAGTGGCGTGTTGCTCGCGGACCGCTACATGTCGCCGATGACCGAAGGCGACCTGGACGAAGTCGCCGCCATCGAAAAAATCGCTTATGAGTTTCCATGGAGCCGGGGCAATTTCGGCGACTCGCTGCGCAACGGCTACTTCGGCGTTTGTCTGCGCCATGTCACGGGCACGCTGATCGGCTATTGCGTGCTGATGCCGGTCGTCGACGAAATGCATCTGCTCAATCTGTGCGTGACGCCCGCGGCGCAAGGCGCCGGCGCCGGGCTCGCGCTGCTGCGCGAAGCGGTGCGCATTACCCGCGCTGAAAAACTGGACGGCCTGCTGCTGGAAGTGCGGCCGTCGAATTATCGGGCGATCCACTTGTATGAACGCTTCGGCTTTGCTTCGATCGGCCGGCGCAAAAACTATTATCCGGCGCGGCATCGCAGCCGGGAGGACGCCATCGTGATGCGTTTCTCGTTTGCCACGGAGGGCGCAGATGGCGCTGCATGAATCGGTACTGGAAGAGTTCGGACTCGCGCCGCTGTGGGTGCGTCGCGGGATGGCGGTGGCGCAGGAGGTGGTTGAGCCGCAAGCGCAAGCCGCAGCCGAGGCCGCAGGCGTGGTTGGGCAGAGCGCCGGTGCGCTGGGCGGGCCGGATGCGCGTCGAGCAGAGACGCGCGGTGCGGCGCCGGGATTGCCACCCGTTGCTCGCGCTCAGCAAACCTCGCAGCCCGCGACGCGCGCGGCCGACGTACAACAAGTCAACGCCGCGCCAGCGCAAGGCGAACGCCGCACGCCTGGCCGTCCGGAGCAGGCATCGCCTGCGGCGGGGGCACGCGATCGGTTCGATGATCGCCAGCCGACGGCTGAGACGCGCGCAGGCGAGTCGCCGCGTTCCATGCAGAACGGCGAGCAAGCTGAACGTCATGGAGGGCCTGCACAAGACCCGACGCAAGGACGGACGCAGGCGCCGGTCGAGACACGCCAGCCGCAACCATCGCAGTCAACGCAAGCGCAGCAACCGCGCAGCCCCGAGCCGCTCACATTCGACGCGCCACCCGACGACGATTTCGCGTGGTTCGACGACCTGCCGACCCAAGCTCCCGCCGACGCACGCGACGAAGCCCCTGCAGCGCCGGCAATCCACACGCTAGACTGGGACGCGTTGAGCGAGCGCGTCGCCGCCTGCCGGCTTTGCCGTCTGTGCGAGAAACGCACGAACACGGTGTTCGGCGTCGGCGATCGCGGCGCCGACTGGATGCTGATCGGCGAAGCGCCAGGTGAGAACGAGGACCGTCTTGGCGAGCCGTTCGTCGGCCAGGCCGGCAAGCTGCTCGACAACATGCTGCGTTCGCTGACGCTCGCGCGCGACACGAACGTCTATATCGCGAACGTGATCAAGTGCCGGCCGCCCGGCAACCGAAATCCCGAGGCGGACGAAGTCGCACGTTGCGAGCCGTATCTGCAACGTCAGGTGGCGCTGGTCAAGCCGAAGCTGATCGTCGCGCTCGGCCGCTTCGCGGCGCAAAGTCTGCTGAAAACCGAGGCGAGCATTTCGTCGCTGCGCGGCCGCGTGCACGAATACGAGGGCGTGCCCGTGATCGTCACGTATCACCCGGCGTATCTGCTGCGCAGCCTGCCCGACAAGGCCAAAGCCTGGGCCGACCTGTGCCTTGCGCGCGACACGTGGCGGGCGGCGGGCGGCGCGCCGTCGAACGCGTCGAAGTGACGGCCGCCGAGGGGCCGGCGGCCGGTTCCGCTACCGTGCCCGGAATCGAAGCCGCAAGCCGCGATACGCTGCTCGACACCTTGCACGACTCCGCCGTGCGCGATCTCACGTGGTTGTTGCTGAGCGCCGATCTGTTGCGCCCGCAACCACCGGTGGGCACGCTGGCGAATCCCTTCGACACGCCGCAGGAAGCGCAGGCGACCATCGACTGGCTGCGCGCGCTCGACGCCGCGCCCGAACCCTTGCATCGCGAGCTTGCGGCGACGCGCATCACGCGCCTTGGCCGGTACGCCGAACGGCTGCTCGGCTGGTTCCTGCAACATGGACCAGCGGCGCGGCTGGTGGCTGCCGGCGTGCCCTTGCGGCGCGCTGGTGTCACGCTCGGCGAGTGCGATTTTCTGGTGCAGACGCGGCAGGGTGCGCGGCTGCATTGGGAGCTGGCCGTGAAGTGCTATCTGCATGCTGGCGCAGGGCATGCTCAGTCGTCCGCTCGGTTATCCGATTACGTCGGCCCGAATCTGAAAGACCGCTTCGACCTCAAGCTCGCGCATGTGCTGAATCACCAGTTGCCGTTGAGCGCGCGTGAGGAGTTCGCCTCGGTCGGCTACGCGGGTCCGTGGACGCCGCAGATGTTCATCAAAGGCTGGCTGTTTTACCGGCATGGCGAGACGCCGCTTGATCCTGTTGAGGTCGATCCGGCGCATGGCCGCGGGTGGTGGGTGACGCGCGGTGATTGGCAGGCGTTCGCGGCGGCGCAGGCGCAAAAGTGGCGAACATTGCCGCGGTTGGAATGGCTTGCGCCGCGGCGTTATACGCCTCTTGAGGTGCGGACCGCGGGCCTCGCTTTCGTCGATGCGCAAACGCTCGGCGGACAAACGTTGCATCAGCATGGACCGGCGATGGTCGCCGCGTTCGCTGAGGACAGCGCAGGCAACCTTGTAGAACGCTCGCGTGGCTTTATCGTGCCGGACGAATGGCCCGAGCTGGCGCAAAGCTACGCGCGGCAGTAGCGGCGGGTGAGCGGGAAAGCAGCGGAAAAACCAGGAGGCGCCAGAAAGACTGAGGCGCAGACCCGAGCAGCGCAGCCAGTCGGCTACGACGCACAAGCCCCGTCTCCAACGTCGATCAAAGTACGCAGTAGGGCCGTGCAACGCGGTGGGTCCGCTACAACGCGCGAGCACCTCACCGCTGTCGTTAAAAGTGCCGTAGAGCCGGGCAACGCCGCAGGTTCACAACCACGCGCGAGCGCCTCACTGCCATCGTTAAGAGTGCCGTAGAACTGGACAACGTCGCAGGTCCGCTACAACGCACAAGCGCCGCGCAACCATCAGCCAAGCCCCTAGACCGGGCGAACGCAGCCAGAGCACCACGGCACCCAGCCGCTTCTCACCACCACCGATAAAAATGATGCACCGGCCCGACGCCGCTGCCGACGTCGAGTCGATCGCTCGCCTGCAGCGCGCCGGTCAGATACTCCTTCGCGTCGGCGACGGCGCTCGCCAGATCGCCACGCTGCGGAATCAGCGCCGCAATCGCCGACGACAGCGTACAGCCCGTCCCATGCGTATTCTTCACCGGCACACGCGGGCCGCCGAGACGCAGCGTGCCGCTCTCCTGCACCAGCCAGTCCGGACTATCGGTGGCGCTCAGATGGCCACCCTTCATCAGCACCGCGCGTGCACCGAGCGCACGCAGCGCTTCGCCTTGCTCGACCATGCCGGCTTCATCGGTCGCGGCTTGCACGCCGAGCAATGCGGCCGCTTCCGGCAGATTGGGCGTGAGCAGATCGGCAAGCGGCAGCAATTCGTCGCGCACCGCCGCGACCGCGTCCGGCAGCAGCAACGCGTGGTTGCTTTTCGAAATCATCACCGTGTCGAGCACGATGTGCTTCGGTTTATGCCGGCGCAGCGCGTCGGCGACCGCGCGCGCGATCGGCGCGTTCGCCAGCATGCCGATCTTCACGGCGTCGATGCGGATGTCGTCGAACACCGCGTCGAGTTGCGCGGTGATGAAGCCGGGGTCCGGCGCGTGAATCGCGGTGACGCCACGCGTGTTCTGCGCGGTCAGCGCGGTGATCACGCTCGCGCCGTACGCGCCGAGCGCCGAGAAAGCCTTCAGATCGGCCTGAATGCCGGCGCCGCCGCCGGAATCGGAACCGGCGATCGTCAGCACATTGGGAATCGGTTGAGTCATGGCAAAGCGAGGAAGGAGGAAGGCGCGGGCCGCGACGTGAGCGGGCAGCCAGCGCGGATCAGTGCTTGACTTCGCCGATCAGCGCGACCGAATCGAACGCGCGCTGGTTGGCCTGGTGGCGCCGCATCACGAACCACATCATCACGCAGACGAAGGTGCCGAACAGCACGATCACCGCCGTGACCGGCACGTCGAGCCACACCAGCACGGCGTAGAGGCACAGCATCACGAGCACGGAGAGGTTTTCGTTGAAGTTCTGCACGGCGATGGAGTGACCCGCCGACAGCAGCACGTGCCCGCGATGCTGGAGCAGCGCGTTCATCGGCACGACGAAAAAGCCCGACAGGCCGCCGACGATCATCAGAAACACATACGCGACGATCAGATAGCCCGGCACATGCACGCGGCCGAAATAGAGACCCCAATGGGCAGGGAACAGGTCGCGCGTGTAGAACGCCATCAGCATCACGGCGATGCCCATCATGATGCCGACCGGCAACACCGACAGCGACTTTTTCAACGGTACGCGGGACGCCGCGAAGATCGCGCCGGCCGCCACGCCCACGGCCACCACCGCCTGCAGGATGGCTGCTTCGGAGAGCGACATGTTGAGCGACACCTCGGCCCATTTCAGCACGATGAATTGCAGCGTCGCGCCGGCGCCCCAGAACAGCGTGGTGACGGCGAGCGAAATCTGGCCGAGCTTGTCGCGCCATAGCACGAGGAAACAGTCGGCGAAATCGGTAACGAGTTTGATCGGGCCGCGTTCCTGTTTCGGATAGCGCGCGCCGGTGTCGGGAATGCGCAGATTGAACAGCGCGGCGATGATATAGATCGCCATGATGACCAGCATCGCCGCCTCGGCGGGCGTGTTGACCGAGGGAATGTGGTGCCGCAGGATCGGCGCCGCAATGTGCGGGCTGATGAGCGCACCGCCGAGCACGGTGCCGAGAATGATCGAGCCGACGGTCGTGCCTTCGATCCAGCCGTTCGCGGCGACCAGCCGGTCAGGCGGCAGCAGTTCGGTGAGAATGCCGTACTTGGCCGGCGAGTAGGCCGCCGCGCCAAAGCCGACGATCCCATACGCGAGCAGCGGATGCGCGCCGACCAGCATCGTGATGCAACCGACGACCTTGATGGTATTGGTGATGAACATCACGCGTCCTTTCGGACGGGAGTCGGCGAAGGCGCCCACGAAGGCGGCGAGAACGACGTACGACAGCACAAAGAACAACTTGAGCAGCGGCGTCATCCAGTTCGGGGCGTGAAGATCTTTCAGCAGTGCGATAGCAGCGATCAGAAGCGCATTGTCGGCCAGCGACGAAAAAAACTGCGCGGCCATGATGGTGTAAAAACCTTTTTTCATCTGATGCGATGCTGTCCTCGCTGCGGTCTGTCCGCCCCGGCCGCTGGTTGAGCGTCCGGGCTTATGCCGTTCGAAATGGGTTGTGCGCACGGCTTTATATCATGAAAATAGATGGATTCGGACTAGCAGAATCCTTGATCGCACCGCCCAGTGGGCTGCCGAGCGTTGAAAACGCCCTGTAAGCCGCTGATTCGCAAGCGTCTTTACGAAAATATCCCATGCCGCGCCCCCTCTCAGCCACGATTCATACCTCCGCTCTCGCCAATAATCTCGCCGTTGCCCGGCGCTACGCGCCGAAATCCAAAATCTGGGCCGTCGTCAAGGCAAACGCCTACGGGCACGGCCTTGCGCGCGTTTTTCCCGGCCTGCGCGCAACCGACGGCTTTGGGTTGCTGGACCTCGAAGAAGCCGTGAAGTTGCGTGAATTGGGCTGGGCCGGCCCGATTCTTTTGCTCGAAGGCTTCTTTCGTCCGACCGATATCGACGTGATCGACCGCTACAGCCTGACCACCGCGCTGCATTCGGACGAACAGTTGCGCATGCTCGAAATGGCGCGCCTGTCCAAGCCGGTCAACATCCAGTTGAAGATGAACACCGGCATGAATCGCCTCGGTTACACGCCGGAGAAATTCCGCGCCGCGTGGGAGCGGGCGCGCGCCTGCCAGGGCGTCGGCCAGATCACATTGATGACCCATTTCTCGGACGCCGACGGCGATCGCGGCGTCGACTATCAGATGCAAGCGTTCGAGCGCGGCGCGCAAGGCATTGCCGGCGCGCGCAGCCTCGCCAATTCGGCCGCCACGCTGTGGCATCCCGCTACGCACTTCGATTGGGTGCGTCCGGGCATCATCATGTACGGCGCGTCGCCGTCCGGCGTGACAGCCGCGATCGAAGGCACGGGCCTGCAACCGGCCATGACGCTCGCTTCGGAACTGATCGCCGTGCAAATGCTCAACGAAGGCCATACGGTCGGCTACGGCTCGTCGTTCAAGGCGCGCGGTTCGATGCGCATCGGCGTGGTGGCGTGCGGCTACGCGGACGGCTATCCGCGCGTCGCGCCGGAGGGCACGCCGGTGATCGTCGACGGCGTGCGCACGCGGGTCGTCGGGCGCGTCTCGATGGACATGCTCACCGTCGACCTGACGCCGGTGCCGACCGCCAACGTCGGCTCGCGCGTCGAGCTATGGGGTACCTCGCTGCCGATCGACGACGTCGCGCAGGCGTGCGGCACCATCGGCTATGAGCTGATGTGCGCCGTGGCGCCGCGTGTGCCGGTACGGGCGGAATAACGCGTGGCTAAACCGAAGACGTTGTACATCTGCAGTGAATGCGGCGGGCAATCGCCGAAATGGGCCGGCCAGTGCCCGTCATGCAATGCGTGGAACACGCTGGTCGAGTCGGTGGCGGAAGCGCCGTCCACGCACCGCTTCCAGTCGCTCGCGAAGAGCGCGCCGGTGCGCCGGCTCGCCGATATCGACGCGTCCGATGTGCCGCGCTTTTCCACCGGCGTGAGCGAGTTCGACCGCGTGCTCGGTGGCGGTCTGGTGCCGGGCGGCGTGGTGCTGATCGGCGGCGATCCGGGCATCGGCAAATCGACGCTGCTGCTGCAATCGCTCGCGGAGATCGCCGCCGACAAACGCGCGCTCTATATCAGCGGCGAGGAATCGGCCGCGCAGATTGCGTTGCGCGCGCAACGGCTTTCGTTGCTGGAGCCGGGCTCGAAGGCGAGCGAGCTGCAACTGCTCGCCGAAATCCAGCTCGAAAAAATTCAGGCGACGATCGCCGATCAGCGGCCCGATGTCGCGGTGATCGACTCGATCCAGACGGTCTATTCCGATGCGCTGACTTCCGCGCCGGGCTCGGTCGCCCAGGTGCGCGAGTGCGCGGCGCAACTCACGCGGATCGCCAAGCAGTCGGGCACCACCATCATCATGGTCGGCCACGTGACCAAGGAAGGCGCGCTCGCCGGGCCGCGCGTGCTCGAGCACATCGTCGACACGGTGTTGTACTTCGAGGGCGACACGCATTCCTCGTATCGGCTGGTGCGCGCGATCAAGAACCGCTTCGGCGCGGTCAACGAGCTCGGCGTGTTCGCCATGACCGAGCGCGGCTTGCGCGGCGTGGCCAATCCGTCGGCGCTGTTTCTGTCGCAACACGAGCAGTCGGTGCCGGGTTCCTGCGTGCTGGTGACGCAGGAGGGCACACGCCCGCTGCTGGTCGAAGTGCAGGCCCTCGTGGATGCCGCCAACGCGCCGAATCCGCGGCGCCTTGCGGTCGGCCTGGAACAGAACCGGCTCGCGATGCTGCTGGCGGTGCTGCACCGGCATGCCGGTATCGCGTGTTTCGATCAGGACGTGTTTCTGAACGCCGTGGGCGGCGTGAAGATTACCGAGCCCGCGGCCGACCTGGCCGTGCTGCTCGCGATTCATTCGTCCATGCGTAACAAGCCGTTGCCCAAGGGGCTGGTGGTGTTCGGGGAAGTGGGTCTCGCCGGCGAGATCCGGCCGTCGCCGCGCGGTCAGGAGCGTCTGAAGGAAGCCGCCAAACTGGGCTTTTCGGTCGCGGTCATTCCCAAGGCCAATGCGCCGAAGCAGCCGATAGAAGGCTTACAGGTCGTTGCGGTCGAGCGGATCGAACAGGCGATCGACCGGGTCCGCACGCTCGAATAGACGGGGGTTCGGGCGTCCTGGGGCGCCCGACGTTCCGTAATGCCCGGTAAATATCTCCATATTGGCTGTAACCTACCCGACATTCCTTTTTCCTAAGCTGCAAGGGTATGCATCCCTTCTGATGCCCGAAAAAGGATCGCGCCTTGAAACAGTCATATGAAACCGTAGCCGAGCAGCCGATCCAGGTGCGCGGCTGCCGCGTCTCCGCGCCTATTCGCCAGCCTTGGGGCGGCGCTTGCCGGATCGTCGAATGGATCGACACGGCAGGGCAGATTTCGCGGCGGGTGGTGGCCGAAGACGCCACGGCCGCCGAAGTTCGCGCGACGATCAATCGTCATGTGGAAGGCCGCAAGCACGTGCTGTACGACGACGAAAAGACGCCGCGTCAGACGTTGCCGCGGCAAACTGCTGCGCGGCGCTGAGGTTTGTGCGGGCGGGGCGGGCTGGCCCGGAGTGTGTCGCGTGGTTATTTTCCTGCGCTGGCGGCTCGCCGCTAGCCTTTGCTTCTTACGCCTTTAGCCCTCGTGGCTTCTGAGCCTTTTCTCGCCGCACAGAGCTAAAAGGCGGCGCACCAGGTGTCATTTCACCGCCGGCCGGCTGGGCCCCGCCAAGGCGCTGCTTCTCCTACGCCCTACCTGATCAGGCTCCCTTCATCGTGTTCACCGCTTGCGCTCGCCGCATCGTAAGCCTGCGGATTGAACAGCGGATGCCGCGCGGCTTCGGCAGCCGTGAGCACCGGCGAGACACAGCAGTCGAGCGACTCCAGCAGCAAAACCCATTCTTCCAACGGACGCTTGCCGATCACGTCGGCTAGTTCCTGGGTGAGCGCGGTGGCGTCCGGACCGCCGATCGCCTGGCCGAGACTCCAGTGGCGCGTGGCCCATTCGGGCCGGTCGAGCGCCATGCAGAGCGTTTCCCAGAATTTCAGTTCGAGCGCGCCGATCGCGAGCCAGCGGTTATCGAGCGTGCGGTACAGGTTGTAGCAAGGCACACCGCCGTTCAGCAGACCGGCGCCGACGGCAGGCGCCGCGCCTTCGTTAGCGAGCGCGACCTGCGCCACGACGTTGTGCGCGTAGGTGGCATGCGTCATGGAGACATCGACGAAGCGGCCTTGGCCGCCGCGCGACACATGCCATAGTGCCGCGAGAATCTGCGTGACCGCACTCAAGGCGCCGCCGAGCAGGTCGGCAATCTGGAAATTCGGCAGGATCGGCGCGCCGTCACGGCCCGCCAGTTGATCGAGCACGCCCGCGTAGCCGATGTAGTTCAGATCGTGTCCGGCATGGTCGACGAACGGGCCGCTCGCGCCGTATCCACTGATCGCGCAGAACACCAGCCGCGGATTGAGCGTGCGCAGCGTTTCGTAGCCGAGGCCCAGCCGCTCCATCACGCCTGGCCGGAAACTCTCGATCAGCACGTCCGCTTCCGCCGCGAGCGCGCACAGCACGTTGCGTCCCGCTTCGGATTTGAGGTCGAGGCGCGTTTCGCGCTTGCCGCGATTCACCAGCCGGTAAAACGCGCCGGGCCGCCCGGCCACGCGATCGCTCGAGGACTGCATCATCGTGCGGGTGGGATCGCCGGCGCCGGGCGCTTCGATCTTCAGCACGTCGGCGCCGAGTTCGGCAAGGCGCAGGGCGGCGACCGGTCCCGGCAGCAGGCGCGTCAGGTCGAGCACACGCAGCCCTTGCAGCGCGGGCGGCGCGGAGACAGCCGACGCGGCGGCCGAAACCGTGGCCGATGAATCAGGCGTTGAGACGGATGATGTCGCGGATGACAAAGCCAACCTCCCGTCGATGCCGGCGTGGACCTGAAACTGCGTGCCGCTAGCCGATTTGTTCGAGTTCCTCATGAGTCTCGAGCCATTCGGCTTCGAGCGTTTCGAGGCGCGCGTTCACATCTGCCTGACGGCGGATCGCCTCCGTCAGTTTGCTTTTCTGCTCGGGCTCGTAACTCGCCGGGTCGACGACAAAAGCATCGAGCGTCGCCTTCTCCGTGTTGAGCGCGTCCATTTCCTTTTCGATCTTCGTGATCCGGCTTTGCAGCGGTTTTTTCAGGTGCGCAAGCTTTTGACGCGTTTCCGCCTCGAGGCGCCGCTGTTCCTTGCGGTTCACGCCATTGTCCACGCCGCTGTCGCCGCCATTGCCGCCGCTCGATGCCGCGTTCGCTTTGAGCGCCGCGCGTTGCTCGGCCGCATGTTGAAGCAGCCAGTCCCGATAGTCGTCGAGGTCACCGTCGAATTCCTGCAGGCGATGTTTCGCGACCAGCATGAATTGATCCGTGGTGGCGCGCAGCAAGTGCCGGTCGTGCGACACCAGAATCAGCGTGCCTTCGAACTGCGCGAGCGCCATGGTCAGGGCGTGACGCGTTTCGAGATCCAGGTGATTGGTCGGTTCGTCGAGCAGCAGCAGATTCGGCTTTTGCCAGATGATCAGCGCGAGCGCGAGGCGGGCTTTTTCACCGCCCGAGAAGGGCGCGATCTTCGAGGTCGCCATCTCGCCGGAAAAATTGAAGCTGCCGAGGAAGTCGCGCAATTCCTGCTCGCGCGTGTCCGGTGCGAGACGCGCGAGGTGCTGCAACGGGGTGTCGTCGGGGCGCAGCGTTTCGAGCTGATGCTGCGCGAAGTAGCCGATGCGCAGCCCTTTGCCTTCGCGCACGTGGCCGCCGAGCGCCTCGAGCGTGCCGGCGAGCGTCTTGATCAGCGTGGATTTGCCCTGGCCGTTGGCGCCGAGCAGCCCGATGCGCTGACCGTTCTGGATCGACAGCATGACGTGATCGACGATCGGAATCTCGACGGCGGAGTCGCTCTCGCTCCGATAGCCGCAACGCACGCCTTCCATCACCATCATCGGGTTCGGCGCCGAATCGGGCGTGCGGAATTCGAACGTGAACGGCGAGGACGCGTGCGCCGGCGCGATCAGCTCCATCTTTTCCAACGCCTTGACGCGGCTCTGCGCCTGGCGCGCCTTGGTGGCCTGCGCCTTGAAGCGGTTGATGTAGCTCTGCAAATGCTCGACCGTGCGCTGCTGCTTTTCGTACGCGCTTTGCTGCAACGCGATCTGTTGTGCGCGCAGCACTTCGAATTGCGAGTAGTTGCCGCCGTAGCGCTTGATCTGCTGCTGTTCCAGATGCAGCGTGACGTTGCAGACCGAATCGAGGAATTCGCGGTCGTGCGAGATCACGATCAGTGTGCCCGGATAACGGGCCAGCCAGTCTTCCAGCCAGACGATCGCGTCGAGATCCAGGTGGTTCGTCGGTTCGTCGAGCAGCAGCAGGTCGGAGCGGCACATCAGCGCCTGCGCGAGGTTCAGGCGCATGCGCCAGCCGCCGGAAAAGCTGCTGACCGGCTCGCGCGTCTGTTCCAGCGTGAAGCCGAGGCCAAGCAGCAGGGCTTCGGCGCGCGCGGGCGCGGTGTAGCCGTCGGCGTCGGCGAACGCGGCATGCGCTTCGCCTTCGGCCGCGCCGTCGTGCGCGGCGGAGGCGGCGGCAATCGCCGCTTCGATCGCGCGCAAAGCGGCGTCGCCGTCCAGCGTGTAGGCGAGGGCAGTCTTGTCCGCGGCGGGCGTTTCCTGCGCGACGTGGGCGATCTGCCAGTTCGGCGGGATCGAAAAATCGCCGCCGTCAGCATGCAGCTCGCCGAGCAGCACGGCGAACAGCGTCGACTTGCCCGCGCCGTTCGCCCCCACCAGGCCGGCCTTTTCGCCGGGGTTGAGGGTGAACGTGGTGTTGTCGAAGAGCGGCTTGGTGCCGCGCGCGAGGCTGAACTGGTTAAAGCGGATCACGAAAAGGCCGGCTGAAGAAAACCGCTATTTTAGACTGCCGGGCCCGACACCGGGCGCTCAACCGGGATCGGCCATTCGGCCGACTGTACCGGCGAAGCTTTTGGCATAGACTGACGGCTTTCACGGGGGGAACACATGACATCGATTTATTCGTTTGCAGCACGTACGTTGGGCGGCGAGGAAGTGAGCCTCGGGCAGTACGACGGCAAGGTTCTGCTGATCGTCAACACGGCGAGCGAATGCGGGTTCACGCCGCAGTACGCGGGCTTGCAAAAGCTGTACGACACCTATGCGGCACGCGGGCTCGCGGTGCTCGGATTTCCCTGCAACCAGTTTGGCAAGCAGGAGCCGGGCGACGCCGAGCAGATCGGCAGTTTCTGTGAAAAGAACTACGGCGTGACCTTTCCGATGTTCGACAAGGTCGACGTGAACGGTGCGAACGCGCATCCGCTGTTCCGCTATCTGACGGGCGAGGCGCCGGGCCTGCTGGGGCTGGAAGCGATCAAGTGGAATTTCACCAAGTTCCTGATCGGCCGCGACGGCAACGTGGTGAAGCGCTATGCGCCGCTGACGAAGCCCGAGGCGATTACCGAAGATATCGAAAAGCTGCTGTAAGCCGGCGGCCGCTACAGGATCGGCGAAAAGAGACGCGCCACGTGCATCAGCACGCGTTTCAAAGCGGTGGCTTTGCGGTACTCATTGCGGTCGATTTCACGCGACTCGGCGAAGTCGGCCAGCAGCATCGTTTCGACCTCTTTGGCGAAGCCGCGATCCACGGTCAGCACCATGATCTCGAAGTTCAGCCGGAACGAGCGGTTGTCGAGATTGGCGCTGCCGATCGCCGCGGCCGCGCTGTCGATCAGCACGACCTTCTGATGCAGAAAGCCCGGCTGGTAGCGGAAGATCCGGATTCCCGCGCGTAGCGAGTCGTACGCGTACAGTTTCGAGGCGGCGAACACTACGAGGTGATCGCGCCGGCTCGGAATCAGAATGCGCACGTCCACACCGCGCAGCGCCGCGAGCCGCAAGGCCGAGAATACCGCCTCGTCGGGGATCAGGTAGGGCGAGGTGATCCAGACTCGCTCGCGCGCCGCGTTGATCGCTTCGACGAAAAAGAGCGAGCAGGTCTCCTGCTTGTCCGCCGGACCGCTCGGCACGACGAGGCAGTGCATGCCTTGGCCCGCCGCGGGGTCGGCGACCGGAGCGGGCGGCATGTCGAACTCGGGCAACTGCTGCGTGGCCCAGTGCCAGTCTTCCGTGAATACGAACTGGATACTGGCGACCGCCGGGCCGCGCACCTCGATATGCGTATCGCGCCACGGCGAGAGCGGCGGCTTGCCGCCGAGATATTCCACGCCCACGTTGTGTCCGCCGACAAACGCGCGTTCGCCATCCACCGAAACGATCTTGCGGTGATTGCGGAAGTTCAGTTGCAGACGGTTGACGAAGCGGCGATTGGTGGCGAACGGATGCGTCTCCACGCCGCCCGCGCGCAGCGCCGCCACATAGCGATGCGGCAGATCGAAACTGCCGATGCTGTCGTACAGGAAATAGACGCGCACGCCTTGTTGCGCTTTCGCGATCAGCGCGTCTTTGAGCATCTCGCCGAGCGCGTCGTCGCGCACGATGAAGAACTGCACGATCACGTAGCGGCGCGCGTTCTCGATCGCTTCGAAGATGGCCTCGAAGGTCGCCGCGCCGTTCACCAGCGTGCGTACCGAGTTGCCGGGCAGAAACGGCATGCCGCCGAGGCGCGTGAGCGAATGCACGAGCCTGCCGCCGAGCTCCAGCGTGGGCAGGCCCGCCGACGACGCTCGCGTGTCCCATTCCGGCGGATGCGCGCGCGTGCGCAGCAGTTCGTTTTCGACGCGGCGTGCGTCCGCGTAGCCGGCAAACTTGCTACGGCCGAGGAACAGATACGGCACCAGCGTCAGATAAGGCATCGCGACCAGCGACACGGCCCACGCGATCGCACCTTGCGAAGTGCGCGTGTTGAGAATCGCGTGGCATGCCGCGGCCACGCCGAGAATGTGGCAGAGAGCGACCAGCGTGCCGATGTGAAGCAGGTCGAATTGCATAGGCAGGGTTGGGTTGGCGAAGCGCTGCCTCGGCCGGCTCGATAAGCGCCGGGCAGCTGACCGCGCCCATCTTACCGAACGTGCGTGCGTTGGGGGTGGGGAATGGTCAAGCCGCAGTCAAGCTTCGGGGGCGCGTGCGCGAATGCGGTGTGGTCGACATGGGCAGAACATTTTTGCTTTTGCCTGGTCGTAAGCGCGCGAGTCGGGCGTCGGATGTTGGAAAAGACTTGGGCTCGAAGCGAGCGCTCGTGAAAGCGGCTTCATTTGGACGCGCGACGCGCAGAGATTGGGCGCAAAGCGAGCGCCCGGTAAAGCGGCTTTGCTGAGGCGCACTGCGCACAGCAGGTCAAGCCCGCCATGCGCACCGCATCCCGAAGAAGCGATAAAACTCAAACCGGCAAATCGGCCGCCTGGATCAGGAACACGTTATCGTCGCCGGCACTGGTGGACAGCCAGACCAGATCGAGCCCGCCGAACGCCGCTTCCACGTTCGCGCGCTCATTGCCGATCTCGACGACCAGCACGCCTTCGTCGGTCAGCCAGTTGCGCGCTTCGGCGATGATCCGCCGCACGATGTCCATGCCGTCGACGCCACCCGCCAGCGCCATGTCCGGCTCGTGCTTGTATTCGGCCGGCAGATCCTGCATCGACGCCGCGTTCACGTACGGCGGGTTGCTGATGATCACGTCGTAGCGGCGCTCGGCGAGCGGCGCGTACAGATCGCCTTCGAACAGCGCGACGCGGTCGTCGAGCTTGTAGTCCGTGACGTTGCGCGCGGCGACTTCCAGCGCGGGCGCCGACAGATCCACCGCGTCGATATCCGCGTTCTGGAACGCATGCGCGGCGAGAATCGCGAGGCAGCCGGAGCCGGTGCACAACTCCAGCACGGCGCTCACCTGCTCGGGATCTTCCACGTAGGGCTGCAAACCGTCCTGCAGCAATTCGCCGATGAACGAACGCGGCACGATCACGCGCTCGTCCACGTGGAAGCGGAAGCCGTGCATCCAGGCTTCCTGCGTGATGTAGGCGGCCGGCACGCGCTCGGTGGCGCGGCGCTCGATCACGTTCAGCACGGCGTCGATTTCAGCCGCGGTCAAACGCGCGTCGAGAAACGGGTCCAGCAGATCGAGCGGCAGATGCAGCGTGTGCAGGACCAGATAGACGGCTTCGTCGTAGGCATTGGCCGAGCCGTGGCCGAACGACAGATCGGCCTGGTTGAAGCGCGAGACCGCGAAACGCAGCAGGTCGCGAACGGTGGAAAACGGGAGCGTCATCGCAAATAGTCCTTGGGTCACGCAATCAGTTGTTCGAGCACGCGGCGATACACGTTCTTCAGCGGCTCGATGTGTGCGACTTCGATATGTTCGTCGATCTTGTGGATGCTGGCGTTCAGCGGGCCGAATTCGATCACCTGCTTGCAGATGCGCGCGATGAAGCGGCCGTCCGAGGTGCCGCCGGTGGTCGACAGTTCGGTGGTGACACCGGTTTCGTCCTTGATCGCCTTGGCGAGCGCGTTCGACAGATCGCCGCGCGGCGTGAGGAACGGCAAGCCGCTCACGGTCCATTGCAGATCGTAGTCCAGATCGTGCTTGTCGAGTATCGCGTGCACGCGGGCCTGCAGCCCTTCCACGGTGCTCGCCGTCGAGAAGCGGAAGTTGAACATGACGTCAGCATGGCCCGGAATCACGTTGGTCGCGCCGGTGCCGCTGTGAACGTTCGACACCTGCCACGTGGTGGGCGGGAAGTATTCGTTGCCGTCGTCCCAGCGTTCGGCGACCAGTTCGGCCAGTGCGGGCGCGAGCAGATGCACCGGATTCTTCGCCAGATGCGGATAGGCGATATGGCCTTGCACGCCCTTGACGATCAGCTTGCCCGACATCGAACCGCGCCGGCCGTTCTTCACCATGTCGCCGAATTGCGCGCTCGAAGTCGGTTCGCCGACGACGCAGTAGTCCATGCGCTCGCCGCGCGCCTGCAAGGCCTCGACGACCTTGACGGTGCCGTCGGTGGCGGGGCCTTCTTCGTCGCTCGTGATCAGGAAGGCGATCGAGCCGCGGTGTGCCGGGTGTGCGGCGACGAACTCCTCGCTCGCCACCACGAAGCCCGCGATCGACGCTTTCATGTCCGCCGCGCCGCGGCCATACAGCTTGCCGTCGCGATGGGTCGGCTCGAACGGCGCCGAGTGCCATTGTTCGAGCGGGCCGGTCGGCACCACGTCGGTATGGCCGGCGAACGCGAGCAGCTTGCCCGCGGTGCCGTCGACGCCGCGTTTAACGGCCCACAGGTTGGTCACGCCGTTCGATTCGATGGTCTCGTGCTCGAAGCCGAGCGCGGACAGGCGCTCGATCAGGAGGCGCTGGCAATGCTGGTCGTCGGGCGTGACGGACGCACGCGCGATCAGTTGTTCGGTAAGGGCGAGGGTGCCGGACATGGATTCGATACAGCCACTTTGGAATGAAAAAATGCCGGCTGGCGGTTGAACACCGCAGCCGGCAACAGCTTTTGAGCCACGCGGCCGAGGCCGCGTTTTACTACGTACCGCGACTACGTGTTGCGCTCAGTTGCGCGAAATCACGCTTCAGGCCAGGCGCGCAGGCTCACGCGAACAGCGCGGTGTAGTCGTCCGCCGAAAAGCCGAGCGACTTGACGCGCCCGTTGACCACCAGCACAGGCCGCTTGATCACCGACGGCTTGTGGATCATCAACGCGATCGCGCCCGACTGCGTGTCCGCGGCCGCCTTCATGTCGTCGGACAGGGCGCGCCACGTGGTGCCGCGCCGGTTCAGCAACGCGTCGAGCTTCACGTCTTTCAGCCAGTCCTGCACGAGCGGTTCGGTCACGCCGTGTTTCTTGAAGTCGTGGAACTCGAACTCGACACCGTGCTCCTCCAGCCACACGCGGGCTTTCTTCACGGTATCGCAGTTCGGGATGCCGTAGACGACGGTTTTCGTGCCGCGCGCCATCAGTCGCCTCGCAGCAGCTCGTTCAAGCCGACCTTCGCGCGCGTCTTGGCGTCGACCTTCTTGACGATCACGGCGCAGTAGAGGCTGTGCGAGCCGTCTTTCGACGGCAGGTTGCCCGCCACCACCACCGAGCCCGCCGGAATGCGGCCATACGTGACTTCGCCGGTTTCGCGGTCGTAAATCTTGGTGCTCTGGCCGAGGTACACGCCCATCGAGATCACCGAGTTTTCTTCGACGATCACGCCTTCCACCACTTCCGAACGCGCTCCGATAAAGCAGTTGTCTTCGATGATCACCGGGTTCGCCTGCAGCGGCTCGAGCACGCCGCCGATGCCCACGCCACCCGACAGGTGCACGTTCTTGCCGATCTGCGCGCACGAACCGACGGTGGCCCACGTGTCGACCATCGTGCCTTCGTCCACGTAGGCGCCGATGTTCGTGTACGACGGCATCAGCACGACGTTCTTCGCGATGAACGAGCCGCGGCGCGCGATGGCGGGCGGCACCACGCGGAAGCCGCCGGCGGCGAAGTCTTCAGCGGTGTAGTTGGCGAACTTCGACGGCACCTTGTCGTAGAACTGCGAGTAGCCACCGGCCGGCATCGGCGCGTTGTCTTCCAGGCGGAACGACAGCAGCACGGCTTTCTTCAGCCACTGATTGACGACCCAGTCGCCGTCCTTCTTCTCCGCGACGCGCAGCAGGCCCTTGTCCAGTTGCTCGATAGCGTGGGCGACGGCTTCGCGCACGTCGGCCGGAGCGGCCTTCGGCGACAGTTCGGCGCGGTTTTCCCAGGCGGTGTCAATGATCTGCTGAAGTTGTTGCGACATATGCGTGCTTTATCGAAGAGTTGAAGTCTGAAGAAGGGGATGCGGTGCGCGGGGTCGCAAAGTGAAAACTCAACCCGCCAGCGCGCGGCAAAAATCGACGATCCGCTGCGCGCCCTGCGTGCATTCGTCGACGTCGGCGACGAGCGCCATGCGCACGAAATTGCGGCCGGGGTTCACGCCATGCGCAGTGCGCGCGAGGAACGAGCCCGGCAGAACCGTCACATTATAGTCGGCGTAGAGGCGCTGGGCGAACTCGGTGTCCGTGAGACCCGTGCGCGAGACGTCCGCCCATAGGTAGAACGCGGCGTCCGGCAGGCGCACGTCGAGCACCTCGGCGAGCATCGGCGTCACGGTGGAAAACTTCTGCACGTACTTTGCGCGGTTCTCGCGCACGTGCGTCTCGTCATTCCAGGCCACGATGCTGGCACTCTGGAACACCGTCGACAAGGCCGCGCCGTGGTATGTCCGGTATAGCAGGAAGTCCTTGAGGATCGCCGCATCACCCGCGACGAAGCCCGAGCGCATGCCTGGCACGTTCGAGCGTTTGGACAGGCTCGACAGCATGACGAGCCGCTCGAAACCGCGGCCGAGCCGGTGGGCCGCTTCCAGGCCGCCGAGCGGCGGGTTGGCTTCGTCGAAATAGATTTCGGAGTAGCACTCGTCCGAGGCGATCACGAAGCCGTAGCGGTCCGACAGCGCGAACAGTTCGCGCCAGTCGTCGAGCGTGAGCACCGCGCCGGTCGGATTGCCGGGCGAGCACACATACAGCAGCTGCGTGCGCGCCCAGATGTCGGCCGGCACCGCCGAGTAGTCGCAGGCGAAGTTGCGTGCCGGATCGCTATTCACGAAGTACGGCTGCGCGCCGGCCAGAATCGCCGCGCCTTCGTAGATTTGGTAGAACGGGTTCGGACAGAGTACGATCGCAGGCTCGCCGTCAGCGTTCTTTTTCGGGTCGAGCACGGTCTGGGCGAGCGCGAACAGCGCCTCGCGCGAACCCGACACCGGCAGCACCTGGGTGGCCGGATCGACCGGCGGCAGGTTGTAGCGCCGCGTGACCCACTTTGCGATCGACTCGCGCAGCGCCGGCGACCCGATCGTGGCCGGATATGAAGACAAACCGCCGAGCGAGGCCACCACCGCGTCGCGGATCAGCGCGGGCGTGGGGTGTTTCGGCTCGCCGATGCCGAAGCTGATATGCGCGAGGCCGGCGGTCGGCGTGAGCTCCGCGAAAAGCGCGCGCAGCTTTTCGAACGGGTAGGGCTGAAGGGAGTCGAGTAGCGGATTCACTGGGCGGATCGAGCCTGATCGAAGAGGGGCACAGACGGATGCGGAAGAAGCGGGGCACGCGCGCCGGCGGTCAAGCGCACAAGGTGCGCGAAACACACGGCAGAGCGGCAAGCGGATGATTATAGCGTGGTGCGCATGGCGTGGCGGACGTAGCGTGACGCAGCCGCTCACGGGCAGAACTGGCGCCGGCGGCGCGCACAGGCGATTCACGGCCGCGCCGTAAAGGTAAGTGGAACAGTTAAGCAGTCGAACAGGTAAAAGACATCGCGTCGTTGAGCAACGGCGCAACCCGCCAGGCGGCGCAGGCAATGCGCTGCAGCGGGAACGACGCGAACCGCCGACGGTTCGCGCAAAAAAAGAAGCAGGAGCAGCAATGTACGCAGCAGTCTTGGAGACAACCGGACACAACAGGCGCAGGAGCGCCGCGGTCCTCGGTCGGAACGCCCGCAGCGCCTTTGCGAGTAGAGCGGCAGTGCGCGGCCGGCACACCACTGGCGCCTATGCAAGGAAAGTCGCGCTCGTCGGCCTGAACGCCACCAGCGCCTGCGCAAAGAGCACCGCGGTCCACGACAGAAACGCCCCAAAAACCTCCGCAAGGAGCCCTGCACCATGACCAACTGGCTTCGCAACGGTTGGCCGACGCTCGCGATCATGCTGGGCGCGTCGGTGTGGGGCGTGATCTGGTATCCATTGCGCATGCTGGCGGCGCTCGGTGTGACGGGCACCGCAGCCAGCGCGCTGACGAGCGGCGCCGGCTGCCTGTTCGTGCTGCTGGTGCGCTATCGCGCGCTCAAGACCGTGCGCTGGCACTGGCTGCTGCCGGCTCTCGCGCTGGCGGCGGGCATCACCAACCTCGGCTTCGTGTGGGGCTCGATTCACGGGCAGGTGATGCGCGTGCTGCTGCTGTTCTATCTCACTCCCGCGTGGACCGCGCTGTTCGCGCACTTCATCCTGCACGAACGGTTGACGTGGGCGGGCGCGGGCCTGGCAGCGTTGTCGCTGGCCGGCGCGATGACCATGCTGTGGTCGCCGCAGCTGGGCATTCCCGTGCCCGGCAATCTCGCTGAATGGGCAGGCCTCGCGGGCGGCATGGGCTTCGCCATGAGCAACGTGCTGATTCTCAAGACGAGCCGCGTGTTGCCGGACATGAAGCCGGAAATGCGCACCGCGACGATCTTTGGCGGCGCGGCGCTGTTCAGTGCCTGTGCCTCGCTGTTCGAGGCGATGCCCACGCCGCCCACCGGCGCGCATCTCGGTACGGCCGCCTGGCTGGTGCTCGGTCTCGGCTTTCTGCTGGCGTCGAACAATATGCTGGTGCAGTACGGCCTCGCGCGCGTGCCGGCCAACCGGGCGTCGATCATCATGCTGTTCGAGATCGTGGTCACGGCGCTGTCCGCGTGGCTCTTCGCCGGCGAGACGCCCGGCCCGCGCGAATGGGCGGGCGGCGTGTGCATCGTGCTGGCTTCGGCGCTGTCGAGTTGGGTGCATCGGACCAAGGCCATGCCGCCCGATCCGGCCATTCAGGAGGAGAGTCTCGCTGACGGACGCGATGCGGGGCTCGACGACCGTAAGGACGGCAAAAACCGCTCACGCGCGATGGTATGATTGCCCCTCATTAGCCGGCGCATGCCTCACCGCGTGAAGCCGGCATCCGAGGCCCGAGGGTTCGCGGGCCGTATCGCTCTGTTGGCGAACGGCTGGCGCGGCCTTCACGAGCCACTTATTTTTTTCCCTTTTCAAACAGCGAAATCGCCGTGCGTCTGACCTCGATCAAACTCGCTGGCTTCAAGTCATTCGTCGATCCTACGCATTTCCAGGTCCCGGGCCAGCTAGTCGGCGTGGTCGGACCGAATGGGTGCGGCAAGTCCAACATCATCGACGCCGTGCGCTGGGTGCTCGGCGAATCGCGCGCCTCAGAGCTGCGCGGCGAGTCGATGCAGGACGTGATCTTCAATGGCTCGACCGCGCGGAAGCCCGGTAGCCGCGCCAGCGTCGAACTGGTGTTCGACAACGCCGACGGCCGTGCCGCCGGGCAGTGGGGGCAGTATGCCGAAATCGCCGTGAAGCGCGTGCTCACGCGCGACGGCACCTCGAGCTACTACATCAACAATCTGCCGGCGCGCCGCCGCGACATTCAGGACATCTTCCTCGGCACCGGCCTCGGGCCGCGTGCTTACGCGATCATCGGGCAGGGCATGATCGCGCGCCTAATCGAGGCGAAGCCGGAAGAGTTGCGCGTGTTCCTCGAAGAAGCCGCGGGCGTGTCGAAGTACAAGGAACGCCGCCGCGAAACCGAGAACCGTCTGCACGACACGCGCGAAAATCTGACGCGGGTCGAGGATATCGTCCGCGAACTGGGCGCGAACCTCGAGAAGCTGGAAGCGCAGGCCGTGGTCGCCACGCGCTACAAAGAACTGCAGGCCGACGGCGAAGAGAAGCAGCGTCTTCTGTGGCTGTTGCGCAAGAACGAAGCCGGCGGCGAGCAGGAACGCCAGCAACGCGCGATCGAGCAGGCCCAGATCGACCTCGAAGCGCACACCGCGAAGCTGCGCGAAGTCGAAGCGCAACTTGAAACGCTGCGCGTCGCGCATTACTCCGCCAGCGACGCGATGCAGGGCGCGCAAGGCGCGCTCTACGAGGCGAATTCGGAAGTCAGCCGGCTCGAAGCCGAGATCAAGTTCATCGTCGAATCGCGCAATCGCGCGCAGGCGCAGATCGCCGCGCTGAACGCGCAGCGTGAGCAATGGCAGTCGCAGGCGCAAAAAGCGCAAGACGATCTCGCGGACGCCGGGGAACAACTGGCCGTCGCCGAGGAAAAAGCCGCGCTCGCCGAAGACGAAGCCGCCGCCAGGCACGACGCGATGCCCGCGCTCGAAGCGCGCTGGCGCGATGCGCAAACGGAGTTGAACGCCGAGCGCGGCGGGATCGCGCAGACCGAACAGGCGCTCAAGCTCGAAGCCGCGCATCAGCGCAATGCCGATCAGCAATTACAGCAACTGCAGGCGCGTCACGAGCGCTTGAAGTCGGAAGCGGGCGGTCTCGACGCCCCCGACGAAGCGCAGCTCGAAGACCTGCGCATGCAACTCGCCGAGCACGAGGAAATCCTGCACGACGCGCAAACGCGTTTGGCCGACGCGCAGGAAACGCTGCCGCGGCTCGACGGCGAACGCCGCGCCGCGCAGGAGCGCGTGCAAACGGAAAGCGCCCAGATTCACCAGCTCGACGCGCGCCTTGCCGCGCTCAAGCAGTTGCAGGAAAACGTCCAGACCGAAGGCAAGATCCAGCCGTGGCTCGAGAAGCACGAATTGGGCGGCCTGCCGCGTCTGTGGAAGAAGCTGCATGTCGAAGCCGGTTGGGAAGCCGCGCTCGAGGCCGTGCTGCGCGAACGGCTCGCCGCGCTGGAAGTGTCGAACCTCGACTGGGTCAAGGCGTTCGCGACCGATGCGCCGCCCGCCAAGCTCGCCTTTTATGCGCCGCCGGTAGCCGGCCAGCCGGCTATGACGCCGCCTGCATTGCGGCCGCTGCTGTCGCTGGTGCGAATCGACGACGCGGGCATCCGCGCGGTTCTGAACGACTGGCTCGGCCTCTCGTTCGTCGCCGACGATTTGCAGCAGGCGCTCGCCATGCGCTCGCAATTGCCGGAAGGTGGCTCGTTCGTCGTCAAGGCAGGGCATGTGGTGACGCGCGTCGGCGTGCAACTGTATGCCGCCGACTCCGAGCAGGCCGGCATGCTGGCCCGTCAGCAGGAAATCGAAAATCTGGCGCGTCAGGTTCGTGCGCAAGCCTTGCTCGCCGACGAAGCGAAGGCCGCCGCGATCCGCGCCGAAGCCGCTCACACGCAAGCCGCCCATGCGCTGACCGATGTGCGTCAGCAGGCGGAGCGCGCCACGCAGCGCGTGCATGCCTTGCAAATGGACGTGCTCAAGCTCACCCAGGCGCATGAGCGTTACACCCAGCGCAGCACGCAGATTCGCGAGGAACTCGAAGAGATCACCGCGCAGATCGAAGAGCAGCGTGCCATGCGGGCGGAGTCGGAAGCGAACTTCGAGCGTCATGATGGTGAGCTCGCCGAATTGCAGGCGCGTTTCGAAGATCATCAACTGGCGTTCGAAGCACTCGACGAACAACTCACCGCTGCTCGCGGCCAGGCGCGCGATCTCGACCGCGCCGCGACCGACGCGCGCTTTGCCGCGCGCAACATGGCGAACCGCATCGACGAACTGAAGCGCAGCATTCAGGTCGCGCACGAACAGAGCGAGCGTGTCGCGGCGTCGCTGGAAGATGCGCGCGCCGAGCTGGAAACCATTAACGAGCAGACCGCGCACACCGGCCTGCAAGACGCGCTGGATATTCGCGCCGTCAAGGAACAAGCGCTGCACGCCGCGCGCCTCGAACTGGACGATTTGACCGCCAAGCTGCGTGCCGCCGACGAGACGCGCCTCATGGCCGAACGCGCGCTGCAACCTTTGCGCGACCGCATCAACGAATTGCAGTTGAAGGAACAGGCGGCGCGTTTGAACGGCGAGCAGTTCATCGAGCAACTGGCCGCGGCCGGTGTCGACGAGGCCGAGTTGCAGGCCAAGCTCACGCCGGACATGAAGCCGTCGTACCTGCAGGGCGAAGTCACGCGCATCAACAACGCCATCACGGCGCTCGGTCCGGTCAACATGGCCGCGCTCGACGAGCTGAAGGCGGCGACCGAGCGCAAGTCGTTCCTCGATGCGCAATCGACCGACCTGAACAGCGCAATCGAAACGCTCGAAGACGCGATCCGCAAGATCGACGCCGAAACGCGCACGCTCCTGCAAGGCACCTTCGACCAGGTGAACCAGCATTTCGGCGAACTGTTCCCGCGCCTGTTCGGCGGCGGGCAAGCGAAGCTGATCATGACCGGCGACGAAATTCTCGACGCCGGCGTGCAGGTGATGGCGCAGCCGCCGGGCAAGAAGAATTCGACGATTCACCTGCTGTCGGGCGGCGAAAAAGCGCTGACCGCGACCGCGCTGGTGTTCGCGATGTTCCAGTTGAATCCCGCGCCGTTCTGCCTGCTGGACGAAGTGGACGCGCCGCTCGACGACGCCAACACGGAACGTTTCGCGAATCTCGTGCGGGCGATGTCGGACAAAACCCAGTTCCTGTTCATCTCGCACAACAAGATCGCGATGGAAATGGCGCAGCAGTTGATCGGCGTGACCATGCAGGAGCAGGGCGTGTCGCGGATTGTTGCTGTCGACATGGAAACGGCTGCCGGTTTCGCCCAGAATATCGTTTAAACCAAGCCTTCGCGGGTGTCCGCGTTCAGCGCAGCGGCCGGTGGCCGCGCGACACGTGGAGCGGGCGCAGAGCCGCGCAGATAAAAGAATTGCTGATGGAGCATGCATGGACGAGTTGACACTCGGTTTGATCGGCGCGGGTGCCGTGGTGGTCGGGGGCGTGGTCGTGTACAACGCGTGGCAGAGCGCGAAGGTGCGCCGCAAGATGCCGCGGCCGATGCCGGCCGATACCGCCGAAAACCTCGCGCGGGACGATCAGGAGGAGCAGAGCCCGTTCATCGAACCGGCCCGGCCGACCACGCGCCGCGAACCGGTGGTGGGCGCCGAAGCGGCGGAGCAAACCGCGGCGGCGCGCGTCGAACCGACGTTCGGCGGCCAGGCGGCTGGAACGGCGCCGCTCGACACGCCGGCCGATATCCAGGCCGAGACGACCACGCCGAACGGCTATCCGGAAGCCGAGGGCGTGGCTGAAGCCGAAAGTGGCGAGACCGCCGGGGCCGGTAAGGCGGCGCAAGCCGCCCGCCAGGCCGGCGAGCCGGTCGAACCGATTCTGCCCGCTGCCACGACTATCTCGTCGGCGCCGCCGGCTATCGTCGATCGCCGTATCGACTGTATCGTGCCGATCCGTTTGAACGGGCCGGTCGCGGGCGACAAGGTGATCCCGCTCGCGCAGCGCCTGCGCCGCGCGGGCAGCAAGCCGGTGCATATCGAGGGCAAGCTCGAAGGCGGCGCGTGGGAGCTGCTGCAAAACGGCGCGCGCTATGAAGAGCTGCGCGCGGCCGCGCAACTGGCCAATCGCAGCGGCGCCCTTAACGAGCTGGAGTTTTCCGAGTTCGTCACCGGCGTGCAGCAGTTTGCCGACGCGCTGGATGCATCGCCGGAATTCCCCGACATGCTCGAAACGGTGGCCATGGCGCGCGAGCTCGACGGTTTCGCCGCACAGTGCGACGCGCAGTTGTCGATCAACGTGCTCTCCGACGGCGCGCCGTGGTCCGCCAACTACGTGCAGGCGGTCGCATCGCAAGACGGCCTGCTGCTGTCGCGTGACGGCACGCGTTTCGTCAAGCTCGACGCGAAGCAGAGCCCGGTGTTCATGCTGCAGTTCGGCGACACCAACTTCCTGCGCGACGACCTGACCTACAAGGGCGGTCAGATGATCACGCTGGTGCTCGACGTGCCGGTGGCCGATGAAGACATCCTGCCGTTCCGCCTGATGTGCGACTACGCGAAATCGTTGGCCGAGCGCATCGGCGGCCGGGTGGTCGACGACGGCCGCCGTCCGCTGCCGGAAACCGCCTTGCTCGCCATCGAAAAGCAGTTGATGACGCTCTACGCGAAGCTCGAACAGGCGGGCATTCCGGCCGGCTCGCCGGCCACGCGGCGTTTGTTCAGCCAGTAAATTTTTTACGTTTTACCGGTGTCTCCGACGGCCGCACGATGTGCGGCCGTTGTCGTTTCAGGCCGCGCCTTCACGTACATCTTTCGACCGGACGCGCGACGCGTCGAAACTGGCCATTCGGCCGATGTAAAGGGGCACGCTTCCTGCGATAATCCAATGTCTGAACTTCACTGACGAACCTTCCGACAGCATGGCCCGAACCTCCGCCTCACATCCCGCAACCAACGCCCCGGCAGAGCGTGCCGCGTGGCTGCGCGCGGAACTCGAACGCGCTAACTACGCGTACTACGTGCTCGACCAGCCGGACCTGCCTGACGCGGAATACGACAAGCTGTTCAAAGAGTTGGAGAGTATCGAGACGGAGCATCCGGACCTGATCGTGCCGGATTCGCCCACCCAGCGCGTGGGCGGCGAGGCGGCGAGCGGCTTCGAGCCGGTCGTGCACGACCAGCCCATGCTGTCGCTGAACAACGGTTTCGCCGATGAAGACATCGTCGCGTTCGACAAGCGCGTCGGCGACGCGCTCGGCAAGAACGCAAGCGAGCCGCCGGTGCCGGTCGACTACGCGGCCGAGCTGAAATTCGATGGCCTCGCCATCTCGCTGCGTTACGTCGACGGCGCGTTCGTGCAAGCCTCCACGCGCGGCGATGGCACGACCGGCGAGAACGTCACCGAAAACGTCCGCACGATCCGCTCCATTCCACTCAAGCTCAAGGGCAAACGCGTGCCGCACGTGCTCGACGTGCGCGGCGAAGTGCTGATGTTCAAGCGCGATTTCGAGCGTCTGAACGAACGCCAGCGGGCCGCGGAACAGCGCGAATTCGCCAATCCGCGCAACGCCGCGGCGGGCAGTTTGCGGCAGCTCGATTCGAAGATCACCGCGCACCGGCCGCTGTCGTTTTTCGCTTACGGAATCGGCGTGCTCGAAGGCATGGAGATGCCGGCCACGCACAGCGAACTGCTCGACTGGTACAAGGAACTCGGCTTGCCGGTGAACGGCGAACGGGCGGTGGTGCAGGGCGCGCAGGGTTTGCTGGGCTTTTTTCACAGCGTTGGCGAAAAGCGCGAGAACCTGCCGTACGACATCGACGGCGTGGTCTACAAGGTCAACCGGCGCGATGAGCAGGACGCGCTCGGCTTCGTGTCGCGCGCGCCGCGCTTTGCGCTGGCGCATAAATTCCCCGCGCAGGAAGCGTTGACCAAGCTCGTCGCGATCGACGTGCAGGTCGGCCGGACCGGCGCGATTACGCCGGTGGCGCGGCTGGAGCCGGTGTTCGTCGGCGGCGCGACGGTCACGAACGCCACGCTGCACAACGAAGACGAAGTGCGCCGCAAGGATATCCGCATCGGCGACACGGTGATCGTGCGGCGCGCCGGCGACGTGATTCCCGAAGTGGTGAGCGCGCTGCTCGACCGTCGTCCTTCCGACGCCCGCGAATTCGTGATGCCGACGCAATGTCCCGTGTGCGGCTCGAATATCGAACGGCTGCCGGACGAGGCGATCGCGCGTTGTACCGGTGGGCTGTTCTGTCCCGCGCAGCGCAAACAGGCACTATGGCATTTCGCACAGCGGCGCGCGCTGGACATCGATGGTCTCGGCGAAAAGATCATCGACCAACTGGTCGAGCAGAATCTGGTGCGCACGCCTGCCGATCTGTTCAACCTCGGTTTTGCGACGCTCGCCGAACTCGATCGCTTTGCCGAAAAGTCCGCGCAGAATCTGCTCGACTCGCTCGAGAAGGGCAAGCACACCACGTTGGCGCGCTTCATCTACGCGCTCGGCATCCGGCATGTGGGCGAATCGACGGCGAAGGATCTGGCGAAGCACTTCGGCTCGCTGGATCCGATCATGGACGCCTCGGTCGAAGCCTTGCTGGAGGTCAACGACGTGGGGCCGGTGGTCGCCGAGTCGATTCATCAGTTCTTCGCCGAGGAACACAACCGCACGGTGATCGAGCAGTTGCGCGCGCCGGGCAAGGTCACGTGGCCGGAAGGGCCGCCCGCGCCCAAGGCGCCGCAAGGCGCGCTGGCCGGCAAGACGGTCGTGCTGACCGGCACCTTGCCGAGCCTCGCCCGCGAAGAGGCGAAGGAAATGCTGGAAGCGGCCGGCGCGAAAGTTGCCGGCTCCGTATCGAAGAAAACCGACTATGTGGTGGCGGGAGCCGACGCGGGCAGCAAGTTGGCGAAGGCTGAGGAACTTGGCGTCCCCGTACTCGACGAAGATGGTATGCGTAAGCTCCTGGAGGGGCAGTTATGATCCGCGAAATTCTCAAGATGGGCGATCCGCGCCTTTTGCGCATTGCCGATCCGGTCGATCACTTCGACACGCCCGAGTTGCATGAACTCGTCAAAGACATGTTCGAGACCATGCACGACGCCAATGGCGCGGGCCTCGCCGCGCCGCAGATCGGCGTCAATCTGCAGGTGGTGATCTTCGGCTTCGGGCACAACGAGCGCTATCCGGACGCGCCGCCGGTGCCGGAAACGGTGCTGATCAACCCGACCATCACGCCGGTTTCGCTGGACATGGAAGAGGGCTGGGAGGGGTGCCTCTCGGTGCCGGGTCTGCGCGGCGCGGTGAGCCGGTTTTCGATGATCAAGTATCACGGCTTCGATCAATACGGCAAGCCGATCGACCGCGTCGCAGAGGGCTTTCACGCGCGCGTCGTGCAGCATGAGTGCGATCACCTGATCGGCAAGCTGTATCCGATGCGGATCAACGATTTCGCGAAGTTCGGCTTCACCGAAGTGCTGTTTCCGGATATGGATCCGAATAGCGACGATTGAGGCGGCTTGCGCTGCTTTGGCTTGATGTAGGGATAAAAAACCCACGCGAAAGCGTGGGTTTTTTGTTGCAAGCGCCGGAGCGTCTTCAGACGCCCGGCTTCAGAACGACTCGTCCGGCGCCAGATAGCGCCATTGGCCCGGCGGCAGCGCGCCCAGCATCACACTGCCCATGCGTACGCGCTTCAGGCCGATCACTTCGAGGCCGACCAGTTCGCACATGCGGCGAATCTGCCGTTTCTTGCCTTCGCGCAGCACGAAACGCAACTGCTCGCCGTTCTGCCAGCTCACTTGGGCGGGCTTCAGCGGCACGTCGTCGAGCGACAGGCCGTGGCGCAGCAGCGCCAGGCTTTCCGGCGGGAAGTGGCTTTCGACGTCCGTGGTGTGCTCGCCGAACGCCACGCGCACCAGATACTCCTTGTCGATCTCGGAATGACCGCCGATCAGTTGCTTGGCGATGCGGCCGTCCTGCGTCAGCACCAGCAAGCCCGTCGAATCGATATCCAGACGGCCGGCCGGCGCAAGCTGGCGCAAATGCGAGACGGAGAAGCGGATGTCCGAGCGATCGCCTTCCCAGCGATTCTCCGGCGTGACCAGCGTGATGGCCGGCTGATAGCCGTCTTCCGCCTGACCCGAGACGAAACCCACCGTCTTGTGGATCAGCACCGTCACCTGGCTCGCTTGCGCGGCTTCGGCGGCGGGGTCGATTTCGATGCGCTGGTCCGGACGAACCTTCGTGCCGAGCGTGTCGATGCGCTCGCCGTCCACCAGCACCCAGCCTTTTTCGATCCACTCGTCGGCTTCGCGGCGCGAGCACAGGCCGAGTTCGGACATCAGCTTGGACAGGCGAAGCGTGCCTGGCGCGTCTTCATAGTCGCGACGCGGCGTGCGCGGAGCGGCATCGGTTTCGCTGCCGCGTTCGGCTCGGGCCGGGCCGCGCGGTTTGTCGGCGCGCGCGGGGCGCTCGTCGCCGAAGCGACGGCCGGCGGCCGGCAGCGTCTTGTCGAAGCTGCGGGCCGGGCGTTCGCCACGGTCGGTGCGCTCGGTGCGTTCAGCGCCGCGCGCCGGACGGTCGCCGAATTCGCGTTTGGCCGGGGCGCGTTCGCCGCGGTCGTCGCGCGGAGCGCGAGCCGGACGGTCTGCCCGGTCGCGGTCGCCGTAGCCGGTTTTGATGGGCTTCGCGAAGCTGCGTTCGCCACGTTCGGACGCACCGCGCTCGCCTTCGAAACGGCGCGGCGCGCTGTCGCTGCGCGGCCCACGCTCGCCGGCGCGGCGCTCTTGCGGAGCGCCACGGTCGCTGCCGAAGCGCGGTCGGTCGGATGCGTCGCGTTCACGGCGCTCCGGTCGCTCGCCACGCGGACCGCCTTCCGACGGACGGCCTGCGCCTGGACGAGCAGCGTTGAACGGACGGCGTTCGCCGTCGTCGCGGCGTGGGGCGCGATCACCAAAGCCGTGCGGAGCGCGTTCGCTGCGATCCGTGCTGCGTTCGAAACGGCGGGGCGCGCCTTCGGCTCGGTTACCGGCTTCACGATGCGGCGCGCGGTCACCGCGGTCGGCACCGCCTTCAAAGCGACGCGGCGCACGTTCACCTCGATCGGCCGCACCTTCAAACCGGCGTGGCGCGCGATCGGCGCGGTCACCACCGCCCTCGAACCGACGAGGAGCCCGTTCGCCGCGCTCACCGCCACCTTCGAAGCGGCGCGGAGCCCGTTCACCGCGATCGCCTGCGCCCTCAAAACGGCGTGGCGCGCTACCCGTACGGTCCGCACCACCCTCAAAACGACGCGGCGCGCCTTGGCTACGCTCGCCGTCGGCCCTGCGCGGCGCGCGTTCGCTACGATCCGCGCCACCTTCAAATCGACGCGGTGCGCGTTCTCCAGCGTCCCGACGCGGGGCGCGGTCGCCACTACCTTCAAACCTGCGCGGACCCCGTTCACCCTCAGCCTTACGCGGCGCGCGTTCGCTACGATCACCACCACCTTCAAATCGACGCGGCGCGCGCTCACCGTCATCCCGACGCGGCGCACGATCGCCGCCACCCTCAAAGCGGCGCGGCGCACCACCCGCGCCCTCGCGACGCGGCGGCCGATCCGACGCCGTGCGATGCGCGCCGCCAGCGTCCCGCTCGCGCGAAAACGATCCTTCAGCCCTTGCAGGACGCGCAGTACGTGCGCCAGAACCAGCCGGTTTGCCGGCGCCCGCCGGCCGCTTGCCGCCGCCCGCCGCGCCAGCGCCTTCACCCCGCGCCCCGCTCGATCCCGGCGTCGCCGGCCTGGGGCCCGCCGGGCGCGTCGGCTTACGCGCCGACGTGCTGCCGGTACGGACAGGGGCGCGTTCGGACGAAGCCGGCCGCGGGTGCTTGGCTGTTAATTTGACTCGCATGAAATCTCACACTGCGATCGCGCGCAGCAGTTCGGTCTCGACCTGAATTTGCAGGCGGTTGTCCGACAGACCGTGTCCATCCAGCAGGAACACGTCTTCGACGCGTTCGCCGAGCGTATTGATCCGCGCCGAAGCGACGCCGACCCGATGCTCGGCCAGCACGCGCGCGATCGAATAAAGAAGGCCTGGCCGGTCGTTCGCCGACACGGACAGGATGTAATATTGGCCGCGCTCGTCGGCCCGAAGATCGACGCGCGGGGTAACAGGGAAGGTCCGCGACAGCCGCGACAAACGGCCTTTCGACGGTCCCGGAAGCAGGGTGCCGTCACCAGTGAGGCGGGCGGTCAGTTCCTGTTCGACCAGATTGGCAATATCGCGATAATGCACGTCTTCTTCGGTATGCGCGACGATGAAATTATCGAGCGCGTACCCGTGACGGGTCGTGCTGACCCGCGCATCGAGCACCGACAGGCCATTGCGGTCGAAATACGCGCAAATGCCGGCGAACAGATCCGGCTGATCCTTCACGTACACCAGCACCTGAAGCGCCTCGCCGATCGGCGACGGACGGGCCCGCACGATCGGCGTCGGCGTTTCCACGTGGCGGTACAAGACACGCGTTTGCCACGCGATATCCGCCGCGTCGTGACGCAGGAAATAGCCGATGTCGAGCTTGTCCCATAGCGCCTTTTGCGCGCCTTCCGGCACGGTTTCGAGGCGCAGCAGCGCAAGCGCTTCTTCCTGACGCGACTTCAGCTCCGAATGCGCATCCGGCCGCGCGCCGCCGAGCACGGCGAGCGTGGCGCGGTACAGGTCTTCCAGCAGCTTGCCTTTCCACGTGTTCCAGACTTTCGGGCTGGTGCCGCGAATGTCGGCCACGGTCAGCAGATAGAGCGCCGTGAGGCGGCGCTCGGTGCCGACCAGTTCGGCAAAGCGCTTGATGACTTCCGGGTCGCTCGTGTCCTGCTTTTGCGCGACCTGGCTCATGGTCAGATGTTGCTGGACCAGCCACACCACCAGTTCGCCGTCCTCGCCCGTGATTCCGTGATTGCGGCAGAAGCGCCGCGCGTCGGCCATGCCGAGCGTGGAATGGTCGCCGCCGCGGCCTTTGGCGATATCGTGAAACAGCGCCGCCACGTACAGCACCCACGGCCGGTCGAAGTTGGCGATCAACTGGCTGCAAAACGGATATTCGTGCGCGTGTTCGGCCACCGCGAAGCGGCGCAGATTGCGCAGCACCATCAGGATGTGCTGGTCGACGGTGTAGACGTGATACAGATCGTGCTGCATCTGTCCGACGATGCGCCGGAAGTTCAGCAGATAGCGCCCCAGCACGCTGGTCTGGTTCATCAAACGCAGCGCGTGGGTGATGCCGGCCGGCTCCTTCAGGATGTCCATGAAGAGGCGGCCGTTTTCCGGGTCGCGCCGCCAGTGCTGGTCCATCACGTCGCGGGCGTTGTAGATCGCGCGCAGCGTGCGCGCCGACAGGCCCTTCACGCCGGGCGTCTGCTCGTACAGCAGGAAGGCCTCGAGGATCGCGTTCGGCTCGCGCTGGAACACGTCGTCGCTGGCGATTTCCAGCATGCCCTGCTTTTCGACGAAGCGGTCCGACAGCACGCGCGTGATGCCGCTCGTGCTGGGGAAGAGCTGCGCTTCGATGTTCTGGATCAGGATGGTGGCGAGCTGCGTGACAGCCTTGGCCGACCAGTAATAGCGGCGCATGAGCTGTTCGCTCGCACGCTTGGTGGCGGTCGGCTTATAGCCGAAGCTCTCGGCCACCGCCGTTTGCAGATCGAACACCATGATGTCCTGACGGCGGCCGGCGATCACGTGCAGCCGGGCGCGCAGCGTTTTCAGGAAACTCTCGTTACGGCGCAGTTCGCGCGCCTCGCGCTCGGTGATCAGGCCGCGCGCCTCGAGTTCGCGCCAGCTGCTGCCGAAATCGGCCGCCTGGGTGATCCACAGGATCAGTTGCAGGTCGCGCAGGCCGCCCGGGCTTTCCTTGATATTGGGTTCGAGCGAGTAGGGCGTGTCCTGGAATTTGGCGTGACGCTGACGCATTTCCAGCACTTTGGCCTGGAAGAAGGCCTTCGGGTCGAGTGCTTCGCGGTAACGCTTCGCGAAGTCGTCGAACAGCGTGGCGCTGCCGGTAATGCGCCGTGCCTCGAGCAGCGAGGTGCGCACGGTGACGTCGTTGGCGGCTTCTTCGAGACATTGCGACACGCTGCGCACGCTGCTGCCGAGCTCCAGCCCCAAATCCCAGGCGAGGCTGATAAAGCGTTCGATGCGCGCTTCGAGATGCTCGATAGGCGCGTCGGGCAGCAGGACCAGAATGTCGATGTCGGAATGCGGCGCCAGTTCGCCGCGCCCGTAGCCGCCTACCGCTACCAGCGCCAGTTCGGGCGGCAACTCGCAGGTGTTCCAGGCGGCGCGCAGGGAGTCGTCCGTGGCGCGCGCCAACGACGCCATCAACGCGTCGACGTTGGTGGCCGTCTTGAAGCGTTCCAGCAGTTGGGCTTTGGCCACTTTGTACTCCGCCTTGAGCGACGTGGCAGGGGATTGGGCGACGGCTGGAACACTACTCATTGGCAGGGAGGCGGTGAGGTCGGAAGTCGGTCAGGCCGTGGCCGCGACGACCGGCGGACGCGCGGGCGTGCCGGCGGATACGGTCAGCACGTCGTAGCCGGTTTCGGTGACGAGGATGGTATGTTCCCACTGCGCCGACAGGCTGCGGTCCTTGGTCTTGACGGTCCACTGGTCCGGCATGGTGCGAATGTCGCGGCGGCCGGCGTTGATCATCGGCTCGATCGTGAAGATCATGCCGGTCTGCAATTCGAGCCCGGTGCCGGGGCGGCCGTAGTGCAGGATCTGCGGATCTTCGTGGAATACCGTGCCGATGCCGTGGCCGCAGTATTCGCGTACCACGCTGTAGCCCTGGCCTTCCGCATGTTTCTGGATCGCGTAGCCGATGTCGCCGAGATGCGCGCCCGGGCGCACCTGGTCGATGCCGAGCCACATGCATTCGAAAGTGGTCTGGACGAGGCGCCTGGCCAGGATCGAGCCTTCACCGACGATGAACATACGGCTGGTGTCGCCGAAATAGCCTTCCTTGATCACGGTGACGTCGATGTTCAGCGCGTCGCCGTTCTTCAGCGTTTTGTCGCCGGGAATGCCGTGGCAGATCACGTCGTTGACTGAAATGCAGGTGGCTTTCGGATAGGGCGGGTAGCCGGGCGGCTGATAATTCAGCGGCGCCGGGACTGTGCCCTGTTCCTTCAGCATGTATTCGTGGCACAGACGGTCGAGTTCACCGGTCGTGACGCCGGCCGTGACGAACGGGGTGATGTAGTCGAGCACTTCGCTTGCCAGTTTGCAGGCGACGCGCATCTGCGCGATATCGTGTTCGTTTTTGAGCGTAATAGCCATGAGTCGGGCCTGAAATGCGATTTATTGCGGGATTATCGCACCATATTCCGGCTGCCGCAGCCTTTTGCGACGGGGCCGGCGCGTTTCACTGGCTCCCCGGCGGGCTCGTTCGAGGCGGGCGGCGCTCGCGCGGGTGCAACCCGGCGGCCGTGAGCAGGACTACCGGGCAGGTTGAGTCGCGCAATAGTCGCGTGCTATAATCTTTGGCTAAGTCGATCTCTGTCTTACTTTATTCGTCCATGTGGACAAAAAAGCGGCAAGAATGGCTTCTCATAACGCCGGTTGCCTGCGCTATGAGGTGAATGCAGAAGCGAAAGCAGAAGCAACAAGGCAGCAGACTCGCAAGCCGGCGCACCCAGGGTGTCCGCCGCGTTCAGCCAGAGAGATTAATGGCGACGCGGCCGATACGGCAGCCGGCTTAAGACCCAACCCTCGCGGAGATTTTCATGGCAGTTACCATGCGTCAAATGCTGGAAGCCGGTGTCCACTTCGGTCACCAAACGCGCTTCTGGAACCCGAAGATGGCCCCCTTCATTTTCGGTCATCGCAACAAGATTCACATCATCAACCTCGAAAAGACGCTGCCGATGTACAACGACGCGCTGAAGTACGCGCGTCAACTGGCAGCCAATCGCGGCACGATCCTGTTCGTCGGCACGAAGCGTCAATCGCGCGACACGATCGCTGAAGAAGCACAACGCGCTGGAATGCCGTTCGTCAACGCGCGCTGGCTCGGCGGCATGCTGACCAACTTCAAGACGCTGAAGGTCTCGATCAAGCGCCTGAAGGACATGGAAGCAGCGCTGGAAGCAGGCGAAACCGAACGCATGAGCAAGAAGGAAGCGCTGCTGTTCGAACGCGAAATGGCCAAGCTGCAAAAGTCGATCGGCGGCGTGAAGGACATGGGCGGCATTCCGGACGCGATCTTCGTGGTCGACGTCGGCTACCACAAGATTGCCGTGACCGAAGCGAACAAGCTCGGCATTCCGGTCATCGCCGTGGTCGACACGAACCACTCGCCGGAAGGCATCGACTACGTGATCCCGGGTAACGACGACGCTTCGAAGGCTGTCGCTCTGTACACGGCTGGCGTGGCTGACGCGATCGTCGAAGGCCGTGCGAACGCGGTCAACGAAGTGGTGCAAGCTGCACGTGGTGGCGACGGCGACGAGTTCGTCGAGGTCAACTCGGAAGCGTAAAGCTGCCCCGTGTCCGGCAAAAAAGGGGGCTTTCTACAGGCCCCCTTTTTTTAAGCCGCGATATTGTGGCGGGGCGCTGCCGGCAGTGTCCGAAGCAGTGCCCGAGGCGTTCTCCGTAAAAAAGTACGGTCAACGCTGAAACGAATTCTTGCCGCCGGCATCGAAGTCCGGGCGGCGTGTGACAGACGGAACTCAAGGAGCAAATGATGGCGGCAATTACCGCAAGCATGGTTGCAGAACTGCGCGCAAAGACCGACGCGCCGATGATGGAATGCAAGAAGGCGCTGACGGAAGCCGACGGCGACATGGCGCGCGCTGAAGAGCTGCTGCGCGTGAAGCTGGGCAACAAGGCAAGCAAGGCAGCGTCGCGCGTGACGGCTGAAGGCGTGGTCGCATCGTTCATCGGTGGCAACGCGGGTTCGCTGGTCGAACTGAACTGCGAAACCGACTTCGTCTCGAAGAACGACGACTTCCTGGCTTTCTCGAAGCAGGTCGCCGAGCTGGTCGCCACGCAAAACCCGGCTGACGTCGCAGCGCTGGCGGCACTGCCGCTGGACGGCTCGACCGTCGACGCAGTGCGCTTGGCACTGGTCGGCAAGATCGGTGAAAACCTGTCGATCCGCCGTTTCGTGCGTTTCGAAACCTCGAACAAGCTGGCAGCGTATCTGCACGGCACGCGTATCGGCGTGCTGGTCGAGTACACCGGCGCGGACGAGCAGGTCGGCAAGGACGTCGCGATGCACATCGCCGCGATGAAGCCGGTGTCGCTGTCGTCGGAAGACGTGCCGGCGGATCTGATCGCCAAGGAACGCAGCATTGCTGAACAGAAGGCCGCCGAATCGGGCAAGCCGGCTGAAATCGTCGCCAAGATGGTCGACGGCAGCGTGCAGAAGTACCTGAAGGAAGTATCGCTGCTGAACCAGACGTTCGTTAAGAACGACAAGCAGACGATCGAGCAGATGCTGAAGGCGGGCAACTCGAGCGTGCAGAAGTTCGCGCTGTTCGTGGTCGGCGAAGGCATCGAGAAGAAGCAGGACGACTTCGCCGCTGAAGTCGCCGCTCAAGTCGCTGCTGCAAAGCAACAATAAGTCTCACCCAAGCTTCACTGCAATATCGTTGGACCCGCGGCGGAGCAAGACTTTGCCGCGGTCGGCAGCGCCGCAAGGCTGCGCGCGGGTTGACCCTCGCCGCGCAGCCGCCGCTGGCGAACCCCAGGGTTCGTCAATTTGGCGACGCTTGCCCGAATCAGCATTTCACCCCTACATTAGTCCCTTGTTGTTGCCCTGTTCTGCGCGATCTGGATACCCCTATGCCCACTGCCTATAAACGCGTCCTGCTCAAACTCTCCGGTGAAGCTCTGATGGGCGACGATGCCTTTGGCATCAATCGCGCGACCATCGAACGAATGGTGGCGGACGTGGCCGAAGTGGTCCGTCTCGGAACGCAGTTGGCCGTGGTGATCGGCGGCGGCAATATTTTCCGCGGCGTGGCGGGCGGCGCGGCGGGTATGGACCGCGCCACGGCCGACTACATGGGCATGCTGGCCACCATGATGAACGCGTTGGCCCTGCAGGACGCCATGCGCCACGCCGGCATCGAGGCGCGCGTGCAATCGGCGCTGCGCATGGACCAGGTGGTCGAGCCGTACATCCGGCCCCGCGCGATTCGCCAGCTCGAAGAAGGCAAAGTCGTGATTTTCGCGGCCGGCACCGGCAACCCGTTCTTCACGACCGACACGGCCGCCGCGTTGCGCGGCTCGGAAATCGGCGCGGAAGTCGTGCTGAAAGCCACCAAGGTGGACGGCGTGTATTCCGCCGACCCGAAGAAGGACCCGAGCGCGACGCGTTACACCACGATCAGCTTCGACGAGGCGATCGGCCGCAATCTGCAGGTAATGGACGCCACGGCGTTCGCGCTGTGCCGCGACCAGAAACTGCCGATCCGGGTGTTTTCGATCGTCAAACCGGGCGCGCTCAAGCGCATCGTACAAGGCGAGGACGAGGGTACCCTCGTCCACGTGTAAACTCTCGTTCACATAACGTGGGCTTTCGCGCGAGCCCGGGCCGCCGCATCTTGCGCGCGCTGGCCGGCTCGCACCGTTTTGAAGGTTCGGAGGTTTAAAAATGTCTGTGGCTGATATCAGGAAGGGCGCTGAACAAAAGATGCAGCGCTCCATCGACGCGTTCAAGAACGACCTGTCGAAGATCCGCACGGGCCGTGCGCACACGGGCCTGCTCGATCACATCCAGTGCGACTACTACGGTTCGCCGGTGCCGATTTCGCAAGTCGCGAACCTGACGCTGATCGACGCACGCACGATCGGCGTGCAGCCGTGGGAAAAGAAGATGGTGCAGGTCGTCGAAAAGGCGATCCGCGAGTCGGACCTGGGTCTGAACCCGGCCACGCAAGGCGACGTGATCCGCGTACCGATGCCCGCGCTGACCGAGGAACGCCGCCGCGAACTGACCAAAGTGGTCAAGAGCGAAGCGGAAACGGCCAAGGTTGCAGTGCGCAACCTGCGCCGTGACGCCAACGAGCAACTGAAAAAGCTCGTGAAAGACAAGGAAATTTCGGAAGACGACGAGCGTCGTGCAGGTGACGACGTTCAGAAGCTGACGGACAAGTTCGTCGCCGAAATCGACAAACTCGTCGTGACGAAGGAAGCCGAGATCATGACGGTCTGAGGCCGGCCGGCTCAGCACTTTCAGGGTTTCCACTTCTTTTATTTGCAGTCACTGTCCCGACGGCCATGACCTATACCAGCTCAACCGTGCGCGTGCCTGATGTCGCCGCGGTGCCGCGACATATCGCGATCATCATGGACGGCAACGGCCGTTGGGCCACCCAGCGGCGCTTGCCGCGCGTGGCGGGCCATACGCGCGGCGTCGACGCAGTGCGCGCGGCCGTCGAGGCGTGCGCCCGTCAGGGTGTCGAATATCTGACGCTGTTCGCTTTCAGCTCGGAAAATTGGCGTCGTCCGAACGACGAAGTGTCGTTCCTGATGCGCCTGTTCGTGACCGCGCTGGAGCGCGAGATCGGCAAGCTGCACGCGAACGGCATCCGGTTGCGCGTGGTGGGCGATCTGTCCCGCTTCGATACGCGCATCCGCGACCTGATCAGGCGCGCGGAAACCAAGACCGCGCGCAATACCCGTCTCACGCTCACGATCGCCGCGAATTACGGCGGCCGCTGGGACATCATGCAGGCCACCCGCAAGCTCGCCGAACAGTCGGCGCTGGCGGGCAAGGCGGTCGAGGTGACCGAGGAATCGTTCGCCGAGCACCTGTCCATGGCTTATGCGCCGGAGCCGGATCTCTTCATCCGCACCGGCGGCGAGCGCCGTGTCAGCAACTTCCTGCTGTGGCAGCTCGCCTACACCGAGTTCTACTTCACCGACACGTTCTGGCCGGATTTCGACGCCGACGCGCTCGGCCATGCCATCGCTTCGTACGCGGAGCGCGAACGCCGCTTCGGCCGCACCAGTGCTCAACTCGAGCCGCAATCGCAAAACGTCGATTCGCTTCCATGCTAAAAACCCGTGTCATCACGGCGATCATCCTGCTGGCGGTGTTCCTGCCGGTCACGTTGTTCGCGCCGGTGGGCGCATTCGGCGCGTTGATCGCCTTTGTCGTCGTGTTCGCCGCATGGGAGTGGGCGCGCCTGCTCAAGCTGGGCGGCGCGGGCCCGGTCATTTACGCGCTGGTGGCCGCGGTGGCGCTGGTCGCCAGCACGCGGCTCGGCGCCGGGATCGAAGAGGCGCGGCCGCTATTTCAGGCCGCTGCTATTTTCTGGGTGATCGCCGGTCCGTTCGTGCTGCTGCGCAAGCCCACGCTCGCGCAGGGCGCCTGGCGTCCCTTTCTGTTTCTTGCCGGCATTGTGGTATTCGTCGCGTGCTGGCATGCTCTCGTCGCCGCGCGCATGCAGGGCGTGCCGTTCGTGCTGTCGCTGCTGCTATTGGTATGGCTGGCCGATATCGGCGCATACTTCTCTGGAAAAGCGTTCGGAAAACACAAGCTGGCGCCTGCCATCAGTCCGGGCAAGACCTGGGAGGGCGCGATCGGCGGCTGGCTGGTGGTGATGATCGTCGCGGCGGCGGCGGTCTTTTTGCATGCGTTCGAGCCGACCCTGTATTCTGCGCTGCTGGCGCATTGGGGCGCCGTGCGCACGCTGCTCGCGCTGACCCTGCTGGTGGCATTCAGCGTGGTGGGCGACCTGTTCGAATCGATGATGAAACGCCAGGCCGGTGTGAAGGATTCAAGCGGCCTGTTGCCGGGGCACGGCGGCGTGCTCGACCGCATCGATGCCTTGTTGCCGGTGCTGCCGCTTGCCATGCTGCTGCTCGGCTAGAGAAAGAGATATGCAAAAACGTCTGACATTGCTCGGTTCCACGGGCTCGATTGGAGACAGCACGCTCGACGTCGTCGCGCGTCATCCCGAGCGTTTTTCGGTTTATGCGCTCTCCGCGCATCGCAACGGCGACAAGCTCGTCGAGCAATGCCTGCGCTTTCAGCCCGAAGTCGCGGTGGTCGGCGACGCCGACACGGCCGCGAGCGTCGCGGCGAAACTGCGCGCAGCGGGTTGCAAGACCGAGGTCACGTACGGACCGCAGGCGCTCGTCGACGTGTCGAAGAGCGACGGCTGCGATACGGTGGTCGCGGCAATCGTCGGCGCGGCCGGTCTTGCGCCGAGTCTCGCCGCCGCGCGCGCCGGCAAACGCATCCTGCTCGCCAACAAGGAAGCGCTGGTCATGTCCGGCGCGATCTTCATGGACGCGGTGCGCGACAACGGCGCCGTGCTGCTGCCGGTCGACAGCGAACACAACGCGATTTTCCAATGCCTGCCGCGCGAAGCCGCGCTGCACGGCGGCGTCTCCAAGATCATTCTGACCGCGTCGGGCGGCCCGTTCCGCACGCGCGAACCGGCCACGCTCGTCGACGTCACGCCGGAAGAAGCCTGTAAGCATCCGAACTGGGTCATGGGCCGCAAGATTTCGGTCGACTCGGCCACCATGATGAACAAGGGCCTCGAAGTGATCGAGGCGCACTGGCTGTTCGGTTTGCCGGGCGAGCGCATCGAGGTGCTGATTCACCCGCAGAGCGTGATCCACTCAATGGTGTCGTACGCGGACGGCTCGGTGCTCGCGCAACTCGGCAATCCCGACATGCGCACGCCGATCGCGCACGCGCTGGCGTTTCCGGATCGCGTCGATTCGGGCGTGGCGCAACTCGATCTGCTGCAGGTCGCGTCGCTCTCGTTCGAGAAGCCGGATTACACGCGCTTTCCGTGTCTCGCCCTTGCAGTGAAGGCACTGGCTGAGGGAGGCCTCGCGAGCGCGGCCCTGAACGCCGCGAACGAAATCGCGGTTGAAGCGTTCCTCGCGCGCCAGATCGGTTTCATGACGATTGCCCAGGTGGTCGACGCGGTGCTCAACGCGTTGCCGAACCGCAGCGCGCACGCGCTCGAAGACGTGATCGAAGCGGATGCCGCCGCGCGTCGCGCCGCTGCCGAATTCATCGCGCGTCTGCCCGACGGCGCTCGTCGAACGGAACGCGCCGTCCAGTGAGGCGCACATGAACCTGCTGATCGAACTGCTCGCCTTCGCGGTCGCGATTGGCGTACTCGTGGTCGTCCACGAATACGGGCATTACAGCGTGGCGCGTCTGTGCGGCGTCAAGGTGCTGCGTTTTTCGATCGGCTTCGGCAAGCCGCTGTTCCAATGGGTGAGCCCGAAGACGGGCACCGAATGGACCATTGCCGCGCTGCCGCTCGGCGGCTATGTGAAGATGCTCGACGAGCGCGAGACCGGCACCGAGCCGATCCCCGCTGAAGCATTGCCGCATGCGTTCAACCGGCAGTCCGTGTGGCGCCGTTTTGCGATTGTCGCGGCCGGTCCGGTCGCGAACTTCCTGCTGGCCATCGTGCTGTTCGCGCTCGTCTTCGCCACCGGCGTGACGGAGCCGGCGGCGGTGGTCGCCGCGCCCGCGCCGAATACGCCCGCGGCCATTGCCGGTTTCGAGGGCGGCGAAACGATCGTGGCCGTGCGTGCCGAGAACGCCGGCGAGTCCGAGCCCGTGCGCTCCTGGTCGGACCTGCGCTGGAAGCTGCTGGGTGCGGCATTCGATCACAAGCGCGTCGTGCTGAGCGCGAAAGACGCGCACGGCACGTCGGATTTCCAGCTCGATCTGCGCGGCCTCGGCGAGAAAGACGTCGACGACGACTTCATGTCGCATCTCGGTTTCGAGCCGGGCGGTGGCAAGCTGACGGTCGCGGGTGTGCAGCCGGGTAGCGCGGCGCAAAAGGCCGGGCTGGCTGCGGGTGATCGTCTGAGTGCCGTCGACGGCATTCCGACCGACAACGCCACGGCCTTCATCGCTTATGTAAAATCGCACGCCGGCAAAGCGGTGACGCTGCAGGTCGAGCGTGGCGGCAAGGCGGCGGGCAAGCTCGAAGACGTGAGCATCGTGCCGCAGGCACAGCGTGATGAAACGACAGGTCAGCAGATCGGCCGCATCGGCGCGGAACTGGCCACGCAAGTGCCGTCGATCGATGTGCATTACGGTCCGATTGAAAGCTTGCAGTTGGGTGCGCACCGCACGTGGGATCTCGCGGTGTATTCGGTGCGCATGTTCGGCAGGATGGTGGTCGGCGAGGCGTCGCTGAAAAATCTTTCCGGTCCGGTGACGATCGCCGATTACGCAGGAAAGAGCGCACGTCTAGGTCCTTCTGCATTCCTGTCGTTCCTGGCCCTTGTCAGTATTAGCCTTGGTGTACTGAACCTGTTACCAATTCCGGTATTGGACGGGGGTCATCTGTTATATTATTTGGTTGAAGCTGTGACCGGTAAAGTTGTCTCCGATCGCTGGCAACTCGTTTTTCAGAGGGCGGGTCTCGCCTGCATCGTCGCATTGTCGGCGATCGCGCTGTTCAACGATCTGGCTCGTTTAATCCATTTTTAAAGTGTTCGGCGGCGTTCACGATGGCGACCGCCCGACCTGATGCAGCTATACACACTGGGGAAGCACGTTGTTTAAACCTCATCGCTTTGTTCCAAAGACGGTTATAGCCGCGGCATTCGCCGCGCATGGGCTGGTTGCTCACGCAACGACGCCCTTCGTGGTGCAAGACATCCGGATCGAGGGATTGCAACGCGTCGAACCTGGTACCGTGTTCGCCTATCTGCCCATCAAGCAAGGCGACACCTTCAGCGACGACAAGGCATCGGAAGCCATTCGCGCTCTGTATGCCACGGGCTTCTTCAACGACGTCAAGATCGCGACCGAAGGCAACGTCGTCATCGTGCAGGTGCTGGAACGTCCGGCCATCGGCACGATCGACTTCGCCGGCATTCATGAGTTCGACAAGGAAAACCTGACCAAGGCGCTGCGCGCCGTGGGTTTGTCGCAAGGCCGTTACTACGACAAGGCGCTGGTCGACAAGGCCGAGCAGGAACTGAAGCGTCAGTATCTGACGCGCGGCTACTACGCCGCTGAAGTCACCACCACGATCACGCCGATCGACCGCAATCGCGT